>URPL01000050.1 GCA_900549725.1 uncultured Eubacteriales bacterium | reverse complement strand
GAGCTACTGGCGCATATTTAATTTTAAGGGCGACCGCCCCTCTGGCGGGGAACGCTCTTGGTTCTCTTAGGAGGCGGACCCTCTATCCTGCTGAGGTACAGAGACCTATATGCTGTTTTATCTATATTATCGCTTGCCTTTTTCGCAAAGGCAAGCGATTGAACACCACCTTAGGAGGCGGTCGCTCTATCCGACTGAGCTACGGAAACAGAAAAAGGACTGCGGCGCGCAAAAGCAATCCCGTGCTTTTATTTTATCACAATATTCAAAGATGTGCAAGAGATGAATTTTTTAATGGGGCTTCCAAATTTAAAAAGCAAATTTTGCCAAAATGCAAAAGATCCGTCTCGGCAATTTTGCTCAACGCAGAACAGATATCATGGAAAAAGCCAAGTCGTAAGACTTGGCTTTTTGGTGGAGGTAAAGAGATTCGAACTCTGGACCTTTCGCACGTCAAGCGAACGCTCTAACCAGCTGAGCTATACCTCCGTGCCACGCGACGAACCGCAGCCCACCGCGCCGACAAGCAATATCATATCATATCCTTTTCAAAAAAGCAATACTTTTTTCAAAAAACACAAAATTTTTTCGTGACAAATTGTATCGCGCACAAACGGCCTGGGAAAACGGGCAAGCGGCGCCGCGCTTCACTCCTCTCTGCTCTTTTGCGCTTTTGCAGCCTTTGTGGCTCTCTGTGCGCGCGCCTGCTCCCGCAGAAGCGCCGTTGCACGCCACATGTGAGAAACACATCCGGAGGGAAGATATTCCTTTGCATCCTTTGCGCTCACCCAGCGATGATCGGTGATCTCGCAGCCGTCGATATGCACAGGACCGCTTTGCCGTGCCAGAAATAAAACCACCTGCTTGTGCACACGGTTCCCGAGCACATATTGCAGCGTTTTTCGAAAGCCTGCCTGGGGATGCAATGCCATGCCACACTCCTCGCGTACTTCTCTTGTGGCGCAGGCAATCTCGCTCTCTCCCGGCTCGACATGCCCTTTCGGAAAACTCCAGGAGCCGCTTCGTTTTTGCCGCAGCAGCAAAAATTCATATACGCCGCGGCGACGGCGCCAGATCAAAGCACCGCAGGATTTTTCATAGCATGCCTCAATATGATGCACATAATAGCGCTCCTGAAAGCGAACGGCACGTGCAATCTGATCCTGCGTGAAAACAGAGCGCGGGGGCGCCATAACAAGCTTGTCCTCCACATCGTTTTCTCTGTGCACAATGCCGATGATGCGCCCGGTGTATTCCTCAACCGGGATGCGCACCCCCATAAGATAAACATCAAGCTCTTCCCCGTCGCCGCCGAGCACATGCGGGACATACCCGTAATTGATCGGGTAATGCAGCGTATAGGTTTCTTTTTTGTGCGTATAACCGATGGGGCGATCCACCACCATGCGTACTGTTTTTCCAAGATAGGACCAAACCGTCGCCTTGCGCTGCAGATACTGCATCATATCAGCCTTCTCAGCAATATACCGCGCCGTATTGTGTGCATAACGGGCTGCCAACGAGAATTTGAGAGCCTCATATCGCTTCGCCGCGGTGCGATCATAGCAAAGAAAATTGCGGAAATTCAAAAAATCATTCCATGCATTTCCCTCATGCAAAACCATATATAAGCGCCGCGCCGTGCCGTTGCGATAAGCAAAAAACACCTGCTTTGCTTCATCTTTTTCAGCCGCTTCGTACCCAAGCGCCAGCAGCTGCTGCCCAACGGCAAAAAAGTCCTCTTCCTTTGCAACACCGACGGCGATATCAAGGATCGGGCGCGCCGCAAGATGCGGCACGGAGGTGCTTCCGATATGGCGCAGCTCCGCAACCGTTTGCGGCAGAGCCTCGCGCAGCTGCTGGACTGCCGCTGCGCCGAGGCGAATCCAGCGGGGGTCGTAGCTTCTGACAAACACCGGCTCGCCCTTCACACTTTGCCTGTTTTTTGTTCCGTTCATTGTTTCCTATTCGCCTTTCGATCAGAACTCGTTCATCGGATTGTCTTTATTAAAATAACTGATGCGATTGTTCAGAATGGAGACAAGCGCACGATAAAACACATCGGGACGCCGCTCAAAATCCACGCGCATCCGCTCCGCTTCAAGCTCGGTGGGGCAAACGGCTGCCACAGTCAAAACATCCGCCAAATTCTGCGTGAACCGCACGCAAAACTCATAGCGGCCCGGCGCAAGCTGTGTCACCCCGCAGCGATAATTCGAATTGGTTTTTTTCATCTCAAGCAGCATCAGAGCATGATTCAAAGTGCGCTCCCGCGTCATATGCAAAAGGGAGCTTTGCAAAGTTTCCACCGTATCATGCCCAAGGGGGGTAATGGAGAAAAGCTCCGTCCCGTCGGGCTGCTTTTCCTCGTGAATCATACCGCTGCGAATCAGTTCCGGCAAAAGCAGGCAAAAATCAAACGATTTTACCAAGCCGTTCTGCACGATGATATCATGAAATTCCACAAAATCAAACGGTCTGCCGACTTCTTCAAGCAGAAACAGAATAAACAGTATTATATCTTCCTCTTATTTGAAAGGAACCT
>URPL01000049.1 GCA_900549725.1 uncultured Eubacteriales bacterium | reverse complement strand
GCCATCTCAAAGGGTCAAGGCAGGTGGTGCAGCGCCTGCAGGCACTTATTTGTGAGCATGCGCTTGAAGGCAAGGTGGAGCTTGCAGGAACCTTCTGCATGGGAAAATGTCAGGAAGGGGTTTGCGTGATGGTGGAGGATATGATTTATTCCGTTTCCCCGGAAACGGTTGATGCATTTTTTGTCGACACGGTTTTGCGCAAGCTCACGGCATAAGGACAAGCTTTTCCGGAAAGGACAGAACTATGGTAATACAGATTTGCGTCGGCTCATCCTGTCATCTCAAGGGCTCGGAACAACTTGTCGGGCTGTTTCAGCAGGCGATTGAAAAAAACGCTCTTTCCGATGAAATTACACTGGCAGGGTGTTTTTGCACCGGTAATTGTAATCGCGTCGGCGTGACAATCGTGATCGATGATGTGGCACACCCTGGCGTCACTCCGCAAACATTTCCGCAATTTTTTGACGAGTATGTTCTGAAAGAACTGAAGAAAACGGGAGCATAAACAGATGGACTGCTTAACCTTAAAAAAATCAAACTGTAAAAACTGCTATAAATGTATTCGCCATTGCCCCGTAAAATCCATTCGTTTTTCGGGCAATCAGGCATATATTATCGGAAACGAATGCATTCTTTGCGGGCAATGCTTTGTGGTCTGCCCGCAGGATGCAAAGCAGATTGTTGACGAAAGCGAAAAGGTCAAGGTTTTGCTGCAATCCGATGAGCCTGTGATCGTCAGCCTGGCGCCTTCCTTTGTTGCAAATTATCGCGGCGCGGGAATTGATGCCATGAAAACTGCGCTCAAAGCGCTTGGGTTTTCCGATGTGGAGGAAACGGCGATCGGCGCGACCATTGTGAAAAACGAATACGAAAGAATGGTTGCGGAAAAAACGCGCGATATTATCATCACCTCCTGCTGCCATTCCGTCAATCTTCTGATTCAGAAATATTTTCCGAAGGAATTGCAGTACCTTGCGGATGTGCTGTCCCCTATGCAGGCGCATTGCAAGGATATCAAACGGCGCTATCCGAATGCGAAAACCGTATTCATCGGTCCCTGTGTTGCGAAAAAGGACGAGGCGCAGCATTACGACGGCTATGTGGACGCCGTTTTGACCTTTGATGAGCTTTCCGCCATGCTGCGCGATGCGAATATAACGATTGCAAAGGAAAGTGACAGCGCAGAGCAGAGCCGCGCGCGCCTGTTTCCGACCACAGGCGGCATTTTGAAAACCCTCTCTTTGCAGGATCCCGGGTATACATATATGGCGATCGACGGCACGGAAAACTGCATGGCAGCCCTGCGGGATATCGAAAGCGGCAATATTCACCGCTGCTTTATTGAAATGTCCGCCTGTACCGGCAGCTGCATCGGCGGACCGGTTATGGAAAAATACCATCATTCTCCCGTGCAGGATTATGCGGCGGTGAATCGTTATGCGGGTGAGCAGGATTTTGCGGTGGAGCAGCCTGCCCCGGGGCTTTTGCGCAAGGAATTTATGGCAATCGAGAGGCGTCTCGGAACCCCGTCGGAAGAGCAGATTCGCGAAACGCTGCGCCAGATGGGGAAAATGAAGCCCTCGGATGAGCTGAATTGCGGCTCCTGCGGGTATGACACCTGCCGCGAAAAGGCGATTGCAATTCTGCACGGGAAAGCGGAAATTTCCATGTGCCTGCCGTATCTGAAAGACAAGGCGGAAAGTTTTTCCGATACGATTGTGCGCAATACGCCCAACGGCTTGATCGTGCTCAATGAGAAGCTTGAAGTACAGCAGATTAACAAAGCGGCTCTGCGCATTCTCAATGTTCGCTTTGCAAGCGACATTATGGGCGATCAGGTTGTGCGGGTTATGGAGCCGAGCGACTTTTTGGCGGTTCTGCACCAGGGGCGCGATATTCATAATAAGCGCGTTTATCTTGCGGAATATGAAAAATATGTGGAAGAAACAATTCTGTATGATAAGGAATATCGGTTGCTTTTATGCATTTTGCGCGATGTGACCGAAGAAGAAGCACAGCGCGATAAAAAAGAGCATATTCGCACGCAGACCGTTGAAATTGCCGACAAGGTGGTTGACAAGCAAATGCGCATCGTACAGGAGATTGCCTCTTTGCTCGGCGAAACGGCAGCCGAAACCAAAATTGCGCTCACCAAGCTGAAGGAGTCGATCAACGATGAATAATCTGTGTGCCGATATCGGCTGGAGAAGCATCAATCATGAGGGCGAACAGCTCTGCGGCGACCATGTGGATATTATCGAGCAAAACGAGACCTCTTTGGTCATTGTCCTTGCGGACGGGCTCGGCAGCGGGGTGAAGGCAAGCATTCTTTCAACGCTTACCTCAAAAATTATTTCCACGATGCTGGCGGAGGGGCTGAAGCTGGAGGAATGCGTTTCCACCATCGCAGCCACCCTGCCGATCTGCTCGGTGCGCGGCGTTGCTTATTCCACCTTTACCATTATTCATCTCATCGACAATGAGACCGCCGAGCTGATGCAATATGATAACCCGCAAATTATTCTTTTGCGCGACGGTGAAATAACGGATTACCCGTATTCCGAGCTCAATATTGAGGGGAAGCGCATCCTGCGCTCCACCGTGCGGCTGCAGGAGGGCGATGTATTTATTGCCATGAGCGACGGATGCCCGCATGCAGGCATCGGGCTTTCCTATAATTTCGGCTGGAAGCGGGATGAAATTGCCGAGTTTATGAAGATGCTGGTCAGCGTCGGCTATACCGCAAAGACCCTGGCAACTATGCTGATCGAAGAA
The DNA here is from genome assembly GCA_900549725.1 of uncultured Eubacteriales bacterium. GTDB lineage: Bacteria > Bacillota > Clostridia > Oscillospirales > CAG-272 > UMGS1225. The sequence goes on along the minus strand of URPL01000049.1, from coordinate 2,255 downwards.
TGCAATAAACAATACGGCGGACATCCCGGGGATGATGCGACTGCCTGCGTGGTTCGCATTCGCCGACGGGAGCCGATGAACCTTCTGTTCGGTCCGCCGCGCAACCCGGATGATTGCGACAGAATGATGTCTCTTTTCTTCGGCAAAGAAGGCAAACATATTGTGTGCGGCGGAACGACTTCCTCTATTGCCGCAAAATATCTCGGGAAAAAGGTGGAGGCAAGTCTCGATTTTGAATTCAGTGATGTGCCGCCGATTGCAAAAATTGAGGGGGTTGACCTTGTCACAGAGGGCGTGATCACCATCAATAAGGTGATTGAATATGCGCGCGATGTGCTGGATAAAAACGAAAAATACGAGGAATGGAGCATTCGGCGCGACGGCGCCTCCATGATTTGCCGGCTTTTGTTTGAAGAGGCGACGGATATCAATTTCTTTGTGGGGCGCGCCGTAAATCCCGCGCATCAGAACCCGGATTTGCCGATCAACTTCAACATCAAGATGAATCTGGTGAAAGAGCTTTGCGATTGCCTGAAAAGTATGGGCAAGCGCGTGAAGGTCAGTTATTTTTAAGGAAGGGGTGTCTTGAAATGCGCAAATTTGATACAAAAGTGCAGCATTTGAAATATAAAGTTTTGCGCGAGGTCGCCCGACAGGCATGGAACGATACGCTCACGCAGAACCTGCCGGACATTCCGAAAATGATTGTTCCCGGTAAAGAGCCGACTATGCGCTGCTGCGTCTATAAAGAGCGCGCTATCCTTGCAGAGCGCGTGAAGCTCGCAATGGGAGGCCATAAAGAGAACCCGAATGTGATTGAGGTCATCGATATCGCATGTGATGAATGCCCTATGGGCGGCTATGAGGTGACGGATGCCTGCCGCGGATGCCTGGCACATCGCTGCGAGGATGTTTGCCGGTTCGGCGCGCTTGAATTTGACCACAACCATGTGGCGCATATTGATAAAACCAAATGCCGCGAATGCGGAGCGTGTTCGCGGGTTTGCCCGTATTCCGCGATTATCAATCGCGTTCGCCCCTGTGAAAATGCCTGCAAGATCAAGGCAATCCGCATGAATGAGGATAAAGCGGCTGCCATTGACAATGAAAAATGCATTGCCTGCGGCGCATGCGTATATCAATGCCCGTTCGGCGCGATTACCGATAAATCTTATATTCTCGATGTGATCCGTATTTTGCAGGAAAGCGAAAACAATACCGTTTATAAGGTGTTTGCGGTGGTTGCACCGTCCATCTCCAGCCAGTTTACCTATGCAAAGCTCGGGCAGGTGATTGAAGGGCTGAAGCAGCTCGGATTTTATACTGTGATCGAGGCAGCGCTCGGGGCGGATATGGTCGCCTATGCAGAATGCAAGGAGCTTGCGGAAAAAGGCTTTTTAACCAGCTCCTGCTGCCCGGCGTTTGTCAGCTATATCGAAAAAGCGTTTCCGGCACTTTTGCCGTATGTTTCGCATAATCCTTCTCCGATGACGGCAATTGCGCAGTATCTCAAAGTGCATGAAGCGCCCTGCAAGGTGGTGTTTATCGGTCCGTGTACGGCGAAAAAAGCTGAAGTGCAGAAGGATAGCGTGCGCCCTTATGTGGACGCCGCGATGACCTTTGAAGAATTGCAGGCGCTGTTTGACAGCCGTGATTTTGATATCACAGCGCTGTCCGAAAGTGTGCTTGACAACGCCTCTTATTTTGGCAGAATTTTTGCGCGCAGCGGCGGTCTTTCCGATGCCGTGCAACAGGGGCTCAAAGAGCGGGGAATGGATGATTTCGCCTTAAAAGCCTTTGCCTGTGACGGAATTGAGCAGTGCCGTGTGGCACTGCTCAAGAAAAGCAAAAATCTGCTTGACGCAAACTTCATTGAGGGTATGGCATGCGTCGGCGGTTGTATCGGCGGGGCGGGCTGCCTCACCCACGGTGAAAAGAACAAAGCCGAGGTTGATAAATACGGCAGGGAAGCCTATGAAAAAACCATCACCGATGCAATTTCCGTTTTGAAACAAAACTGACTCAGTCCCGTTGCCGCAGGGCATCGTGTGCGGCATCCGTCTTTTTTGCAAGAGCGCGGAAGGAAGCATACGGATCTGCGGCAGCGGGATTGTATTTTGAAAAGATCACGAGTACATATGGGTGCTCTCCGTATACGATCGCGGCATCATGGCAATCGCCCATGCCCGTTGCAAGGCCGTATTTATGTGCAATTTTGCGCCCGGGCAGGGCGGAGCTGATTAAAAAATTGTTTT
>URPL01000048.1 GCA_900549725.1 uncultured Eubacteriales bacterium | reverse complement strand
TTTTTAATGCTGTGTAACGGCGCAAGGCTTTTTCGTGCCTTTTTGTGCCTTCCGCACAGCGGAAAGGAATGGTCATAACGATGAGAATTATTACGGGAAGCGCCAAGGGCGCGCGGCTGGAAACCCTGCCGGGGGAGAACACGCGCCCGACGGCGGAGCGGGTCAAAGAGGCTGTGTTCAGCTCGCTGCATTTTGAGTTGTCGGAAAAGCGTTTTTTGGATCTGTTTGCCGGCAGCGGGCAAATGGGCCTTGAGGCGCTGAGCCGCGGGGCGGCATCTGCGGTGTTTGTGGACAGCGAGCGCGCCGCATGCGATATTATCATAAAAAACGCCAAGCATACAAAGCTGTTTGACCGCTGCCGGGTCGCAATGTGCACCTATGAGGAATATTTGCGCGGGGCTGCAAAAAAAGAGAGATTCGATTTTATTTATATGGATCCTCCCTTTGCGAAAAAGTTGACCGCTGCCGTGATCGAATGGGTCATGCGTGCGGGAATTTTGAAGTCGGGCGGGCTTTTGATCTGCGAGGACGAACAGCCGCTGCCGCTTGGGGAAGAGCAGCTGTGCGCGCTTGGACTTACGCTTGAAAAAGCATCTCATTACGGGAGAATGTATCTTTCTTACTTAAGAGCAAGGGAGGCGGAGCAGGTATGAAAAAAACGGCGGTAATCACCGGAACCTTTGACCCTATCACAAACGGGCATATGGATCTTGTGCTGCGCTGCGGCGCGGTCTTTGAAAGCGTTGTGCTTCTTGTTTGCAACAACGGGGAAAAGCACAGCCTGTTTTCCGCGCAGGAGCGCCTGCGCATGGCATCGGAAGCAATCGCGGATATTCCGGGGGCGCGCGCGGCGATGACGGACGGGCTGGTTGCAGACTTTTTGAAAGAACACGACGGTATTTTGGTTCGCGGTGTGCGCAACGGCAGCGATGCGGACTATGAAATCCCCATGGCGCAGATCAACCGCAGGCTCTGCGGCGCCGATACGCTGCTTTTTCCGGTGCGGCCCGAATTTCTGCATCTCAGCTCCACCTATATCCGCGATATGATTCGCCACGGCATTGATATCTCCGCCGAGGTTCCGCCCTCCGTTGTGCGGATGCTTGCGGCACGCGGAGCAGAGAAAAAATAAAAAACGACAACAGACAAAAAGAGAAGGCGTTTCCGCTTTGGAAACGCCTTCTTCGGTTTTTGCTCGAATTTTTGAGAGGGGGCGAAATCAATACATACCGCCCATACCGCCCATGCCGGCAGCTCCTGCAGCCGCAGCGGCGGCATCTGCCTTTTCATCGGGTTTGTCGGCAACGAGCGCTTCGGTGGTGAGAACCGTAGCAGCCACGGAAGCAGCATTCTGCAATGCGCTGCGCGCGACCTTGGTCGGGTCAACGATGCCTGCCTCCACCATGTCAACATAGGTTTCGTCATATGCGTTGAAGCCGTAGCCGAGCTTTTTGCTGTTCATGATCTTATCCACGACAACGGAGCCCTCAAAGCCTGCGTTTTCGGCGATCTGTCTTGCCGGCTCTTCCAAAGCCTTGACCACGATCGCAACGCCGACCTTTTCATCGCCCTCGGTTGTGCCGAGCAGCTCCTTGACAGCGGGAATCACATTCAGATAAGAGGTGCCGCCGCCCGGGACAATGCCTTCCTCAACGGCTGCCTTGGTTGCGTTGAGTGCATCCTCAATGCGCAGCTTCTTTTCCTTCATCTCGGTTTCGGTCGCAGCGCCGACTTTGATCACCGCAACGCCGCCTGCCAGCTTTGCAAGGCGCTCCTGCAGCTTCTCGCGGTCAAAATCGGAGGTAGTGCTTTCAATGCCTGCGCGGATCTGCGCAATGCGCGCTTTGATCTCTTCGCTTGCACCCTCGCCGCCGACGATGATGGTGTTTTCTTTATTGATCTTTACCTGTTTTGCACGGCCGAGCTGTGCAACGGTAGTGTCCTTCAGCTCGAGACCGAGCTCAGAGGTGATCACTTCGCCGCCCGTCAGAATAGCGATATCGCGCAGCATTTCTTTTCTTCTGTCGCCAAAGCCCGGAGCCTTGACCGCGACGCAGGTAAAGGTCCCGCGCAGCTTGTTGAGCACCAGCGTGGTCAATGCCTCGCCCTCAACATCCTCCGCGATGATAACGAGTTTGCGGCCGGACTGTGCAATCTGCTCAAGAACGGGCAGGATCTCCTGAATGTTGGAAATCTTCTTATCGGTGATGAGGATCATCGCGTCATCGATCACGGCTTCCATTTTATCGGTATCCGTTACCATGTAGGGGGAAATATAGCCGCGGTCAAACTGCATGCCTTCCACAACCTCGGAATAGGTGTCGGCGCTCTTGGATTCCTCCACGGTGATCACACCGTCGGAGGTGACCTTTTCCATTGCATCCGAAATCAAAGTGCCGATCATTGCGTCTCCCGCGGAGACGGTGCCGACTCTTGCGATATCATCAGAGCCGTTGACCTTTTGCGAATGCGCTTTCAGCGTTTCCACAGCCTTGTCAACCGCCTTTTGAATGCCCTTGCGAACAACCATCGGATTTGCGCCTGCGGCAACATTTTTCATACCCTCGCGGATGAATGCCTGCGCCAGCAGGGTAGCGGTGGTGGTGCCGTCGCCGGCTGCGTCGTTTGTCTTGGTGGCAACTTCCTTTACCAGCTGCGCGCCCATGTTTTCCATCGGGTTTTCAAGCTCGATTTCCTTTGCGATAGTAACACCGTCGTTTGTGATCAGCGGTGTGCCGTACTTTTTATCAAGCACAACATTGCGCCCCTTGGGGCCCATCGTGATTTTCACGGTGTTGGCAAGCTTGTCAACGCCCTTCAGCAATGCATTTCTGGCTTCGATGCCGTATACGATTTCTTTTGCCATAATAAATCAGCTCTCCTTTTATTTTGGTGTGTCGGAAATTCAGTCTTCCACGATCGCGAGAATATCGCTCTGACGAACGATGGTATATTCTTCGCCGTCGCATTTGACCTCGGTTCCGGAATATTTGCTCGTGATGACTTTCTGACCGACGGAAACGGTCATTTCCACCTCCTTGCCGTCAACAAGACCGCCCGGGCCGACCGCAACGATCTGTGCGATCTGCGGCTTTTCCTTTGCAGCCGCCGCAAGAATGATACCGCCCTTGGTGGTTTCTTCTGCCTCAAGCAATTTTACTACAACCCGATCAGACAATGGTTTCAGTGTCATAATCAATCAACCTCCGATATTCAAAATTCTCTGAATGAGTTTTGTCGAAACTGGCACTCATTAGTCGCGAGTGCTAATCGATGATTCTATTGTACATTCCTTTTCGGGAAAAATCAAGTCTTTTGCGCAGATGTTACATTTCGTTCATATTTTTTCCTCATTTCGGAAATGCATTGCCTTGCTTTTGCATATACTTGAGCAGAAAAGGCAGGGATCTTTCTTGAAACTGATCGAATGGATCAATTTATATTGCTTCGGCACGATGTTTCCTTTGTTTTTGGGGAGTGCCGGGCTTGCCGCTTTGTTTTCGCTCGGCGGCATTTTTTTCGCAAACCCTCGGCACACGGCGGCTTGCCTCTTTCGAAACAAGAGCGCCGATAAAGACTATTCGCCGATGCGGGCAATGTGCCTGGCGCTTGCCGGAACGCTTGGGGTCGGAAATATCGTCGGCGTTGCGGTTGCGCTGCGCCTGGGCGGGAGCGGCGCTGTTTTTTGGATGTGGGTGAGTGCATTTGCGACCATGCCGCTCAAATTCTGCGAGATCGTGCTGAGTATTGACTGCCAAAGAAAGCGAAAGGGAAAAGAGGGCGCGCCCGTTCTTTACGGCGGCCCGATGTATTATATTCGAAAAAAATGGGGCACCGCGGCGGGCGGCGCTTTTTGCGTGCTGTGTATCTGCGCCTCTTTTTGCGGTAATCTTGTGCAGATGCGTGCGGTAAGTGAAGCAGCGCGCGATGTTTTTTCTTTGCCGCGGCGTGCGGTCGGCGTCGCTATTTTTCTCGGAATTTGCGTGTTGATTTTCGGCGGCAGAAATCGCATCAGCGGTTTTACCGCCCGGGTAATCCCGCTTTGCACCGCATTCTATGTTCTTCTTTGCTGTGCCGCCTTGCTATGTATGCGCGGCGCGCTGCGGGAGGCTTTTTGCTCTATATTCCGCGGCATTTTTACCTTCAAGAGCGCTGCGGGCGGTATCGGCGGATTTCTTTGCCTTGGCGCCATGCGGCACGGCATTGCAAAAGGCGTTTATTCGCATGAGGCCGGCTGCGGCACAGCCCCCATCAGCTATGCTGGCACAAAACGCACGGAGCTGCTGCGCAGCGGCTTTCTCGGGATTGCGGAGGTCTTTGTGGATACCGTATTGCTGTGCACGCTTACCGCGCTTGTGCTGTTATGCGCATTCCCGCAGGGGCAGGGAAGCGACAGCTCTCTTTTCACGGTTTGCAATGCTTTTTCCGGCGCACTCGGCGCATGGGCTTCCTATGCGGTCGCCGCAATGGTGATTCTTTTTGCGTTTTCCACGGTCGTGTGTTGGTCGTTTTACGGAATGGAATGCCTGCGCTATTTTTGCGGCCGGAGGATCCTTTTGCAGGGATATTGTTTTCTGTTTTGCGCTTTGGGCGGGCTTGCCGTGTTTTGGGATACGGGAAATGTGTGGGAGCTCAGCGATTTTTGTACGGTGCTTATGGCGCTTTTGAATACCGGCTGCCTTTTGACCTATCTGCCCGTGATCCGCGGCATCACAAAAACCGCGCTCTTTACTGCTGCGGGGAATCCGCGCGCAAAAAATACGAGGCGGCACGGCGCGTCCCCTGCGGCGTCTTTTCAGCCGTGGTCGCATTCTGCGCCCAAAAACGGCTCAGCTCGTCAAGGCTGATCCATATCTGGCAATAGCCGTCTTTTTGTTCCGGGGCGAAAATCAGCTCAAGCCCGATGTGCAAATGCGGAATATCAATATTGTTCACATTCTCCTTTGCGCTGTATCCGGTCATTCCGAGATAACCGATTACCTCTCCGGCGTTTACGATTTTTCCGGGGTACAGATCCTCATACGGCGCGTCTTTTCGTAAATGCGCATAGTAATAATATCGCTTGCTGTCAAAAGAGCGAATACCGATGCGCCATCCGCCGTATTGATTCCAGCCGAGTGCCTCCACATATCCGCCCTCAACCGCACAGATCGGCGTGCCGACGCTGCCGAGCATATCATGCCCAAGATGCCGCCGCCGATACCCGTAGGAGCGCGCCGTGCCGAAATCATTGTATTCCGTTACGGAATAGCCCTTTGCAATCGGCGCTGCGGCGCAGACGCCGTATTGTTTTTCCCCCATAACTTCCTTTCCGTTTTCAAATGTCACCGCGCGATATTCGCCGAGCATACCCGAAAGCACCGCATCATAGGCGCGGCAATAATAAAGGTAAAGCTTTTCGCTGCCGCCGCTTTGCGCAATGTCGGAAAGCGGGCAACGCTCCGTCTCGGCTTTTTCCGCAAGAGAGCGAAGCGCCCCCGGGCGGTATGCAGCAAAGCTTCCGCCGTGCATTGCCGCATAGCATGCAAGCAATTCCGTCCAGGACAGGCTCTCGCCCGCTTCGTGCGCCGCAATATCAAGCGATGCCGCTTCCTGCAGCGCTTGTGCCGTTACGGTGAAATCCACCCAACGAATCGGTTTTTCTTCCGCCTGTGCAAAAACGGAAAAAACAGGGAAGAAGAGCGCAAGAAGAACGAAAAAAAGCGTCAAGGTTTTTTTCATGATTTGTACTGCTTTCTTTGTTTTTTAAT
>URPL01000047.1 GCA_900549725.1 uncultured Eubacteriales bacterium | reverse complement strand
GGCCTGCACCTGCGCGCCGTGGGCGAGAGCGCCTCTACCGCCGACGCCGCCGGCATCAACGTGACCAAGTACAAGTATCTGGCCACCTGCATCGGCTCGATGATCGCGGGCCTCGGCGGACTGTACTACGTCATGGACTACGCCAACGGCGTGTGGTCCAACAATGCCTTCGGCGACCGCGGCTGGCTGGCCATCGCCCTGGTCATCTTCACCATCTGGCGGCCCAATGTGGGGGTGCTGTCCTCCATTCTGTTCGGGGGATTGTACATTCTGTATCTGTATCTGCCTACCGGCGCCAACTTTGCGGTAAAGGAGCTGTATAAAATGCTGCCTTATATTGCCACTGTTATCGTGCTGGTGGCCGTATCCCTGCGCCGCCGCCGGGAGGATCAGCCTCCTCAGAGCCTGGGTATGCCTTATTTCCGGGAGGAGCGTTAGTCTGCACAGTACATACACGGGAGCCGGGTCATTCCGGCTCTTTTTTCATGCCCGGGAAGGGGTTCGGGATGGCGCTGTGTGGGAAAACGTTTATATAACGGTCAACGGTATGCAAGAACCGCAGTTATGTGAGAAAGCGGCATTTCAAAGACTTTTGACGGTATCGGGTTTTCTACGCATATATGCTCACAATCAGCGTTGTATAGTTTCATAAAAAACGCTTTTGCTTGCAACCCTTTTTTATATCGTTCCTGGTCTAACTGTCCTTTTTTAGAATATAGCCTACAAGCCCCTGCATTACTTAAATAGGTGCACGGCGGGTGCGCAATTATTAAATCCCATTTGCTACTTATTGTATGCTCTGCACCGTCAGCCGTTGTAAATTTGCAATTCCCATTTAACAACGGTAAAACATCTTGCTTTATGTGCCATTCATAGTGACCGCCCGAACAGTCGATAATATCACAAGAGTACGCCTCGTGACCCAGTGCACGAAAAGTGGAACACACGCGTTGACTTTCTTCGCAAGCAACTAACACTTTCATATTGCACACCTCATTTTTGTATCAGCGTTCGCAAAATTGCGTTTTCTTGTTCTAATTCTTGCACGCGGCGCTTTAACTGTGCCTTTTCGCCACTTCGGCTAATCCATTCCTCTATACGTCTTAAAATCGGGCTTGAGTCGTCGTAATCGGGAGCATATAGCCAATAGCCCGAATTATCGGGGTTTATGCCGACTTGTTCTGCTATTATGTCGATAACTTCACAAGCGGCTTGATAACGTTTGAAAAACATATCGTTGCTACGGTCTTTCAATCTGCACAAGGCGGCAAGAGTTTTTTTATCGAATGTATCGTACCTATGAGGGTCTTTTGTTTGGGATAATGTGCCCTCGTATTTCTCAAGTAACGCTATTTCCGCGTCGTTGATTATGTAGCGCTCGTGTTTCATAACAAAATCACTCCGTTTTATTATTTATTTGCCGCTCGTCTGCCGCGGCGTTTGAAATTCTCGCTAACGCGCTTTTGACCGAGTGCGGCGCTGTAACCGCTACGCCCGTTTTCGTCAAGTTCGCCCGTGCCGCCGCGCGTTAGTTCTCTGTAAACGGTGGCAAGGTGTACTCCGAGCTCGGAGGCAATGTCGGTAAGGCTTACGCTGTCGGCGTAAAGAGCCTCGAGACTCTTTCTGTCCTCGTATGTGAGGTATCGGCACGTCATTACGTTTACTCCTTTCATTTTGTTTTGAGAGCAGAGGGCGGGCGCGCCCGCCCTCTATTCCCTTATGCTAAAATCCTATAACGCGCTCGAGTCGCACCTCTGCGTTGCTCTATCCTCGTTATAGGCAAAAGCCATAAAAAAATAAGTGCGGTAAGGTCTTAAAAACCTTTCGCACTTATTGTAAAACTTTTTATTCTTTTCAAAAAAATAAAAAAACTCTTGCATTCTTGCAGCCGATATATTATAATAGTTACGTTCAGGGGGCGTAGCTCAGTTGGGAGAGCGTACGGTTCGCATCCGTAAGGTCGAGAGTTCGAATCTCTTCGTCTCCACCAAACCTAAATCCCGTCGCATGAGTCGGCGGGATTTTTTACGAAAAAATGCTGCAAACGGTGCAGGGACGGAGAGAAAATGAAGGACTGGCTGTATGCTCTTGTAACAAACCGATTTTTGATTATCGGGCTGACCTCATGGCTGTGGGCACAGGTGCTCAAAACGATTATTTATGCATTTATGAATAAAAAGCTGGATTTGTCTCGCCTTGTCGGCGACGGCGGCATGCCGAGCGGTCACAGTGCGACGGTGGCATCGCTTACTACGGCGGCGCTGCTTTGCTACGGGCCCGGCTCGTTTCAATTTGCCATTTCGCTGATATTGGCGATCGTCGTCTGCAAAGACGCCATGGGCGTGCGGCTGGAAACGGGAAAGCAGGCGGTAATGCTGAATGAGATGATGCGCGTGTTCAATGTGCTGACCTCGTCGGAGCAGCTGCCCGAGGTAAAGCTGAAAGAATTCGTCGGGCATACGCCCATTCAGGTCATGGCGGGAATTTTGCTCGGGATTGCAAATGCCGTTGTGATGTATGAGCTGGTTTTATAAAAGAGGAGTCCCTTGCGGCGCTTGGCACGCAAGGGACCTTTTTTATTCTACCGCATCGTTTGTCAGGCAGCGGATCCATTTGCCGCGCTTGAAATGAATCAGGCACAGAGCCGTTTTCGGGATATCCTCCGCCGCAAGCTGCACCGCGATGATTGCAACAAAGGGAAGATGAAATACAAGGCCCGAGAGGCACACCGCGGGAATTCCGACCAAATACAAGGAACAAAGCTCAAAAATACAGCCGGTTTTTGTGTCGCCTCCGGCACGGAATGTGCCGCAGATAGAGGTATAGGGAATCATATGTGCGCCGAGCCACAGCCCGTAAAGAAGCAGCAAATTGGAAGCCGTTTGGCGCGCGCCTTCCGTTTCAATGACAAAAAGCGACAAAAGCGGATTGCGCAGGGCGACGAACAGAAGCCCGATTAAAACGGCGGAGCAGGGGGTGGCAATGAGAAAGATTTTTCCAAGACGCCGCGCCGTTTCTTCATCTCCGCGTCCGACCGCTTTGCCGACAAGAATTGCCGAGGCATTGCAGATGCCGACGAAGAAGACGAAGACAAGCTGCTGCGCGGTTTCGTAAATCGTATAGCCTGCATAATCCTCGGTTGCCTGCCGCGCCAGCACCATGACATAAACATTGGTGCCCAGTGCCCACATGCTTTCATTGAGCAGCACGGGTGCCGCGGTCTTGAAAAATTTGAGTAAAAAGCCCTTCGGCAGGCGAAACATTTCGCCGGGGGAGCAGCGCACGGGATTCTTCGAAAACAGGAAGAAAAGCAGAACAATAATCGCCTGCACAACGGCGCCGAGCGCAGTTGCGATGGCAGCACCGCGAATGCCGAGCGCGGGAAAGCCGAAATGGCCGCCGATGAGGCAGAAATTGAAAAAGGTGTTCACTGCCACGCTGACGCAGGAGGAGATCAGGGGCACATTGACCTTTTCTACTGCGCGCAGCGCTGCGCAGGTAACCTGGGAGAACATTAAAAACGGGATGCCGAATGCCAAAATTTCCACATATTCGACAGCTTGCTCTGTAACGGCGGGGTCCGGTCCGAACAGCCCGACGCAAAAATGCGGGAAAAAGCGAAGCACGGCGGCGAACAAAAGAGAAAATGCAAGGGAAAAGGAAGCGGCAACGCCGTATGTATGTTGGATTCCGTTGCGGTTATTCGCCCCCCAGTATTGGGAGATGAGCGTTGCGGAGCCGGAACAAAAGCCGAATGCAACGACATTGAGCAAAAAGGTGAAGCGCCCGGAAACGCCGACTGCGGCGGTCGCCGCATTTCCCAGCGGCACGATCATAATGGCATCCACCAAAGAGCCGCAGGAGGTGAGAAGATTCTGCAGGGCAATGGGGACGGCAAGAATCAAAGCCGCGCGGAAAATTTGCAAAAGCGGCGTTTTTTCCTGTTGATTCATAGAAAACCTCATGTTTCTTTTATTGAATTTGGAACTATGCCATTGTATCATTCCTGCGGAGGAAAAGCAATTCTCCGCGCAGAAAAAACGGAACGAAAAATTCCCGGTCTTGTTGACATTTTTCGACACAATCGCTATAATGAAATCAGATTTTTCCGTGCCGCAGAAAAGGCTGCGGAGGGCTTGCCGTGTGTTTGCAAAAGGGGGGAAGCTATGAAAATCAGTCGTTTTGCCATGGGACAAACGCCGATTGTTATATACGGAGAAGAAACGGACCGCGCCTTTTTGTTTTTCCATTGGGAAAACCGAAACCGCTTTGCAATCGAACCGTTTGCCGAGCTTGCACTGGCGCACGGATGGCAGGTCGTCGACGCGGAGATGGCGCAAAGCGGCGAAACGGAGGAGCAAAGAGCCTTGCATCCGTGGCAGCCCGTTCGCTTTTTGAAGAATATGCTGGTGCATGCACAACGGCGCTGGGAGAATATCGGTGTTTTCGCGGACAGCGTCGGCGCATGGCTTTGTATGCTTGCCTTTGAGGGCGCAGGTGTTGAGAGATGCCTGTTTCTTTCTCCCGTGCTCGACATGGCGGATGTCATTGCCTCAAAGCTGGATCAGGCGGGCATCACTCCCGCGCAGCTGCGCAGGCAAAAAACGGTGTCTGCGGGCGAATATGAATTGACCTATGACTATTTTCGCTGGCTGCAGCGCCACCAAGCGCACGTCCTGTGCGAAAATACCGCTGTGCTGCTCGGCGGGCAGGACCCGCTCGTGTCCAAAAGCTCGGTGCAGCGCTTCGTCGGCAAGGAGGGCGCGATTATCACAACTCTGCCGGGCTGTGACCATTGGTTTGAAACGGAGCGGGCGCAGCAGTTTGCGCAGGACTGGGCACGGCAAGCCTTTTCCCTTTGGGACGGCAAAAAAATCGGATGATGCTCAAAACACGGATTCACTGCCCCCGAAAAGCCGGGGCAGCGAATCTTTTTTTATTTACAGAAGTGCTTTTTTCTGCTCCAGGCGGTCATAGTTATGCAGCCAGTCGGATTTGAGAAAATAAATCAGAAAGATTACGGAGCTTGTGAACCAGGTCAACGGGTAGGCGGAGAAAACGACCTCGATGCGCCCCACCATGGGTACCACGATGCTGATATAGCTCACGCGCAGCACGCACCACACGGCGAGCATCACAAACATGGGTACCGTTGGCTTGCCCGCCCCGCGCATAATGGCGGCAATGCAATGCGAAAATGCCAAAAAACAATAGAAAAATGCTTCAATATGCGCCTGCTTGACGCCGATTGCAATAACGGGTGGGTCATTCTGAAAGAGCGCAATCAGGGCAGGAGAAAACAGGAAAATCAATGCGCCGATGACCTCTGCCATGGTGACGGAGCAGAGAATACCGAAACGCACGCCGCGCTTGACGCGGTCATATTGGTGCGCGCCGAGATTTTGGCTGACAAAGGTCGTCAGCGCCATGGTGAAGCAGGTGATCGGCAAAAACGCGAAGCCCTCCAATTTGGAATAGGTGCCGCAGCCCGCCATGGCATCCGCGCCGAAGGCGTTGATGTTGCTTTGCACAATGACATTGGCGAAGGCGATGATGGAATTCTGCACGCCGGAGGGAAGCCCGAAATGCACGATTTGCCGCAGCATCGGGAAGTTAAAGCGAATTTTGTGCAGCTGCACGCGATAAACCGTATCATAATGGCAAAGGCGGTACAGGCAGAGCCCGAGGCTGATAAACTGCGCGATGGTGGTCGCCGTTGCGGCGGACCAGACCCCAAGCCCAAACACGCCGACAAAGAGCAGATCCAGCCCGACATTGATCAGCGAGGACAAAATCAGATAATGCAGCGGGTGGCGGCTGTCGCCGACCGCCTGCAAAATCCCGACGCACATATTATAGAGCACAATAGCGATCGAGCCGGCAAAATACATGCGGAAATAAGCAACGGAATTTGGCAGAACCTGCGGGTCCGTTTTCATCAGGCGCAGCAGCTGCGGGGTGAGCGTCATGCCGAGCACCGTGAGAATGATGCCGGCGGCAAGCCCGAAGGCAAGGGTAGTATGAATGGCGGTATGCAGCTTATCATAGTCTTTTGCCCCGTAATATCTTGCGATTACAACGCCCGCGCCCACTGCGATTCCCGTGAAAAAGCCGACAAGGAGAAAAATCAGGCTGCCCGAAGAGCTGACCGCCGCATAGGCATTTTTTTCAAGAAAACGCCCGACGATAAACGCATCGGCTGTGTTATAGAGCTGCTGAAAAATATTGCCGAGCAGAATCGGAAATGCAAAAAAGAGCATGCTTTTCCAAATGGAGCCCTCGGTAAGCGAATGTTTCATGCTGTCCTCCTGTGGCGCAATCAGGCGAAAAACGCAAAAAGAAATGCCGCCCTTGCGACATAACGAAAGATATATATCTTGAAAATTAAAAAAGTAAAATACGAAAAACGAAAATCCCGCCGATTTCCATCGACGGAATTTCCGTTTTTGGTGGAGCATAGGGGATTTGAACCCCTGACCCCCACACTGCCAGTGTGATGCGCTCCCAGCTGCGCTAATGCCCCGTCCCCGCTAGTATAA
>URPL01000046.1 GCA_900549725.1 uncultured Eubacteriales bacterium | reverse complement strand
GGTACACGGTTAAAAACGAGATTTTTTGAACTCCTAAGCGGAACGCCCCCGGTTCGAATCCGGGCAGGGACGCCACAAAAAACGCCGAAAGCCTTTGTTTTCAAGGGGTTCGGCGCTTTTTATTATTGCTCAATGCAGAAAAATCGAAAAAGAGAGTTTTTTTGTCAACAGATTGAAGTGTTGCTCACAGTGTGGCAGCTTTTTCCCGTTAATTTATGCATGGTGCGGCAAAGCCGATATTATTGCCCGCTTTTGCGTGCTCTTAAAGCCGGGTTTATCGCTTTTTCTTTGGTAATTCAGCTTTCTGTTTTAATTCGCTGAGGCTGAAAAGGGCATAAGTCAAGCGCATTTTTACAATGCCTGCAGGAAAATGATCTCGCTGTCCCCATCGTTGTTTGCAATATAGGTCAGGTTAAGCCCGGCATTCATCAGCAGCGCGCCCGAATAGATTTTTCCAGTAGCCTCGTTTTTATAATATTTTTCGGCGCAGAGACCTTTCAGCCTTATAATGGTGTGCGGAAGATAGTCCGCTCGCATGGTAACGATCGTTATCATTGCGCGGGATTTATCCGCAGATACGATTTCCCAAATCGCACGGTACGGATTGTCAAACGGGGAAACCAGCCTGTAAAGGTCGCCGTTTCGGATTAAATCATAGGTATTGTGATAAAGCTTCACTTGTTCTTTGATTATTTCGCGGTCGCTGTCACTCAGTTTCAGCGGATCAAGCTCATATCCGAATGTGCCCCAAAGCGCCACATTCCCTTTTGTTTTGTAGCCCGTTCTGCCGCAGGCGGAAACATGTGCGCCGACGGCGGAGGCGGGATAGCACATGGATGTGCCGAACTGAATATACAGCCGCTCGATCGGATCGGTATTATCGCTTGCCCAGATCTGCGGCGAATAGGAAAGCATGGCGGGATCGAAGCGCCCGCCTCCGCCCGAACAGTTTTCAAAAAGAATATTCGGGAATGTTTCGGTCAGCTTATCCATGAGCTCGTAGGTGCCCAAAATAAAGCGGTGGAAGAACTCTTTTTTGCGCTCCGGCAGCAGCAGGGCAGAGCCTGCGTCCGAAATGTTACGGTTAAAATCCCATTTTACATAGTCAATTTTATTGTTCGAAAGCACTTCATACATTTGCTGCCAAATGTTTTCGCGGACATCTGCGCGTGAAACGTCCAAAACATATTGATTTCTGCCGATCATCGGCGTTCTGCTTTCAACATGAACATGCCAATCGGGGTGAGCGCGGAACAGATCCGAATCCGGAGAGATCATCTCGGGCTCGTACCAAATACCGAATTTCAGACCTTCCGCGTTGATGCGTTCTATGAGGGAAGAAAGTCCGCCTTTGAGCTTTTCTTCATTCACATACCAGTCGCCAAGAGAGCAGTTGTCGCGATTGCGCTTGGCGAACCAGCCGTCGTCCATAACCAGCATTTCTATGCCGAGCTTTTTTGCCTCTTTTGCAAAGTTCACAAGCTTTTCGTCGTCAAAATTAAAATATGCCGCCTCCCAGCTGTTAATCAGCAGCGGGCGCTTTGCGGTTTTATATTTGCCGCGAATCAGATTATTGTTGTAAAACCGGTGGAAAATGCGGCTCATTTCTCCGGTCCCGTTTTCGGTATAGACCATTACCGCCTCCGGGGTATCAAAGTATTCGCCCTTATGCAATCTCCAGCCGAAATCGGTCGGGTTGATGCCCATCAGCAAGCGGGTGGTGTTGTTGAAATCACATTCGCACAGCGCCGAAAAATTCCCCGAATAAACAAGATTAAAGCCGTAAGCTTCACCGCTGTTTTCATTTGCGTTTTTTTCAACCAATGCGGCAAACGGATTTTGGCAGTGCCCCGATACGCCGCGCTTGCTTTCAATCCCCTGCACGCCGTGTGAGAGGGCTCTTCGTTCGATGTTGCGTTCCTTCGTGTGTCTGCCGTAAAGGGTGATGAGGTCGTAATCCATGGAGGGAAGATTCAGGCAAAGGCTGAAAATTCTTTCAAGCTCAAGTATGCCGTCGCCGTCGTTCTCGGCGCGGACGCGGCGGGTCATAACGCCGTAGTTTTCAAAAACGGTATAATAAAGCGTGATTTTCAGCCCGGTAACGCTGTCCTTTGCGTAAAGTTCCAGGGTTTGCGCTTCGTTTTCATTGTTGACATAGGTTTGCGGCTGCCCGGGGATTGTTGGCTTTCCCTGATATATTTTGTGGCCGGTATAGCGAATATCCGTCACGCTGTCGCCGCTTTCGTTTCTGACGGCAAGCGCAGAAATTCTGAAATCACCCGCACCGTTTGTGCCGTATTCCATCGGCGCGGTATCGGGAGAAAAGCCGTGCTCGCCGATAAAAGGGTTTGCAGGGCTGAACGAGGCATTCGGAAAAACGCATGTGCGGTCCTCGATATATGTCTCCGGTATTTTTGCGCCGTAGTACAAATTGAGAATATAATTTTCATCGTAGATCTGAATAAGATAGCTTGAGGTTTTGGTATCGAGCCGAAAGGTTTTGCGGGCGCTGTCGTAAATGATCGGCATAATCGGGTCTCCTTTTTTGTTGTTTCCTTTATTTTAACGCATTTCGGTCACAAACGCAAGAAAAATTACGGATTGCCGCAGCCGACAACCCGTAATTCTGCAATCAACCGTGCATCGCTTGCCCCGCGGGCATCTGCTTCCGAGTTGCGCATGGATGTAGCGGCGCTTTTTATATCGCCATTTGATCGCCCATGCATGTTTTCCTCGGCGGCATTGCGATTTACGAAGCTTTTTTAAAATGGAAGACGGATAATATGCCGATCGGCAGAAAATATGCGCACCAACTCTCCAGCGCAATGATCCCGCCGAGCCTGCCGCCCCCGCCGGACATTGCGGTGCGGAAAATGCCGGTCATCGGCAGGAGCAGGCAACCGAAGAAAAACATACCGTGAATCATCATAAGCGATTTGAGCCATTTGTCTTTTCTGTTTTTCGGGCAAATGCCGAGCCCCGTAAAAAATGTTGACAGCGCCATCATGCCGTAGCCGAGCAGATCATAGCTGAAAATCAGACCGCCCCTTGAAAAATCCAGAAGCATGGCAGCCTGCTCATTCAGCGAATCGTTTTTGACAGTCGTTACCTGCGCGAAATATACAAGCAGAATCAAAACCGCATAGATGCAGCCGAACAACATCCCGGCGGTTGCGGCAGTTTTTCGCTCTTTGCGGCTTTCACTGTGAAAGCCCGCGAGCATCAAAAGGTAGCCAAGCGCAAGAAAAATGCAAACAAAATAGCTGCCGAAGTCACAAAATGGCAAAAAGATGGCAAAAAGCGCCACCGCAGCCGTTACAATGACGGCTCCGATTTTGGCAATGCAATGATTCATGGGGGCACTCCTTTTTTTGTGTTTTTTTGCAAGCTCTGTTTTTGCAATGCGGCGCGAATCAGTTCGCAGCTTCAGCCAGCGCTAAAAATTTCTTGTCGGATTGGATTGCATGCGTCAGAAACCGTCCGTTTCGAAACAGGGCATAGGTTGTGGCGGGGGTCGGTGCGTTTTGTGCGGTTTCTTTGTCTGTGATATGAATGACCTTGAGCGGGATACCGTGTTCTTTCGCCACCTGCTGCACCCGCGGCACCCAATAGAAGGTAAACGGGCATTGGTCGGTATAATAAAGGACAAAGCCGTCTCCGTCGGTTTGCGGATATCTTGCGCACTCCTTGAACTTCGGAGGCTCGGCATCCGGAATAAGGGGCAAATATAAAAGAGTGATTCCGCAGGCGGAGCGGTCGGCTTCCCGGAAGCCCTTATGCGCCAAAAACTTCGGGTCCGCGAGAAATTCCCGCTTCCGCCCCTCTGCACACAGAATGCAGATGCCCCTCTTTTTTTGCGCCTTTGCATCCTGAATGCATTCGCTCAAAAGATCATTTGCATATCCGTGCCCCTTCATTGCGCCCGCAATCCACAGGCAGTTGATGTAAAGATATCCTTCGGCATCAATGGGAACCCATGCGTTTTCCGCCGGGATATATTCGATGAAGCACTTTCCGCGCTCTTCGCTGCGATAAAAGACAAGCCCTTCGGAAAAGCGCTGCCGCATCCACTCCTTTTTTGCAAGGCTTTGCTTGCCGGACATTGCGCAGCAGATGTGTTCTTTTTCAATATTTTCATTTGTGATATGGATATAATGCATAGTGCTTCCTGCTTTCGTTGTATTCTTGATTAAAACGGGGAAGGGGGGGCGCGGTCAATTTGGGAGTGAAACGTCGGCCTTTTCCGTCTGCGCCGCTGGGGCAAAGGTAAGGTTCATAAGATCAAAATCGATCGCTTCGCCGTTGATTTTGAAAAAGCCGGGAAATGTGCACAGCTTGCGAAATCCCAATTTTT
Organism: uncultured Eubacteriales bacterium; assembly: GCA_900549725.1. Lineage (GTDB taxonomy): Bacteria > Bacillota > Clostridia > Oscillospirales > CAG-272 > UMGS1225. The sequence goes on along the minus strand of URPL01000046.1, from coordinate 2,568 downwards.
TATACAACGCAATGGCGCGTTTATTGTCGCTGCGCACCTCAAGATTGACCTGTTCCACACCGTTTTCCTTCGCAAAGGAAAGCACACCCTGCGCCAAAACGGTCGCCGCGCCGCAGCCCCACCATGCCTTTTTCAGGCTGATGCCGAATTCCGCGCGGTGATGCATGCGGTTCTGCTTGCGGATAAGGCTGGCAGTGCCGATAATCTCACCGTCAACTTTGGCAAGCAGCTGAATCATTTTGTTTGATCGCGCCTGATTGTCGAGAAAGGTGCGTTCCGCCGCCTCATCAAGCGGCACGCCCTCCGGGCCGAAGGAGAGATTTTCCGTTTCTCCGCCGATGATTTTCAAATAGTTCAGCAACGCAGCGGCATCCTGTGCCTGCGCGCGTACGATTTCAAATTGTGAGTTTTTCATTGATGCAAGTCCTTTCTTTGGTGTGTTGACTCGGCTCTGCTTGCTTTTCGCGCCCGAGCGCCTGCCATTTTTGCACATGTGGATTGTAAAAACCGGGGGAGGGGAGGCTCTGTAATCGATAAATTCTTCGCAAAGATGTATGATGTTCGCAGCGGCAGTCGCGGCGGAGGGAATGTTTTCCCTTCTCGTGCAGGAGCAGACCTTCACAAATGACATATGGCAAATTGTCCGGTCATGGGCGCCGCGTGCGGCTGCTTTTCCGTTCTCCGGAAAAATCGTGCCGTTGATGTTCTGCGTGGTAAGCCTGCAGCCGCCGATCAATTTTCCGTTTTCCTTTTGGCAGACCGCTCGTAGCCCAAATCCGAAAAGCGGTAGCGCCGCTCGTTCCGCGCAATCCTGTTTTTCACCTGCAGGGGGATCGAAGAAATGCGGGGCGAATTTCATGTTTTCCGCATCGCAGAGCACCTCGGAAAGCGTCTCAAAATCCCGCGGCGCCTTTGCGCCGGCATTTTTGAAAAAAGATTCCGTAAAATACGACGAGCACAGTCCATGCTATGGCACAAAAGGGAAGCTGTTCCTCTGAAAAATGCATAAAGCTCTTTTTTACGATATTTTAGAAGAGGCTTGGTCGAAAAATCGACGCACATAGCGTTCAATCAACTCCATGATTTCCGGCTCGCGATTCGGCTCGCGGTCACACAGATTGATCCAAACGTTGATCGGCAGACAAAGCTGTGCTGCTGCAAGCTGAGGGTCATCGGCAACCAATTTTCCGCTGCGGATAAAAAATCGAATCATTCCCGTAAAATAGCGCAGTACATCCGTATAGTTTTGCTTTGTCTGCAGTGCTTTTAAGCGCTCGTTTCCGAATTGCTCGATCGTCAGCAGCATCCGGGCTTTTTTGATTTTCGGATCATGCAGGATATAGCGGAGATGAGCGAGAATCTTTTGCAGGATTGCATCCGGTGCAACATCGCTTTGTGTTTTGAGAAAAGCGGGGTCATCCCAATCGGCATTGGCAAAGACGGAATGCCGATTATATTCTTCCAAAACGGTTTCAATGAGTGCATCCAAAATTTCCTGCTTGCTTTTAAAGTGACTGTACAGCGACGCCTTGCGAATGTCGACGGCATCTGCAATTTGGGAGATGGAGGTTGCTTCATAACCCTGCACGGAAAATAGATCAAGTGCGGCGTCTAAAATTTTTTGCTTTGTGTCTGTCTTTTGCATTATGCGGCTCCTTTTCTTTGAGCTGTGGCTTCTATTATAGCTACCGACCGATAGGTTGTCAATAAAAACCACAAAAAATCAGAGAAATTTTTCTCTGCATTTTATGCATACTTGGCAGCAAGGGCAGGGCGATAGTTTTTCGGTCATGCAGAAGTTTCGATCCTGCAGTAATTGCGCCGCTTTAAATTAATTGCCGTGCCTTAAATTTGCATTTTCTCTTGATTTTTCTCGTCGGCTGTGATATACTCTAACCGTTGAGCAATTACACTGCACAAGTTCAACAGCGCTGCGCGCAGTTGCCAACATTCGGAGAGGTATCGAAGTGGTCATAACGGGGCTGACTCGAAATTTCGGCAGAAGCTGGGAATTTCGTCCCCCTGATTCTCCTTGATATTCCTCAACACAGAAAATCTCAAAATCGAATATTTTTTGCCGTCTCTCCTGTTTTCTCTCCAACGAATTTTTGAGCAAATTTCTGGAAAGAAAACCGGACGAAAATAGACACGGAGAGTTGTCCGAGTGGTCGAAGGTGCAGCACTCGAAATGCTGTAGACCGAAAGGTCTCTAGGGTTCGAATCCCTAACTCTCCGCCACAAAAAGCCTGTAAACAAGCCCGTTTACAGGCTTTTTAATTTTTGCCTAAAGGGCAAAGCCCGCACGATTTTCGGTTTTCAGGGGAGAAAATCAGCTGTTCTCCCCGGCACTGATCGAACTCCAGCGGCTGCTGAAGTCGCCGCCCTCCGGCAGAGCAAGCCCTGTCTCCATCGCCTGCGCCGAAGTGATCTTGGACTTGTAATCCAAGTGGGCGTAGATGTTCGCCGTGGTGGTAAAGTCGCTGTGCCCCAACCACTCCTGAATGTGTTTGAGGGGGACGCCGTTGGCCAGCAGCAAGCTGGCACAGCTGTGACGCAGATCGTGAAAGC
>URPL01000045.1 GCA_900549725.1 uncultured Eubacteriales bacterium | reverse complement strand
AAAATATGCTACCATATTGCGTGACATAGGGAGTAGTTTGCGTTTTCCGAAACGGTCCAAAGTCAACATCGCGCGGCGCCGCGGCACCGATGGCTTGGATGAAAAAACGAGACTGTGTGCGGTGAAAGCTGTGCAGGGTCTTTTTTTATTGTTTCACCGTAATTTTCAAATCAAAAATGAAAGGACTTTGATTTTCTATGAAAGAGTATTTACAAAGCAGCGATGAAGTGCTTGCTTTTCTCGATGCCGATGCTCAAGCGGGCATGGGCGATGAGGTAGCGGCACAAAGGCTTGCAAAGAACGGGAAAAATAAGCTGGTGCAAGCAAAAAAAATTTCGCTGCTCTCCAGAATTTTTTCTCAGATTGCTGACCCGATGGTGCTCGTTTTGCTCGGCGCTGCGATCATCTCGGGCGTGACCTCCGCGCTGGCGGGCGAATCGTTTGCCGATGTGTTTATTATTCTCGCCGTGGTTGTAATCAATACGGTGCTCGGTGTTGCGCAGGAAAGCAAAGCGGAAAAGGCGATCGATGCTCTGAAAGAAATGGCAGCGGCGACTTCACGCGTTATGCGCGGCGGCAAAATTCAAACAATCAAAAGCGAAGAGCTTGTTGCCGGCGATATTGTGCTTTTGGAGGCAGGCGATGCAATCCCTGCGGACGGGCGCATTCTCGAATGCGCCAGCCTGAAAATCGAAGAGGCGGCGCTCACGGGCGAATCCGTTCCAAGCGAAAAAACCGCGCAAAGACTCACGGCGGCAAGCAACGGCGATGTTCCGCTCGGCGACCGTAAAAATATGTGCTATATGGGCAGCGCAGTTGTCTACGGGCGCGGCAAAATGGTCGTCACTGCGACCGGAATGCAAACGGAAATGGGAAAAATCGCACATGCAATCTCTTCCGTAGAAAACGGGCAGACCCCGCTGCAGAAAAAGCTCGGACAGCTCAGCAAAATCCTGACGGTGCTTGTGCTTGCCATCTGCGCCGTGATGTTCGTGTTTTCCCTGCTGCGCGGCGGAAAATTTGATATGCCGTCCGTTTTGAATACCTTTATGCTTGCAGTCAGCCTGGCAGTCGCCGCAATTCCCGAGGGGCTTGCCGCGGTGGTAACGATCGTGCTTTCCATGGGCGTGACAAAAATGTCAAAGCAAAATGCAATCATCCGTAAACTCACGGCGGTGGAAACGCTCGGCTGCACGCAGATCATCTGCTCCGACAAAACAGGAACGCTGACACAAAACAAGATGACCGTCGTGCGGCACAGCGGCGCGGACGAATCTCTCCTGGCGCGCGCGCTCGCCCTTTGCAGCGACGCCGCCCTGCAAAACGGCGCAAAGGAGGCCATCGGCGAACCGACGGAATGCGCGCTTGTGAACTATGCCGCATCTCTCGGGCTGAGGAAAAGCGAAATGGAGCAGACAATGCCGCGCGTTGCGGAGGCCCCATTTGATTCCATGCGGAAAATGATGAGCACCGTTCATTTTAATTCCGGCCATTTCACACAGTATACCAAAGGCGCGCCGGACGAGCTTTTACAGCGCTGCACCATGGTGCTGACCGATACGGGCGTTTTGCCGCTGGATGATGAGCGGCGGAGGGAAATTCTTTCCGAAAATACCGCTTTTGCCGAAAAAGCACTGCGTGTGCTCGGCTGCGCCTATCGCGAATATGACGAAATGCCGCAGGATACCGCGCCGCAGGCGCTGGAACAGGACATGATTTTTCTCGGCCTTGTCGGTATGATCGACCCCGTGCGCCCCGAAGTGCGCGATGCCGTTGCGCGCTGCGCGGAGGCAGGCATCCGCCCGATCATGATTACGGGCGACCATATCGATACGGCGGTTGCCATTGCCAAGGACCTCGGGATTCTCAAGGATCCCTCCGCCGCAATCACCGGCGCACAGATCGACGAATATGACGATGCTGCGTTTGAACAAAATGTGGACCGCTTTTCCGTTTATGCGCGTGTGCAGCCGGAGCATAAGGTACGCATTGTCAACGCCTGGCGCAAACGCGGCTATGTCACCGCAATGACGGGCGACGGCGTCAACGACTCCCCGGCAATCAAAAGCGCCGACATCGGCATCGGCATGGGAATCACCGGCACGGATGTGACCAAAAATGTCGCCGATATGATTTTGGCAGACGATAATTTCGCTACGATTGTCAGCGCGGTAGCAGAGGGGCGGCGCATTTACGACAACATCTGCAAGTGCATTCAGTTCCTGCTTGCCTCCAACCTCAGCGAGGTGCTCTCAATTTTTGTCGCAACACTGTTCGGCTTCACCATTCTGCAGCCGGCGCAGATTTTGTTTGTCAATCTTGTAACGGATTCCCTGCCCGCTCTGGCGCTCGGCGCGGAAAAAGCAGAGCCCGATATTATGAAGCGCCCGCCGCGCCGCAGCGACGAAGGCATTTTCTCCGGGGGCCTCGGCGTGCATGTTTTCACCCAAGGGATCATGATTTCTTTTTTGACGCTCGCCGCATACTTTATCGGACATTTTATGGAGGCCGGGCGCTTTGAAATCGTGCAGAGCACAGACGGCATGACCATGGCGTTTCTGACCATGTCCATGGCAGAAATTTTCCATGCATACAACATGCGTTCCCGCAAATCGATTTTTGCGCTGCATACGCACAATTTCCTGCTGTTTGGCACCATGCTGCTTTCTTTGCTGCTCACCGCCGCCGTGATTTATATTCCGGGGCTGAGCGCGCTGTTCGGCTTTGCGCATATCAGCTTTTTCGAATATCTGACGGCGCTCGGGCTTGCCGTTTTGGTGATTCCCTTTGCAGAGCTTGCAAAGCTGTTTGAAAAAAAGCGGAAAAAATCCGCCTGAATATCCGAAAATAAAACAGGAGGCATCCGCCATGTATCGCATTGCAATTTTTGATCTGGACGGCACGATTCTCAATACTTTGGAGGATCTTTGCGACAGCCTCAATCACGCCCTTGCGCTTTCTTCCATGCCCTGCAGAAGCCTTGCGCAGGTGCGCTCTTATCTTGGAAACGGAATCCGCGCCCTGGTGGAATGCGGAGTGCCGGAAAACACGCCGCCGAAGCTGACGGATGCCGTATTTGCGGAATTTGCCTCGTATTATCCCGCGCATTGCCGCATCAAAACGGCACCCTACCCCGGCATTTTGCAGCTTTTTTCAAAATTGCGGGAGAGCGGGATCAAGATCGCCGTTGTCTCCAATAAGGTGGATGCCGCCGTGCAGACGCTGTGCGCCGATTTTTTCCCGGGGCTGCTTGACTATTGCGTCGGCGAAAAAAGCGGAATCCGCAAAAAGCCATGCCCCGATTCGCTTAACCATGTGCTGCAGCTCTTCGGCGCCTCCCCGCGGGATGCACTTTATATCGGCGACAGCGAGGTGGATGCAAAAACCGCCGAAAATGCGGGTGTTGACTGTGCGCTTGTAAGTTGGGGGTTTCGTGAGGAAGCGTTTTTGAAAACGCTCGGGGCACAATATCTTGTGCACACACCGAGGGAAATCTTTGAAATTATCCGAAAATAATCACATTTTTCACTCGGTTTTCATTGTATTTACCGAAGATTCGTGCTATAATTTAACCGCAGTCAAAAGATGTCGCAATTTTGCAGAAGAGGAGAATCACGATGAGAAGACGCAACGAAACATACTACAAAGCAAAAAAGACGGAGATCATGGAGCGCAGCTTCGCCTGCTACTGCGAAAACGGTTTTTCCGGCACCGGAATTCAGAAGCTTGCCGATGCATGCGGCATGACAAAGCCGAACTTTTACACCTATTTTGACAATGTCGAAGACCTCGTGATTCAGTCCACGCAGCACTGCATGACAAAGATTGAAGATGAATTTATGAGCAAAGCCCCCGAGGACCCGGACGAGCTGATCGCCTTTTTAGAGGAGCTGCCCTATTGGACCGAACAAAAGCACGGCAAAGAATACCGTCTGATGTATCAGATCTACACGCATCCGAAATATATCGAATACGGCAAGCGCTTTATGCAGGATGTCAACCAGCGCTACACCACCTACTCCAAGCGCCTTGAAAAAACACTGGGGGTACCGTATGATGTCCTCACCCCGCTGATTTTTGTTTATGTGCATGCCTGCGTACATTATGCCATGTTCGGAGATAAGGAGGCGCTCACCGCACAGCTTTCGACTCTGCGCCGCTGCCTGACGCTGCTTCAGAATGACTATAAAAACACAAAAACAACGGAAAAACAGTAACCGAAAAATGAAGGATGAGTCTCCTTTGCGCCAAGCGCAGAGGAGACTTTTTTAAATCGTGCTGCCCGGCAATGTGATTTCAAAATCCTGTTCCAATGAGAATTTTCGGTTCTGCAAAAGCACCGCGGGCTGCAGCACATATTTCCCGAAGCGCTTTTGCAAAGCATCCACAGTTTTCTCAAGCGGGGATAAATTCCCCGGCTCCTGCGCGAAAAGGCTTGGCTGCGCCTGCGCCGCCTGTGCCGAGCAAAGATCGAAAACGCGCACGGAAACGGCGCGGATGGGGTCCTTCCAGCGATATGAGGAAGCGAACAATGCATATGCCTGCTTTGAGAGGCTGCGCGTTTTATTGCAAGGCGGGCAAAGGCGGCACTGAAAGCTGTGATGCGTCAGGCGATTTGTTTTCACCTCAACGCAAAGCCCGCCCGCGTACATGCCGTAGCCCCGCAGTCGCGCCCCCACTTTTTCGCACAGCGCACCGATCAGCGCCATGGCCTCTGTGTCATTTGTCAGATTCTGCGCGGTCGTGATGCCGCGCCCGATCGATTTTAAAGGCGGCACATATTCCGCCGGAACAACCGGACTGTTCTCCTGCCCCGCCGCATATCGCCGCAGCATCGGACCGCTTTTGCCGAGCATGGCAAAAAGCCATCCCTCCGGCACGCAGGCAAGCTCGCCGATGGTACGAATGCGATGCCGCGTGAGCAATGAAGCGGTTTTTTCACCGACGCCGATCATGGCATCCACCGGAAGCGGCCATACAACCTCCTTAAAATTTTCCTTTGAGATCACGGTGGTGGCATCCGGTTTTTTGAGATCCGATCCGAGCTTCGCAAACACCTTGTTAAAGGAGACGCCGACGGAAACGGTCAACCCGAGCTCGCTACGGAACTGCTCCCGCAAAGCATCGGCAATGGTTTGCGGAGAGCCGAGAAAAGAAGAACCCGTTACATCCAGCCAGCTTTCATCCATACCGAACGGCTCAACGCAATCCGTATATTCCTCAAAAATTTTACGCGCCTGCCCGGAATAATATAAATACCGATCAAAATGCGGCGGAACAACCGTGAGCGATGGGCACGCCATCTTTGCCTGATGAATCGTCTGCGCGGTTTTTACGCCCTTTGCTTTTGCAAGCTCGTTTTTTGCCAGAATAATGCCGTGGCGATTTGAAATATCGCCCCCGACGGCAATCGGAATCCCGCGCAAGGAGGGACAAAGCTTGCATTCCACGCTGGCATAAAAATTATTCAAATCGCAATGCAGAATCGCCCGCTGCATAATTTTTCCGCCCCCTCTTGACAAAACACACAAAATCCTGTATGATAAATATACAAACCGTTTGTGGTTTTATTATACACAATCTTTTTGTGTTTGTCAACGAAAACATGCAATAAATTTGTGTTTTTCGGGGGGAGCGCCTATGACATTCGGACAAAAGCTGAAGCAATGCCGCAAGGCATGCAGCATGACGCAGGCAGAGCTTGCACAAAAAGCAGGGCTCGGTGTCAATACGATCATCAACTACGAGCGCGGCAATACTTATCCGCAAAACCGCGAAATTTACCGCCGCCTGGCACAGATTCTCGGGGAGGATGCCAACTATCTGCACAATGAAAACGATGACTTTATCGCATCCGCCGCGGAAAAATACGGTTATCGCGGAAAACAGGAGGCGACACGCCTGGTGCGCCAGCTCGGCGGGCTGTTTGCAGGCGGTGAGCTGAGCGAAGAGGATATGGACGGCGTGATGCGCACCATGCAGGATTTTTATTGGAAAGCAAAAGACGAAAACCGAAAATACGCATCCAAAAAGAAGGACGACAGCCGTGCCTGATTCCAAAGAAATTTTGCGGCAGGCAAATGCCTTAGTGCGGCAAAGCGGCGGGCATAACCCGTTTGCGGCGGCAAAGCTGCGCGGGATCGATGTGCAAACCACGGACGAATTTTCTTCCCTGCTCGGCATGTATGTTTTCCGTTGGAAGCACCGTGCGATTTTTTTAAACGCTCGAATGAGCGGGCAGCTGCGCCGCACCGTGTGCGCGCATGAGCTGGGGCATGATGTATTTCATCGCGCGCAGGCGCGCCGCGCCGAGCTTTGCGAGCTCTCTCTTTTTCGCGCCAAAACAAGCATGGAATATGAAGCAAATGCATTCGCTGCGCATTTTCTGATCGATACGGAGGAATGCATGGAAGCCGCAGAGCGGGGTCTTGCGCCCTGCCAAATGGCTTCACTTTTTGAAACGGAGGAAGAGCTTGTCCTCATCAAATTGCAAGAGCTGATGCATCTTGGATATCCTTTGCGCCTGCCGCGTGAGCCGAAAGCTGCATTTCTGCGGCAGACAGCCCGAAAAAAAGCGCCGTAATTGCTTTTGCGGCATACGCAATACAAAGCGGAGTAGAAACCACAATGGAATATGAAACCCTCTTTGCAATGCTTTCCGAATATGAGCCCGTCTGCCCGCAGGAGGAAACGGACCGCCGCCTGATGCTTTCGTATCTTTCCGAGCAAAAATGCCTTTTAACGCGCGAAAACGAGGCAATGCATTTCACCGCCTCCGCCTGGGTCACAGATGCCGCGCATACGCATGTGCTCATGGCATACCACAATATTTACCGCTCCTATGCATGGCTCGGCGGCCATGCGGACGGCAATTCGGATCTGTTTTCGGTGGCGCGGGAAGAGGTCCTGCAGGAAAGCGGGCTTGCGGCTGTTTTTCCGCTTGGCGAAAAGCCGATCTCCCTTGAAATTTTGCCCGTCTGCCCACACGAAAAAAGAGGCCGCTTCGTTGCGGCACACCTGCATCTGAATGTAACATACGGCTTTTTTGCCGACAAAACGGCGCCGCTGCGCATCAAGCCGGATGAAAACAGCGCGCTGCAATGGTTTGTCAAGGAAGATGCCCCGCGCGCAAGCCGGGAGGCGGAAATGCGCGTGATTTACGAAAAGCTGAATCGTCGGATTTAAAAAAGAGCGAGGCATGCATGCCTCGCTCTTTTCCGCTGTTTGCTTCAGTTTTGCTTATGGACAAAAGTATATTCGTCATAATACCGATAATAGGGACAGGCGTTGGTCGTACGGCGTGCAAAAGCCTCCATTTCATCCTCATCCAGGCTTTGGTTGCAGGTATAATCGCCGTATTCCTCATCATAGTCGAAAAATTCGCAGCTTTCGCAGGAGGATGCGCTTTTGTTTTTCGTGCAGCTCTTTTTGCAGCGGTTCGATGCTTTTTCTTGCATTATTTTGCCCCCTTTCGCAGTTATTGAAAATAAAAAACCCGCCCTGCCGTGTAAAGCAGGAATTGAAAACCCTTGCACAGCAAGGACAGAGCCCCCTCAGCGGTTTTGTGCTTCCAGCATTTCGCGCAAAAGCGGCGCAAAGAGGTCTGCATTCCCGCCGCCGAAGCAGGGCTCAA
>URPL01000044.1 GCA_900549725.1 uncultured Eubacteriales bacterium | reverse complement strand
ATACCCGATAGGTCGTGGGTTCAAGTCCAACTTCCGCTACCATCACGGCCCGTTGGTCAAGCGGTTAAGACACCGCCCTTTCACGGCGGTAACGGGGGTTCGATTCCCCCACGGGTCACCAAAAATCCTCATTCTTCGGGATGAGGATTTTTCTTTTTTTGCAAATTTTCGAAAAAAACACCCCGGTGCAAACGCACCGGGGTGTTCGATTGAATACGGAAAGAGCGGAAAATCAGTCCATACTGATATATTTCCGATATGCAGAGAAATATTCAAGGCCGGAATAAATGGTCATAAAGGTCATGAAAATCATGGTAACCCAGGACACGATATGATAATTTGTCACGCCGAGAAAATTCGCAATGCACGGCTCCAGCATCATGGAAAGCAAAAACAGAATCTGGCTGACCGTCTTCACCTTGCCGGACCATGCCGCCGCAATCACAACATTATCGGAGGAGGTTGCGGCAAGCAGCCGCATGGAGGTGACCGCAAGCTCCCGCAGAATCACAACAATGGTAACAAAGGCAAGCACCGTGTGAAACGGCTCGAACAGATCGGACACGCACATGGCGATCAGCACGCTGAACACCATAAATTTATCCGCCAAAGGGTCCATGAATTTGCCGAAGTTTGTGATGAGATTGTATTTGCGCGCAATTTTTCCGTCCAGCATATCCGTCAGAGAGGTGACGGAAAACGCAACGGCGGCGGCAAGGCAGGCAAAATCGCCGGCATGCTCGCCCTTGCCGAAAAGACCCGGGAAAAGCAGCAAAACCACCGTCACCGGGACAAGCGCCACGCGAAACAGCGTGAGCTTATTGGGTAAATTCATCTTCTTTTTCGCAGCCATGGCATCTCCTTTGCTCAGTCTTCCGTCACGCCGACCAAATCATAGTCCAGCGTTTCCTCAATGCGCACCCGCACAAATTCGCCCTCTTCCGGCTTATGACTGCCGCGCGCGGTGAACATCACCTTGCCGTCGATTTCATAGGCATCGCGCGCGCTTCTGCCGACGAAGCATTCCGCCACCGGGTCATACCCCTCGCACAGAACCGTCAGCGTCTGCCCGACTGTTTTTGCAAGCAGCGCCGCGGAGGTTTCGGCTTGCTCCCGCATGAGAATATCGGCGCGATCCTGTTTTGTCTGCTCATCGATCTGATCCGGCATATCATATGCCGGCGTATCCTCTTCTCTGGAATAGGGGAACACGCCCGCATGGTCAAAGGCAAGCTCCTTTGACCGCTCGCAAAGCAGACGGAAATCCTCTTCCGTCTCCCCCGGGAAGCCGACCAAAAATGTTGTGCGGATGACCATATTCGGCACGGTGCGCAGCCGCTTCACGGCATCGCAGATCACGGCATAGTCGCCGTGGCGGTTCATGCGGGAGAGCACTGCGTCGCTCAGATGCTGCACGGGCAGATCTATATACGGCACAAGGCGCGGATTGTTTTTAAATTCCGCAATCAATGCATCGCTGATCTTATCGGGATAGCAATACAGCAGCCGAATCCAGGGAATCGTTGTCTCTTTGCAAATTGCCTGAATCAGCGGAACCAGGCGCATCTCCCCGTACAGATCCAACCCGTACACGGTGGTATCCTGCGCGATCAGCGTCAATTCCTTGCAGCCAAGCGCCTCCAGATCCTTCGCCTCTTTCACAAGATCCTCGATCGGGCGGGAATGGAGCCTGCCGCGAATGCCCGGAATTGCACAATAGGCGCAGCGGTTGTTGCAGCCCTCGGAAATTTTCAGATATGCAAAATAGTCGGGCGTTGTCAAAAGACGGTCGCCGCCAAGGCACATCTCAGAAACCTCGGCGCGACGGGAATAGGGCAGCTTTGCCTCAACGCTTTCAATGCATTCCACAATATTATCAATGCTGCCGACGCCGAGAATGGCGTCCACCTCGGGCAGTTCCCTCAGCACCTGCTCGCCGTACCGCTGCGGCAGGCACCCGGTGACAATAATGCCCTTGCAATGGGCATGCTCTTTCAGCCAGGCAATATCAAGAATATTGTCAATCGCTTCTTTTTTTGCGCTTTCAATGAAGGCGCAGGTGTTGATAATCACAATGTCCGCTTCGGATTCCTCGGGCGTGATGGGGTATCCCGCCTGTGCCGCCTTTGCAAGCATGACCTCGGTATCCACCTGGTTTTTCGGGCAGCCCAGAGAGACAAACCCGATCACGGCATTTCTTTCTTTCATCGTTTCTTTCCCTTTTTTGTTTGCTGTGTGTCAAAAGTCATCTTCGCCCGCATCCTGCGGTGCACAGTCCGCAAGCGCCCGCCGAATCATCGGCAGCGGAAAGCCGCAGCGCTGCAGCGCGGCAATCGTTTTTTGCCTTTGCTGTGCCGAAAACGCTGTCGGCCGCAGCTGTGAAACCCGCTTTTGCAGCGCCTCCTCAAAATCAAGCGACTGCATCGTTTGCTCATATACTTCCGCATAGCGGCTCACGCGGATTCCCTTGCGAATCAGCTCCGCGCGGATGCGCATGGGGCCGTACCGCTTTTTCGTGCACAGATATTCCATACAGCGCACCATGTAATCGCCCTCGCGCAGCATGCCTTTTTTTGCAAGATAGCTGCAAGCCCGCTCGGCTGCCTCGGCGGAAAAGCCCTTGCGGCGCAGCTTGTCGCAGAGCATTTTTTGCGAATTGTCGCCAAGGTCCAAAAGGTCCGCCCCTTTGTAAGCTGCCGCGCTGCTCTCGGCACCGCGCACAAATTCCTCATACTCCTCCGCGCAAAGCCGATCGCCGACAGCTACCTCAAAGGGCAAAAACGCGCCGAGGAGCACATGGCTTTGCTCCTCGGTTCCGCCGTCGCCGCATAGGGTAAAACAGATGGTATAGCGGTCGGTCCCCTCGCGCTTTTTCACCGATCTTACGGTGATTTCGATTTTTTCCACAGCCCGGTTCAGTCAGCGTCAATATCCAGCGCGTCCAGGCTGCCGAATTCTTCATCCAGCCCGTCCGCATCGTCCTCATCATCCGCTTCGGCAGGCAGCACAGCGGTGCCTGCCGCTCCGTCTTCGCATTTTTTGCGGATTTTCTCCGAAATTTCTTCCATCACCTCGGGGTGCATCTCAAGATAGCGGCGCACATTTTCCTTGCCCTGGCCGATGCGGTCGCCGTTATAAGAGAACCACGAGCCGCTCTTTTCGATGATATCAAGATCCACGCCCAGCTCAATGATTTCGGAGCTTCTGGAGATGCCCTTGCCGAAAAGAATATCGAATTCCGCCACGCGGAACGGCGGGGCGACCTTGTTTTTCACAACCTTTGCCTTGATGTGGTTGCCGTAGGATTCGCCGCCGTTTTTCAGGCTTTCCGTGCGGCGCACGTCAATGCGCACGGAAGCATAATATTTCAGCGCCTTGCCGCCCGGGGTCACCTCCGGGTTACCGTAAACAACGCCGACCTTTTCGCGCAGCTGGTTGATAAAGATCACGATGCAGTTTGTCTTTGCGATTGCGCCGGCAAGCTTGCGCAGCGCCTGGCTCATCAGTCTTGCCTGAAGGCCGACATGGGAGGCACCCATCTCGCCGTCGATTTCCTGCTGCGGAACAAGCGCGGCAACGGAGTCCACCACAACAACATCAATCGCGCCGGAGCGCACAAGCGCTTCCGTAATTTCCAGGGCATCTTCGCCGCTGTCCGGCTGGGAAACCAGCAGATTTGCGGTGTCTACCCCGAGGTTCTTCGCATACAGCGGATCAAGCGCATGCTCCGCGTCGATAAAAGCAGCCTCGCCGCCCTGCTTTTGCACCTCTGCGACAATGTGCAGCGCGACCGTTGTTTTACCGGAGGATTCCGGCCCGAAAATTTCAACGATTCTGCCCCGCGGCACACCGCCGATGCCGAGCGCCATATCCAGCGTCAGCGAGCCGGTGGAAACCGCCTGCACATTCATCGACTGGTTTTCTCCCAGCCGCATAATGCTGCCCTTGCCTTTCTCCTTTTCAATTTGAGCGATTGCCGTTTCCAGCGCCTTTTTGCGGTCGCCGCTGATTTCGATGGGCTTTTTCTTTGTGGCTTTCTGCTTCATTGATTTTCCTTCCTTTCCGGTATCAAAGTCTCTCAAGTGGTCTCTTTGTTTTCTTTTCGTTCTGTTTTTTTCATATGCCGCTGCGGCGAAAGCGGCGGAAGCGCCCGCCGCATCACGATCGCATCCTCGCGCGGCAAGGTATAATAGCCGCGCCGAATCCCCGTGACCTCAAAGCCGCGTCTCTCGTACAGCTGCCGTGCCGCCGTATTGGAGGCGCGCACCTCTAAGTAAACCGATTCCGCCCCCTGCAGCATAAGCTCGCGCAGCGTCGCGATGAGAAGCATCGTACCGACGCCCTGCCGCTGCCATGCGGGCGCTACGGCAATGTTTGCAATTTCCCCCTCGTCGCAAACCGCGCTTGCGACCGCATAGCCGCAAATTTCTCTGTCCATTTGTGCCGAAAGAAAAATCCATGGCGCGCCCTGCTCGCAAAGAGATGTAAACGACTCCGCGCTCCATGGATCCGAAAAGCATGCGCGCTCTATGGCGGCAATGGCCTCGATCTGCTCCGCCGTTGCCCGGGCAATGACAAGCAGCGGTGCCTTCTTAAGCTTACGGCTCATCCGTTTTCAACCGCGCTTTGCAGCTCCGACGAGGAGGGGATGTAATCACTCAGCAAATCGCCGATGTCCACGGTTTTTTTGCTGTCGCGGTCATATAGGCAGCGCGTTCCGTCCGCTTTTTCAAAATAGCTGACACGATAATAAAACGCGGGATATTCCTCGCTTGCAAATTTGATCTGATAGACCTGTGAAGCACTTTCCGTCCCGACGTCCTTTCCGTTTTTCAAAAGATCGATCATCTGCTGCAAAACGGCTGCATCCGTAATTTCTCCGATGCCAAGGGTCAGCTGCTCCTGCACGCAGATGATTGCGCGGTTTGCATGCATATCGGCAAGCCCCGGCAAAACGGTATCCGCGCGGTAAAAAATGCCGCCGGTTCCGTCATAATCCTCCGTCAGATAATCGCCGGCATCAAAGCCTTTGATCGTATAGAGAACGGCATCGCCAAAACCGGCAGCGCCCTGCCCGATGGCAACCGGCTCATAGGAAATGCCCGAGAGGCGATATACCTGCCCGCCCGGCAACGAATACAGATCCGTCTGCGCGTCATAGCTCAGCTGCGCATAGCCGCTCGGATCCTCCGTTTGCTTTTCTCCCGTTGTAAACAAAGGCTCGCCCGCGTCCGTATCGGAATCCGTATCCTTGACGCACCCGGCAAAAAGCGCCGCGCACAGCAGCGCAGAAAAAAGAATCGCCGTTATTTTTTTTGACAGCTTCATAGATTGCTCCGCTCCGTTTAATATCCGAATTTTCCGCTGAGACTGTCGTCATGCTCGATCCAATCCGCAACGCGGATCACACGGTATTCCTCTTTGGTGTCTCTGACAACCACCGTCTCAATACCCGCATTGATCACCGCGCGTTTGCACATCATGCAGCTGTTGGTGCCCGGCATCGGCTCGCCCGTCTTCGGGTCCGTGCAGCAAAGGTACAGCGTCGCGCCGATCATTTGCTCGCGCGCCGCCGCAATGATTGCATTCATCTCGGCATGCACGGAGCGGCAAAGCTCGTATCTCTCGCCGCGCGGCAGCTGCAGCTCCTCACGGATGCAGCGATGCAGATCCGTGCAGTTTTGTCTGCCGCGCGGCGCACCGTTATAGCCTGTGGAAAGGATGCTGTCGTTTTTCACAATAATCGCGCCGAAGCGACGGCGCATGCAGGTCGCGCGCTCCGAGACCGTCTGCGCAATATCCAAATAGTAGTTGATTTTCGAAACACGATCCATGCACGCGTCCTCCCGCTGTTTTCTCATCCTATATTATACTACACCCGCTGCGCAAAATCAAGTGTGCCGACCGCATTTCTTTCTCCACGGCGCAGCGCGCTTTGCTGTTCCAAAGCTCCGAAAAACGCGCCCCCGTCCCCTCTTTTTTGCAAAACGCATGATTTTTGCGAAAAGCGCTTGACAAGTCCCGTCTTTTCTGCTATAATTTTCGCGTTGCAAAGAAATCGTTGCAGCCTTTCGTTTTCGGGGTGTGGCTCAGTTTGGTAGAGCGCTTGGTTCGGGACCAAGGGTGAGCCCCCAAAAAACAACCCTGTGAGTTGTTTTTTCGGGGCGTGTAACGAAAATAAGAAGCCGAAGAAGCAAGCTTGCTTGCGCCGCGCGGCGACTATATTTTCGGAAGGGCGCCGACATTGATGGGTGCGCTTTTCTGCGCTGATTGATGATTTTTCTTTCAATTGAATATTTCTATTTCGGGGTGTGGCTCAGTTTGGTAGAGCGCTTGGTTCGGGACCAAGAGGCCGCTGGTTCGAATCCAGTCACTCCGACCAGCTTCGGCAGTCCTTATCGGGGCTGCTGTTTTTTTGCCTTTTTGGCAGCGCCCCATCACACATGGAGAACAAAATGATTTTTATGAAAGGCAAGCAGCCCCTCTCTGCGCATTTTCCCAAGCTCCTGCGAAAGCCCGCTGCGCTCCACAGCAAGATAATCCGCAAGCTGCTGCCTTGAAAAAGGAATATCAAACGCATAGGTTCCGTGCCGTTGCGCTTCGGCGGAAAGATAGGAAAGCAGCTTTGCCCTTGTGGTGCGCTGCCCCATATGCGCAAGCTTTTCACCCAGGCGCAGGTTATTTTCGGCAAGCTCTCCGAGCAGATTACGAATGATGCGGCTGTGATGTGCACAGGCAGACGGGCAGAGTGTCAGGATACGCCGAACATTCAAAAACAGAACATCGGCGGTTGTTTTTGCCGCCACGCTGACATTCAGAGCTGCCCCGGAGCAGGCATAAGCGGCGGCAAAGGTCTGCCCCTGCCCAAGCTCGGAGACGATTGTTCTGTTTCCCCAAACATCCTCCTGCATCACCAAAACGCTGCCCCCGAGAATCAGCCCGATTGCCTCCGTCGTATCCCCGGCGCGCAGCACAAATGCATCCTTTGGATAGCTCTCTTTTTTCGGCGCAAGACAGCGCAGCATCGCCGTCAGTTCCTCCTCGGATATTCCCATAAAAAGCCCGGAGGCGCAAAGAAGCGGATAAAAATCTTTCATAAAAACCTCTTTTGTTGAAAATTCAACAGACATATTATGCGGATTTTACTATAATCAAACCGAAAAAGCAAGGAGGCATTACCATGAAAAGAAAAATAATTGAAATAGATCAGGAAAAATGCAACGGCTGCGGCGCCTGTGCCGCTGCCTGCCATGAGGGCGCGATCGCCATGGTCGGCGGCAAGGCAAAGCTGATGCGCGACGACTATTGCGACGGGCTCGGAGATTGCCTGCCCGCCTGCCCGACCGGGGCGATCACCTTTGTGCTGCGGGAGGCAGCCGCCTATGATGCACAGGCGGTGCTGGCAAACAAGCAGGAAAAAATGCGTCGCGAAGGCATGCGGCTGCACGGCGGCTGCCCCGGCATGCAGCTCAAAACGCTGCGGCACACGGAAGCATCCGACTCCGCTGCTGCGCCTGCCGTGCCGCAAAGCCGCCTTGGCCAATGGCCGGTGCAAATTAAGCTGGTACCTGTTTCCGCTCCGTTTTTTGATGGTGCAAAGCTGCTGATTGCCGCCGACTGCACGGCATATGCCTATGCCGCCTTTCATGAGCGGTTCATCAAGGGGCATATCACGCTGATCGGCTGCCCGAAGCTTGACAGCGCAGACTACTCCGAAAAGCTGACGGAGATTCTGCGCAGCAACAACATCAAAAGCATGACCGTTGTGCGCATGGAGGTGCCATGCTGCGGCGGACTGGAGCATGCGGCAAAAACCGCTCTGCAAAACAGCGGAAAATGCATCCCCTGGCAGGTTGTGACTCTCACCGCAAGCGGAACCGTCTTAGAATAATCCCTCTTTTTGCCCCTGCAGCACGGCTTGCTCCGTCAGCATTCGCTCCAGCTCCCTCGCTGCCGCGCTCATGGATTGCCCTTTCCGTTTGATCAGGACAATGTCGCGCTGCGGAATCCGTTCTTTCAAATCAATTTTGCAGATGCCGTCTCCATCCTTCAGAAAATCCGACGGAACAAACCCGACGCCGAGATCGGCTTTCACCATCGGCAAAATCTGATCTGCGGTAAACGCCTCAATATCCGGCATATACGGTATGCCGTGCCGGGCAAAAAATGCGGAATAAAACTGAAATGATTTTGTCTCTTTTCCGAGGGAGATCAACGGAAATTCCGTCAATTGTGCAAGTGAGATCCGGCCCTTTGTCAATTTTTCGAAAAACGGACTGCAGATAGCAACCTCCGTAATCGGGCAAAGGGCTGTCTGCACCATGGAAGCGAGAGAGACCGTAGGGGTCGTAACAACGGCAATATCCGCGTTTTCGTTGCCGAGCGCCGCAATCGCCTGCGGCGTTGTGTGATTGCTGATTCGGATATGGATGCCCGGATATAGAATTCTGTATTTTTTGAGGATCGGCAGCAAAAGGCAGCGCAGCGCCACTTCGCTGGCAGCAACATAAACCGTCCCGCTTTGCAGGCTGCGGTCTTTGGTCAGCTCCGCCTCCGCGGCATCGATATGCTCCATCCCGCTCGACACCACAGACAAGCATATCACAGTTTAACTCATGCATCGCCGAAATCGGCTTATCGTGCAGCAG
>URPL01000043.1 GCA_900549725.1 uncultured Eubacteriales bacterium | reverse complement strand
TCGGCAAAGTCAATCGGTGAAATATGTAAGTTTTCTGTTTACGGTATTTGAACGAATTATGAAATTATACGGAAAACACAGCAAAAGGCAGGGACTTTTCTTGACAGAGTGTCGTTTTCTGCGGTATAATACTATGATGAATTTTTATCGCTATTACAGCAGAAAGATAAAGAAAAAGAAGCATGAACGATACGACAAAACAACCGCTGCCGGTCAGCGAGGAGGAGCTGCTGCTGCAAAAGCAGTATGCGGCGCAGGTGCGCGCGCTGCTTGGCGCGGAAGGAAAACCGCATTTTGTTTATATTGAGACCTTCGGCTGCCAGCAAAACGAGGCGGACAGCGAACGGCTGCTCGGCATGGCGTGCGAAATGGGCTATGAGGTGACGGATGTCTCCGCGAACGCAGATCTTTTATTGGTCAATACCTGCGCGGTGCGGGAGCATGCGGAGCTGAAAGCCCTTTCCATCACAGGGCAATTTAAGCATCTCAAAGCCAAAAACCCGCAGCTGCTCATCGGGATCTGCGGCTGCATGGTTTCCCAAGAGCACCGCAAGGCGGATATTAAAAACAAATACCCTTATATTGATTTTCTCTTTGGGACAAGTCTTGTATACCGTTTCCCGCAAATTCTTTATGAAACGATGAGCGGGCATTGCAGAAAGCTTTACGCGGATGAAGCGGTACAGCGCATTGCGGAGGATCTGCCGGTGCGCCGCGCCTCAAAGACGCAGGCATGGGTGAGTATTATGTACGGCTGCAACAATTTCTGCACCTACTGCGTTGTGCCGTATGTGCGCGGCAGAGAGCGCAGCCGCAGCGCAGAAAAAATTGAGGAAGAGGTGCGCGCGCTCGTGCAGGGCGGCTGCCGTGAGGTTACACTGCTGGGGCAGAATGTCAATTCCTACCACGGCGCGGATTGCCCCGATTTTCCGACGCTTTTGCACCGCATTTGCACCATTGAGGGAGACTTCACCGTTCGCTTTATGACAAGCCACCCCAAGGATGCCTCCGCCGCCCTGATCGACTGCATGGCAAGTGAGAAAAAGATCGCGCGGCAATTTCATTTGCCGCTGCAATCCGGCAGCAGCAAGACCCTGCGCAGAATGAATCGCAGATATACAAAAGAGCAGTATCTTGCTCTGGTAAACGCGCTGCGGGAAAAAATTCCGGATCTGACGCTGACGACGGATATCATCGTCGGCTTTCCCGGGGAGAGCGAGGAAGATTTCGAACAAACGCTGGATGTGCTGCAGCGCGTGCGATTTGATTCGATTTTTTCGTTTTTGTATTCTCCGCGCCGCGGCACCCCTGCGGCGGATTATCCCGATCAGATCGACCCGGAGGAAAAAAAAGAGCGCTTCCGCCGCCTGACCGACCTGCAAAACGAAATTTCTCTTGAAAAAAACAGGGAAATGATCGGAAAAGTGCTTCCCGTGTTTGTGCAGGGGCAGAGCAAAACCAATGCCGAAATGTTTTCCGGACGCACAGAGGGCAACAAATTGGTTCATTTCAAAGCTGCGCCGCAGCTCATCGGCAAAACCGTCCCCATGAAAATCACAGATGCAACCTTCTTTGCGCTCTTTGCGGAGCCGTTCGAATCTTAAAAAGGCTTTAGAAATATCGGCGATTTTTGCCGCCGAATATCAAAAATTTTAAACTGTTTTGAAAAAAAGGAGATACGATGATGGAAATTCTGGAACTTGCGACCCTGCTCGGGAAAACAATCAAAGAGGACGAGCGTGTTCAAAAAATGCAGGAAGCTACGAAAGCATACGAATCAAACGAAGCGCTGCAGGCGCAGATTGCGGAATACAATGCACAATCCGCCGCGCTGACCGAGGAATATCGCAAAGAGCAAAAGGATCAGGAAATGATCGATGCCATTCAGGCACGGATTGAATCTCTTTATCATACCATTGTTGAAAACCCGATTCTGATCGCCTATAACAGCGCAACGGAGGCGGTGAATGCGCTGATGAATGAAGTCAATTCCGAAATCACATTTCAAATCACCGGCGAGCGCCCCTGCGCGCACGATTGCTCGTCCTGCGGCGGCGGCTGCGGACATGACCATCATCACTGATTCCGCGCACCGTAAACTCATGGCGTAAACGTTAAAACACAGGCAAAGGAGGCTCCCATGGCGACAACTCCGTTTATGCAGCAATATTATGCGCTCAAGGAAAAATACCCGGGCTATATTCTTTTTTTCCGCCTCGGCGATTTTTATGAAATGTTTCATGACGATGCCAAGCTCGCCTCGCGCGAGCTCGAGCTTTCGCTCACGGGGCGCGGCTGCGGAGAAGAAGAGCGCGCGCCTATGTGCGGCGTGCCGTATCATGCGGCAGAGGGCTATATTGCACGCCTGGTAGGAAAGGGATATAAAGTTGCCATCTGTGAGCAGCTGGAAGATCCCGCAACGGCGAAAGGGCTGGTCAAGCGCGATGTAGTGCGTATTGTCACCCCGGGCACGGTGACCCAAAGCAGCATGCTCAAAGAGGGGCAGAACAATTATCTTTGCTCCGTCTGCATGGAGGAAGGGGCTGCCGGGCTTGCCTTTATCGATATTTCCACCGGCGCACTCTGCGCCACAAAGCTCATCGGGCAGCAGCTTTTCGATCGGCTGAACAATGAGCTTGCGAAATATGCACCGAGCGAAATTCTGACAAATGTTGATGCCGCGGGGCTCGGCGCTTCCTATGAATTTTGCACGCAGCGGCTCGGCGCCGTGATGAATCTTGCGCAAGTTGTCGCTTTTAATCTGAACGGCTGCCGCGGGTGCCTTAGCACGCAGTTTCCATCTTTGGAGGCGCCGATCGGCTCGGATGATCTGCTGATACGCACCGTAGGGGCATTGATTCAATATGTCGCGAATACCGCGCGGTGCGACCTTTCCTATATTCACACGCTCGATTTGTATTCCTCAGGGCAGTATATGGAGATCGATGTCAGCTCCAGGCGCAATCTGGAGCTGTGTGAAACAATGCGCCAGCGGGAAAAACGCGGTTCGCTTCTGTGGGTGCTTGACCGCACGAAAACAGCAATGGGAGCACGCCTTCTGCGCACGGATCTGCAAACGCCGCTGACCGATGTCAAACAGATATTGCGCCGTCAGAGCGCAGTGAGTGAGCTTTACGCAAACTTTATGCTGCGAGAAGAGCTCGGGGAAGCGCTGCGCTGCATTTTCGATTTGGAGCGCCTGATGACGCGTATTATTTACGGCACCGCAAATGCACGCGATTTGCGCAGCATTGCGGATACGCTCGGCGTTGTTCCGCGAATCAAAGAGCTGCTCAGCGACTGCAAGGGGGAAGAGCTGCGCTATCTCTGCGCCTCGCTTGACCCGCTCACGGATGAGGTTTGCTCGCTCAATGAGGCGATCAACGATAAAGATTTGCCGTTTTCCGTGCGTGAGGGCGGCTTTGTGCGCAAGGGCTTTTCGCAGGATATCGACTATTTGCGCGATGTGATGAACAATGGCTCCGCAATGCTTGCGGATATGGCGGAGCGCGAACGCGCCGCAACGGGGATCAAAACGCTGAAAATCGGCAACAACAAGGTCTTCGGGTATTACATAGAGGTTTCCAATTCCTTCAAGGATCAGGTACCGCAGCATTATATCCGCAAACAAACGCTGACCGGCGGCGAGCGATATATCACGGAAGAGCTGAAAAATCTCGAAACCACCATGTATACCGCAAAGGACCGCGAGCAGGCGCTGGAATATGAAATTTTCAATCGCCTGTGCAAGCTTTTGGCGAACGGTATTTATCGCGTGCAAAAAACGGCGGCGCTGCTCGCCAAGCTGGATCTTTATGTTTCCCTGGCGGAGGTGGCATTAAAAAACCAATACACCTGCCCTGAGGTGGACGACAGCGACGTGATCTCTATTAAGGACGGGCGTCATCCGGTTGTTGAAAAAGTGGCTGGGAATCAGTATTTTGTGCCAAACGATGCGGAGCTCGATACCAAAACGCGCCGCATGATGCTTATTACCGGTCCGAACATGGCGGGAAAATCCACATATATGCGCCAGGTTGCCCTGATCGTAATCATGGCGCAGATCGGCTCGTTTGTTCCCGCTGCATCTGCGCGCATCGGCATTGTGGATAAAATTTTTACGAGGGTGGGCGCTTCGGACGATCTGGCGTCCGGCCAATCGACCTTCATGCTCGAAATGACCGAGGTCGCCTATATTTTAGCCAACGCCACAAAACGCAGCCTTGTGATCTATGATGAGATCGGCCGCGGCACAAGCACCTATGACGGGCTGAGTATCGCGCGCGCCGTCTGTGAATATACCGCCGGGAAAAAGCTCGGTGCAAAGGCACTGTTCGCAACGCATTATCACGAAATGACGGAAATGCCACAGCAGTTTGACGGTATTGTCAACTATAATATCGCCGCCAAGAAAAAGGGCGATGAGATCATCTTTTTGCGCAAGATCATTCCGGGCGCAGCCGACGACAGCTATGGCATTGAGGTCGCGCAGCTTGCCGGAATCCCGAAAGAGGTGATTCATCGCGCCAAGGAAATTTTGGAATCTCTTGACCGCGGCGAGCAGCTTCCGCGCGCAAAAGGGCAGAAAAAAGATCCTTCGCAGGATGCGGCGCAGATGATTTCTTTGGAGGACTATGCCTTGCAGCATGTGCGCAGCCAGATTCTTGCAACGGAGCTGAACACATTAACGCCGCTTGAGGCGATGAATCTGATTTACGAATGGAAAAAATCGTTGCTTTAATATCCGCATTCAGGGGAGGGAGATAGCATGGGAGTCATCGGTGTTCTTGATTTTTCGGTTGCCAATCTGATTGCTGCGGGCGAGGTGGTCGATCGGCCCGGGTCCGTTGTCAAGGAGCTGCTTGAAAATGCGATCGATGCAGGTGCCACGCAAATTACCGTTGAGGTAAAGCGCGGGGGCGTTTCCTTTCTGCGTGTCAGTGATAACGGCTGCGGGATGTCACGCGAGGACGCGCCGCTCTCCCTGCGCCGCCATGCAACCAGCAAAATTCATACCGCCGAGGATCTGGGCAGAATTTTCACGCTCGGCTTTCGCGGCGAAGCTCTTGCTGCAATCAGCGCCGTTTCCAAACTGCGCATGATGACAAAACGCAAAGAGGATACCGTCGGCACGCTGCTATACAGCGAGGGCGGTGTTGTGAAGACCGTGGAGGACGCAGGCTGTCCAAACGGCACGACCATTGTGGTTGAGGAGCTGTTTTACAATGTTCCCGCACGGATGAAATTCTTGAAAAAAGATGCAACGGAAACGGCGAATGTGATTGCCAACACAGAACGCGTTGCACTCTCGCACCCGGAGGTTTCTTTTCGCCTGATTTGCGATGGGGAAAGCCGCCTGGTCACCGCAGGCGACGGCAATGTGCAAAACACGCTCTACGCCGTTTACGGAAGAGCTTTTGCAAAGCAGCTTGCCCCCGTTTCGGGCGCGCAGGACGGTCTTGCACTCAGCGGGTTTATCGGCACGCCGGAAAATATCCGTTCCAACCGCAATTTTCAGCTGTTTTATGTCAATGAGCGCTATGTGCGCTCCAAAACCATGTCGGCGGCGCTGGAGCAGGCCTTCACCTCCTTCATCCCGCAGGACAAGTTTCCGTGCTGCACGCTGTATTTGACCTTGCAGCCGGATATTGTCGATGTCAATGTGCACCCCGCAAAGCTTGAGGTTAAATTTTCGAATGAAAAAGCGGTATTCGAGCTGGTTTATTATGCGGTGCGAAACGCTTTGGAAAATACGCTAGCACGCCCACAGTTTGATGCTGCCCCCGCGCAGCGCGAAAAGAGCCGTGTGCAGGACGAAGTGCTCAATGCCTTTGTTCCGCTTGAAAAAAGCGAACGGGCGCAGCCGCAGCCGTTAGATCTTGCTGCAGCCGCGCCCCCGCAGGAGCAAAATGCGCCTGCGGAGTCTTTTGCATCGGCGCCGCAGGTGTTTGAGCCGCAAATCGATCTGCCGAAAACCGTTTGGAATCCGACGCCCATCCCCTCACAGGGCACATCGGCCGCATCGGCAGCGCAAATACCGACGCCAAACGCTTCGCAGCCTCACTATGCAGTCGAGCCGCGCGTGCCGCAGAGGAGTGGGGAAGAGAACATTGTGCGCGCGCCTATTACAAAGGCAATGCAAATTCCGTATCGCATTGTCGGCGAGTTGTTTGAAACCTATGTGATTGTTGAATATAAGGAAACTTCTTATCTCATTGATAAGCATGCAGCACACGAAAGAATCCTGTTCGAGCAGCTGCGTGAAAATGCGAAAAAAGAGCATGCGCAAAGCTTTTTGCTGCTCGTCCCGCTCAAAATCGTTCTTTCCTCCGAGGAGGCGGCAAGCGCCGCGGAGCATGCCGCAGAGATTGAAAAGACCGGTTTTCGTTTCGTGATAGACGGGAAAACCGCTTCTTTGCATGAAATCCCCTCCTATATGGATCCCTCCCAGGCTACGGCGGCATTCGTTTCTTTGGCGGGCGATCTCTCCCGCGGGCAGGCGCAAACCGAAATCACCACAGAGACTGCATTTGAGCGGGCGCTGTATCAGGCGTCCTGCAAGGCGGCAATCAAGGGCGGCAGAGCTTATGACCGCCAACATATCGAATGGATTTGCGACAGGCTGTTTTCTTTGCCGGATATCAAATATTGCCCGCACGGAAGACCTGTCTGCATAGAAGTGACAAAAGCAAGCCTTGAGCATAGCTTTAAGCGCTCCTGAACCTGCTTTGGAAAGGGAATACGCATGTTTGAACTGTTAAAAACCGAAGGCGCAGCCAGGCGCGGCCGCTTCACAACGCCGCACGGCACAATCGAAACGCCCGTTTTCATGAATGTCGGCACCTGCGGTGCGATCAAGGGCGGCATCGCCGCGGAGGATCTCAAAGAGGTCGGCTGCCAGGTTGAGCTTTCCAATACCTATCATTTGCATGTCAGACCGTCCGACGAGGTGGTATATGCCCTGGGCGGGCTGCATAAGTTCATCGGGTGGGATCGCCCGATTCTTACCGATTCCGGCGGGTTTCAGGTTTTTTCCCTGGCAAAGCTTCGTCAGATCCGCGAGGAGGGCGTCACCTTTCAGTCCCATATTGACGGCAGGCGCATTTTTATGGGCCCGGAGCAAAGCATGCAAATTCAATCCAACCTTGCTTCCACCATTGCCATGGCGTTTGACGAATGTGTGGAAAATCCGGCGGAATATGCTTATTCCAAGCAGTCCTGCGAGCGCACGACACGCTGGCTTAAGCGATGCATCGCAGAGCATGAACGCCTAAACGCCTTGGAGCGTACTATTAACAAAAAGCAAATGCTCTTCGGCATCAATCAGGGCTGCACCTATGATGATCTGCGCATTGAGCACATGAAGCAGATCAGAGAACTGCCCCTTGACGGATTTGCCATCGGCGGGCTTGCGGTCGGGGAACCGACCGAGGTGATGTATCATGTCATCGAACAGGTGATCCCGTATATGCCGACCGATAAGCCGCGCTATCTGATGGGCGTCGGCACGCCGTGCAATATTGTGGAGGCGGTTTACCGCGGGGTTGACTTTTTTGATTGCGTTATGCCGAGCCGCAATGCCCGCCATGGGTATTTGTTCACCTGGGACGGCACCATGAATATTCTCAATCAGAAATTTGCCGCAGATCCACGCCCGATTTCCGATAAATGCGGCTGCCCGGCATGCCGCATGCATTCCCGCGGATATATCCGCCATTTGCTCAAAGCGCAGGAAATGCTCGGAATGCGCCTTGCTGTTTTGCATAATCTTTATTTTTATAACGATCTTATGGCAAAGATAAGGGAAGCGCTGGACGCTGGACTTTACGAGCAATTTTATCGCCGGTATCACACGCTGCTCGGGCAGCGCCCCTCCCATGCATAAAAAGAAAGCTCTTTCGAAAAATTCGAAGGAGCTTTTCTCATGTTCAGTCAATTTGTAAAACGGTTAGCACGCCGTCCTTTACGGTGAATTTTATCTCATTGCCTGCATAGCGAAAGCCGTATTGCGCCTCGTCTTCCGTTTTATATCCCGGGCGCGGATCCTGCCGCAGCACCTGAAGCAGCGCCTCCGCCCTTTGCGGCGTCATTTTTTGAAGCAGCTGCGGCGGGCAATGGACCGCCAGGCTGTGCGTTTGCGTAAGGGCGGTATATCCGGGCTTTGCATCCCGGCAGCAGTCCGAGAACGGGAGATAGGGCTTGATATCATAAATCGGCGTTGTGTTTGCAAGGTCGACCCCGCCGACAAGAAGCAGCGGCGCGCCGTTTTCTTCATATTCCACCGACAAAAGCCGCACGCAGGAAAGCCCCAGCCCATTTGGGCGGAACGGTGCGCGCGATGCAAATACACCGACGCGGCGGTTTCCGCCAAGGCGCGGCGGGCGCACTGTGAGTGAGCCGCCATGCCATGTGTTTTGCGAAAATCCGAAAATCAGCCAGATATGGGAAAAACCGTCCAATTCCCGCACGGCTTCTGCATGCGAAAAGGGCGCGGTGAATCGAATCCTGCCGCACAGATCGGGGCACATTCCGCTTTGACGGGGCAGGGCAAATTTTTCATTGAAATCCGTTTCGATATATGCAACGGGTGCAATTTGCAGGATATCGCTTTGTTGCTCTTTCATAGGATGGGCTCCCGAATGTTTTTTCAAAGTATAGCACAGTTTTGGAAAAAAGGCAAGCAAAAAATGGGAGCCCGGCATGAATCCGGGCTCCCTCACGTGTGCTTATCTTTTGCGCTTATCCGTTTTTTGCGCAGCAGCGGGAATGGTTTTGCGCAAGCGCGGGCGGTGCAAATTGTTCGGTGGGGAAGTTCATGCGCCGGAATGCGGAGCAGGGATCGTCGTCGTCAATCATGGTGCATTCTTTTTCCGGCACGGCATATTCCGTTGCATGAATGAGGTATTGCCCCGGCCGCTCAATGCGGACCACTGAGAAAAAGCCGAGCGAAATCACCAAAAAACGATTTGGCTCCTCGCTTTGGCACAGATTGCCGTTTAGCGTGCCGAGAACCTGTGATGGGACATCACAGCAGCAACGGCAGCGGCATCTCGATTTTTCTTCGATACGGCAGGAAAGTACGACCGGATCCACAACCTCCAAAACGGCAACCGGCAAATTTGTGGAGCACGGCGCATCCGGCACGGATGCGGGACAGAAATCGCTTGTCTGCGGGTCGCTGCGGAACAGCTTCACGCTGCCCTCGCTGCCGTACAGGATCACACTTTTATCCACGACCGCAAGGCCCTCGATTTCCTGAGGGCGCCCGGCGCAAACGCATGCCTCACAAATGCAGCGTACATACATGCGGATATTGACCTGATAAAAACCCTTATTGAAAGCCAGCGGAACCACCGAAATATTCGTGCCGACGACGCTCGCACATTTTGCGCGCACCGAACCGGATTGTTCAATGATCTCCTGACCGAAATCGGTCAAATATACACGAACATCCTCATAACAGTCTTTATCCCGGCAACTATCCATGATGCGGTTTGTATCAATGTAAACCTGCTCTGCCGAAGAGCAGCAGGATCTTCCGTCTGCCATGGATTTTACCTCCTTCAAATAGTATAAAGGTGATGCACCTTCTGTACCATTTTATGCATCTTGGCAAAATCCGCCACAACAGAAAAAAGCCGCCGCAGAAAGCACTGCGGCGGCAAATTTTGTGCGGCAATCAGCCGATGTATGCCTTGAGCTCTTCGCGCACCTCTTCCACCGGGATGGAGGAGGTCATAATGCAGTTAACGGGAAATCTGGAAACAAATGCATCAAGCTCCTTGACCGCATACACGAACTCATCCATATTGTTGCGGCAGATCTTCAGCGCAGAGTCGATGAAAATATCGGTAATATCATGATTGCTTGCATAAATGCCGGCAACGAAACCGTACAGAGACTGACCGTCGGCAATGTCAAACTCGCAAGTATCAACCAAGCGGACCTTGTGTGTCACATCAAAGCGCAGCTTATTGCCTTGTTCCAAAAAAACAACACAGCCCTTGGATTCGTTTGCGGCAGTATTCGCCAGGGAAATAATTTCTTTTGTTTTTCCGGTTCCTTTTACTCCGACAATCAATTTCAGCATGTTATTCTCCATTCCTTGGTCGTTTGGGTATTGTGGTAGCTGATGTAGCATGCGTGACACGCGACCAAACCTGTCCGCATTCTTAGTATATAACAAAATCGAGAAAAAAGCAAGCCCCAAAGGTGATGTTTTTGTGAAAAGTGGTCAAAAATATCGGATGGATTCACCTGAATCCATCCGATCGTATTAATGCCTTTAGGCTGGTTTGCTCAAAGAGCAAACCAAACAACCACCCGCTATGCGGGTGTGAGTAAAAAGTTATA
>URPL01000042.1 GCA_900549725.1 uncultured Eubacteriales bacterium | reverse complement strand
TAAAATGTGGTATGATAGCCGAGACAGGAAAGGAGCCATCCACTATGAAGCATTCTGTACCAAGTACCGCATCGCGGCAGCAAAAAGCACGCTCCATCATGATCGGCTTTTTTATTATGATTGCTTTTTGCCTTGCCCTGCTCTGCGCTTCATTTATTCTGATTCGGGGGAATTTCACTTTCGGAGAAAAAGCGGAATCCTCCGTGACGGCGCTGATTGATTCCGCTTCGGCAAAGTCGGGCGCAGCATAAGGCACGGCCAGAAAAAGCGCGGTTTTTTCACCTTGCTTTCTAAGTTTTCTAAAGCCTTGGCTTCGCTCAGTTTTCCAAATCGGCAATCATTTGTACGCGTCGCGCATGGCGCTCCCCGAGAAAATCCGTATGCAAAAACAGCTCCACAATATCAAGCGCAAGCCCCGCGCCCACGACTCTGCCGCCCAGGCACAGCACATTGGTATCATTATGCATACGGGTCATGCGGGCGGAAAAGGTATCATGGCATACGGCTGCGCGGATGCCTTTGCATTTATTTGCCGCGATACTCATGCCGATTCCCGTTCCGCAGACCAAAATGCCGCGCTCGCATACGCCGCTGCAAATGAGATCGGTTACTTTTTTGGCGTAAACGGGATAATCCACAGATGCTTCGCTGTCGCAGCCGCAGTCCGCATAAGCAATATTATTTTGCGCAAGATACCGCAAAATTTCTCTCTTGAGTGCGTATCCGCCGTGGTCACATCCGATTGCAATTTTCACTGTTTTTCTTCTCCTTGCTGTTTTGTTTTTTCCTCAAGCATGCGCTGCGCCTGCGAGGGACGGTAATAAATCGGCACAAGCGCGCCGCTGTCATAGCTTTTTCCCGGATTTTGCAGATATTCCCGCAGCGCACACAAGCCGACGGAATAGCCGCTTTGCCAAAGCAGTGATTGCGGCGCTGTTTTCAGCCCTTGCGGCAGTGAGTCTTCGGCAAAGAGATAAGCGCCGTCTCCGACCAGCCACACCGGCGCATCATATGTTGCAAGGCGCGAAAGCACCGCACTTTTTCCATCGGCACCGCTTTGTTCCAAAGGGACGAGGGCGCCGTTTTGTTTTTGAAAAATTCCGAAATAGACCTGCTCGCGCCTTGCGTCCATCACAGGGCAAACAATTTCTCCCTCGCGCAGCACCTCTTCGACATTTTCCGCAAGCGCGCACAGCGTATTGACCCCGACGCAGGGCTTCCCTGTTCCGTGTGCAAGCCCTTTGATCAGGGAAACGCCGATGCGCACACCGGTAAAAGAGCCGGGCCCCGCGCTGACGGCAAACAGGTCGATATCGGACACCTTGAATTGTTCCCGCCCGAGCATATGCTCGATCATCGGCAGCATATTTTCGCTGTGCGTGCGCGTTGTATTCACGGTATACTGCATTTTCAGACACTTATCCTCCAGCAGCGCGGCGCTTGCCGTTTTGGCTGTGGTATCGATTGCAAGAATGCGCATTTATTTTTCCTCCGAAATGATGATGGCCCGCTCGCTTTCGTTTTCGCTTTTCCGGATCAGAACCGTATAGCGGTGCTGCGGAATATATGCGCTGATTTTTTCGCTCCATTCGCAAAAGCAGAGCGCATCCTCTTCCAAATAGTCGAAAAAGCCGATGGAATACAGATCGTCCTCCGTTTCAAGGCGATATACATCAAAATGAAAAATCGGAATTGAGCCGCCGCGATATTCGTTCACCACGGTATAGCTCGGACTTTGCACACGCGCCCCTGTGCAGAGCACCCCGACAGCGCCGCGCACAAATGCGGTTTTCCCGGCGCCCAGATCCCCTTGCAGCGCAACAAAGGTGCATTTGCCGGCGATGCGATGCTTTAAAACATAGGCTGCAAAGGCAGCGCCGAGGCGCTCGGTCTGCATTTCGTTTTCGGATTTATATTGATACGGAAAGTTCAAGACGACCCCCTGTTTACACATATTGTGCTTATTATAGCACAAGGTGCGCCGCAAGAAAAGCCTTTTTGCGATTTTGCCGTTTGAAATTTCAAAAAAATCGGTTTTTCTCTTGCAAACATACGCCGATTCTGCTATAATTGGAGGAGCAAGGTATGAAATAAGGTCATACCAGCCGGGAAGGCAGCGGTGTCCTGTACCTGAAGTCCGCTACAGCAGGGGTTGATTCCTCTTCTGAGGGGGCGGTGCGTGTGGCCTGCGGCCTGCGCCTTTTTGTTGACGATCGGGTCTTACGCAATCGCGCGTTGCGAACCATGTCAGGTGGGGAACCAAGCAGCATTAAGCAAATTGCGCGGTGTGTTGTAAGGGTGCCTGCTCCGAGAAAGGGCGGCGGTTTTCCGCACACGCATCCTCTCGATTTTGAGGTGTATGACCTTATTTTGTATCTTGCATTTTTTGTAAGGGGGCGAGCCGATGTATCAGACATTATACCGCAAATGGCGCCCGAAAACCTTTTCGGATGTTGTCGGGCAGGATCATGTTACAGCCGTGCTTCGGTATGAAATTGAGAAAAAGCAGACGGCGCATGCGTATCTGTTCTGCGGCTCCCGCGGAACGGGCAAAACCACCTGCGCCAAAATTTTGGCGAAAGCGCTTAACTGTGAAAACCCGCAAAACGGCGACCCCTGCGGCACTTGCCAAAGCTGCCGCGGTATCGAAAGCGGCAATATTATTGATGTAATCGAAATGGATGCCGCCAGCAACAACGGCGTGGACGACATTCGCGAGATCCGCGAAAGCGTTGATTTCGTTCCCGCGGAGACAAAGAAACGCGTTTATATCATCGACGAGGTGCATATGCTCTCTCAAAGCGCCTTCAATGCGCTTTTGAAAACGCTGGAGGAGCCGCCCGAGCATGTGGTTTTTATTCTTGCGACGACCGAGCTGCAAAAAATTCCCGCAACGATTCTCTCCCGCTGCCAGCGGTTTGATTTTCGGCGTATTGATGCGGCTGTGATCGTGGAGCGGCTGAAAAAAATCGCGCAGGCCGAGCAGATTCAAATCAATGATGCGGCGCTTTATCTCATTGCCCGTGCGGCAAACGGCGGCATGCGCGACGCGATCGGTATGCTGGAGGTTTGCGGCGCAGGCGGGCTCGGCGGCGAGCTCATCACGGAAAAACGCGCCGCGGAGCTTATCGGTGTCAGCGATACGGATACCATGGAGCAGCTGCTGCGCGCGGTTCTTTCGTCCGATTTCGAAGAAATTTTCGCAATTTGCGATACGGTTTTCCGCGGCGCTTTGGATGCGGAAGCCTTTTGGACGAATTTCATGGGCTTTTACCGCGATCTTTTTGTGATTCGCATGGCAAAGCACCCCGAAAATTATCTCGATCTGCCGCAGAGCCGCCTTGCAGAGCTTGCAGAGCTTGCAAAGCCTTTTTCAAAAGAACAGCTTTTGGCGCATTTTTCGATTCTGGACGATACGCTTGCGGCGCTGCAGACAAACCGCACCTCAAAGCGCGTCGCGGTGGAAACGGGGCTGATCAAGCTCAGCGACAGGCGCCTCGGAACAGACAGCGCTTCCCTGCTTTCCCGCATTGCCGCAATTGAAGATAAGCTTGCAAGCGGCATTCCCATGGCTGCGCAAAGCGCCCCGAAAGCGAGCGAAACCGAGGCGGAAAAACCGTCCGCCGCTACGCAGACGGAAGCACCCCAAGCCAAAACGCAGCAGGTGCCGAAGGCTATGGCGGCGCAGACTATGCGAAAATATGTCAACTGGCCCGAGGTCGTTGCGCAATGCGGGGATATCCCGGGCGTTGCGGCAATGCTGCGCAGCTGTCATGCCTTTACCGATGAAAAGAAGCGCGCCTGGAAAATTTATGTGCCGGACCGCATCACCATGAGCATCATCGGCGCCCCGCAGGCAATGCAGCATCTGCTCGGTGCGCTGCGGGCGCAAAGCGAAAACCCGGCGCTAGATGCACAGAATATTGAATTTTGTACCGATGCTCTGCCCCGGGAGGCAGACGCATTTGACGAATTGACGGAAGAAAAAAGCAACGCAGAAAGGAACGATAACGTATGAAAGCAAGAATTCCGCAAGGCATGGGCGGCGGCCCGCAGAACCTGAATGCAATGATGCGCCAGGCGCAGAAAATGCAGGAGGATATGGAAGCAAAGCAGCAGGAGCTGCAGGCGCGCGAATATGATATTTCCGCAGGCGGCGGCGCCGTCAAATTAAAGATCAACGGCAAAAAGGAACTGCTCAGCCTTGAGATTTCCCCCGATATTGTCGATGCGGACGATGTAGAAACGCTGACCGATATTCTCATTGCGGCATTTAATGAAGCCGTGAAAACCGTTGAAAACGACGGGGCGGACGAAATGAGCAAAATCACAGGCTCTCTGAATATTCCGGGGCTGTTCTGAAATGGCGCGCAACGAATATATAAGACCCCTGCAAACGCTGATCACCCAATTTGAGCACCTTCCCGGCATCGGTCATAAGACGGCGGTGCGCCTGGCTTTTTCCGTGCTTGATTTTTCCGATGAGGATGCGGCTGCGTTTTCAAATGCAATTTTGGAGGCAAAATCCAAGATCAAGCGCTGCTCCGTATGCTGCAATCTCAGCGATGAGGAGCTGTGCCCCGTTTGTGCGGACCCCGGGCGGGATCGGCACACCGTTTGCGTCGTGGAAGACGCAAAAGCGGTGATGGCGCTGGAAAAGGTGAAGGAATACAACGGGCTGTATCATGTGCTGCACGGCGCGATTTCCCCCGTGGACGGCGTCGGTCCGGAGAACCTGACCATCAAGGAGCTTTTGCAGCGCTTTTCGGACGACAGCATCAAAGAGGTCATCCTTGCAACCAATCCGGATATTTCCGGTGAAACGACCGCAATGTATCTCTCCAAGCTTCTGCGCCCCTTCGGCGTAAAAATTTCGCGCCTTGCATATGGCATTCCCGTCGGCGCGGATATTGATTATGCCGATGAAGTGACCCTGTATCGGGCACTGGAGGGCCGCAGAGATCTCGGCTGATTCGGCATACCCCCAAAAAGAAAGGAACCAAAATGACACAAATCGCAATTTTAGGGCTTGGCATTGTCGGCGGCGGCGTCGTCGATGTTTTAACGCAAAATGCATCCTCCGTTGCCGCAAAGGTCGGCGATGAGGTTTCCGTCAAGTATATACTGGATATCAAGGATCTTTCCGCGCACCCCTTGGCGGATCGCGTGATCACGGATATCAATATTATTCTGAACGACCCGGAGATCAAGGTCGTGGCGGAGCTCATGGGCGGCTCTCATCCCGCTTTTGACTATTCCCTGGCTTGCCTGAAGGCCGGAAAGCATGTGGTAACCTCCAATAAAGAGGTCGTTGCCAATTTCGGCGATGTGCTTATGCAGCAGGCGGAGCAAAGCGGCGTGCGCTATTTGTTTGAGGCGAGCGTCGGCGGCGGCATCCCCGTGATTCGCCCCATGTCGCTTTGCCTTGCCGCAAACCGCCTCAGCGCCGTGAGCGGAATTCTCAACGGCACCACCAACTTTATTTTAACCAAGATGTTTTCACAGGGTATGGGATTTGACGAAGCGCTCGCCGAGGCGCAGCGCCTCGGGTATGCGGAGCGCGACCCGTCGGCGGATGTCAAGGGAATCGATACCTGCCGTAAGATCGTTATTTTGGCGGCGCTTGCGGGCGGGCGGCTGTTTAACCCGAGCCTTGTGCTGACAAAGGGCATTGAAGGCATCACGGAAGACGATGTGAATGCGGCGGAATGCCTCGGCGGCACCATTCGCCTCATCGGGAAATACGAGAAGATGGATGAAAAAGCGCTGCTGATGGTTTCCCCGTTCGTCGTTCCCGCGGAAAACCCGCTGTACGGTGTGCAGGATGTATATAATGCAATCAGCGTGCGCGGCGACGCCGTAGGCGATGTGATGTTCTACGGGCGCGGCGCGGGCAATTTGCCGACGGCAAGCGCCGTTGTTGCGGATATCATCGATGCGCTGCTGCATAAGCATGAGCCGATTCTGCCGTTTATCAAGGCAAGCGCCGCAGAGCTGGTTGACCCCGAGCTTGTCCCCATGCGCTTTTGCATTTTCTGCGCAAATACCGCGCCCGACGGCATCTCCCCGGTGCTGCGCGGCCTCTCGGACGGCATGTATGCCGCCTGCGGCGACGGCGTCTGCTTTAAGAGTGTGCCGATTGCGTATACCGAGCTGCGCGAGAAGCTGCAGAGCGTTCCCGCATACAGCGCAATTCCCATTTTGGAATAAACCGCTTTCCGATCGACCGAAAAAGAAAGGAAACAACCATGAAGAAAAAGCTTTTTTTGCTCCCGCTTGTCGCTCTGCTGCTTTCGCTTTTCTGTGCCTGCGGCGACCTTGTCACGGAGGGGACGTTCATGGAGAATCTGAGCAAGCATACCGCCGAATCGTTCGGGCAGCTCACCGGGGTCAATATCGGTACCTCTACGGAGGGCTATGTCGTTATGGAATACCGCGTGAATAATGCCGTGGTGCTGGATACCTATTCCGATACGGCGACGCAGGAGCTGAAATATATCCGCGTGGTGCTGAGTGATGCCTCCGCCGAGGTACAGAATGCGGAATATTTCCGCTGTATTGCGCTGTATTGCATGAAAGCCTATCAGAAAAATCTGCAGCTGGATGCCATCAATCAGATCTATAACACGCTGAACCTTTCCGATACCACGACGGCGGGCGTGCGCAGGGTGAAAGACAAAAATATCAGCTATTCCCTCACGGTCGGCGAAACCGGTGAAGCGGTTTTCACCGTGGTATATCAGCAATAAGCCGAAAAAACAGAGCGGACCGTTTCGGATTTTTCCGAGACGGTCCGCCTTTTTGTTTTGTCGTTTTTAAAAATTGCAGGGTCAAACGCCCGCGCCGAGCGCATAGGCTTTTTGCAGTGCTTCGCTGCCTTCGATCTCACCCGGGTTGGTCACGCCGCCGCAAAAAACGGAGCCGGCAAATTCCGCCCGCTCAAAGCATTCGATCCATCCGCCAAGGCCGGTGATCGCGCGGCTTGGGGTGTCGGGGTCGGTATCGGTCGCGGCGCTGAGAAAATAGACCTTTTTGAAATGATAATCGGAGCCGTACAGCGGGTTTGCGCGGTCAAGCATGGTTTTGAGCTGCCCGCTCATTTCATAGTAATAAATCGGGCTTGCAAACACAAGCACATCCGCCGCGCGCATCTGCTCGCACAAAAGCACCATATCGTCCTTCAGTACGCACCGCCCCGTTTTTTGGCAGGCAAGGCAGCCGATGCAGTATCCGATCTGACGATCCCGCAGAGAAACAAATTCAACCGTGTTGCCGCTTTGCTCTGCGCCCTTTGCAAACTCCTTTGCCAAAAGCTCGGAATTGCTGCGGCGGCGCAGGCTGGATGAAATCACAAGTACTCTGCTCATTTGGTATTCTCCTTTGCATAGAAAACTCTTCCCTCTTTGCGCGCGGCGGGCTGCGGCGTCTGCGCGGCATAGCCGAGGATGCAATGGCCGATGCCCTCATAATCGCCCGCAATGCCGTATTGTTTTAAAATTTCCTTGCCGCGCGGCGAGTCAAATTCTTCCTTTGCCCGGTGAATCCAGCAGCTGCCCAGCCCCAGAGCATGCGCTGCCAGCATGAGATTGCCCATGGTGAGCGCGCCGTCATAGAGATAGGTCGGTGCGCTGCGGTCCGCCAAAACAACGAGCACGCAGGGCGCGCCGTAAAAGGGGTCGGTCCCTTCCCTGCCCATGATTTTTGCATTCATCTGCATCAGCTCGTCGCGCAGCGCTTTGTCCGTCACCGCAAGGATCACGGTGCTTTGCCGCCCCATGCCGCTTGGCGCATACAGCCCGGCATTGATAATCTCATCAAGCAGCGGCTGCGGCACAGCTTCCGGCAAAAAAGCGCGGATGCTGCGGCGGGAAAGCATGGTTTTCAGTGTTTCATTCATATTCAGCCCCCCTTATTCGTCAGCTTCAGTATAGCACGCGCCCCCGCAAAAAGCAAGCGGTTTCTTTTCAAAGTTTTCATGGAAAAATCGTTGCAAGCGCGTGAAAATTATGGTATACTCAAGAAAGAGACAAGGCTGAACACAGAAAGGAAGAATTCTCATGCAAAATTTCAATTTATATAATCCCGTCAATGTTATTTTCGGGCCGGGCGAATCCCGCAAAATCGGCGAATATGCGAAGAAGCTTGGGAAAAAGGCGCTGCTTGTTACCTATGACGAGCATCATTTCTTTGATTCCCTTTTGCAGCATATTACGGAGTCGCTCACGGAGCACGGCGTTTCCATCGTTCCCTTTTTTCATATCACGGCAAATCCCCTGCTCTCTCAGATTGAGGCGGCAATCGAGCTTTGCCGCAAGGAAAAGGTCGAGCTTTGCATTGCCGTCGGCGGCGGCAGCGTTATGGATGCAACCAAGGCGATTGCCGCGGGCGTTTTGTATCCGGATGAGCCCTGGAAGATGTATGTCTCCCGCCATGATAAAGAGGTCGCCGTCCCGCCGACGGAAACGCTGCCCACCATCATGGTGCCGACCCTGCCCGCCACCAGCAGCGAAATGAACTGCGTCGCCGTCGCCACCAATGACCGCACGCATGAAAAGGCTTACATTTGGTCCACGGCGATTTTCCCGAAGATTTCCCTGGTTGACCCGGAGCTCACCTGCTCCCTGCCGAAATTCCAGACCGTGGTCGGCGCGGTGGATTCCATGTCGCATGTGCTTGAGGCATATCTCAACGGCGACCAGAATTCCCCCTTGCAGGATCGCCTGCACGAGGGGATTCTCGTTACCATTATGTCCGAGCTGCGCGAAATTCTGAAAAACCCGAACGATGTTTCCCACCGCGCGAATATGCAATGGGCTGCCACCCTGGCTTGGAACGGCTATATTCAGTCCGGGCTGAACGCCACCACCCCGATGCATCAGATGGGGCATGTGCTCTCCGCGCTGTATAACACCACCCACGGCGTGACGCTTGCCATTTTCATGGATGCTTATTTCCGCTATACCTGCACGCCGAATGAGGAGCGCATGGCGCGCTTTGCCCTGCTCGGCTCCAAAATTTTCGGCATCGACCGCAGCGTTTATTCCGACCGCGAGGCTGCCGTGCAATGTGTGGATCGCATCGTTGCATTCATGGATGAGGTCGGCGCGCCGCATACGCTCACGGCGGCAGGCGTTCCCACCGATGAAGAAAGCCTTGCAAAAATTGCCGATGAAATCGTGCGCCACGGCTGCGATGCAAACGGCAATCTGCCCTCCATCCCGCCCATCGGGCAGGACGGCATTCTCAAGGTTTTGCATATGGCAATCTGAATCCGGCTGCCCGTCGTATCCAAGGTGCGGCGGGCACCGCTTTGCAAGAAAGCAAGGAGTATTTCCGCATGGAACAAAAGAAACTGAATGATATTCTTGCCCCCGCGCTGCTGAAGCTGAGCGAAACGGATGCGGAGATTTTGGAATCGCTGCATCTGCAGGCGCAGCAATACGGCAAGCTCATGGCATATTACCGCAGCGCCCTGATGGAGCTTGAAACAAAATTCAATGTGATGAACGAGGAATTCAAGCTTCTGCATGACCGCGAGCCGATCGTCTCCATGAGCTCCCGCGTGAAAAAGCCGATGAGCATCAAGCAGAAGCTGGAGCGTATGTCTCTGCCGCTTTCGTTTGAGAGCCTGGAAAACGGCTTGCATGATATTGCGGGGCTGCGCGTGGTCTGCTCGTTTTTGGATGATGTTTATATGCTGGAGAAGGCATTTTTGGCGCAGGACGATGTCACCCTGCTCAAACGCAAGGATTATATCGCAAGCCCGAAGGAAAACGGCTATCGCAGCCTGCATCTCATCGTGCAGACGCCGATCTTTTTGGTAAAGGAAAAGCGCGTGATGACCGCGGAAATTCAGCTGCGCACCATCGCCATGGACTGCTGGGCGACGCTGGAGCACCAAATTCAGTATAAAAAAGAAAAAGCAACCCCTGCCGAGCTGGAGGAGCTGCGCCGCTGCGCCGAGATCGGCGCGGAAATGGATCACCGCATGGAGCAGATTTGGAAAAAGCAGCAAATCCGCACAGCGGAAGAAGGAGAAAAAGCGATATGAGCATGAAGGAGAAAATGCATACCGGCGAGCTGTATCTGCCGGGAGATGCGGAAATTGCAGCCGAGCAGGAACGCTGCCTGGACCGCCTTTACGATTTTAATCAGACCCGCCCCACGGAAATGCAAAAGCGCACGGCAATGCTGCGGGAAATGTTTGCCGAGATCGGGGAGGATTGCTATATTGAGCCGCCCCTGCATTCCAATTTCGGCGGAAAGCATGTACATTTCGGCAAGCATGTCTATGCCAATTTCAATCTTACATTGGTGGATGATTCGCATATCTATGTCGGCGATAATACCATGTTTGCGCCGAATGTGATCGTTGCAACGGCGGCGCACCCCATCCTGCCCGCGCTGCGCGAGCAGGCATATCAATATAATGCCCCCGTTTATATCGGGAAAAACTGCTGGATCGGCGCGGGCGCCATTATTTTGCCCGGCATCACCATCGGCGACAATACCGTGGTTGGAGCGGGCAGCGTCGTCACGCATGATTTGCCGGGCGGGGTCGTCGCCGTCGGCAACCCCTGCCGCATCCTGCGCGAAATCGGAGAACATGACCGCACATTTTATTTCAAGGACCGCCGCATTCCTAAAGAGCTTCTCTAAGCGCGCCGCCCCTCGAGCGATGCTCGGGGGGCGGCGGTTTTTAAGTCAATAACATAGTACTTCTTGTTCTACCGATTTGATTATTTCATGCGGAATTTCGCTTGTGTTTAAAACATACATTGTATTCAAGCGCGGATTAAAAAAACCAAGTTTACTAATATTTTTGTAT
>URPL01000041.1 GCA_900549725.1 uncultured Eubacteriales bacterium | reverse complement strand
CCCGCTTCTTTCCTTTGCCGCCTTCAAATGCAACAGGCACACCGCAAAGCCCCGCTTTGCAGTGTGCCTATTATAGCGCTCTTCCTTTTCCTTTGTCAAGCTGTTTTTGCACGGCAGAACAGCTTTTTTCTTCATTTTTGCATTTTGCCTTGCTTTTTTTGAAATCTACTATATAATATGTGTAGTAAATTCAATCAACCGATACGGAGGAATCATTTATGATCGCAAAACGACCGCCGATGGGCTGGAACACATGGAACACATTCGGCAGAAGCATCAGCGAAGAGGTGGTGCTCGGCGCAGCCGACTGCCTGATCAAGTCCGGGCTTGCCGCAAAGGGCTATACCTATATTGTAATCGACGACTGCTGGAGCCTGCCGCAGCGCGATGCGCAGGGGCGCCTTGTGCCGGACCCCGAAAAGTTCCCGCACGGCATGAAATACATTGCGGACTATCTGCATGCAAAAGGGCTGAAATTCGGGATGTATTCCGATGTCTCGCCTCTGACCTGCGGAAAATTTCTCGGCAGCGCTTATCACGAATATACCGACGCTATGACCTTTGCCTCCTGGGATGTTGATTTTCTGAAATACGACTATTGCTTCCACGAGGATATGAACCTGCCCGGCGATGTTCTTTACAAGCGCATGGGGCTTGCCCTTGCAGGCTGCGGCAGAGACATTCTCTTCTCCGCCTGCTCCTGGGGCGCAGATGATTCTTACCAATGGATTAAGGAGACCGGTGCCGACATGTGGCGCTCCACGCTCGATATCACCGATTCCTTCACTTCCGTGCGCAACCTGATTCAGCAGGAGCTTGTCCGCATGGAATACAACGGCAAGGGCTGCTTCAACGACCTTGACATGCTCATAGTCGGCATGAACGGCGAGGGCAATGTGGCTCTGGGTGGCTGCACAAACGAGGAATATGCCCTGCATTTTGCATTCTGGTGCCTTTTCGGCTCTCCGTTGATGATCGGCGCCGACCCGCGCAAGATGGATCAAAGCGCGATCGACCTGCTCTCCAACGACACACTGATCCGCATTGATCAGGACAGCGCCTATCGGCAGCCGTATTTTCTGGAAGCGCTCGAAAAAAACACCGAGCGCACCGCCGACCAGCCATATTACAAAGACTATCCGCTGGATACCCCGTTCCTTGCGCGGACGCTGGACGACGGAACGATCGCGCTCGGCCTGTTCAATCTTTCCGAAGAGAGCGTGACAAAGACCGCAGATGCCGAGCGCATGGGGCTTGCGCCGGACTGCCCGAAGCACTTTGTCGCAAGGGACGCATTCACGGGCGAGACCATGCCCTTTGCGGACGGGAAATTCACCGTTACCTGCGCGCCGCATACCTGCAAGGTCTATATCGTTTCTCTTTGCGACTGATCCAAAAACTAATAACGCGGGTGCCTGCTTTGTAACAGGCACCCGCCTTTTTATTCGTTGTTCAGATCTGTTCAAACAGCGCCTCACCGCGGCGACGCAGCCAAAGCGCACACAGGGCGCACAACACCGCGACCAAAGCGCAGCAGACCGAAAGATACCCCGTCACACCGAGGAGCGGCGCCAGCAGAAAATATCCGCCCCCGAGCAGCATCACAAACAGCATGCCCCCAAACAGCGCGACGAACACGGAGCCGCTTTGCTTGATCGGCACAATTTCGTTTGTCCATTGCACATTGGCATAGCGAATGCCGAGCACCAGCCCGAACAGCGCGCACAGCACCGAAAAAAGCAGCGGCAGCAGCACGACGAGAGCTCCCTGCGCCACGGTAATATGCGCGCCGCCGAGCACGACCGCCCCGCAGACACCGGCAAACAGCACGCCGGGCAGCGTCAAAAGCAGATGCAGCGAAAGCTTGGCGCGCAGGATCTGCCGCGTTGTGACCGGCAGGGAGCGCAGGATCCACAGGCTTTTCCCCTCCAGGGAAACCGAGGGCGTTGTGATATCGTTGACAGAGGCGGCAAAGCACAAAGCAACGGCAAGCGCCGCCGGGGCAATCCCCGGGAAAAACACAAGCAAATCTTCAATATTGTTTAAAAGCGTCGAGCCGCGCACCAGCAAAAACACGCCGACAATGAGTAAAAACAGCGTTCCCATCGCGCAGTTGAGCATATAGGCAGGGGTTTTTCCGAGCCGCTGCAGCTCCTTGCCGAACAGTGCCGCGCCGATGCTCTTTTGCCCCGCGGCGCGCTCCGCTCTGCGTTTTGCGGAGGCTGCGCCGCCGCCCGCCGTTGCAATGCCGAGAAATGTTTTGGAAAGAAGCGCCCAGGTCAGCGCAAACAACACCGCCACGGCACCGAGGCTGCACAGAAGATACAGCGCGTCCCCCTCGCCCGCTTTCCCGACGGCATACAAAACAACGCTTCGACGGATCGCATCCCCGTATCGCGTGATATTTGCAAGCAGCGCCGTGATCATGCTCTGCGCCTTGGCATAAAAGAAATAGTAGGCGCCGAAAAACACCAGGGAAACGATCACCGTGATCGCGCTTTTGTTTTTCAGCTTCTGCGATATTTTCGCAACCACATAGCCGAGCAGACAGGAAAGGCACAGCACAAACAGCGTCAGGAGCAGAAACTGCACCAACGGCCCGAGCAGGACACCGACGGAAAACGGAACAATCACCCAATAAACGATCATCGCAGGCAAATAGATGATTGCCGCATACATTGCGCCGAGCAGATAGACCCCGAGCAGCCGCGCCGCAATGATTTTCCAAATCGGGATCGGCATGGCGAGCAAAAGATCGTTATCCTTTGAGAGATACAGCCCCGAATAGGTATTGAAAACACTGCCAAACGCCCCCAAAAAGACGGCAAACAGCGAAAACAATGTAAAATAGAGCCAGCCGTATCCGGCGGTATAAAGCGGTGCACACAGCAGCGCCGCCAAAAAGCCGAACATGCCGCCCAGAACCACAATCATGAGCGCCGCAAAGGCGACAAGCCTTGCAATCGTCCCCCCGCGGGAACGCGCCTTTCCCGTTTTGGGATTATAATAATAGGCACGGAAAACCTCGGTCATCTGTTTTTTCAAAAGGACTTTCAGCATTTTTCATCGCCCTCCAGCTCCAGGAAAACCTCCTCCAAAGAGTCGTCTCCCTTGACCTGCTCCATGGTGCCGCTGCGAATCAGCTTGCCCTCTTTGATAATCGCAACTTTATCGCACAGCTTTTCCGCAACCTCCAGCACATGAGTGGAGAAGAAGATAGCCCCGCCCGCATCGCAATGGGCGCGCATCATCTGCTTAAGCTCGTGCGCAGCCTTCGGATCAAGCCCGACAAAGGGTTCGTCCATGATGATCAGCCGCGGCGCATGCATCCATGCGGCAATTACGGAGAGCTTTTGCTTCATGCCGTGCGAATAGGCGGCGATCGCCTCGGACAGATTTTTCTCCATGCCGAAAACCGCGGCATATTTTTCGATCCGCTCGGCGCGCGTTTTTGCGTCCACGCAGAACACATCCGCAACAAAATTGAGATAGCGCATGCCGCTCATATATTCATACAGATCCGGGTTGTCCGGGATATAGGCGATTCGCCGCTTGCATTCCAGCGGATCCTCCGCAAGAGAGATGCCGTCGATGGTGATTTTTCCCGCATCGGGGCGCAGAATCCCGACGACGCATTTCAGTGTTGTGGTTTTTCCGGCGCCGTTGTGTCCGATGAAACCGTAAACCTCGCCGGGCGCGATGTGCAGCGAAAGCGCATCCACGGCGGTTTTTTCTCCGTATTTTTTTGTCAGCCCCTCAATTTGAAGCATGATTGATTCTCCTTTGTTTTGATTTTCTTCCCGTTTCAGTATGGCATATTTTCCGCAGGATACAAGCCTTGTTTTGTAAGATTTTGTAAAGCTTTCGTCAAGATTTCGCCGCGTTTACACCGCCGCCGCTTTGATACAGCGCCTCGATCAGCTCCTCTATATATGCCCCGTGCGAAAACGGCGCCCCGCTTTCCTCCCCTGCGGCATATGCCGTCAAAAACGCATGCATTGCCCCGACATGGCCGCGCAGCCATCCGCCGGGCGCAGCCCCGCCGGGAAACGCCGCGGCAGGCGCGGGATAGCGGCTCACGCACGGAATGCGAACAAAGCCCGCAGCAGCGGCGCTTTGCGGCGTTTTGAGCGCCTGCGCGTCAAAAAATTCCAGATAATCAAGCTGCATCAGATCAAACCGCACGGCGCCCTTTGTGCCGTAAATCGCAAAGGTGAGCCCATCGTCTTCTCCCGTAGCAAGCTTTGATACCTCTATGGTGCCGCTCGCCCCGTTTGCAAGGCGCAGAATGCCGTAAAACGCTTCGTCGGCATTTGTTTGCCAAGGGCACCCCTGCGCATCAGGATGTGTCGGGCAGCCGATCTGCCCGCGGCCGCATAGGTCAAAGCCGCCGTTCGCCGCACGCGCGACGGGGCCGCATAAATACACGCAAAGGTCCAGAATATGCGGGCCGAGATCGCGCAGCACGCCGCCGCCGCATGCCGCATCCTGCTTCCAGGTGGGGGTGCGGCGCGGGTCGACGGCGCTTTGATGGCGATATGCAAAATGAAAAGAAAGCAGCCGCCCGAGCCTGTCCCCGTCAATCAGCTCCTTTGCGCGCAAAACGGCGCTGAGATACCGATTATTAAAAACCACCTGTGTGCAAACATTGCTTTGTTTTGCAAGGGCGGCGAGCTCCCGT
Source organism: uncultured Eubacteriales bacterium (assembly GCA_900549725.1). Taxonomy (GTDB): domain Bacteria; phylum Bacillota; class Clostridia; order Oscillospirales; family CAG-272; genus UMGS1225. The sequence goes on along the minus strand of URPL01000041.1, from coordinate 6,323 downwards.
GCCTGCGCCGCGCCCACACACAGAGGCTTTTCCATATAAATTGCCTTTTTTGCCGCAAGAGCCTCTTTGGCAACGGAAAAATGCGTGTGGTTGGGCGTGCAGATATCAACAACATCCACCGCGGGGTCGCAAAGCAGCTCTTCGAGGGTCGCGGCGGCACGGCAGGAAAGCGCCTGCGCGGCAGCCTGCACAGACGCCGCATGGGCGGTATGCACGGCGACAATGCGCGCGGAGAACGGAAGCACATCATAATAATACGGCAGTGCCGCAAGCGCATAGGCATGCGTGCGCCCCATTGCGCCATAACCGCAAAGTCCGATTCCGATTTCTTTTTTCTTCATAGCGTCTCCTTTATTTTCCGACACAGAAGCGATGAAAGATCGCATCGGTGATGTCCGCGCTCACCCCGCGCGCATCCACCTCGGAAAGCGCGCTGAGCGCAAGCTCCAAATCCATGCCGGCAATATCCTGCGTCATGCCGCTTTGCAGCGCCGCGACGGCGCTTTGCACCGCTTCCTTTGCCTTTTGCGCAGCGGCATATTGCCGCGCGTTTGTCAAAATGCCGTCCTGTGGGGCGCAGCCGCCGTCAAGATACAGCCCCTCAAGCCCTTTCTCAAGTGCCGCAAGCCCCTGTCCGGTTGCCGCGCTGATGGTATATTCCCGCGCAAACAGTCCCTGCGGCAGCGCCGCATTTACGGCGCGCGGCAAATCCGCCTTGTTCCATACGGCTATCGCTTTTTTGCCGCTTGCGCCCGCAAGCTTTTTCAATACTGCTTCATCCTCCGCGTCAAGCGGACGCGAAGCATCGAACACACATAAAATCAGCTCTGCCTCTTCGATTGCCCGCAGCGAACGCTCGACGCCGAGCCGCTCCACGGCATCCTCTGTTTGCCGAATGCCCGCCGTATCACAAAGGCGCAGCAAAAGCTCTCCCACCACGGCGCTTTCCTGCAGAACATCGCGCGTGGTTCCCGCAAGCGGGGTTACGATTGCGCGGTCGGTTCCGAGCAAAGCGTTGAGCAGCGTGGATTTCCCCGTGTTTGGCTTGCCGACGATCGCCGTTTGAATGCCCTGCACCACGGCACGCCCCTGATGATAGCCCGTGCAAAGCGACTCAAGCTCCCGGCGCACCTCTTCGCATTGGCGCAAAAGCTGCGCCGGTGTCAGCTCCGTCAGGTCCTCATCCGGATAATCGATAAAGGCATAAGTGGAGGCAAGCAGACCGCGCAGCCGCTGTGTGATCGCATCGATCCGCGCCGAAAGCGCGCCGCGCGCAGCAGCGCCGGAATAGCGCACCTTGGCAAGGCTTTCCGCCTCAATCAGATCAATCACCGCCTCTGCGCGGGAGAGCGGCAATTTTTCGTTCTCAAAAGCGCGCTTTGAAAACTCCCCCGGCCCCGCCTGCCGCGCGCCGCACAAAAAGGCGCTTTCAAGCACAAGCTGCTGCAAAAGCGGGCCTCCGTGGCACGACAGCTCCACCGTATCCTCCCCCGTATACGAATGGGGCGCGGGAAAATAAACGGCAATCCCATCGTCGATGACCTCGCCCTGCCGCAGAATCTCTCCGTATACGGCGCGGCGCGCGTCTTCCTTTGTCAGCACCTTGCCGCCTTTTCCGTGTCGAAACATGCCTGCACACACGGCGAGCGCCTGCGGACCGCTGATGCGGACAACCGCAATACCGCCGACCCCGCGCGGCGTGGAAATCGCCGCAATCACATCGTTTTCCGGCGCGAATTCCTCTGCGGCAAAAAGCCCGTTTTGTTCCGTTTTGCTCATGCTCTTCTCCTCTCCCGAAAAGCCAAAAGAAAAAACGCCGAGAAGCGCGTTTTCTGCTTTCCGGCGTTTTTTGATAGATTTCGCGGCTGTACTCAGCCGAGTTTTGCGTAGTTGACCTTGATGCCGGGGCCCATAGTGGTCGCCAGCACACAGCTCTTGATATACTGACCCTTTGCAGCAGCCGGCTTTGCCTTGATCACTGCGCCGACAAGGGTATTGAAGTTGTCGGTCAGCTTCTCGGCGCCGAAGGATGCCTTGCCGATGGGGCAGTGGATGATGTTGGTCTTATCCAAACGGTATTCGATCTTACCGGCTTTTGCTTCGTTAACGGCTCTTGCCACATCGGGCGTGACCGTACCGGCCTTCGGGTTCGGCATCAGGCCCTTAGGACCGAGCACCTTACCGAGGCGTCCGATGACAGCCATCATGTCGGGAGACGCGATGACGACATCGAAATCAAACCAGTTTTCCTTGGTGATCTTCTCCACCATATCCTCAGCGCCGACATAATCGGCACCTGCTGCCTTTGCAGCATCTGCCTTATCGCCTCTTGCGAAAACGAGCGTGCGAACCGTTTTACCGGTTCCGTGCGGCAAAACGACCGCGCCGCGCACCTGCTGGTCGGCGTGACGGGAGTCAACGCCAAGGCGGATATGGATCTCAACAGTCTCATCAAACTTTGCCTTTGCAGTCTGGCACACCAGCGCGATGGCATCGTTTGTATCATACAGCTTCGATTTATCATACAGCTTTGCGCTGTCGGTATATTTCTTTCCCTTAAACATTCCGTGTCACCTCCCGCTTATTCTTCCACCGTGATGCCCATAGAGCGAGCAGTGCCGGCGATCATGCTCATGGCAGCCTCGATGCTTGCCGCATTGAGGTCAGGCATTTTGGTCTCTGCGATCTTGCGGCAGTCCGCCTTGGACAGCTGTGCGACCTTGACCTTGTTCGGGGTTGCGGAAGCACTCTCAAGACCGCATGCCTTCTTGATCAGAACGGGTGCGGGCGGAGTTTTGGTGATAAAAGAGAAGGAACGGTCGGCATACACCGTGATCACCACGGGGATGATCAGACCGATATCGTTCTTTGTGCGTTCGTTAAAGTCCTTGGTAAAGGCGGCAATGTTTACGCCGTACTGACCAAGCGCCGGACCTACCGGCGGCTGCGGAGTTGCTTTCCCGGCGGGAAGCTGCAGTTTCACGTAGCCCTGAATTTTCTTTGCCATGTTAAATTACACCTCCAAATGTGGTACTTTGTCGGAAAGCTCAGAAAGAATTTAGCTTTCCTCCCACGTTTTGCAGAGCATCAGCCCTCTGCAAGCCGCTTGACGTCTTCCACGGCAAGCTCAATGGACGTATCACGCCCGAACATGGATGCCTTGACCGTAACGGTGCGCTGATCGGGGCTGATCGCCTCAACCGTGCCGCGGTTGCCCGCAAGAAGCCCGCCGCAGATCGAAACGGTATCGCCCACGGCAAAGCCGAGCTTCACCGTCGTCGCAGCGGCAGATGCATCCTGCCCGATACCGAGCGCTTCGACCTCATCGTCACTGAGCGGAACAGGGCGCGACCCGGGGCCCACAAAGCCCGTGACGCCGCGCACGTTGCGCACAACATGCCATGTTTCGTCCGTCATCACCATATGCACAAGCACATAGCTCGGGAACACCTTGTTTTCCACTTCCTTGGAAGAATCGCCGTCGATCTCTGTCACGATCTCTGTCGGAATCAGAGTCTCCAGGATCATATCGCCCATACCGCGATTTTCCACGATTTTTTCAAGGTTTGTTTTTACTTTGTTTTCATAGCCCGAATAGGTATGCACCACATACCACTTCGCTGCAAAATCCTCCATGATGCTCCTCCGGCTCAGACAAGGCTTGCAAGCCCGACCAAGCCCTTGGAAAATCCAAGGTCAAGCAGCGCAACGACAACCGCGCTGGCAATCAGAACAGCCAGCACAAGCGCCGTGTTTTTCGCGGTCTGAGGGAACGTGGGCCATACGACCTTTTTGAATTCGCTCCGGAATTCCCGCAAAGCCTTGCCGATTTTTGCAAAAAAGCCCGGCTTCTTCGCTTTCTTTTCTTCAGCCATGGTTTCCTCCGTCCTTACTTCGTTTCCTTATGCAAGGTATGCTTGCGGCAGAAACGGCAGTATTTTTTCAGTTCCAGTCTGTCGGGATCGTTTTTCTTGTTCTTCTTTGTGTCGTAGTTTCTCTGCTTGCACTCGCTGCACGCCAAAGTGATCTTTACTCGCATTTGTTAGGCACCTCCTCTTAAATCCTTGCCCCTTACCGTTCCGAGCGGCGGGGTTTTGCTTGTGTACCTCCCTCGGCGGAATGCTTGTCCCGCCAACGGCAAAAACGCCGTTTGAAAAGGATCATGCCGCGCGGGCATGACAAAAAAAGCCCTTTTTTAGAGGTAGAGTCAGTATACCATACACGCCGCGGCTTTGTCAAGCCTTTTTGCACACTTTTCGGACTCCGCGCCAAAATTCCCGCTTTTTTCCCAGGCGCATCGCCGGCGGCGTTTCTCTCCCTTGCAAAACATCGCATATTATGGTATAGTGTTCTTATCTCCCGCTCCCCTCATCCAAAAACATGAAGATCGCGGTATAATACGCATTCAGCTCCCCGCAGGAAGCGGTGAAAAGCCCGTGCTTTGCCCCGGGCAGCTCATACAGCGCGGCATTTTTCACCCGTTTTAAAAAGCGGTTCTGCGCGCCGCGCCGCACCACACGGTCCTCGGTGCCGCGCAGCAGCAAAACGGGGCAGCGAATGTTTTTCGCTTTTTTCAGGATTTCGCTCTGCACGCGGATTGCCTCAAGCGTCCAGCCGATGCTGCCCGTTGAGGTCTGAAAGCGCTCGTCCTCGCACCGCACCCGCAGATTCTGCGCAAAGCGCGCGGGGCTGTTGTCGCTGCTGTGGGCAAATGAGGCGTTCGGATTAAAATGCCCCGCATGAGAGCAAGGAGCGGAAAATCCCTCTTTTTTTCCCTGCCGCCGCAAATGCCAAAGAACAAGCGGCCGCGGCGCTTTCCCGCTGCGCGGGGCAATCATGGGCGCAGAGAGCACGGCTCTCCGCACGGGACAACCATCCCCGGCAAGATACAGCGCCGCGACCGCGCCGCCCATGGAATGCGAAAACAGATCAAGCGCCTCATAGTTCTCCGGCGCGATCACCCGGCGCACAAACGCCGCGGTGTCCCTGACATAGCTTGAAAATGCATCGACATGCACCAGCTGCGCATTTTTGACCGCGCGGGCGGAACGGCCGTGACCGCGCTGCTCAAAAATATACACATCGTATCCGTCCCGGAAGAAACAGCCGATCATCTCCGTATATTTCCCGATGAATTCCGTAAAGCCGTGCAAAAGCAAAATTGCTTTGCGGTTTTCCTCTCTGTAAACGCGTTCATAATAAAGCGGCGCGCCGTCCGGCGCGGTGAAATACCCCTCGGTACGATAAGGCGCAAGCTCCCCCTCCAGCGCTTTGAGCGCCGCTTCATACCCCTGCTCGGGCAAGATCCATTCCCGTTTGAACATAATTTCCTCTTTTTTTCACATATTTTTTCGGAAAGCGGTGATACTCATGAAAAAGTCCTGGTTAAAACGGGTGAGTATCATGCTTCTTTCCGTGCTGCTTCTTTCGCTGTTTTGCGATTTTTTCGCCACCAAGCTGATTTATGACGCTTCCTTTGCGCGCACGACGGCGGCAGAGCCCCTCTCCGCGCTTCCGCAGGACTGCGAGCCCCTCTGCTTTTCGGAAAAGGAAAACCGCCTGCAGGGATATCTTTTTCGGAAAACAAAGGCGCATGCGCTCGTTGTGATTGCGCCCGGGCTTGCCGCGACGCTGCAGGAGTATTTGCCTCTGATCCGCGCTTTATGCGGCGCGGGGTTCTCCGTTTTTTATTTTGATCCGCTCGGCAGCGGCCGCAGCGACGGCGACAGCGCCCTTTCCTATGCCGCGATCACGGCGGATCTTTCCGCGGCGCTTTCCTTTGTCCGTGCGCAGAGGCTGTTTGAGGCGGACAGGCTGTTTTTGCTCGGGCACAGCCGCGGCGGCTATGCCGCCTGCCTTTGCGCCGATGACAGCGATTCGCCCGATGCCGTCATTGCCGTAGACGCGCACAACTGCCCCACCGCTGCCGCCTGCAGCCGCGCCGTTCCCTATGTAGGGGCTTTGGCATATCTCAATTTTCCCATGCTGTGGTTTTACGGCGGGCTTTGCTTTGATTTTCCCGCAACGGCGGCGCATGCGGATGCGGCGCTGCAAAACGCCCGCGTTCCCGTGCTGCTCATTCAGGCGCAAAACGATGCCGTTGCCTCGCCGCGGCATGATACCGTATACGCAAAACGCGATTCCATCAAAAACGCGCAGATCCGCATCTATCTTGATGAAAGCGCCGACGGCTCGCATATATCATTTCTGCAACCGCAAAGCCCCTCTTTTGCGCAGATTCTTTCGTTTTTCGGCGCGCTTTGACAGCGCTTTGCTTTCCCTGCCGCGCATCTGCTATATCTTGTTATGTGTTATATATTATT
>URPL01000040.1 GCA_900549725.1 uncultured Eubacteriales bacterium | reverse complement strand
GAAGAGCTTTTGCTGTTTTCGGAAAACGGGCGCGTCCTCGGCTGGCTTTCATATGAATGGATCGCGCAGGACAAATATCTTGCCCTGCAGAGCTGCAACCTGTGCGGCAATACGGCACAGGCGCTTGCCGAGCTTGCGGAGCGCCTGCGGGAGCGATTTCCGGGCTATGCGGCATATTTCGGATTTCCGGAAGAAAACCGGGAAGCGGTTTCGTTTCTCAGGGAAAACGGCTTTTTCTGCATTGAGCGCTCCCAAAACCATTCGTTTTTCTTTCAAAAGCATCCGCCCGCCCCCTTTTCTGACCCGGCTGTTGTGCGCATTACCCGAGATAATTTTCACATGCTGCGGGCAGTCTATCACCCCGATGCGAAAACCTATTGGAACTGCGAGCGGCTGTATAAAGCGCTCGACGATTGGCACATTTTTGTGTACCGGGAGGGAGAGACGCCTCTTGCAACGGTCTTTTTCTCCGGCAGAAACGGTTGGTTTGAAATTTTCGGATTGGAGTTTTCAGACGGCGTGTTCCGCCCGTCCGTCTGCCGCTGCCTGCTCTCATCCGCCCTTTCCGCGTGCCGGGATCTTGGCGCGGACTATATGACCTATTTTTGCACGGAGGCGGAAACAGAGATTTTGCGTCAGCTCGGTTTTGTTCGCATCGGCACATATTTGCTGTATGAAAAAACGCTCTGAAAAAGCATACCGCACCCGCAAAAACAGAAAATTTGCAAGAAAAATGTTTATGAAACTTGAATTTTTTGCAAATGCTATTTACAAAGGCTTGCCCGCATGCTATAATGAATCGAATGTTTTCGCAGGCATTTTTCTGCGCAAACCGTTCAACCGCATACTCGGAATACGGGAAATTGGCTCTGTGAGCGTTTTCACCCGCCGTATTCTGGCGTATGACGGAATCTTACAATGAGGTGAAAGCAATGCAACCAGAAGTCAAAAAGCAAATCATCGAAACCTACGCAGTTCACGAAGGCGACACGGGCTCTCCCGAGGTGCAGATCGCTCTGCTCACCTGGAGAATCAACCATCTCAACGAGCATCTGAAAGAGAACAAGAAGGACCACCACAGCCGTCGCGGTCTTCTGAAGATGGTCGGTCACAGAAGAAGCCTGCTGGGCTATCTGCAGAAGGTCGATATCGAAAGATATCGTGCCATCGTGGAAAAGCTCGGCCTGCGCAAGTAATTTCATGAATGCTTCCCGTACCGGGCAAACCGCCCGGCGCGGGAACCGAAAGGCTTTTCCCATGGGAGCATGGCAAGAGCCTTTTTTCTTCGCCGCACCCCGCATGTCCCGTCGCAGCCGATGGGTAGCAGTTAATCATGGGCCGCAAGGCAGTTTTGCGATCCGTGCTTAAGTGCTATACATCTCCTGCGGCAACAAAAAACACAAGGAGAAAAGAAAATGTTTGACAATTACAAAACCTTCCGTTACGAATATGCCGGCCGCCCGCTGGTTGTCGAAACGGGAAAAATGGCAGGCCTTGCAAACGGCTCCGCCATGGTGCGCTACGGCGACACCGCAATTCTCTGCTGCGCAACCGCAAGCGCAAAGCCGCGCGATGGCATCGACTTTTTGCCGCTGTCCGTTGATTTTGAAGAAAGACTGTATGCCGTGGGCCGCATCCCCGGCGGATACCTGCGCCGCGAGGGCAGACCGACGGAAAACGCCATTCTGACCTCCCGCGTGATCGACCGCCCCGTGCGCCCGCTGTTCCCGAAGGACCTGCGCAATGACGTATGCCTTGCGCTGACAGTTATGTCCGTGGATCGCGACTGCAGCCCGGAAATCACCGCCATGATCGGCGCTTCCATTGCCCTTTCCATTTCCGATATCCCGTGGAACGGGCCTATCGGCGGCGCTTCCGTCGGCCTTGTGGACGGGCAGATTGTGATCAACCCCACAAAGGCGCAAAGAGAAAAGAGCGATCTGAACCTGACCGTGGCTGCAAGCCATGAAAAGGTCGTTATGATCGAAGCGGGCGCAAACGAGGTTGACGACGACACCATGCTCAAGGCAATTCTGACGGCGCACGAAGAGATCAAGGGCATCTGCTCCTTCATCGACGGCATCGTTGCGGAGATCGGCAAGCCGAAATTTTCCTATCCTTCCGGCGAGCTTGATCATGAAATGTTCGACCGTGTTTTTGCATTCTGCGAAAAGGATGTAATGTACGCGCTGGATACCGATGACAAGAACATCCGCGATGAGAGAATGCTCCCCATCCGCGATGCGATCATCGAGGAATTCTCCGAGGAATATCCTGAAATCGAAAGCCAGATGGAAGAGCTGGTTTACAAGATTCAGAAAAAGATCGTCCGTCGCTGGCTGCTGGAAGACGGCAAGCGCGTTGACGGCCGCCGCCTGGATCAGATCCGCCCGCTGAGCGCCGAGGTCGGTCTTCTGCCCCGCGTGCACGGCAGCGGTATGTTCACCCGCGGTCAGACGCAGGTCATCACCACCGCAACGCTCGGCACACTCGGCGATGCGCAGGAATTTGACGGCATCGACGATCTGGAGAAAAAACGCTATATCCATCATTATAACATGCCCGGCTATTCCGTAGGCGAAGCAAAGGCTTCCCGCGGGGCAGGCCGCCGCGAGATCGGGCACGGCGCTCTGGCAGAGCGCTCTCTGGTTCCGGTGCTCCCGAGCGAAGCGGAATTTCCGTATACCATTCGCCTGGTTTCCGAGGTCATTTCCTCCAACGGATCTACCTCTCAGGCATCCGTGTGCGGCTCCACGCTTGCGCTGATGGATGCCGGCGTGCCGATCAAGGCGCCGGTTGCAGGCATTTCCTGCGGGCTGATCACCGAGGGCGAGAGATGGATGACCATGATTGATATTCAGGGCGTGGAGGATTTCTACGGCGACATGGATTTCAAGGTCGCCGGCACCCATAAGGGCATCACCTCCATTCAGATGGACCTTAAAATCGACGGTCTGACCCCCGAAATCATCAAGGAAGCATTCGCCGTGACCCACAAGGGCCGCGATTATATCATCGACGAGATCCTGCTCAAGGCAATCCCCGCGCCGCGCGCAGAGGTTTCCGAGTATGCACCGAAGATGATCACCATGCATATAAATCCCGATAAGATCCGCGAGGTCATCGGAACGGGCGGCAAGGTCATTCAGAAGATCGTTGCCGATACCGGCGCGAAGATTGATATTGAGGACGACGGCTCCGTCTTTATTGCCTCCGTCGACCGCGACGGCGCCCTGGCTGCAAAGGCTGCCATCGATGCCATCGTATTTGAGCCGACCATCGGCGAGATCTACACCGGCCATGTCACAAGAATTCTCAACTTCGGCGTGTTCGTGGAGTACTATCCGGGGCATGAGGGCATGGTGCACATCTCCAAGCTTGCGCATCATCGCGTGGAAAAATGCGAGGATGTTTGCAAAGAGGGCGATGAAATGATCGTCAAGGTCATCGAGATCGACGAAAAGGGACGCGTCAACCTCTCTCACAAGGATTGCATCCCCAAAGACTGAAAACAAAAAACAGGAAAGCCGGGCGGGGATAATTCCGACCCGGCTTTCCTATCTTATTCTAACCTTAATTGAGGGAAAAACATGCAGGCATTTTTCAAAAAAATCGTCTCGCTGCTGGATGCGAAGTTCTGGAAATTTCTTTTGGTCGGCGTGATCAATACACTGGTCGGCATGGGCATTATGTATGGGCTGTATAACGGCTTTCTGTACCGCTTCGGGGCTGTCGGCTATTGGATCTCTTCCGCCGCAAATTATGTCTTTGCCAGCATTTTAAGCTATTTTCTCAACAAGCATTTCACCTTTCAAAACAAAGAGAAGGGCGCGGGCGTCGTTTTACGGTTTGCGCTGAACATTGCCGTTTGCTATGCAATCGCCTACGGCGCGGCAAAGCCGCTTGCACGCCTGATCTTCCGCGGTCTTGGGGAAACATGGCAAAACAATCTTGCCATGCTGTTCGGCAGCGGCTTCTTTGTTCTTCTGAATTACCTGGGGCAGCGGCTGTTCGCCTTCCGCGAAAAGAAAAAATCGCCCGGGACGCAAACTCCGGAAAACCCGAATAAACCTTGAGAAAGGGGGGCTTCCCCGATGTTTTCGCATGCAAAAAAATCGCTTGGGGACGGGCGGCGCGTGCTGCTGATCCTCAACCCCGCGGCGGGAATTGCAAAGCCAAAAGCCGCGCTTTACGGCGTGATCGAAAGCTATGCGAAATACGGCTGCGCAACCACCGTTATGACAACGGCGGGAAAGGGCGACGCCATGCGTTTTGTAGCGGAAAATGCAAAGGCATATAATCTTGTGGTCTGCTGCGGCGGAGACGGCACGCTGAATGAGGTCATCGGCGGAATGATGCTTCTGCCGCAGGAGCAGCGCCGCCCCATCGGATTTTTGCCGCTCGGCTCCACAAATGATATGGCGCGCACGCTGCATCTGCCGTACCGCAATTTGCAAAAATGCATCCGTCTGACGCTCGGCGGCGTGCCGCGCCCGTTTGATGTCGGGCGCTTCCGCGGGCAAGCGCATTTTAATTATGTCTGCTCCTTCGGCGCGTTCACCCGCGTTTCCTATGCAACGCCGCGTTGGATGAAGCGCCTGCTCGGGCATTTTGCCTATGTGCTTGACGGCATTGCAAGCGTCGGCTCCATCCGCCCCTACCGCATGAAGATCACAACGGATACCGCGGTGATTGAGGATGAATTTATCTACGGCGGCGTGACCAATTCCCTCTCCGTTGCCGGGCTGGTGCGCCTCAGGGAAAGCGATGTTTCCCTCTCGGACGGCTTGTTTGAGGTCATGCTCATCAAAAAGCCGGGCAGCGCGCAGGAGCTGCAGCAGGTGCTAAGCGGCATCGTGCGCAAGCGATTTGACGATCGTTTTGTCCGTTTTTTGCATACCGCCAACATTCGCTTTGAATCCGAAGAGCCCGTGGACTGGACGGTGGACGGAGAATACGGCGGCAGCGTTAAAACCGCCGAGATTGAAAACCTGCACGGCGCCGTTTTCATCCTCCGTAAGTAACCGCGCTGTCCCCCTCCGTTTTTTAGGAACGGGCACTGATTTACGCGGAAACACTTTTTCCGCCGCGCTTTGCACCGCATATTTTCACAAAAAAGGATAACCGTTCAGAAGGACAGCTATGGAAAAAAATCTCACGCACGGCAGCGTATTCAAAAACATTGTCTTTTTTTCACTGCCGTATCTTCTCTCCTATTTTTTGCAAACGCTCTACGGCATGGCGGATTTGTTCATCATCGGGCAGTTCGCAAGCGTTGCCGATACCACCGCCGTCTCCGTCGGGTCGCAGATTATGCACATGCTCACGGTCATGATCGTCGGGCTTGCCATGGGAACAACCGTCAGCATTGCAAACGCCGTCGGCGCAGGGGACAGAAAAAGAGCCGCCCAAAGCATCGGGAATACCGTCACGCTGTTTATGAGCCTTTCCGTTGTGCTCATGGGGCTTCTGCTTCTTTCGGTGCGCCCGATCACAGCCGTCATGGCGACGCCGCCGCAAGCGGTCGCATCCACCGTTTCTTATCTCACCGTCTGCTTCCTCGGCATTCCGTTTATCACGGCATATAATATTCTCGCCTCCGTTTTTCGGGGCATGGGCGACAGCAAAAGCCCCATGTATTTCATCGCCGTTGCATGCGTTTGCAACATCGGGCTTGATTTTCTCTTCATCGGCGCGCTCGGGCTCGGTCCCGTCGGCGCGGCGCTCGGTACAACGCTCTCGCAAACGGTGAGCGTTGCGCTCTCCTTATGCGTAATCGTCAAAAAGCGCAGCATCGGGCTTTCCAAAAGCGATTTCAAGCCGAAAAAGGCCGTAATGCGGCGGCTGCTCTCAATCGGGCTTCCCGTCGCCGCGCAGGACGGGCTGATTCAGATCGCCTTTATCGTCATCACCGTCATTGCCAACAGCCGCGGGCTTAACACAGCGGCGGCAGTCGGCATTGTGGAAAAAATCATCGGGTTCGTTTTTCTGGTTCCCTCCTCGCTGCTTTCTGCAGTCTCGGCGCTCGGCGCGCAGAATATCGGCGCGGGCAAGCCGCAGCGCGCCGTGAGAACTCTGCGCGATTCGATTTTTTTGGCGGTTGGCTTTGGCATCGTTTGCACCGTCGGCGTGCAGTTTTGCGCAGAGGGGCTCGTTGCGCTGTTCACCGATGAAACGGCATCGGGCGGCGCCGAGGTCGTGCGCCTGGGCGGGCAATATCTGCGCGGATATATTTTTGACTGCATTTTCGCCGGCATCCATTTTTGCTTCAGCGGCTATTTCTGTGCCATGGGAAAATCCGTGCTTTCCTTTGTGCACAATATTCTTGCCGTTGTGCTTGTGCGCATTCCGGGGGCATATCTGTGCGCAAAGCGCTTCCCGCAAACGCTGTTCCCCATGGGGCTTGCCACCGTTTGCGGCTCGGTGCTCTCCGTTTTGATCTGCCTTGTTGCTTATTTTGCGCTGAAGAAACGAAAAAACGCCTCAAAAACCACATAAAAAAGAGCAGAGCCGCTGTTGCAGCGGCTCTGCTCCTTGTTTTCTCTTCTCAGCGGCGAATCAGCTTTGCGCGGTCCAGCGCGATCACAATTACGGGAATGAGCACAATCTGCAAAGCGATCCCGGGAATCGAACCGCTCACTGCGCCCGCAACAAATGCCGAAATGCCGAATTTTGACGGGTCAAGCCCCGCACAGAAAAAGCGCGCAATTCCCCACACAACGCGCCCACCCAGCATGGAAAGCAGCAGTGCCGGATATACATACAGCGGCTTTTTCGGAAACGCGCGATACAAAAGCCCCGCCAAAAGGCCGTAAACGGCAAGCTCAAAGCTCATGCAGAGTGCCGTCGGAAACAGCGGTGGCATGATAAACAAAAGGGAACGGCTCAGCGGCGCAAGCAACCCGACCCCGAGTCCCCATTGCCAGCCGCAGAGAAAACCGCAAAGCAGCACGGGAATATGCATGGGGCAAAGCGCCTGTCCGAGGGACGGAATCTGCCCTGTGAGCAACGGGAGCACATAGCAAAGCGCCAGGAACACGGCGCTGAGGATCAGATTGCGAAGCCAGGATTTCAGTTTCATTTTCTCTCCTTCCGTCAAAAAAAGGCACAGGGGTCGATGCTTCGACCTCTGTGCCTTCTGACACAATTTGTTTTGAATTGCTTTTTGCAGTACCATCCGCGGTGCGGCAGATGCTCCGCCCGGTGCGCATTCTGCACCCGCCGCCCCTTTGCGGCATTCGTCGCATTCTTGCGACATTTTATGGATTAATTATAGCACACACCGCCGCGGTTTGCAAGAATTCTTTTCAGTTTTTTTCGGCAAAGGAAGCGTAAATCGCCCTCACTTTTTGCACAGCATCCTCCACAAGTACAGAAAAAGAGGGCTTGTCGATTCCCGCCACCAGGTTTTCGCATCGATTCATCGGGATGAGAATACGCGTCGCCTGCGCACTGCCGACAGCCTGCGCCATGCGCGGCGTGATCTCGCCGTAAAGCGCATCCGCGATCACAATGCCGATCGGCCCCAAAATCACATCCGCATCACGGCAGGCGACAATCACGGGGTTTTCCCCGCTGGCGCACCGCGGCGCGCCAGCCTTATGCATTGCCGCCGTTGCCAGCGCATTGGTTCCGATTGCCGTCAGCGTTGCCTGCGGCATGCATTCCGTCAATTTTTTTACAAGGGCTGCGCCGAGCTGCCCGCCCTGCCCGTCAATAATCAAAATCTGCATTTTCTCTCCGTTTTCAGCTTTCTTCCCTATTCTTCCCTATTATTGTAGCAAGCGGCGCCCCCGCTGTCAATCCCGCGCTTGACATTCCGGCAAAAAAACGGTATCATTATCGGCGGAGGGCTTTACAATGAAAAACCTTGAAGCGCTCGCGGCAAAGTGCCGCGCAATGCTCGCCGCAATCGGCATTCAGGCGGGCTGTGTGGAGCGATATACCCTGAATACCCGTGCAAAATCGCGCCTGGGGCAATGCCGCCGATTGCCAGGAGGCGCCTTTGAAATTGAGCTGAGCGCCTCGCTTTTTTCGGAGGAGGCCCCGCGCGCTATCGCTGTGGGCACCATGCTGCATGAGCTTTTGCACACCGTCCCGGGCTGCTTTGCCCACCGCGGAAAATGGAGCGCCCTTGCAGCGCGCGTCAATGCCGCCTATGCGCAATATCCCGTGCGGGCGACTCTGCAGCACGACGCCCTGCCCTTTTTGCCTACTGCCTCTCCCTGTTACCGCTATGCAATTCTCTGCACAAGGTGCGGCGCCGTTTGCTATCGGCAAAAGCAAAGCGCGCCGTGTAAATATCCCGCCCGCTATCGCTGCGCAAAGTGCGGCGGCAGGCTGCGGGTGGAATACAAAGAAGCCGGATTTTCGGAAGCAAAGGAGAAAACACCGTGAATTTTAATTCGCTGCAGTATCTGATTTTCCTGCCCGTTATCACGGTGCTGTATTATCTTTTACCGCGTCGGCTGAAGAACCCGATGCTGCTTTTGGCAAGCTATTATTTTTATATGTGCTGGGATGCGCGCTATGCCTCTCTGATGCTGCTCTCTACGGCGCTGACCTATTGTTGCGGCCGCCTCATCGCCGCATTCCCGCGCCGCAAAAAGCTTTGGCTGTGCCTCTCGCTTTTTCTCAATCTCGGCATTTTGTTTGTATTCAAATATCTCGGCTTTTTCGCAGGGCTTATTTTCCCGTTGCTTGGAAAAGCGGCGCCGGGCATTTCTCTTTTGCTTCCCGTCGGCATTTCGTTTTATACCTTTCAGGCGCTCGGATATACCATTGATGTCTACCGCGGAACCCTGCCCGCCGAGCGCAATTTCCTAAACTATGCGCTGTTCGTCTCCTTCTTTCCGCAGCTTGTGGCAGGCCCCATTGAGCGCGCGGAGAACATCGTTCCGCAGTTAAAGGTTATCCATCCGTTTCGCTATGAAAACTTAGAGCGCGGGCTGCCGCCGTTCCTCTTCGGTATGTTCAAAAAAATCGTCATTGCGGATAATCTTGCCGTCCTTGTCAATACCGCCTATAACGACGCAGCGCATGCAAGCGGCATTCAGCTCCTTTTTGCAACGGTTTGCTTTGCCGTTCAGATCTATTGCGATTTCTCCGCCTATTCGGATATTGCCCGCGGCTCTGCGCGTTTTTTGGGCATTGAGCTCATGCAGAATTTCAATGCGCCGTATCTCGCCCGCTCCGTGCGCGATTTTTGGCGGCGCTGGCATATTTCCCTGTCGGGCTGGCTGCGCGATTATCTTTATTTTCCGCTGGGCGGCAGCCGCGTTGCCCCATGGCGGCATTGCCTGAATATTCTGATCGTGTTCCTGGTCAGCGGGCTGTGGCACGGCGCTGCGCTCACCTTTGTTTTCTGGGGCCTTTTGCACGGGCTTTACCAGGTAATCGGCATTGTGTGCGCACCTTTGCGCCGCCGCCTTTATCGACATATTCCAAAAGACTGTGCCCTCATGCGCCTTTTGCAATGGGGCGGAACGATGGCGCTCGTCCTGTTCGCCTGGATCTTCTTCCGCGCAAACAGCCTTTCCGATTGCGCGCTGATTCTGCAGCGCATCCTCTTTGCATTCGGCTCACCCGCCTCGCTGCTCTCGCTCGGGCTTTCCGCGCCCGCAATCCTTGGCACCTGGCTTTGCGTCTGCATGCTCTTTGCCGTTGATTTTTACGGCACGGAACGCCTTTCTCTGTGCCTTTGCCGAAAGCCGGCGCTGCGCTATGTGCTTTATGTGCTGCTTTGCATGGCAATTTTTCTGCTTGGATATTACGGCGCCGGGTATAACCCGCAGGAATTCATCTATTTTCAGTTTTAAGGAGGGGCGGACATGAAAAAAACATTGACCCGCCTCTGCGGCGTCCTGCTCAGTGCCTGTGCGATCCTCGGCGCAACCGTCTTTTTCAGCGACCGCTGCCAACCCGTGCGCACCGATTTCGGCGCTACCTGGCGCATGATTGAAAAGGAGCCGAAAAACAATGTCGATGTGCTGTGCATCGGTGCCTCCTATGCCTATTGCAGCACCGTCCCGGCTGTGATTTATGAAGAAAGCGCCGTCACCGCCTACAATGTCTGCGGGCCGCTGCTCACCATGAAGCAAAGCTATTATTATCTGCGCCAGGCGTTGCAGCGCCAAACGCCCCGCGCCGTCTATGTGGAAGCCACAAGCATGTTTTTCGATTTTTATACGGAATATACCAAGGTCAATCTCGGCTATCTGCCGTATAATTTCAACCGCCTGCGCGCAACCTTTGCCGCAGCGGAGCCCGCGCAGCGCTTCGGGCTGCTCTTCCCGCTGTATAATTATCACGACCGCATCTATTCGGAAAATCCGCTGCAGCTGTTCGCCCCCCGCGCAGACGAAACGGCGGATCCGTTTGCCGGCTACACCTATCTTGACCGCGCGCAGCCGCAAATCGGGCGCGGCGTGCGCCAGGACGAAACCGTTTTCTACCGCCCGGAAGCCTATGCGGCGGCGGAGCAGGCACTTGAAGCCATCGCGCAGCTGTGCCGGGAGCGCGGCATTGCGCTTTCTCTGTATCTTGCGCCCGCTGCCGAGTTTTTGCCAAACGGTCATATCGCGCGCCTGCAGACTACCGCCGAGCGCCTCGGCATTCCGCTGCACAATTTCAATGCAGACGATCTCTTTTTCCCCCTCGGTCTTGATTTTGCGACCGATTTTTATGACCCGCGCCATCTCAACGCAAACGGCGCCGTCAAATTCAGCAAAACCTTTGCCGCCGTTATGCTGCGGGATCTCGGCTCCGCTTCTCCCTCCCCGAGCGACCCGGCGCTTTGGCAGGCGCGTATCAATGCGCTTCATGCCCGTCAAGACGCCGGCTCCTGAAAACAAACACAGTGACAAACAGCTATCTGCCGCTTTTTGAACACCTGTTTTGTCTGATTTTGTCGAACGGTTTTTCTTGACCCCGCTCTCTCCTCGTGCTATACTGGGTTCAGCAGAAGCAACAGAACCAAGAAGCGTTTCGGACGTAGGCTGCGGGGAGGTTACCTTCATGTTCAGCGCTTGGTTGAGCTTCTGCCCTTTTTTGCACTTTTCATTAAAACATATATCACGAGAGCGCTCTCTCAAGAGGGCGCTCTCATGCGTTTTGCAATTGTTTGTGATTATAAATCACAAAAACGGAATAGAACCATTCCTACATTCAAA
>URPL01000039.1 GCA_900549725.1 uncultured Eubacteriales bacterium | reverse complement strand
AGAGTCGCGGGGCGCCGATATTTGTTAAAGAACCAGGGGTTTATCCCTTGATTTTTGCGCATTGAGGTTGAAAAATGATCGATATTTGCGAGAAAAGGAGATTAGAAATGAAAATAAAAAATGTTTTGACACTCATTAATAATTCCAGGTTAGAGCTTCTCCGAACTGCAACCAGGAGAAGATTTACAGTATTTTCTTTAATGCTGAATGATATTTGATGTAATAACAAACCCAAGCACTATTTTATAATTATCGCTTTTTATCAATGTACAGAGTGTCACAAATATTTCACTACAAATACGCCAATTGACCCTGTAAAAATTACATCTGGTGCAATTTTGCCACGATGTGGGAATTGCCGCAAAGGTCGGGGAACAATTTAATTTCGGCATGGGCTATCTCTCCTCCCGCAATTTTGACAATGCCGCAATGAACTGGATTGCCGAAGGCGTCAACACCGTCGGGCAAGGCGCCCTTTTCGTCGGCGCCGTTTTGCTGCACAAAAACGGGCTTGCAGCCTCTCGACCGCGCCGGGAAGAAATCGCATAAGGTTTTTTCAAAAAAATCCCCGCCCCCGTGCATGGGAGCGGGAATTTCTTTTTTCACGGTTTATGCAAGCTTTGCAAGATCGGCAAAGCAGCCAAGGCGCGGCACCGGCTCGCGAACGGTTCCGAACCCGTAGGCAGCATGATAAAATGCAACGCCCGCCTGCTTTGCCGCATCATAATCGGCTTGTATATCGCCGACATACGCTGCGCTGTCCAGCCCGTTGCGGCGCACGACCAGCGCAATATTCTCTCCCTTGGAAAGGCCGTTATTGCCGAAGCATTCCGTATCCTCGAAATACTTCGCAAAGCCGTATTTCTGCAAAAATGCCTCGATATAGCCTGCCTGGCAGTTGCTCACGATGTAAAGATGATATCCTTTTTTCTGCAGCGCCTGCCATGTTTTTTCAAGGTCGGGGTACAGCTGTCCGCCCTCGCGCGCGATGTATTCGTTTTCCAGGGTGCAGCAGCGGCGCAGCAGCTTTTCCCGCTCGGGCAGATCGGGAAAGAGGATATCCGCAATGGTGTCCATGGTAAGGCCCATCACGCCGCGGATCTGCTCCTCGGTCACAACGCGGTCGATGCCCTCCACGCGATGCAGAATATCGGTCCATGCCTGTGCAACGGTTTTTGCGGAATCCCACAGGGTTCCGTCCATATCAAAAAGAATGCCCTTTTTCACTTCTTCTCCTTTTCCGTTGTGCGTTTTATTCCGCGGTCAGCTCGCCGTTTGCCTCAGCCTGCGCGACAAGTTGACGCATCCAAAGCGTTTTCGTCGTCGTCTGGTAGGGGGAAACATAAAAGACCGAGAGCACGCCACAGGTCAGGCCGCTGAGCAAAATCCAGCCGAGGAAGCTCAGATCCAGCACAAACAGTTCGCCCTTTTTCCCGTTCATCAGCTTCATGGAAACCTTCAGCGCCTGCTTTGCGCCGATTTCTGGATGCGTTGCCAAAAGATACGGGGTAAGCGCATATGAATAGCTCTTTACAATGCCCGGGATAAAAAACAGCAGCGACCACAAAAACGAAAACAGATACATCCAGGCAATTCCGCCCACACGGCGCAGATAATATTCACCGCGAAAGCCCTCGGAAAACAGCGTGGAAAATGCCGCGCGCTGCCCCTGCGCCATGGAAACGATATAGCACAAAAGCCCCATCGAAACGGGCGCGACAAAAACCGCGCCGACCGCGCCGGCATAGGAGGCAGCCGCCAAAATTCCGCCCGCGACCAAAATTGCGCCGAGCAGCGGCCAATAATTCTTCCCCATAAGCTGCTTTGCAGCCGTTTTCAGTTCTTTTCTTGACATAACAATTCACTCCTTCTTTCTGTACCAAAACTATACTGCTTTTTGCACCGTTTGTCAATCGCTTTAAGGCGCATCGTCTCTGTTTTTTTCGCAAAAAATAAAAGACGGATCCCAAGGAAAATTGTATAAAATCACAAAATTCCCTTGACGATTTTTCCGGATTCGTGTAGAATATTCGTGGTATTTTGCAAAAAGGGGGAAACGGCATCATGGCGCAGGACCCGAAAAATCCAAAAAAGAAAAATGTGCACCAAGATCACAGAGAGCGGATGCGCCGGCGGTTCTTTTCCTCGGGGGCAGACGGCTTTGCCGATCATGAGCTGCTTGAGATGCTGCTTTATTATGCCATTCCGCGGCGCAATACCAACGAGCAGGCACACGAGCTGCTCGATACCTTCGGCTCCTTTGAAAAAATCTTTGAAACCGATGCGGACACTCTCTCGCAAATCGGCGGCATCGGGCAGTCCACCGCGATTTATCTCACGCTGCTTTCCGCCACAATCGCGCGCTATGAGGTGCGGAAAAGCGAGGCGGAAAACCCGGTTGAGGTGGTGGATTATGCCAATGTCGACCGTTTTTTGATCAACTATTATACCGCCCGCCACACAGAAGCGGCGCTGCTTCTGACCTTCAACGCGCAGAACCAGCTCAACGGAAAATTCGAATTTTCCTCAAATGCAAACGATTATGCCATTGTCGATATTCAGGCAATGATCCGCTATGCCGCAATTCATAATGCAACCTCCGTGCTCTGCGCGCACAACCACCCGGACGGAATCGCCATCCCCTCCGGAGAAGATTATGAGCTGACCAAGCGAATGATGCGCGCTTTCAACGCAGCCGGTTTTCTTTTTCGCGGGCATATCATCGTTGCCGGAAAAAATCTGCACCGCATTGAAACAGACGATTTTTCCTATCAGCTTTTTTAACTGGTTTTTGCGCTTTGAGGCTTTTTGCTCTTGAAAAAGCGGGAGAAAAGTGATATAATATTGTGGTATTTGCGATTGCGGTCACATGCGGGCGGACAGTGCCGCATGCAGCAAAAACAAACGCTTTTGCAGATCCGCCATGTTGACTCCCGAAAGGATTGATTTGCACATGAAACATTTCGACACCATAATCGTGGGCGCCGGCCCGGGCGGCATTTTTTCCGCCTATGAACTGAAAAAGAAAGAGCCAAGCCGCAGCGTCGCCGTATTTGAAGCGGGGCATCCGCTGGAAAAGCGCCGCTGTCCCATTGACGGGGAGAAGATCAACTCCTGCATCAACTGCAAAAGCTGCTCCATCATGAGCGGATTTGGCGGTGCAGGCGCTTTCTCCGACGGCAAGTATAATATCACCAATAATTTCGGCGGCACCCTTTACGAGCATATCGGCAAAAAGAAAGCGCTTGATCTGATGTACTATGTCGATCAGATCAACATGGAATACGGCGGAAAGGGCACAAAGCTGTACTCCACCGCTGGCTCAAGATTCAAAAAGGTCTGCATTCAGAACAAGCTGAATCTTCTGGATGCCTCCGTGCGCCATCTCGGAACCGATATCAACTATGTAGTCCTGCAAAATCTGTATGCAGAACTGAAAAAAAACATTGATTTCTATTTTGACACCCCCATTGAATCGGTGGAGGCAAAGAAAGACGGCTTCACCGTAAAAACAGCAAAAGAAGCGTTTTCCTGCAAATATTGCATCATTTCCGTCGGCCGCAGCGGCAGCAAATGGATGGAGACCGTTTGCCGCGATCTCAAAATTCCGACGCATTCCAACCGCGTTGACCTGGGCGTGCGCGTTGAGCTGCCCGCCGTCGTCTTTTCGCACCTGACGGATGAGCTGTATGAAAGCAAGATCGTGTACCGCACCGAAAAATTTGAGGATAATGTCCGCACCTTCTGTATGAATCCGCATGGCATTGTCGTCAACGAAAACACAAACGGCATCGTCACGGTCAACGGGCACAGCTATGAAGACCCGAAAATGCAGACGGAAAACACAAACTTCGCATTGCTTGTCTCCAAGCATTTTTCCGAGCCATTTGAGGACAGCAACGGCTACGGCGAAAGCATCGCGCGCCTTTCCAATATGCTCGGCGGCGGCGTGATCGTGCAGCGCTTCGGCGATCTTATCCGCGGCAGACGCAGCAATTATAAGCGTATTGAAGAAAACCTGGTTGCCCCGACCCTCGCGGCGACCCCGGGGGATCTGAGCCTGGTTTTGCCAAAGCGCATTCTGGACGGCATTATCGAAATGATCTATGCGCTGGATCATATCGCCCCCGGCACCGCCAACGACGATACGCTGCTGTACGGCGTTGAGGTGAAGTTTTACAACATGGAGGTCGAGCTGGACGACCGCCTGCAGACAAAATACGAAGGGCTTTATATCATCGGAGACGGAAGCGGCATCACCCATTCGCTCTCCCATGCCTCCGCAAGCGGCGTCTTTGTCGCGCGCGATATTCTCGGACAAAACTAAGCACAAAACGGCGGTGCCGAAGGGTTTTTCCCTTGCGGCACCGTTTTTTATTTCGCAAACAAAGCCGTCAGCTTTTCAAGGTCCGCCCGCATGCGCGGCTCATATGCCGCATAGCGCGATGCGATATACGGATCAGCCGCATTAAACATCCGCAGCAGCGTTGGCTCATGAAATCCGCCGAGATTGCAGATCAAGCCGAAATCATAGCTGCGGGAGGAAAAAATCAGAGAGAGCATCGGCTCCGATTCCTCGTCGCGCGTTAAATTCCCCACCAGCAGCTTTTCGGTAAACGCCGGAGTAAGTGTGCGCATAGATTCATAATTCAGCGCCTCCAGAATTGCACCCGTTTCCTCCGCTGCGGGATTTGCCGCGGGAATACATAAAAAGTTTGTGCCGTATTCGTGCACGGGGGAGATATACTCTGCCTGCGCTTTGTCATATTTCGGAAACGGCACAATGCCGAACGCAACATCCGCTGCGGCATTGCGCAGTCCGAGCATGGTTCTTATGTATTCGGAAAAGAATAAAATCCGTCCCGAGAAAAACATGGAATAGCGCTTTTCGTTCAGTTCAAAATGTGAATTGAATGTTGCGCTTGACCGCGCCATCTCCGTCAGGCGCTGCCAAAGAGAAAAGGTCTTTTCGCTTGCAAACTGCAGGGAAAACGGCTGCTCCGCGCCGCGGTTTACCCCGGCAAGGCGAATACCCGCCGCGCCGAGAAAGCCGACATAATTTGTCTGCTCATAGCAAAGCCCGTAGCGGTCGTTTTCATCGTATTTGCCGTTTCCGTCCAGATCGTTTCCGATATAATCTGCCATTTGCAGCATCTTTTCAAAAGTCCATTCCCCGCGCTGTACGATTTCATAAAGGCTCCTTCCGTCGGCGCCGAAGGCAGGATCGTCCTTGTATTGATCATACAGCCCTTTGTGAAACGCAAAGGCATAGGTCGCCTCCTTATCGCACAGGCTGTATTCTCCGACCAGAAAATAAAGATGGGAGCCAAACGTGCAGTCGCGCACCATTTTCTCATCCCACCATGGATTTTCCGGGTGAACGGAAGCAAGCGCTGCAAGGTCGGTCAGATATCCGCCGAGGGCAAGGCGCACACAGCTTTCCGCCTTGGTGGAAACAGCGTCAAAAGCGCCGTCCCCGCTTTGCAGGCTCTGCAGAATGCGGGAAAACGCGCCGTCATACAGCCCGATGCCCCACGGCTTTTGCATCACGATCCCGTATTGCTCCGCAAGGTCAAGATTACGCTGCATCACCGCGTCATAAATCGGGTCGCCCGCAAGACTGCGGTCCTCCGCGCGCCAAAGATCCTCGCCGCTCCAACCCCAGCCCTCCGAAGCGACGCAAAGCGTGAATTCCCGCCCGCCGAGATCCAGCCCGACAAGGCTTTGCGGCACCTGCCGTGATTTTTCTGCGGTTGTCGCTTCTTCCCGCGGCGTGTCCGCCCGGGCGCAGCAAAGCAAAGTCCCTGCCAAAGCAAAGAGCACAAACAATGAAACAATTTGTTTCTTCCGCATGCGCTTTTCCTCCTTTTCCCGTCGGTTCCATTATACACAACCGAAAAATTTTTGTCAACGAAGCGATTTTTTTGAAAAAGAGTGTTGACAAGGTCCCCCTTTCGTGCTATAATGCTCTAAACCGATGAGAAAGAGTGAGTACGCTTTTTGCATCGTTTCTCCAAGAGAGCCGCGGGCGGTGGGAGCGCGGCAGAAACAGCGAAGCGGAATGGGCTTTCGAGGGCGATCGGAAAAGAAAAGCGCCGGGTGCGTTTTCCGAGTATGAAAGACGGAGTG
Organism: uncultured Eubacteriales bacterium; assembly: GCA_900549725.1. Taxonomy (GTDB): domain Bacteria; phylum Bacillota; class Clostridia; order Oscillospirales; family CAG-272; genus UMGS1225. The sequence goes on along the minus strand of URPL01000039.1, from coordinate 6,771 downwards.
CGGCTCTCCGTAAACAAAGGTCTGCATATGTCAGTATGCGCAAAGGTGGGCGAATGTTCGTCAAGCCGGGTGGTACCGCAGGATTTGTTCCTGTCCCAGCAAACGTCAGTGTTGCGGGACGGGGCTTTTTTTATTGTTCCGAACCGCGAAAAACCATCGCCGCTCTTTCGGAAAGAGCAGCCCGCAAAATAAGAAAGGAACAAAATAATGAAACGCTTTTCCAAACCCGCACTTGCCCTGATGCTCGCCGCCGTGCTTTTTATATGCAGCCTTGTCGGCTGCGGCAAGAAAGCAGAAAACGCCCCCGCCACAGACGGCAAAAAAACCTTCAAAATCGGCATCTGCAATTATGTTGACGATGCCTCTCTGAATCAAATCGTCGCATCCGTCAAAACACGTCTGGGTACGCTTGCCGCGGAAAACAATGTTACATTTGACATCTCTCTTGACAACTGCAATGCGGATGCCAACCTGCTCTCCCAAATCATTTCGAATTTCGAGGCGGATCGGGTAGATCTGATGGTCGCCGTTGCAACGCCCGTCGCCATGGCTATGCAGTCGGCAACGGAGGAAAGCGGCACCCCCGTGGTGTTTGCCGCTGTTTCCGACCCGGTTTCCGTCGGGCTTGTCAATTCCCTGCAGGCACCGGGCGCCAACATCACCGGCACCTCCGATTTTCTGAACACCGATGCCGTCATGCAGCTCATCCTTGCCACAAACCCCGAAATCAAAAAGGTCGGGCTTTTGTATAATGTCGGGCAGGATTCCTCCGCAACGCCCATTGCCGCCGCAAAGAAATTTCTGCAAAGCCGGGGCATTGAGATCATTGAGCGCACGGGCACAACCGTGGACGAAATTTCCCTTGCTGCGCAGGCGCTGATTGCAGACGGCGTCGAGGCGGTATTTACTCCCACCGATAACACCGTCATGACCGCGGAACTGAGCATTTACGAAATGCTGCGCGATGCAGGCATCCCGCATTTCACCGGCGCGGATTCCTTCGCGCTCAACGGCGCCTTCCTCGGCTACGGCGTTGATTACGCCAACCTCGGCGAAAAGACCGCCGATATGATTGCGCAGGTGCTTTTGCAGGAGAAGGACCCCGCTTCGCTCCCCGTGCTTACCTTCGACAACGGCACCGCAACCGTCAACACCGAGATTGCACAGGCGCTCGGCTATGATATGCAAACGCTGGAGAGCGCCTATGCACCCTATTGCACAAAGCTTCAGACCATCGTCACCGCAGAGAGCTTTGACGATCTGAAATAATTTGAAAAAGGAGGCACCATGGAGCTTTCGTCTGTTCTGTCTTTGATTCAAACCGCCCTTGAGCTCGGGCTGATCAGCTCGCTGACCGTGCTTGCGCTTTTTTTGAGCTATTCCATGCTGAATGTCTGCGACCTTTCCACCGACGGCTGTTTTACCCTGGGCGCAGTTGTGGGCGCAGTCGTCGCCATTTCGGGGCACCCCTATCTTGCGCTGCCCGCCGCCATGGGCGCAGGCGTGCTCTCCGGCTTTGTCACCGCTTTTTTGCAAACCAAAATGGGTGTGGACAGCCTGCTTGCCGGCATCATCGTCAATACAGGGCTGTATTCCGTCAATATCGCGATCATGGGCGGCTCGTCGCTGCTCAACATGAATAAAACGGAGACGGTGTTCACCAAGGTGCGTGCTCTGCTTTCCGAAACGCCGCTGCGCGGCAGCGCAAAGCTGCTTGTTTCGGCGCTTGCCGTTTTGCTGGTTTGCGTTGTGCTCGGGCTGTTTTTGCGCACGCGGCTCGGCCTTGCCATCCGCGCTACAGGCAACAACCCCGCCATGGTTCGCTCCTCCTCCGTCAACACCACCTTTACGACCATTGTCGGGCTCTGCGTCGCAAACGCATTCACGGCGCTCTCGGGCTGCCTTCTCGCACAATCGCAGAAATCTGTCAATATCGATATCGGCACAGGCATGGTCACCATTGCCCTGGCATCCCTGCTCATCGGCAAAGCCTTTTTCGGCAAGCGGCACATCCCGCTCCGCATTTTCGGCATGGTATTCGGCGCGTTTTTGTTCCGACTTGTCTATACCGTTGCGCTGCGCTTTGATATGCCCGCCTTTATGCTCAAGCTCGTCTCCTCCGTAATCGTTGTGATCGCCATTTCGGGGCCCTATTTCAAAAAACGCCTGCCGCTGCTGAAGCAGCGCCTGCAGCAAAGAAGAGGAGGAAATACGGCATGCTGACCCTGCGCCATTGCACCAAAACCTTTTTTGCGGGAACGCCGGATGCCAAAACGGCGCTGTGCGATCTTTCGTTTCATGCAGCCCCCGGTGATTTTATCACCGTCATCGGCGCAAACGGCGCCGGAAAATCAACCCTGTTCAATGCAATCGCGGGTAACTTTCGGCTTGACCGCGGGCAGATCCTCTTGGACGGCACAGATCTTACCTGGATGCCAGAGTACCGCCGCGCCCGCAGCATCGGCAGGCTTTTTCAGGACCCGATGCTCGGCAGCGCCCCCGGCATGACCATTGAAGAAAACCTTGCCCTGGCGGCGGGCGGCAAGCATTGGCTCGGCATTCCCTCCCGCGCGGAAAAGCGCGCCTTCCGTGAGCGCGTCGCTGCGCTCGGCATGGGTCTGGAAGACCGGATGCAGCAGCCCGTGGGGCTTCTCTCGGGGGGGCAGCGGCAAGCACTTACTCTGATGATGGCGACCTATCATCCGCCCAAGCTTTTGCTTTTGGATGAGCATACCGCAGCGCTTGACCCCGGCACAGCGGAAAAGGTGCTTGCCATCACAAAACAGATCATCGCCGAAAACCGCCTGACCTGCCTGATGATCACGCATAATATGGAATCCGCCCTGCAGCTCGGCAACCGCACCGTGATGATGGATCACGGCAGCATCATTTTTGATGTCAGCGGAGCGGAGCGCGCCGCGCTGACCGTGCCGCAGCTGCTTGAAAAATTTAAAGAGCACAGCGGAAAAGCTCTTGATAATGACCGCATGCTTCTGATTTGAGCAAAAATACCGCCCTGTCGGAAAATTTCCGGCAGGGCTGTATCTTTGTGCCGTGCGGTATTTTATGCTTGCGGCTTGCGCCGTTTTTTCGATCAGTTTACCTCAGTAGCGGGAAGAAGAGGCTGCCGCGCTCTGCGCCGAGCCGAGCGTCAGCGTCACGGTTTTCTCCTCATAGGCATTGCCCGCTTTGCGCTGCAGCGTCAGGGTAACGCTCTCTCCCGCCGCATAATATTGCAGCAGTTTTTGCAGTGCGCTCATCGTTTCCACGCTTGTGCCGTCAAACTTCGTGAGCACATCGCCCTTTTCAAGGCCCGCCGCGGCGGCAGGGCTGCCGTCCTTCACTGCGGTGAGATAAATGCCCTGCGGAATCCCGTAGGCACTTGCAATCTGCTCTGTCACATCCTGTCCGCCGATGCCCAGATACGATGCATCCGCCTCATCCACCTTTTCGCGCGTGGTGCGGTTCATCAGCTCTTCAATGATGGGCAGCGCCGCCGAGATTGAAATCGCATAGCCGACGCCCTCGACATCGGTGGAAGCATATTTTGCCGAATTGATGCCGATCACCTCGCCGCTCATATTCAGCAGCGCGCCGCCGCTGTTGCCGGGGTTAATGGCGGCATCCGTCTGAATCATAACGCTGTCGCTCGTGGAAATCTGTCGGTCGGTCGCGCTGATGATGCCCGTCGTTACCGATTGTCCGTAGCCAAGCGCATTTCCGATTGCAACCACCTGCTGTCCAACCTTTGCCGCCTCCGAATCTCCGAGCACCGCGATTTTGATTGCCGCCTTCGTCTCAGCAGAAAGCTCCGACAAATTGACGGAAAGCACCGCAATGTCATTGTCTGCATCCGTGCCCTTGACAAGCGCCGAGGCAGCCGTGCCGTCCGCAAAACCGACGGTGAGCGTATCCGTGCCCTCAATCACATGGTTATTGGTTACAACGAGGAGCTCCGTGTCGCTCTGCCCGACCAAAAAGCCGCTGCCCGCGCTTTCCGCCTGCTGCGTTGCTCCGCCGCTGCGGCCGAACATGCCGTAGTAGCTTTGCACCTGCTCCACCGTGATTCCCGTTATGGACACCATAAACGGCATCGCCCCCTCGGCAATCGCGCTGACATCCAGCGTGCCGCTTTGCGCAGAATTTGCCGAAGAATAGGAAACCGTCTGCACCGGAGACACCGCCGATTGGTTTGTCGTCTCCGCGCTCCCTGCTGTGCTGCCCGTCTGCGGCAAAATGCGGTTCACCCCGTAAAACGCCAGAGACGCGCTGCCGCCGAACAGCGCCGCGCTGAGCACCAATGAGCAAATGCGTGTGACCGCTCTGCGCCGCGGTGATTTTCCCCCCTGTTTTTTCGGTTCCTCGGTATTTTGCGGATAAAGAATCAGATCCGTTCTGTTTTCGTCTTTCATGTCATGTTCCCCCGTTTCGCAGCCTGCGCCGCACCTTACGCCGCGCGGGCTCTTCTTTTGTTCTGACATCATTATATTCCCAAAACCTTAATCAAAACCAAAGCGTGCGGTGAAAAATGCAGGGAAAAAACCTGAAGCTTTTGTGAAATCGGCAGACTTTTGTGAAAACGGCAAATAAATAAGCAGCGCTTCCCGCTTAGCGCGGGAAGCGCTGCCTGTCTCTTAAAAAATTCCCTGGGAACCGTGAAGAGCGCAGAGGCGCATCAGCATCGCCGCGACCTGTGCGCGCGTTGCATCATTCTTCGGGCGCAGATTTGAAGCGGTACAGCAGTTATCTTGCTTGCGCTGTGAATCAGCCAAGTGTAAAAATCTTCGTAACCATGGCATCATCAAAGCTTATCCATTTCGTAACCTCTACCGAAACATCGGAATTATCATTCAATTTATAAGCCTCCTGCACTTCCAGAGTTGTTCCGGGTTTTATTTTGGTCAAGCCTTTTTCAGTATCAACCCCGTCAACCATATACGCAGTAGTGCATTCAACGCCGTTTTGGTATGCTTTCGCGGTAAAAGCCGTGGAAAACATCGCCGCATCATCAGCATTATTTGTCCATTCATAGGTAACTATCAAAACATCGGCTCCACTGTAATCCTTCGCTTTTGCGGCAGAAACGATTTTAATATAATAATCCCCGAGGCTACCCTCGCCATCAGCCGCCGCAGGGGGCTGCTCAGTCACAGGAGTTGGGTTGTCGCTCTCCTTCGTTGCGAGTGCATCGCTTTCATTACTGCCATGGTCTTCACCGCTCGGAGCGGCGCAGGCACAGAATAAGCAAAGTGCGCTTACACATAGAAACAATGCCGTCAATGACTTAATTTTCTTTTTCATACTGATTCCTCCGTAAAATTAGAAGTTTCGACTTACAACAGAATCTGCATTCTGTTGTAAACAAACAAAAGCGAAACAAGGGAAACCTTAGAGTTACCACACAGATTTATAAAAAAGACATCAAAGCAAGCCTTTCGCACACTATCGAAAGAATGGTAGAAGACGCAAGGCTTTGCTTCTGTGCCTGTTTTCGAGTTTTTCGCCGTTTTTTGAAAAAAAGCTTGACATCCTCTTCCTTTTCTGGTATAATACTTTATGTAAATTGGCTTACAGAGGGTCATCGTTTATTTTAATTAGTACAGAATGCAGATTCTGTTGCAGTCGCCGCGAGGCGGCTTTTCTTTTTATAGAATCAGGTGCATGTTTTCAATGCGGCGGAGATGCTCGGTGCCGGAAGAAATAATATAAATCCGCGTGGTATCGATGCTGCTGTGCCCGAGCACATCGGCAAGCTTTGCAATATCCTTTTCCAATGCATAAAACACCCGAGCAAACAAATGACGCAGATTATGCGGAAAAACCTTTGCAGGGCTGACCTTTGCCTCGCTGCACAGCTGCTTCATTTCGCGCCAGATATTGGTGCGGCTGACCGGCTTTCCGCTGCGGGTCACAAAAAGCACCCCCTGCGCAATTCCATGCTGCGCCGCATACCGGAGCAGCTTTTGCCGCAACCCCTGCGCAATGAGGATCACGCGCGTTTTTCCCTTGCAGCGCACCTGCGCTCTGCCGCATTTTGCCGCTTCTACGGTGATATAGCCAAGCTCGCTGACGCGAATGCCCGTGGAGCAAATGGTTTGCAAAATCAAATTCAGCCGCATATTATTCCGCCGCTGTGCCGTGCGGCAAAGCCTGACATATTCCGCGCGGCTGAGCTCCTTTTCCTCGGGACAAAACATCTGCCGCTGCACGCGCAAAGGACGCATCCGCAGCGTACTGCCGCAAAAACAAAGAAAGCAATTGATTCCGGCAATCATGGAATTCACGCTCCGCGCAGTATGTGTTTCAAGAAGCAGCGCCTTATAAGACATGAGCACCCCCTGATTGATCTGTTGCTCGCCCGCGAACCGCACAAAAGCCCGCGCGTTGCGCACATATTTTTCGACCGTCGCCGCGCTGCGCTCCTGCGCAATCAACGCATCCCGAAACGCCTGCAGCCGTTCAAAATCCAATGTTATTTCTTCCATCATTTCTCTCCTGCCGTTTTTTATTATCATACCCGAAAAGCAGACAAAAGAAAAACAAAATACTCCAAAAATGCAAAACAAGAAAGAGAAGAAAAAAGCCTAAAACAGAAATACTGGCAGCAAAATGCCGCTGTGCAGGGCGAAAAAGGTATAAAAAAACACCCGAAGAGTTTTCTTCGGGTGCTTTGGCGAAATGTCCATAGAAAACAAAACAAAGAAGCAAGTAAAGGAAATGAGATACTCTATCGAACCAATCGTAGTTCAAGCCCTCGGTCTATTAGTACTG
>URPL01000038.1 GCA_900549725.1 uncultured Eubacteriales bacterium | reverse complement strand
TTCAAATGAGTAGATGCCGGTCGGGACTTATAGACGCTAAGCGGAGCTTATCTAAGGCTGGTCACGAAAATCCCGACCATGAAATCGCAGGGCGCTGCAAAAAATGCGGCAAACAATGCGGCGCAGGCGGCAAAAGCAGCCGGCACGGAAAAGGCAGTAATTGATTTTTCCAAGGTGGAAATTGAGCCGCTGTTCCGCGATACGGTTGATTTTGAAACCTTTTCGAAATCGGACTTCCGCGCAGTCAAGGTGCTTGCATGCGAGGCTGTGCCGAAGTCGAAAAAGCTCTTGAAGTTCACGCTGAATGACGGTACCGCAGAGAGCAGAACCATTTTAAGCGGCATTCATGCCTTTTATGAGCCGGAAGAATTGGTTGGAAAGACGCTGATTGCCATAACCAATCTCCCGCCGCGTGCGATGATGGGCATAGATTCCTGCGGAATGCTGCTCAGCGCCGTTTACAAAGAAGCGGGCGAAGAGAAGCTGCAGCTTCTCATGGTTGACGACCATATTCCCGCTGGGGCAAAGTTGTATTAAATAATCGCGTGGGCAATTCCGAAAGGAATTGCCCACCTTTCAAATGGGAAATGAGTATAGCCTTTTGTCCCCGGGCCCCGATTGTGCCTTGCAAGCTCAAAAGCTATGTCGTTTTTTGCCCGGGAGAACCGTTATGAATAAACAGGAAATATATCAATATTTAGATGAGAACAACATTCCGTATGAACGCACCGAACACAAGGCTGTTTTCTCTATGGAAGAGTTGAAAGCAATTTCGATTTTGTACCCGGAGTGCGAGGCAAAGAATTTGTTTGTGCGCGATGATAAAAAACAAAACTATTATTTGATTACAGTAAAAGGAGAAAAGCGCGTGGATTTGAAGGCGTTTCGAAAGCTGTATGGCTTGCGTCCGCTTTCCTTTGCCGACGCGCGGGATCTGCAGAGCTATCTCGGCCTTACGCCGGGAGCTGTAACGCCGTTTGGCCTTCTCAATGATACGCAGCATAAAGTCCGTTTTTATCTGGATGCCGATTTTTCGGGGCAAAGAATCGGCGTCCATCCAAACGATAATGCGGCAACTGTGTGGCTGAAGGTGTCAGACCTTGTCAATTTGCTGCGTGAGCACGGTTCCATTGTCGAAATTGCGGAATTGTAGGCATATGTTATTTTGCGTTGCTTGACGAGGCGGCGTTTTTGCGGTAAGATTGGCAGCGAAAGGAGGTTTTTGCAAAAATGTTGGGTGAAACAATTAAGGCAATCAGAAAATCAAAGGGGCTTTCTCAAGAGGAGCTTGCCGCTTTGCTGAATGTGGTGCGGCAGACAGTTTCCAAATGGGAGCAGGGACGCTCGGTGCCGGATGCGGATTTGCTCATCGCACTTTCCGAAGCTTTACAGGTGCCGGTGAGCACGCTGCTCGGCGAGACCGCTTACGAAGAAACGGCGGAGCCGCTCAGCGCAATCTCCGAAAAGCTTGCCTGCATCAATTTTCAGCTTGCGCGGCAGGCTGCCGTGCGGCGGCACGTTTTTCATTGGTTTTTCATTGTGCTGTGTGCCGGGATTGCCGCCGTTTTTGCGGCGTTGTTCATAATAAACGGTTCCTATTTGAATTGGGATCTCACCTCCCCCGAAACCGCAGTTGCCTCAGCCGCATTGCATGCCTTTGAATGGCTGTTTGTCCGCCTGGCGCCGATTGTTTTTGTCGGCGGCGCGGTAGGAATTTGCTTGACGCGTAAGCGCGCATAATCGCCGTTTTACGGCGCCTTTGAAAACGCCTGTTGCGATTGGTTCATTGCAACAGGCGTTCTTTTCACACCCGGAGCGAAAAGCCATGGGTTTGTTTCAGGTCAAATTTCGTTTGTTTTCCGGCAAGGCGGTTGAAATAATGTGAGAAATGTAGTAGAATAATCATATCAAGTGATTCTGTGAGGTTACGCATGATACGGATTGCAGTCTGTGATGACAGTTTGGATTTCTTGCACCATGCGGCGGAGCTGATCCGCGCATGGTTGGCACAGAGCGCAGTTACCGCTCGGATTTATTCCTTTCAGAGCGGAGATGCGCTTTTGCAGAAGCATGCCGCGATGCATATGGATATCATTTTTTTAGATATTTTGATGCCGATGCAAAACGGGCTTGAAACGGCAAAGGAGCTGCGCAAAAACGATACTGCCGCTAAACTCATTTTTTTGACTTCTTCGCCGGAATTTGCGCTTGCTTCGTATGATGTCAAAGCGGACGGATATTTGCTCAAGCCCGTTTCCTATGAAAAAATCAAGGAAACGCTGGATCGCTGCAGTACGGCATTTGATGCCGAACCGAAAAACACCGCCGTCAGGACGCAGTTCGGCTATCAAAAACTGTATTTTCAGGATATTGAATTCATTGAGGCACAAAATAAAAAATGCATTTTTTATCTGAAGGGCGGCAGATCGGTTGCCTCGATTGACCCGCTGCACACCATTGAGGAGCGTTTTTTATCAAACGACGGCTTTTTTAAATGCCACCGCAGCTACCTTGTATATTTGCCGAATGTCGATCATTTCAATACAGCGGAACTTGTCACCAAAACAGGCCGCGCCGTGCCGATTGCAAGAGGATTCGGCAAAGCGTTCCAGGAAGCATATTTTGCAAGAATGTTTCAAGAATCGGGTGAGAGCGAATGAGCGTCACGGAAATTCTGAAGTTTGCGCACAATGCGCTGACGCTGCTGTTCGGTGTCTTTGTTTCGGCATCATTTCTCGGCATCCAAATGAATCGAAAAAACCTGGTTGCTTTGTTTGGCTTTACCTGCGCAAGCGGCGTTGTTTACATCAGTGTCTTTTTGCTGTTTGGGGAGCAAATCACGACGCGCATTTATCCGTTGATTGTGCATTTGCCGCTGATTCTTTTTTTGATGCTGTATTTCGGTTACCGCTTTTTGGTCTCCACGCTTTCGGTGGCGACGGCATATCTGTGCTGCCAGGTAAGCAAATGGGTCGGGTTGGTTGCGCTTGATATTTTTCATGCGGAATGGGGGTATTACAGTGTTCGTATCGCAATCACGATTCTTGTTTTTGTGCTGCTTTTGCGCTATGTCTCCTATGCAACGGCGCAGCTGACGCAAAAGCCGGATAAAGAGCTGTTGATTTTTTCTCTGATGCCGTTTACCTATTATGTGTTCGATTATGTCACGGGGGTGTATACCTCGCTGCTGTATTCCGGCAAAGAGGTGGTTGCGGAATTTTTGGGGTTTGCGCTGTGCATTGCATACCTTTTGTTTTTGCTTGTATATTTCAAGCAATACGAGGAAAAGCGGGAGGCAGAGCAGAGAAATCGCCTCATTGAGATGCAACGCGCTCAGATCGAAAAGGAAATCGCCGCAAATGAGCGCAGTGAATATAAGCTTTCGCTTTTGCGCCATGACATGCGTCATTTCCTTGCAAATATCGCAGGGCAGATTGAGGACGGAGAGTATGAAAAAGCAAGGGTGTATTGCGGCGAGGTGATTTCACACGTGGATAAGACCGCCGTGCAAAAATACTGCACTAATAAAACGATTAATACCATTCTCTCTGCTTATGAAGCCGCAATTCAGGAAAACAAAATTGCGTTTTCCTATGAAATCCATGTGCCGGGAGTTCTGCGCATCGGCGATGTAGACCTGACCTCCATCTTATCAAACGCAATGGAAAATGCGATTCATGCGGTGCTGCAGCTCCCACCGAAGGAACGGAGAATTCATCTGGATCTCCGCATGAACGGCGAAAAGCTGCTGATTTCGTTAAAGAATACCTTTGCGGAAAAACCGAAAACGGCTGACGGGCGCTTGCTCGGAAAAGGACCGGGGCACGGTCTTGGGACGCAAAGCATTCGCTCCGTGACCGAAAAGCTGAAAGGGAACTGCCAGTTTGTGATAACGGATACATTTTTCCTTTTGCGCATTGTTTTGTGAAGCATCCGAAAAGGAGAGGACTGCCATGCTGCATGAAACGAACGGCATCGTTGATTGGAACCCGTGGCACGGGTGCACAAAAATCAGCCCGGGCTGCAAATATTGTTATGTATACCGCCGGGATGCAATGTACGGGGCGGCGCAGGCAAGCAGCCTTTGCCGTAAAAACGCAAGTTTCGACCTGCCGCTGCGCAAAAAGCGGGACGGCAGCGAAAAAATACCGTCCGGCACGGAGGTGTTCACCTGCTTCACCTCGGATTTTTTGCTGCCGGATGCGGATGCCTGGCGCGCTGCATGCTGGGAAATGATGCGGCGGCGCTCCGACTGCACATTTATATTTTTCACCAAGAGGATTGAGCGCCTTCGGCAATGTCTGCCGCCCGACTGGGGCGAGGGCTATGAAAATGTCCGGATCGGCTGCACGGTTGAAAACAGGGAAAGGGCGGATGCGCGTCTCCCCGTTTTTCTGGCTTTGCCGATCCGCCATCGCTTGATCATTGTCGAGCCGTGTCTTGAGGCAATCGATTTGCGGCAGTATCTGAGTGATGCAATAGAGCAGGTCTTGGTCGGCGGGGAATCCGGGCAATTCGCACGGGAATGCCGATATGAATGGGTGCTTTCTCTGCATGCGCAGTGCATGGAAAAGCAGGTCTCGTTTTGTTTTCATCAAACCGGTGCAAATTTTGTGAAAGACGGAAAACGGTATCATATTCCGCGCGCCTGCCAATGCGACCAGGCGAAAAAGGCGGGGATTGACTTTTTTCCGCAGACACATTTGAGACTGCCTGATCGGCAATGAACAAAAAAACCGTTCGCCGCAAGGCGAACGGTTTTTGCTTTACGCGGTTGCGATTTGTTTTTTCTGTCGGCGTTGCTTCAAAACGCGGATAAAGTGAATAAGGAGTCCGAGGAAAAGGCCGACAGCGGCAGGGCAGACCCATCCAAGCCCGATGGGGGAAAATGGCAAAAATTTTCCGATGGCTGCAAGGGCCTCGTCCAGGTGAAGCATTTTGTGCAGCTCGGCAGGAAGCGCCGCCAAAAAATCATAAAAAGCAGGCAGCAATGTAAATCCCGTTACAAAGCCATAAACCAAGCGATCGTGCCCGAACAGTTTTCCGAGTAACGCCAAAAGCACAAGCGTGATGGCGAGCGGATAGAGGAACATCAAAACCGGAATGGAAATCTTGATAATGGAATTCAGCCCGAGGTTTGCAATGAGAAAGGAAAGAACGCTGAATACGATTGCCCAAACCCGATAGGACGGTCCTTTTTTGAAAATTGAGGAAAAGGTTTCCGCGCAGCTTGTAATCAGCCCGATTGCGGTTTTCAGGCAGGCAAAGGTTACGGTTGCCGCGAGAACATAAAGCCCCGGCTTGCCGAGATAATGCTGTGCGATCTGTGCAAAGGCAATGCCGCCGTTTTCGCTGGTTGCAAACAAGCCGCGGCTCTGCGTTCCGACAACGGTGACGGCAATATAGATAAGCGCCATCAAAAGCGAACTGAAAACACCGGAAAGCACGGTGTTTTTGGCGACGGCGGATTCCTGCTTTACCCCAAGTGAGCGGATGACATCGACAACAATAATGCCAAACGCTAGCCCCGCCAAAACATCCATAGTATTATATCCTTCCAAAAATCCTTGGAAGAACGGCTGTGCGACATAGTTGCCCTCAGGAGCGACGGAGGAAAGCGATGCCGAGGGAGAAGTCATCGCAACAACGACAAGCACACCGAGAAATGCAAGGAATATCGGATTGAGAATTTTGCCGACCCAGGTCAGAATTTTCCCGGGAAAGAGCGAAAAGGCAAGCGCAATCGCAAAGAAAAGCAGGGTAAACAGCAATAAAAACAGGGAAGTATGCTCGCCCTGCGGCAAAATCTGCTCTATGCCGACGGTAAAGGAGGTGGTGGCACATCTCGGAATAGCAAAAAACGGCCCGATCGTCAAATATAAAAGGCAGGTGAAAAACATGGCATACGGGCGGCAGACCTTGCTGCTCAGATCAAAAAGCCCGTCGCTTCGGCTGATGCCGAGCGCTGCAACGCTGAGCAGCGGCAGCCCGACCCCGGTAACCAAAAACCCGATGATGGCGGGCCAGAGATTGCTGCCTGCCATTTGCCCCATATGAATCGGGAAAATCAGGTTGCCGGCGCCGAAAAACAAGCCGAACAGCATGCTGGCAACATAAATGTATTCGCGAAATTTCAGGTTCCTCTTCATAACAGTACTCACTTTGTATCAGGCGGCATTGCTTTTGTGTCGAAGCGGGAGAATGTTTTCACCCGTTTTGCAAGCCGCAAAAGTATTTTATTCATTTTACTATATTTTCGCAGCTGTGTCAAGAGCTGAATGCATATTCTTCGCATGTTTATTCCGCCGATGCTGCATCATTCAATTGGTTAGTTGTTTCTATACAATTTTATGCAATGTTTTGATTCTACTGTGAGAGAGCATCGGATATTTATCAAAATCCAGATTTTTTTGAAAAAAGGAGTTGACAAAATAACTGTAAGGTGCTATAATACCATATGTCGCACGAAGCGGCGCACACTTGCTGGTGTGGCTCAATGGCAGAGCAGCTGATTTGTAATCAGCAGGTTGTTGGTTCGACTCCGATCACCAGCTCCAGTAGCCTTGCTACACCGAAGTTCCATAGGGTATGGGGGAATTCCCGAGCGGCCAAAGGGGGCAGACTGTAAATCTGTTGTCACTGACTTCGGTGGTCCGAATCCACCTTCCCCCACCAGATAAGAACCGTGATTGTGATACGATGTGTATTGCAATTGCGGTTCTTTTTCTATGCTCCGAAAACGGCTTGACACAAGGGTTTTGCATTTGCCTTCATGGCGCAACCACCGCACACGCAGGGTGCACTGCGGTCATTTTGTGGAGGCGAGGGGAGTCGATTCTCGCCTGCGGGCTCGGTCAGGGGCGGCTCTGACAGTCCCCCGGACTGTCATTCACTTCCGCCCCGTTCGACTCCCCCCACATAAAAAACCACCGCACACGCAAGGTGCACGGCGGTCATTTGGTGGAGGCGAGGGGAGTCGAACCCCTGTCCGAAGATGGGTTGATAGGACTTTCTCCGGGTGCAGACGATTGTTAGAATTTCCCGCAGTGCGGCATCAATCGGCAAACGCCGCACCGCGGTATCTTTTTGTTTGCCTGGCTTCCTCAAAAGAAAAAGGGAAGCGCACGTTCATCACTCAATTTGACGCTCGGTTCTGCGCCGTGATTCTCGCAGAAGGAACGGGCGGCATTAATGGCCGCGGCACAGCCGTTAGGCTGCCAATGCTACTTGTTTGTTAGCGTTTAATTTTAATTGGGACTTATTTCAGAGTTTTCCCGGACTCTACCCGCTTATCCTATCTCAACATCCCCGTCGAAACCTTTACGCCCCCGTATCAATCAAAAGTTTTGCCCTTTTCATAGCGCTCGATATCTCTTGCGGCTTGCCGCTCGGCATCTGCTTCCCGTTTGTCATACAGCTTTTTCCCGCGGCAGACGCCGAGCTCAACTTTTGCAAGCGAGCCCTTGAGATAAATGGAAAGCGGAATCAGCGTCATACCCTTTTGCCCGACAAGCCCGAACAGCTTATTGATTTCCTTGCGGTGCAAAAGAAGCTTTTTCTCCCGCAGGGGATCTCGGTTGAAAATATTGCCCTTTTCATACGGGCTGATATGAATTCCGCTTGCAAAAATCTCGCCGTGCGTAATGGAGCAATAGGAATCTTTTAAATTGACATGCCCCTGCCGCAGGGATTTGATTTCCGTGCCGTACAGAGCGATTCCGGCTTCCAGCTTTTCATCGACAAAATATTCATGATATGCCTTTTTGTTGTTTGCAATCACCTTGACCGATTTTTTTGCCTCAGCCATATGATCCCTCCTTCCGTCTACAGCAGTATACCATAAAACTTAGGAAAATGCAATCGAATTTTGCAAATTCAACGAGCCGTTGCATCACAGGGCAGGGTGATCAGCCCTGCGTCCGAAAGCCTTTGCACGGCGCTCAAAATTCCGAGCTTGGCATGCGGAAAGGTCAGCCCGCCCTGGAAAAATGCGGTATACGGAGGCTTGAGCGGGCCGTCTGCGCTGAGCTCGATGGAGGAGCCCTGTACAAAAGCGCCTGCCGCCATGATCACTTTGGAATCATATCCGGGCATATCCCATGGCTCCGGCGTGACGTAGCTGTCAACCGGCGCAGCCGCCTGAATGCCGCGGCAGAAGGTGATGAGCCCCTGCGGTTTTCCGAAATCGATTGCCTGAATAATATCGTATCGCGGTGCGTCTGCGGAGGGAGATACGGGAAACCCGAGCGCTTCAAAAGCTTTTGCCGCAAAAATTGCGCCCTTTTCTGCGTTTGCCGTAACGCACGGCGCCAGAAACAACCCCTGATAGTAGGAGGTCAGAACGCCGAGGGACGCCCCCACTTCTTTTCCGAGCCCCGGTGAAGTGAGGCGATAGGCACAATTTGCAATCAGATCCGCTCTGCCGCAAAGATAGCCGCCGGTGGAGCAGAGACCGCCGCCGGGATTTTTAATCAAAGAGCCGACGACAAGATCCGCGCCGTGCTCCGATGGTTCTGTCAGTCTTGTGAATTCACCGTAACAATTATCCACCATGCAGATCACATCGCTTTTGCGCTCTTTGATAAAGGCGATCAATGTTCCGATCTGCTGTGGGGAGAGGGTGGGTCTTGTCTGGTATCCCTTGGAGCGCTGGATGGTGACAAGCTTTGTTTTTTCGTTGATCGCAGCAGCGATGCCGGCAAAATCAAACGAGCCGTCCGGCAAAAGATCGACCTGCCGATATCCGACGCCCCATTCCGCAAGGGAGCCGCGGCTGCTGCGGATACCGATGACCTCCTCCAAAGTGTCATAGGGCTTTCCGACGGGGGAGAGAATTTCATCACCGGGCCGCACCGAGCCAAAGAGCGCAACGGCAAGCGCATGTGTTCCGCAGGTAATCTGCGGGCGAACCAGGGCGTCTTCCGTGCCGAAAATATCGGCATATACTTTTTCCAAGGTGTCTCTTCCTGCATCATCATATCCGTATCCGCTGGAGGAAGCAAAATGCGTGGCATTGACGCGGTTTTTTTGCATCGCAGCAATCACCTTGTACTGATTCTGCTCGGCAATCGCATCGATCTCTTCAAATCGCGGTTTCAGTTCCTTTAAAACGGCATCACCGAATCGTATAACGGCATCGCTGATTCCGAGCTTATGTAAATTCTGATTCATAAAAGCCTCTTATTGATAAATACTTTGGTATTCTTTTTCGGATTGTTCTTCCTTCTTTGCACAAAGCGCGTGATGTATCAACGCAAAAACGGAATACAGCAGCGCATATGCCGCGAGAAAGAGCAGCGCATAGCCGATCGATGCAAACTTATCATATAAAATTTGATTGAGCGCAACCAATAAAACGGCGAGCAGCCCGCCGTGCAGCCCGTAACAAAGCGCAATCGGTATATCGTGCGCATGCAGCAACAGATTCAAAAGCGGCAAAACGGCGCTGACACAGAACACACCGAGCAAAATCGAAAAACACGGTCCGCCGAGCAGGATCGGAACCTGCTCTGTTGCGGCGGCGGAATGCGTATCTGCATAGAGAAGATGCACAAGGGTAAAGCCGAGATACAGCAGCATGAACGAGGCGGAAAACTGCAAAAGCCAACGGGGGGGCAGTCGCAGCGGTTTGTTTTTCAAAATCAGGGAAAAAAGGAGCAAAACTGCAAGCAGCACAAGCGGCACCAGCAGTGCTCTCAGCCCGGGCCCGGCACAGCGCAGAAGCGTCGCCATGGAATCAAATTCCCGATGAAACAGCGCAAAATACAGGGCAAAGCCGAGCACCACCCAGGCGCTGCTGCCAAGAGCCGCCCAGGCGAGCGCCCACTTTACACGCTTTGCCGCCGTCATCGGTTCGCTCCTTCCTGCTGCGCCGCAAGCGCAAGAGAGCGCAGAGTACGCACGGCCAGCGCGGGGTTTTCTGCACGGAACACAGCAGAGCCCGCAACAAGGACGTTTGCACCCGCCCTGGAGGCGCCTGTAACTGTTTTCAGATCGATTCCGCCATCCACGGAAATATCAACGGCATATCCGCCGCGCTGAATTTCCCCGGCAAGGCGACAGACTTTTTCAAGGCACGCCGGAATGAGCTTTTGCCCGCCGAATCCCGGCTCCACCGTCATGATCAAGACGTGGTCGATTCTGTCAAGATAGGGAAGCAGCACATCAATGCTTGTGCCCGGCTTAACGGAAAGCCCGACGCGGCAGCCGCATGCCTTGACGGCATCAATGCAGCGCGGAATATCGCAGCCGCATTCGGTATGGAATGTGATCAGATCTGCGCCGGCATCGGCAAATGCCTTAAGATAAAAGAGCGGATCGTCAATCATCAGGTGAACATCAAATATTGCCTTTGAATACGGGCGGATTGCGCGGACGAGATCCGGTCCGAAGGTAAGGTTCGGCACAAAATGCCCGTCCATGATATCAATATGCAGATATTCCGCACCTGCCTCTTCACAAAGGCCGGCAGCATCTGCAAGGTGCGCAAAATCGCTTGCGAGCAGCGAAGGAGAAATTTTGATCGGTTTCATAAGGTTTCCTTTCCCGCATCGGCACCGGTGGCAAAAAGGCGGTGCCCACATATGCTGAATAAGGGGGCTGCGGCCCCCACCGAAAATTCCATGTGCAAGCGCTGCGGCAGAGAGATAAAGGACGGGATGATGAATGTTTTTTGCAGCAGTTGCCCATGCGGCGGCAGGCATTTGCCTGCCGCATTTTATTATATCTTTTTCGCGGCATATTGTCAACTGCGGTAAAGTGCCGTAAAAAATGACGGACGGATAAAAAAATATTGCATTTTCGAAAAATTGCAATTGAAAAAATGAAAACTGTATGGTACAATAAAGTGGACGGTTCAAAAACGGAGGGCAAATCATGTCTGAAAGATATTCCATTGACCTCGGCAGCATCATAAACGAATTTTCCATGAAAATGGTCTATCTGCCGCCGGAGGGGGAGAAGCGGTTGGTATATCGCGCCGAGGTGAATCGCCCCGGGTTGCCGCTCCATGGCTATTATGATCATTTTGAGCCGGGACGTGTTCAGATTTTCGGCAAGCTGGAGCATGGATACCTCTGCCAGATGACGCCTGAAAAGCGGGATGCCAGCCTGCGTGAATTTTTCTCGCGGCACCCCGTTGCGGTGGTTGTGACATCCTCTCTTTTCATTTTTGATGAAATGGTGCGGTATGCAAAGGAATATGCGGTTCCGATTCTGAGCACGGAGAAGCTGACCTCGGAATTCATGGCTGCGTTGATTGCATCGCTCAATGTCAGCCTGGCACCGAGAATCACGCGGCACGGCGTTTTCGTTGAGGTGTACGGTGAGGGAATGCTGATTGTCGGCGATTCCGGTGTCGGAAAAAGCGAGGCGGCTATTGAGCTTGTCAAGCGCGGGCACCGTCTGATCGCGGACGATGCCGTGCAGATCAAGAAGGTTTCCGATCGCACATTGGTCGGCTCTGCGCCGGATATCATCCGCAACTATGTCGAGCTGCGCGGTATCGGAATTATCGATGTCAGCCGCCTGTTCGGTATGGGTGCCGTGAAAGCCACGGAAAAGATCGATCTTGTGATCAATCTTGAGCCGTGGGTCAACGGGAAAATGTATGATCGGCTCGGGCTTGATCAGGAATATACGGATATTATGGGGATTCGGATTCCGACTACCACGATTCCTGTGAAACCGGGCAGAAACCTTGCCATTATTTTGGAAATCGCAGCGATGAATAACCGCCAAAAGCGCATGGGATACAATACGGCGGAGGAGTTCAATCAGCGCCTGATGGAACAAATGAAGGCGGAGCAGGCAAGGGAAGCGCTCAAAAAACAAAGCGAAAACAGCAAATAAGCACAGCCGCAGCGGCGGTCCGATTCATCGGCAAAGGTGCCGAAGCACAGGAAGGAGCAACTATGTACTACATCGGAATTGATCTTGGAGGAACAAACATCGCAGCGGGTCTTGTCAATGACAGGATTGAAATCGTCAGAAAAGCTTCGATTCCCACGGGGGCGCAGCGCACATCGGGGGAAATCGTAAAGGATATGGCAAAGCTTTGCCAAAGACTTCTTAGAGAGGAGGGGCTGAGCGCCGCGGATCTTGCATATATCGGCATTGCTACCCCGGGCATTGCAAACAGCGATACGGGCTGCGTGGAATATTCCTGCAACCTGCCTTTCCGTAATTATCCGATTGCGGAAGAGCTGAAGAAGGCGGTCGGCGTTTCCCGCGTTTTGATTGAAAATGACGCAAATGCGGCTGCAAAAGGCGAAGCGGTTGCCGGGAGCGCCAAGGGCGTTGCAAATTCCGTGATGATCACGCTTGGCACCGGTGTCGGCGGCGGTATTATTATTGACCATAAGGTATATTCCGGCTTCAACTATGCCGGGGCAGAGCTTGGGCACATGGTGATTGAGCACGACGGCGTTCCCTGCTCCTGCGGCAGACGCGGCTGCTGGGAGGCATATTCCTCCGCAACGGCGCTGATTCGTATGACAAGAGAAAAAATCACGGAGTGCGGCAGCACGACAAAAATGTATGATATGGTAAGCGGCGATACTGCAAATGTCAGCGGAAAAACCGCTTTTGCTGCAGCAAGAGAGGGAGACCGCGCGGCGCAGGAGGTTGTTGATACCTATATTGCCTACCTTGCGACGGGAATTGCAAATATTATCAATATTTTTCAGCCCCAGGTGCTTTCCATTGGCGGCGGTATTTCAAATGAGAGGGACAACCTTCTCCTGCCGCTGCGCGCCATTGTGGAAAAGGAGCAATATTCACGCGACCTGCCCAACCGCACCGATATCCGCATTGCCGCCCTGCGCAATGATGCCGGAATCATCGGCGCCGCGGTGCTCGGCCTCTGAAACGGGTTCCTTCCAATCATAACCACCCGTCAAACGGGTGGTTTGCACAAGGGCTAAAAGCCCATAATGCTAGGAGAAATGACCGCCAATGGAAACGGAAGTATCGGAGGAGGAGCCATCCAGTTCCAGTTGAAACTCCAAAATACCGATCTGACCGTCGACCTGAATTTCAAAGGCCGGCAAACGATGAACGATCAGCCGGAAATCCTGAAGATGATCTTCGATAACGATATGGTCTTGTCCCAGCCGGAAATCAAATACGAAAATTATAAATATGAAATCGTATTTTACGTCAAACCGGATGCCGACCTTTCAAAACTACAATTGACTCCTATTATCGAACTCTCTAAAGGCGCTATCGTGAAACCTGTTTCGGGAGAAGTAGTCGATTTTTCGAAAGCCATCGATCAAGGAGACGATACGGAATTTGTCTATTTCAATGTCGTATCGGAAAATTATCAGAAAACCCGTCAATATCGGGCAAGATTTAAAATAGGTCAATCCGTTCCCAAAGCAACGTTTGAAAATTGGGTTTCCGAAGGCAATGATTTTTATAAACCGGAAGGCCAATGGGCCACTTCAAATAAAGGGATATCTTTAATCAAGATATTCCCCGGATTATACGATGGCGGAGCGATTGTTGCCCCGGTAACAGAAGGCCAAAGCGGGAAAGCAGCCAAGATCTCGACTGCCTATACAACAGGTAAAGAAAGTATACTTGGTTTTCCCCCTATTCCGGTAATTACTTCCGGTTCTTTATTCTTAGGTGACTTTGAGGTCGATACCAAAAATACGTTACATAGTACCCAATTAGTTATTCCTTATTATA
>URPL01000037.1 GCA_900549725.1 uncultured Eubacteriales bacterium | reverse complement strand
ATACCCTGCTTGTCCGTCGCTCGAAAAACCTTGATTTTCCAGTGTTTTCAAAAGTATCGTTATCTAACGTCAGCTTTCAACCGTCCGTCTTTTCAGAAAATGATTGAGGACGTCGAAATGGGCTATGTGACAGCGGTCATCGTCAAGGATATGTCCCGGCTTGGCAGAGATTATCTCGGTGTTGGGTACTACACAGACACCTTCTTCCCGGAACACAATATCCGTTTCATTGCGGTGAATGACTGCGTAGACAGCGATGACGGCGAAAATGAGCTTGCCCCATTTCGAAATGTGATGAACGAGATGTACGCCCGGGACATCAGCCGCAAGGTGCGGTCTGCCCATCGTATCCGGGGCAATTCCGGCGAACCGCTGGGCCAGCCGCCCTACGGCTACAGGAAAGACCCGCTGAACAAAAAGCACTGGATCATTGACCCGGAGGCCGCTCAGGTGGTGCGGGACATTTTCCGTATGTGTCTGGAGGGTAAGGGCAACGACACCATTGCCCGCATTTTACAGGAAAATGGGATTCTCAACTGCACGGCGTACTGGCACGAAAAAGGCATCGGCAGGGGCGGCAAAAAGACGCAGCCAAACCCTTACCGATGGAAAAACAGCACCATTCGTAAAATCCTGACCCAGCAGGAATACTGCGGCGATGTGATCAATTTCAAGACCTACTCCAAATCCTTCAAGGATAAGACCCGCATCGATAACCCGGAAGAAAACTGGGTCATCTTCAAGGATGTTCACGAGCCGATTGTCGACCGGGACACCTTTGAGCAGGTACAAAAGAAGACCATCAAGCGGACAAAGCGCCGTGCGCCGAAATCGGAGAATGGCGAAAAGAGCATCTTTTCTGATCTGCTGTACTGCGCCGACTGCGGTCACAAGCTGTGGTATCACGTCAACACCATCAATAAGAATATATGCTTTTTCTCCTGTTCCAATTATGTAAAAGACTACCGTGGCAGTTGCCCGACCCGGCACTATGTGCGGGCGGACGCTATCGAGCAGGTGGTAAAACTGGAGCTACAACGAATGGCGCAATTTCTGCGGGACGACGAGCCAATGTTCGCCGACCTTCTGGAACGCAAGTCCAACCGGGAAATCGCAGAGGAAAAGAAGCGCCTTGAAGGAGAGCTGCAAAAGGCACGAATGCGAACAGAAACCGTGTCCCGACTCTACAAAAAGGCCTTTGAAAAGAATGCGGAAGGGCTTCTTTCCGACGAGGGCTTCCTGCAAATTACCCACGAATACGATGTAGAGCAGCTTGCCTTGAAAGCGAAGATCCCACAGCTCCGGGAGCAAATTGCGGAGGCGGAACGGCAAGCGGCCAATAAGGACAAGTTTATCGCTGCCATCCGAAAGTTTATGCAGATGGACGAGCTGACCGCACCGCTGCTGCGGGAGCCTATTGACCATATCGAGGTGTACGAAACGCAGGGCGTCGGAAAAAGTAGAACACAGCGAATCACAATTCACTACCGCTTTGTAGGGTACATCGACATCCCGGCAGCGCCTCTGACAAGCCATTATATCTCCGAAACAAGGCAGGGCGTGGCCGTGGAATATATCCCCGCATAACGAAGGAGAGCAGGCGAAATGCCTGCTCTCCAAAAGAAGCATAAAAAATCGAGTGTTCACAACATCAAATCCGTTATGAACACTCGATATGGTGCGGGTAAGAGGACTTGAACCTCCACGAAGTTGCCCCCACTAGAACCTGAATCTAGCGCGTCTGCCAATTCCGCCATACCCGCATATGGTGCGAGAAACGGGACTTGAACCCGTATGATATTCATCACACGCCCCTCAAACGTGCGCGTCTACCAGTTCCGCCACTCTCGCATAGCTGCACCTAGCAGCATTGCTCGGTACGATGTATTATAACACAACGCAATTTGACTGTCAACCCCTAAAATCAAGTTTTTTGCAAAAGCTTTGCGCCCCGGAGCGCAGGAATGAAACAGAGCTGGTTGCCCGCATTGCGGGGGGGTGCGGTGCGACAATGCGGGAACGGAAAAAACGGAAAACGGAGCGCCGGCGCGGGGGGGGGGCACCGAAAAAAAGTCCGCAGCCGTTTTTACGGCTGCGGGAAAGGGAGGAGAAAAGAGAAAAACAAAAAAGTGCGCCGGGCACAGCGGCGCTGCGGGCATCAGCTGATTTTTTCTCTCAGGGGCTGGTGCATCCCCATTTCGTATTCGGCGGCGAGGATGCATTTGCTGCACAGAGCGACTTTTGCAGGGTCTTCCTGCTGGCAGCAGCGCCATCCCTCCGTATAGCCGCACAAAAATGCAAGATAGGAAATGCCGTAGGTTCGTTCCTCCCAGGCGCCGAGTGCACGGTCAACGGCTTGCTCCGCCGCTTTTACGGTGCCGAGCTGCTTTGTCAAAGCGTCGGCATTTTTTGCATGCAGCCTGTATATGGGATGGATCCCCCTGCGGTTTTCCATGAAAAACGGCTCCAGGATCTGCCGCTCAAATTCGGCGCTGATAGAAAGGGTCGGGTCCTGCTGCTGCAGGAAAGAGAAGCGCAGCCCGCTGCGCATTGAGGCTCTTGCAATGTAACGCAGCGCATCGCAGCGGTGATGCTCCGCCGCTTGCCACACGGCGTGCTGCTCTTCACTCAACAGAGCGGAAAGCTCTGCCTGCGCCGCCGTGAATTCCTGCTCGGGCTGCGTGGAGCCGAGCCGCTCATTCTGCGCCTGATACAGCGCGCAAAGCTGCATGAAGGATTCGTCGCTGAAGGAATTTTGCTCTGCCTTTTCCAATACGGTTTTCATCAACATAAAACATTCTCCTTTTTTCCATAATTTTCGCAAAACGCAGTTGCGGTTTGCCGACATCTGCTGCCGACGGATTCAGTATAGCACCTTGAAACGGAAAAAAATGTCGAAATCCGTAGGGCGAACGAAAAAATATCGAAAAAGTTAAAAATTTTGTGTTTTTGTAAACATTCGGGCGAATCGATGAGCGGTTTATGACGCAAATGCAAATTATTGCTCCGGCGGCGCGCTTTCCGCACCGTTTTTCCTTGACAAGGAGGCGCACAAAATGCTATAATACCCTAATAAATAAGGAAAAGAATGCTTTGAAACGGAGCAGGGCACAGCGCCCGCGGGGACGGCACGGAGGCTTTTTACATGAACGAATTGGAACGGGCAAGAAAACAGATTGATGCAATCGACGCACAGGCAGCGGCGCTTTTTGCGCAGCGCATGGAAGCGGTCGCCGCCGTGGCAAGCTATAAAGCGGAAAAGGGACTGCCTGTTTTCGACGCAGCACGGGAAGAAGCGGTGATCCGACGCGGGGCGGAGCGAATCTGCGACCCCGTGCTGCGCTCTTATTATGTTCTGTTTTTGAAGCGGCAGATGGAAATTGCAAAAAAATATGAGCATCGCCTGATGCAGGGGCAGCGCATTGCATACAGCGGCATTGAGGGAGGCTTTTCCGAAATTGCCGCACGGCGCACTTTCCCCGATGCAAAGCGGTTTTCCTATTCCGATTTTGCCGCAACCTACCGCGCCGTGCAAAACGGAGAATGCGATGCGGCGGTTCTTCCGATCGAAAACAGCTATGCGGGCGAGGTCGGCAAGGTGTCCGATCTGATCTTTTTCGGCGACCTCTATATTACCGGGCAGACGGAACTTGCCGTGGTGCAGAATCTTGTGGCACTGCCGGATGCCGCTCTTTCGGATATCCGCGGGGTGATCAGCCATCCGCAGGCGCTGGCGCAATGTGAGGACTATATCCGCGCGCACGGCTTTACGCAGACCGCGGCGGAAAATACCGCGCTTGCAGCGCGGCAGGTGCGCGAGCAAAACGACAAACACCTCGGTGCAATCGCAAGCGAGGAAACGGCGCAGCTGTACGGGCTTTCCGTGCTCGCGCCGCATATCAATCAAAGCCAGGAAAACACAACGAAATTTGTGATTCTTTCCCGTTCCGCCGCAGAATTTCCGGCAGAGCAACAGGGGCTGCATTCCATGCTGCTGCTCACGGTGAACCACAGGGCAGGGTCTCTGGCGCGCGCGGTGGACGTGATCGGGCAATACGGCTATAACATGATCCAGCTGCGTTCCCGCCCGGCAAAGAGCGTGCGTTGGCACTATTATTTCGAGCTGGAGCTGGAGGGGAATCTGTTGACGGAAAAGGGGCAGGAAATGCTTTCAAAGCTTGCGCCCAGTTGTGAGACGCTGCGGCTTGGCGGCGTTTACGAGTGTTTCCCCTGTGAAAAGCCGAAGGAGGAAGCGAAAAATGGATAACATCACGGTGTCGCTCGGCGCGCGCAGCTATGAAATTGTTTTGCGCCGCGGTGGGCTTGGGCAGGCGGACAGGCTGTTTTCGCTCAACCGCCGTGTTCTGATCGTGACGGACAGCGGCGTTCCAGCCGAATATTCGCAGAGGCTTGCCGCCCTGTGCGCGCAGCCGACGGTTTTCTGCATGCACAGCGGTGAGCAAAGCAAAAATCTTGCAAATTATGAAAAGGCGCTTTTGTGTATGCTGCAAAACGGATTTTCGCGGCAGGACTGCGTGGTGGCGGTGGGCGGCGGCGTCTGCGGCGATCTCGGAGGATTTGTTGCCGCCTCCTATATGCGCGGCATCGATTTTTATAATATTCCCACGACGGTGCTTGCCTGTGTGGATTCCTCGGTGGGCGGAAAAACGGCGGTGAACCTTGGCGGGGTAAAAAACATTGTGGGGGCATTTTGGCAGCCGCGCGGCGTTCTCATTGACCCGGAGCTTTTGAAAACGCTGCCGCCGCGCCACAGGGCAAACGGAATCGCAGAGGCGCTGAAGATGGCGGTGACCTTTGATGCAGCGCTGTTTTGCGAATTTGAGCGGAAAATCGACGAGGAAGCGCTCTTTCGGATTATCCGCCGCTCGGTGATGCTGAAAAAAGCGGTGGTGGAGCATGATGAGCGGGAGAGCGGCGAGCGCAAGCTGCTCAACTTCGGCCATACGATCGGGCACGGGATAGAGGCTGTTTTGGCGAGCAAGGGAATGCTGCACGGCGAGTGTGTCGCCGTCGGCATGCTGCCCATGTGCGGCAAAGGCATTCGCGCAAGGGTTGCCGGGGCGCTGCGGACGCAGGGGCTGCCGACAGTTGCCGATGCCGACCCCGCGGCGGTGTTTGCGGCGCTGACGCATGATAAAAAGGCGGACGGAAAAACGGTGACGATCGCCGTTGCGGATGCGCTCGGAAAAGGATATTTAAAAACGGTGGAGCTTGCCGCGCTGCGCGGCGCGTGCGAGGCGGCATGTGGCAAAGAATCTGCGGCACCGATACTTTGAGGAAAAGGAGCGGACCATGAAAAATACGCTTGGAACCAATGTTTGCCTGACGCTCTTCGGGGAGAGCCACGGACCGTGCGTCGGCGCGGTTTTGGACGGGCTTTGCCCTGGAATTGCGGTGCGCGAGGAAGAGATTGCGCGGCAGATGCGGCGGCGGCAGGGGCTTGCGGCGCTTTCCACGGCACGGCGCGAGGCGGACCGCGTTGTGATAGACAGCGGCGTTTTCCGCGGAAAAACAACGGGCACGCCCCTGTGCCTTCGCATTGCCAACGAAAACACAAAAAGCGCGGACTATGAAAAAACGCAGACGCTTGTGCGGCCGAGCCATGCCGATCTGTGCGCGCAATATAAATATCACGGCTTTGCCGATCCGCGCGGCGGCGGGCATTTCAGCGGCAGGCTGACGGCGGCACTGTGCGCGGCGGGCGGGATTCTTTTGCCTGCGCTGCGGCAAAAGGGCATTTTTATTTACAGCCATGTGCTCTGCTGCGCGGGCGTGTATGACCGCCCGTTTTCCGCTGCGGACAGTTCCGCAATTCAAAAAGACGGCGAGGCGCTCGCAGAGGCGCCGTTTGCCGTTTCGGATGCCGCGGCAAAGGAAAAAATGATGCAGGCGGTTGCCGCGGCAAAGGCAGAGGGCGACAGTGTCGGCGGAATCATTGAAACGGCAGTGCTCGGTGTGCCTGCGGGGCTGGGAGAGCCCTGGTTTGATACGGTGGAGGGAATGCTTGCCAATGCGCTGTTTTCCGTTCCCGCAGTCAAGGGAGTGGAATTCGGCGCGGGCTTTTCGTTTGCCGATTTGCGCGGCTCCGTCGCCAATGACCCTTATCGCATGAAAAACGGTGCGATTGTGACCCAAACGAACCGCAGCGGCGGGGTGCAGGGCGGCATTACAAACGGCATGCCTATCCTCTTCCGCACGGCAGTTAAGCCGACCCCCTCGATCTATCGGGAACAAAAAACGGTCGATTTTAAAACGCGGACGGAACAGACGCTGAAAATCGAAGGGCGGCATGACCCCGCAATCGTTGCGAGGGCTGCAGCGGTTTTGGATGCCGTCACGGCGCTGGTTTTGTGCGATCTTTGCAGCGGGCGCTTCGGTACGGACTTTTTGCGGGAGGCGTGAGATGGAATACGGTCTGATCGGGCTGCCGCTGGGGCACAGCTTTTCCGCCCCGATTCACGAGGCGCTGGGCGGCTATCGTTATGAGCTGCACGAGCTGCAGCCGCAGGAGCTGAAGCCGTTTCTGAGGCAGCGCGCGTTCCGCGCGATCAACGTCACCATTCCGTATAAAACGGCGGTGCTTCCGCTTTTGGATGTTGTGGATAAAACGGCGGCAGCCATCGGCGCCGTGAACACCGTGGTCAATCGCGGCGGAAAGCTTTACGGATATAACACCGATTATTTCGGCATGAGCTGCCTGCTTTTGCATCTGGGCGCGCAAATTTCCGGCGAAAAATGCCTGATTCTCGGTACGGGCGGCACCTCCCGGACGGCGGCGACGCTTTTGCGGGACATGGGCGCAAAAACCGTTTTGCGCGTCAGCCGCACGGCAAAAGAAGGCGCTTTGGAATATGCTTCTCTCACAGCGCATGCGGATGCCTCCGTTTTGATCAATACAACGCCCTGCGGCATGTTTCCGCAGGAGGAAAAGACGCCGCTTTCCCTTGCGGACGCGGGGCTTTGCCGCCTGAAGGTCGTTGCGGATGCGGTTTATAACCCGCTGCGCACGCGCCTTGTGCAAAACGCGCAGACGCAGGGCGCGGCAGCCGCGGGGGGGCTGAGAATGCTGGTCTTTCAGGCTGCAGCGGCGGCAGAGCTGTTTTTGGGAGAAACGATTGACTCTGCAAAGGCAGAGGCGGTTTACAAAGCGATATTATTGCAAAAGAGAAATACCGTGCTCATCGGCATGCCCGGCAGCGGAAAAACAACGCTGGGGCGGATGCTTGCGCGGCAAACGGGGCGTGTTTTTCTCGATACGGATGCGCTGTTTCTGAGCGAATACGGCGTCAAGCCGGATGTATTTTTGCGGCAAAGGGGAGAAGAAGCGTTCCGCGCGGCGGAAAGCGCCGTGATCAATGCCCGTGCGCGCCGCGCAGAGGGCGCCGTGATTGCAACGGGCGGCGGCGTTGTGACAAGAAAAGAAAATATCGAAATGCTGCGCGAGCGGGGGCTTTTGGTCTTTTTGGATCGACCGCTTTGCGAGATCCGCCCCACGGAGGATCGCCCCCTGAGCAGCGACCGCGCCGCCTTGGAGGCGCGCTATGCCGAGCGGGAGCCGCTCTATCGCGCGGCAGCCGACAAAATGCTGCAAACGGGCGGCAAAACGGCAAAGGAAAACGCCGGGGCGCTTGCCGCGCTGGTCGCTGCGGCGGAATGAACAGAGGATAAAAAGCATGAAAATTTTGATTTTAAACGGGCCGAATCTGAATCTGCTCGGCATGCGTGAGCCGCAGCACTACGGCACAACGACCTATGCGGCGCTCATCGAGGGGCTTGTGCGCTACTGTGCGGCGCGCGGAGCGGATGCCGAGTGCTTCCAATCCAACCATGAGGGCGATTTGGTGGATGCCATTCAGCAGGCATACGGCAAGGCGGACGGAATTGTGTTCAACCCCGGCGCGTATACGCATACCTCCATAGCGCTTTTGGATGCGCTGCGGGCGGTCGGTATTCCGACGGTGGAGGTGCATATCTCCGATGTGAACAGCCGCGAGCCGTTCCGCCGCCAAAGCTATATCCGCCCCGCTTGTATTGCCACGATCGCGGGGCACGGCACAAAGGGATATGAGGAAGCGGTGGACCTCCTCATTGCCCGCCTTGGGGAGGAAAAAAGCTGATGCGCGTGCGAATCGGCGCCGGCAAAACGGCGGGCACCGTTGCGGCGCCGCCTTCCAAAAGCGATGTGCATCGGCTGCTGATCGCCGCGGCGCTCTGCGCGGGAGAGCAAACCGTGATTCGCGGCTTTTACCCCTCCCGCGATATTGAGGCTACCGTTGCGTGCCTTTGCGCTATGGGAGCTGAAATTTCGGTTTGCGGGCAGGATTGCACCGTGCGGGGCATGCCGCGCGAAAAAAAGGGTGGGGAGATTTGCCTGCCTTGCGGAGAAAGCGGGAGCACCCTGCGCTTTTTGCTGCCGCTTTGCATGCGTGAGGACGGCACGGCGCTGCTTTGCGGCTCAAAAACGCTGCTCTCCCGCCCGCTTGCGGTGTATGAATCCATTGCTAAAGAGCAGGGGCTGTGCTTTGAGCGCGCCGGAGATACGGCGCTGCGCGTGGGCGGTGCGCTTTGCGTGAACGGCTGCGCTGCGGACGGCGGCAGCAGCAGCCAGTTTTTCAGCGGGCTGTGCTTTCGCGCGGCGGCGGACGGCGGAAAAAGCGAGATTTTTGTCACGCGCCCGCTGCAAAGCGCGGCATATCTGCAAATGACGGCGCAGGTGCTCGCGCGCTTCGGCGTTTTGGTGAAAATCGACGCAGAAAAGATCACGGTGCAGGGCGCGCTGCATTCGCCGGGAGAATGCACGGCACAGGGGGACTGGTCGGGCGCAGCGTTTTTCAAGGTGCTCAACGCCTTCGGGGGCGATGTGAGGGTAACCGGGCTTGCGCCGGATTCCTTGCAGCCGGACCGTGCGATACAGGCGCTTTGGAACCGCGTTCCCCTGCGGGCGGATCTTTCCGGGTGCCCGGATCTCGGGCCGGTATTATTCGCGCTTGCAGCCTATCGCGGCTACGGAGAATTTACGGGAACGCGCCGTCTGCGCTATAAAGAAAGCGACCGCATTGAGACCATGCGCGAAGAGCTTGCCGCCTTCGGTGCGGAATTTGATGCGGAAGAGGATCGCGTCACGATCCGCTGCGCGCGGTTTCATGCGCCGCGCCGGGTTTTGAGCGGGCATAACGATCATCGCGTTGTGATGGCGCTCAGCGTTTTATGCACCGTATGCGGCGGGGAGATTGAAGGCGCGGAGGCGGTCGCAAAAAGCATGCCCGATTTCTTTGAAAAGCTGCGGGCGCTCGGAGGAAAAGCAGATGAAATTGATTCATGATAAAACGATTTTGATCGTCGGGCTCGGGCTCATCGGCGGCTCCTATGCCATGGCGCTGCATCGCAACGGTTTTCGGGTCACCGCGATCACAAAGGAACAAAGCGATCTTGAGTATGCATTGGAAAAAGGCATGATTGACGCGGGCTCCACCGCGGTTGACCCGGCGCTTGTCGGGGAGGCGGATCTTGTGATTTTCGCTTTGTATCCGCATGATCTGGTCGATTGGATTAAGACCTATCAGCACCTGTTTTCTCCCGGAACGATTCTGAGCGATGTGACCGGAGTGAAATGCGCCGTGGTGTATGCCGTGCAGGACAGCCTGCGCGCGGATGTGGAATTTATCGCGGCGCACCCTATGGCGGGGCGCGAGAGCAGCGGCGTGCGCAACAGCGACGACAGTATTTTCCGCGATGCCAATTATATTATCGTTCCCACGGAAAAAAACACGCAGCATGCCATCGAGATCTGCGAGAGCCTTGGGCGGCTGCTCGGGTTTGGGCGCATCAGCATGCTCAGCCCGGGGGCGCATGATGAGATGATCGGCTTTTTATCGCAGCTGACGCATTGCATTGCAATTTCGCTGATGAACTGCAACCAAAGCGACGAGCTGGCAGAGTATACGGGCGATTCCTTCCGCGATCTGACGCGTATCGCCAAAATCAACGATGCGCTGTGGTCGGAGCTGTTTTTGCTGAACAAGGAGCCGCTTCTGCGTCAGATGCGCGCCTTTGAGGCAGAGCTTGCCTCGCTGCGCCGCACCATCGAGCAGGACGACCGCGCAGCGCTGCGCGAGAAAATGAAACGCTCTACCGAGCGGCGGAAAATATTTGATAAAACGAAGTAACCGGGTCAAAAAAAGAGGTAGAACCAATGCAAAACATGGAATTCATCGAAAAACTCACCATACCGAAGGAGCTTAAGGAGCGCTTTCCTATCACGGAGGAAATGCGCCGGATCAAGCAAGAAAGAGATGCGGAAATTGCGGATGTTTTTACGGGCAAAAGCAATAAATTTCTGCTGATTATCGGACCCTGCTCCGCAGACAGCGCAGACAGCGTGCTGGAGTATATCGCGCGCCTGCGGGAAATTGCGGAGAAGGTTAAGGATAAGATTCTGATCATTCCGCGCATCTACACCAACAAGCCCCGCACCACGGGCGGCGGCTATAAGGGCATGCTGCACTATCCCGACCCGAATAAGGACCCGGATATGCTGCGCGGCATCATTGCCATTCGCCAGCTGCATGCGGCAGCCGTGAGCCAAACGGGCTTTACCTGCGCGGATGAGATGCTGTATCCCGAAAATCACCGCTATCTTGACGATTTGCTTTCCTATGTGGCTGTGGGGGCGCGCTCGGTGGAAAACCAGCAGCATCGGCTCACGGCAAGCGGGCTTTGTATTCCCGTCGGCATGAAAAATCCGACAAGCGGCGATTTTTCCGTAATGATGAACGCTGTCACTGCGGCGCAGCATGAGCACATGTTCATTTATCGCGGCTGGGAGGTGCAAACCAAGGGCAATCCCCTGGCGCACACGATTCTGCGCGGCTATACGGATGCCTACGGCAAGCATTTTCCCAATTATCATTATGAGGACCTTGTGCGTCTGAGCGAAGAATATGAAAAAACAGGGCTTCAAAATCCCGCCGTTATCATAGATACCAACCATTCCAATTCCGGCAAGCAATATCTGGAGCAGATTCGTATCAGCCATGAAATTTTGCATTCCTGCCGATATAATCCGTCGCTGCGGCGTCTTGTGAAAGGGCTGATGATTGAAAGCTATCTTGTGGACGGTGCGCAGAAGATCTCACCAAACCGCACCTACGGGCAATCCATCACCGATCCGTGCCTGGGCATTGAAAAAACGGAGCGCCTGATTCTGGATCTCTGCGAGCTGCTGTAAGCAATGTAACCGACAAAACCGCTTTCCAAAGGGTATCGGCGCATTTTTTCTCTGAAAACAACTGCATCCGTGCAGAAACAAAGCGCCGCGCCGCACAACTGTCGGGAGCCGCAAACTACAAGTTTGCGGCTCTTTTTTGCGCCGCCGAGTTTCTGTTGACAAGGTTTTGTTTCTTTGTTATGATAAAATATCCTATTTTGGGATATTTCGACAAAAGTTTGCAAAAAACAACCGGAAAACGCAGCCCGCTGCAAGGAAAAGCGCAGCGCTGCACCGATGGGCACACGGCAAACAAAACGGCTGCGGATTTCAAATACCGAAACAAGCGCCCGGTCATTTTGACATTTGTCAAACGCTTTTATGAAAATTCAGCGGAGACGGTTGCCGAAGAAGCGCTGACGGAAAATGACATTTTGTTTTGCTGACGCTGTTTGACAGTACTTTGAATTACCATATCAATTTCGGCAGCGAAACCGAGGCGGAGTATAATGCGGAGTTTGAGACGGAGTATAGAGTGCTGCGCGACGCATTTTTTGATTGTTTTTCCGGAATTGATGAAGCTGACTATGCTGTGTATACGGCAAAAGGAGAGAACGGCCGGCTTTGCGCCGGCATGCAATGGCTGCCGACCGAAAAGCAACGCTTTTTGACGGACAAATATGAAGGACTTACAAAAGAATATAAGTTTTTGAGCCAACCGTAAAAAGAAAAATTCCCTGTCCGCCACACGGCAGACAGGGAAAATTTTTAAGGCAGGGAATGCTCAAACGGCGTATTTTTCGCAATAGGTATTGAAATACTCGCGGTAGAGCGGGCTTTGCTCGCGCGCCAGGCGCAGCGTTTCGTGCATATTGAGATTGTGCTTGGCATTGTCAAGCACGCATCCCGCAATGTTGGAGCAATGGTCGCTGACGCGCTCCAGATTTGTGAGCACATCGGAAAAGACAAAGCCGACCTCCGCGGAGCATTTGCCTTCTTTCATGCGGAGAATATGGCGCGTGCGCAGCTGCTCCTTCAGCCCGTCGATGACCTGCTCAAGCGGCTCCACCATGGCTGCGGTTTCGGTATTGAGCGTTTCGAAGGCTTTTTCGGAAAGCGAAAGCGTTTCCGTTACCGCGTCGCGCAGCACTCCGAATTCCCGCATGGCTTCGGCGCTGAGCTGCAGCTTTTTTTCCTGCAGCTCTTCTGCGGATTCCAAAAGGTTCACCGCGTGGTCGGAAATGCGCTCATAATCGCCGATGACTTTAAGCAGCAGGGTGACCTCCTCGCTTTCCTCTTTTCCGAGCTTTGCGGCGCTGACCTTGATCAGATAGGTGCCGATGATATCCTCATAGCGGTCGCATTCCGTTTCCGCATCGCGGATGGCTTTTGCCGAGATCCCGTCGGTAGATGGAAAGGTGCGCACGGCATCGCACAGTGCTTTTGTTGCGGTCTGCGCCATTTTCAGCGTAACGGCTTTGGCCTGGGCAAGCGCCAGCGCAGGGGTGACGATCAGGCGCTCATCCAGCTCGTTTTCCTTTTCGGGGCGTTTGGGATCGGGCACGAGGCGGCAGACGAGCTTTTCCAGCAAAGAGCCAAACGGCAGCATCAAGAGCGTGCAGAGCACATTGAACACGGAGTGGACTACGGCGATACCAAGCAGGGAAATGGAATCGGTGAGCAGTGCGGGGCGGAAAATTGCCTTGATGATGCAATAAACCGTGAGCCAGACGGCTGTGCCGATGACATTAAAGGAGAGATGCACCAAAGCGGCGCGTTTTGCATTTTTGTTGGTGCCGACGGAGGAGATCAGCGCGGTTGCGCAGGTGCCGATATTCTGCCCCATGATGATCGGAATCGCGGCGGCATAGGAAACGGCGCCCGTGGAGGCAAGCGCCTGCAAAATACCGACGGAGGCGGAGCTGGACTGAATGATCGCAGTGAGCAGCGCGCCGACCAAAACGCCGAGAATCGGGTTTGTGAACATGAGGAACAGCTCGCGGAATGCGGGAACTCCGGACAGCCCGGAGACCGCGCCGGACATGGTTTCCATGCCGAACATCAGCGTTGCAAAGCCGAGCAGGATCATGCCCGTGTCCTTCTGCTTATCTTTTTTGCAGAACAGATACAGCACAATGCCAAACAGCGCCAAAAGCGGTGTGAACGAGGAGGGCTTAAGCAGGCGCACCCACATGTTCCCGCTGTCAATGCCCGCAAGGCTTAAGATCCATGCGGTGACGGTGGTGCCGATGTTGGCGCCCATGATGACATAAATGGATTGGCTCAGGCTCATCAGCCCGGAATTGACAAAGCCCACAACCATGACGGTGGTTGCAGAGGAGCTTTGGATCACGGAGGTGACCCCAAGCCCGGTCAAAAGCCCTGCCGCCTTGCTTTGCGTCAGGCGGGCAAGGATGTTTTTCAGCCCGCTGCCGGCTCTGCGCTCCAGCGCCTGCCCCATGATGTTCATGCCGAACAGAAACAGGCAAAGTCCGCCGAGCATGGTGAGAAAATTGAAAATGTCCATTCGTTGCATACACTCCTTATTTTACTGTAAAGAGTATATAAAATTTATGTCAAATCGGCATGCAGGCTTTCGTAAAATCCATGTAAAATGAAGCAAGTGGGTTTTT
>URPL01000036.1 GCA_900549725.1 uncultured Eubacteriales bacterium | reverse complement strand
CGTGAAAACGCTCCTCACCTCACGGCGCAGCGGTATTCTTTCGCTTTCGTTTTTTTCTTTGCTCATAGCATCCTCCAAAGTGAATACACTCGGAGGTAGTTTTTTTCTTTTTTCTGTTTTTATGCAACCGCAGGAAAATAAAAGACAGCGCGCCGACAGGGCAAAAAGCTCCTCCGACGCGCCGTATCTCAGTTTGATTGCCGCTTTGCGCGGGGCGATATCCTGATCGTAAGGCGGTCAAGATATGCCGTCTGCTGCAAGGGTGCCCCGGCAACCGCAACACCGGAGGCGGCATATACCGATCCCTGCGTTGCCGGAAGCTTGCATCCCCCACGCTGCTTTGGGCCATGAGAAAGAAAAAGGGTGACATCGCTTTGCGCGGCATACTCCTCCAGCATTGCGCGATAAGCGGGCGCTGCCGTATCATACAAAGGGGAGGCAAAAAGGACTTTACGCGCAGCCGCCTGCACCCCGAAGGAACACAGCGGCTCTGCCGAGCGCGCAAGCATCGCGCGCGGAAACAGCACAATGCCCGCATTGCCGAATGGGAAAATTTCGGTTTCGGTCTCATCATAAAATTGCACGGAAATGTCAAGCCGCCGCGCCGCATTTTCCATGGAAGAGAGCAGCGCCTGCTTTTCGCCCTGCGGCAGAAGAATCGAGCGCACAAGGTATCGCTTACCGACGGATTGCAAAGAGGTAATGCTGCGCCTGTGCAAATGGGTGTATACGATGGTGTCGATTTCGGTCCTGCCCTGCTCGGTCAGCGTCTGCGCCGCCGCATTGAGCACGGAATAATTTCCCGCGGAGCAATCAATGATCGCCCCTTTTTGCCCGGAGCAAAGCACAACGCTCTCCCCGGATGCCTCACAGGTATAAAATGCTGTCACCGTGTCCCGCTCGGCGGCATAAAAGGCCGCATTGCCGAGAAAAAGCACTGCACAGCAAACGGCAAAATTCAAATAAAACAACCCGCGCCTGCGGCGCAAAAACGCCGCGATTATTCCTGCCGCATACAGCACCGCCGCTGCGGCAGCCGCAAGGCCGCTCTTCACGGCTGCTACGGCAAACGGCAAATTTGCCGCGACATGCATCCCCCGCAAAAGCCACCGCAAGAGAAAAGAGACCGAAAAATTAAATACAGCGGCAAGCGGCGGAACATAGGAAAGCGCTAAGAGAAGCAGCGACAGCGGAATCAAAAGCTGAGCAAACGGCTCAAACAGCAAATTGGAAAACAGCGACAAAA
Source organism: uncultured Eubacteriales bacterium (assembly GCA_900549725.1). Taxonomy (GTDB): domain Bacteria; phylum Bacillota; class Clostridia; order Oscillospirales; family CAG-272; genus UMGS1225. Next base: position 12,693 of record URPL01000036.1, on the reverse strand, counting down.
CGGAGATTCTGCGGAAATAAAGAAGCACTACGGGCGTTGTAAAAAGCAGCGCAGAGCAGGTAATTGCAAAAGAGGAAAGAATACCGAGAAAAAGCCGGGGCATTTGCGGAAAGCGGGCGCGCAGCGCCGCGGCTGTGCCCTGCCCGACGGAGATGATACCGAGCGTTGCCAAAAAAGAAAGCAGAAAACTGCAATCGAAAACGCTGCCGGGCGAAAAAAAGACGATCATAATCCCCGCAAAAAACAAAGAGGTCAAAGCATCATTCTGCGTCCCGAGCAAATACGAAAGCTGCAGCATCAAAAGCATAATGCCCGCGCGCAAAACGGAGGGAGATGCCCCGCAGAAGCCGATAAAGAAGAGAATGCACGGGATCAGCAGCAGGCAACGCACTGTTTTTCTAAGGCGCATGCGCCGCAAAACGGTATCCGCAAGCCCGATAAAAATTGAAAAATGCAGCCCGCTGACCGCAAGCACATGCGAAAGCCCCAAACGCGTAAAATCTCTGCGCAGCATCGGGTCAAGCGTATCGCGCATGCCGAGCAAAAGATCCTGACATAAAGAGGCAAGCACCCCGTCATAGTGATTCTCAAAGCGCGCCGCAGCGCCCCGGCGCAGGCGGTCAAACCATGCTGTCGGAGAAAAAGGGGCAGGCCCTTCGTTTTTAAGCGCCTGCGCGTCGGCAACCGTTAAAATGGCCGCTTTGCCCTGCCCGAGCGCGGTGAGGCGCGTGTAGCGCTTCGGCTCTTCGGAGAAGGAGGAAAGAATGCCGCTGACCGTGACCCGATCCCCGACGCAAAGCGACGGCGAAAACTCTCCGCGCAGTGTCAGGAAGGATGCGCCTATGCCGCGCGGTGTTTTTGTTGTAAAGAGCGTGGCGGAAAAAGAATAATCGCTCACATAGGAGATTTCGGTTACGGTACCCTGCACAAAAACCGTTTGGCCAAAATCCTGTTCCCAGGGCGAAAATGAAAAGAAAAACCATGCCGCCGCAAGCAGACTGCCGCACAAAAGCCCGGAAAACACGGCGCGCCCGCCCCGCAGCAGGCGCTTTGGCCAAACCGCGGCAATGCCCCGCCGCAAAAGCAGCGGAAAAAGCAAAAGTAAAACGCAAATCACAGCGCAAAGCAAGCGCACGCGCATCTGCACAAAGAAAAAGAGAGCAACGCTCGGCAGAAAAACAGCGCCGAAAAGAACAAGCGGCCTGCCTTTGATTCTGTCCATACGTGTCACTCTCATTTCAATTTGAATTTGAAATCAGCTGTCGCGGTTTTCTTTTTTTGCCTCGGCAAGCAGCGCCCTTGCGCTCTGCCTTGCCGCCTCGGTGATCTCGTTGCCCGCAATAATTCTTGCAAGCTCCTCAATGCGCTGCACCTTATCAAGCAGGCGCACACCGGAGTAGGTTCTGCCGTCCTCGACTTTTTTCTCAATCAGATACTGCGCATCGGCAACGGCGGCGATCTGCGCCGAATGCGTCACGCAAAGTACCTGTGCGCTCGGCGCTGCACTACCCAGCGCCCGCAGCTTTAAGCCGATTTTGTGCGAGGTCGCGCCGGAAACGCCGCTGTCCACCTCGTCAAAAACCATCGTTGCGCCGTCTTTCGCATGCAGCACGCTCTTTGCGGCAAGCATCACGCGCGCCAGTTCGCCGCCCGATGCGATTTTGGAAAGCGGCTTAAACGGCTCGCCCGGGTTTGTTGCAATCAAAAAGCGAACCGTATCGATTCCGTCCGGCGCAAACACGGTCTGCCCCGCAGCATCAAGCCTTGGCTCCGCGCAAACCGAAAACCGTACCTTTTCCATATCAAGATATGAAAATTCCCGCTCCATTTCCCTGCAAAGCCGCTCCGCAGCCGTCCGGCGCGCGTCCAGCAGGGCATTTGCCGCAGCGAGCGCCTGCTTTGTCTGCGCTTGCAGCGTCTTTTCATATTCCTGCGCAAGCGCGTCTGCATTTTCGATCTCCGCAAGCCGCTTTGCCGCCTGCGCGCGATACGCCAAAACCGCCTCGGTATCCGCGCCGTATTTGCGTCTGAGCTTTGAAAGCGCCTCCAGGCGCCCCTCAATGCGGTCTAATTTTTTTGCGGGGTCCTCACCGTCTTCCTCGGCAAACGCCGCCACGCTCTCGGCAATATCCGCAAGCTCATAGCGGTATTCCTGCACTGTATTTGCAAAGTCCTGCGCTTTTTCCATCACGCCCTGAAGCCCCTGCAGCGCCTGCTCCGCTCTTTCCAAAAGATCAAATGCGGAAAAGCCCTTGTCGTTGCGATAGAGCGCGCGGCGAATCAGGCGGGCGCTTTTTGCAATATGCTCCGCGTTTTGCAGCCTCTTTTTTTCCGCCTCCAGTTTCTCCTCTTCCCCTGCGCGCGGGCCGACTGCATCGATATCCGCAATTTGATATTGCAGCATTTCCAAAAGGCGCGCTTTCTCCTGCTCGTCCTTTGCCAAAGAATCGCGCAGCTTTTGCGTTTTCTGCATGGCATCATAGGCGGCGCGATATGCATCCAGCAGACCCTGCGTTCCCGCATAGGCATCCAGATAGGAAAGATGCGTCTGCTCGGACAAAAAGGCATTGTTATCATGCTGCCCGTGAATATGGAGCAAACAGCTCATGATCTGCCGCTGCAAGGAAAGCGGAATCACGCGCCCGTTGCAGCGCGTTTGGCTCTTTCCGTCTGCATGCACGGTGCGCTGAATATAAAAAGTGTCCTCCTCAAAGCCGAGCTGCGCCAGGGTGGAAAGCGTCTGCGGCGACAGCTGCTCAAAGCTGCCGCAAACACATGCGCTCTCTTCCCCCGTGCGGATTTGGTCCTTGGAAAAGCGCCCGCCGCACAAAAGATCCAGGCTGCCGATCACAACGGATTTTCCGGCGCCCGTCTGTCCTGTCAGCACGCACAGCCCCGCGGAAAAATCAATATCGCATTGCTTGATCACGGCAATGTTTTCAATATGCAATGAAGTCAGCATAAAACGCCCGCCCCCCGAAAATATGCCTCAGACAAGCATGGAGGCAAATTTATCATTGAATTCGCGCGCAATCGCCGCACAGCGCATCACCATCAGAATGCAGTCATCTCCCGCAACACTGCCCACAACCTCCTCGATTTTGAGCGCGTCAATCGCAGCGGCAGCCGCCTGCGCCATGCCTGCATAGGTTTTAAGCACGACAATGTTTTCCGCATAATCGGAATGAATTACCGTTTCCCGCAGAATATTGCGGAATTTCATCGCATTCTGCATTCCGCCGCCGTGCGCGGGGACGCCGTATTGATAGCGCCCGTTTGCACCGGAGGTTTTCACGATTTTCAGCTCCTTGATATCGCGCGAAATGGTCGCCTGCGTCACCTTATAGCCCGCATCCTGCAGTCTTGCCGAAAGCTCCTCCTGGGTCTCAATATCATATTTTCTGATAAGCTCAAGAATTTTTTCCTGTCTGCTTCGTTTCATAAAAAACCGTCCTCATCTTTCTTCGGAATGCAGTTCCGTTTCGTGAAATTTGCGATGGAGAATATCATAAAAGGAATTTTGCGCAAAATGAACCATCCGCGCTATGCTGTCTGCCTTTTGTACGGTCACGGTATCGCCGCGGCGCAGCGGGTAGGAAAGCGCGCCGTCCACACTGAGATACGCATCCCCCGGCTCTCTTGTCAGATTGCGGATCTGGACTATCGACTGCCCCCCCACAACAAGCGGCCGCGCCCAAAGCGAATGAGAGCACACGGGTGTCAGGCAAAGGCAATCCATCAGCGGGTGCAATATCGGCCCGCCCGCCGACATGGAATATGCGGTGGAGCCCGTCGGCGTGGCAACGATGATGCCGTCGGCGCGGTAGGTTTGTATCGTGCAGCCGTCGCACAGCAGCTCCGCCTCCACCATGCGGGAAAGCGTGCCGTTTGAAACGACGATATCATTCAGGGCACACGGCGTTTTCGTATCGGGCGTGCCGTCCGCATGTGCGATTTCCGCCCGAAGCATGATCCGCTCCTGCACGGTATATTCACCGCGCAAAAGCGCATCCAAAAGCTCGGTTTGCTGCCTCTCCGCCTCCGCCAGGAAACCGACGCGCCCGAGATTGATGCCGAGAATTGCGGCTGCCCCGCCGCAAAGGCGCGCGGCACGGATAATGGAGCCGTCTCCGCCGAGCACAAGCAAAACATCCCCCGCCCCGTACAGCTCCTCGGCGGGAAGAAAACATGGCTGCAGCGGCTCGGTGGAAAATGCCTTTTCCGCCGCGGCATCGACATACACCGCAGCGGCACCGTGCTGCAGAAGATACAGCGCGGCCGCGCGCAGCGCCTCGCGGCGGGGATCTTTTTCCGTGGCTGAAAGCAGCGCGATTTTCATGTTGCCGCCTCCTTTTCATATAGGAGCGAAAGCAGCGCCGGCATCGCCTGCGGCAGCACTGCCTGCCCCGGTCTCTCTTTTTTGAAAACAGCCAAAAACTCGATATTTCCGTCTCCGCCCCTGATCGGGCTTTGGCAAATGCCGTGCAAAAAAAGCCCCGCCTGTTCCGCAGCACCGCACAGCTTTTGCACACAGCCCGCCGCCGCGCGGCGGTCATGCACTATGCCGCCCTTCCCGAGCGCCGCTCTGCCGGCCTCAAACTGTGGCTTAATGAGCAAAATATATACGCCGTCCTCCTCCAAAATTTCAGAAACCACCTTGAAAAAAGGGAGCGCGGAGGTAAATGAAACATCCATGGTGCAAAGAAAAACTTTGCCGCCGAGCAGCTGTGGGCTCAGCGTTTTTGCATTGCACTTTTCCATGGAGCAAACACGCGCATCGGCGCGCAGAGACGGATCCAGCTGATCCGTTCCGCTGTCCACCGCATATACAAACGCCGCCCCGCGGCGCAGCAGGCAATCCGTAAATCCGCCGGTTGAGGCGCCGATGTCGCAGCAGCGCCGCCCTGCAGGATCGACCGAAAAGCGCCGCAGCGCTTTCTCCAGCTTCACCCCGCCCCGCCCGACATACGGGTGCACCTCGCCTAGCACCGTGATCTTTGCCTGCGTTCCGAGCTGCTCCGAGGGCTTTATAATCGGCTTGCCTCCGCATAAAACAAGCCCCGCCCGAATCATTTCCTGCGCGCGCTGACGGCTCTTTGCATATCCGTTTGTTGCAAGAAAAACATCTGCTCTCACGCCGAAAATATCCTTTCCCATGCAGAAATATGCAAAAATTTTACCGTATATCATCTTATCATATCCGCGCGTAAAATACAAGGGATGCCCTGAATTTTATACAGAAAATATACAAAATCGAATCGTCCTGCCGCACCGTGCCGAAAAACCGCGGCTTTGACCGCTGTATGGATCGCTTTTTGCGGGGAAATCGCACTTTTTATGCAAAAAGTATTTCCAAACAGAAAAAAACATGATATAATAATGTGGCTTGGATATCAAGAAGGAGAGAAAGATATGTGCGGATTTGCCGGCTTTTCCGACTGTTTGGCAACGGTCGAAGAAAAGAAAACTATATTGACGCAAATGACCGACCGCATTGCGCACCGCGGCCCGGATATGAGCGGCGCTTTTTGCGACGACTTTGCCGCGCTCGGGTTTCGCCGCCTGAGCATTATCGACCTCTCGCAGGACGGCGCACAGCCAATGTGGAACGAGGACCGAACTCTTTGCCTTGTCTTCAACGGCGAGATTTATAATTTTGAAGCGCTGCGCGAGCAGCTCACGGCGCTTGGGCATACCTTTGCCAGCAAAACGGACACCGAGGTGATCCTGCACGGGTATGAAAGCTGGGGCTGCGATGTGCTTTTACATCTGCGCGGCATGTTCTCCTTTGTGCTTTACGATCTGCCCCGCCGCCGCCTCTTCGGCGCACGCGATATTTTCGGCATCAAGCCGCATTATTATTGCAAATGCAGCGACGGCACGTTTCTCTTCGGCTCTGAGATCAAAGCGTTTTTGCCGCACCCCTCCTTTTGCAAGGAAGTCAACCGCGATGCGCTGCGCCCCTATCTCACCTTTCAGTATTCTTCTCTTGCGGAAACTTTTTTCCGCGGTGTTTATAAGCTGCAGCCCGCGCATTATTACCTTTACGAAAACGGCGAAATAACAATCAGGCCGTATTGGTCCGTCGATTTTGAAAAAGAACAGGGGGATTTTGAAAGCTTTGTCGATACGGTGGACAAAACCGTGCTGCAAAGCGTTGCGCTGCACCGCATCAGCGATGTCAAGGTCGGCTCTTTCCTCTCCGGCGGCGTGGATTCCAGCTATATCACCGCGGCGCTCATGCCAAGCCAGACCTTTTCCGTCGGCTTTTTGCATCAGCAGGATCCGACCTTCAACGAATCCGGCTATGCCAAAGAGCTCTCCGATCGGCTCGGCATCGAAAACATATCGAAAATCATCGATCCGGACGAATGCTTTGCGGCATTTCCGGAGATTCAATATCATATGGACGAGCCGCAATCCAACCCCTCCTCCGTACCGCTGTGGTTTTTGGCAAAGCTTGCACGGGAGAATGTCACCGTTGTGCTCTCGGGCGAGGGCGCCGATGAGCTGTTTGCGGGATATGATTGGTATGCGGATACCAGGCAGGTCGCAAAGTTCAAAAAGATCGTGCCGAAATTTTTGCGCCGCGTGCTTGCAGCGGCGGTGTGCCCGCTTCCCCCGTTCAAGGGGCGCAGCTTCCTTTTGCGCGCAAGCGGGAAAGCGGAAAACTACTTTTTCGGTGAAGCGTTTGTCTTCCCGGACCGACAGGCAAAAGCAATTCTTGCCCCTGACTGCCGCGGCGGAAAAAGCGCGCGCGCCGTTGCCCATGCATGCTATGCAAAGGTGCGGGATAAGGATGAGCTGACTCAAAAGCAATACCTTGATATGAACCTTTGGCTGCCGGGCGATATCCTGCTCAAGGCCGATAAAATGAGCATGGCGCATTCTCTTGAGCTGCGCGTGCCTTTTCTTGACAAGGTCGTTATGGAAACGGCAGAGAAAATTCCGGCGAAATATAAAGTCAATGAAATTGATACAAAATATGTTCTGCGCGCGGCAGCCGGACGCCATCTGCCCGCAGAATGGGCGACGCGCAAAAAGCGCGGCTTTCCCGTACCGATCCGCTATTGGCTGCAGCAGGAGAAATATGCCTCCGTGGTGCGCGGCTATTTTGAAAGCGATTATGCCGCCCTGTTTTTCGACCGCAAAAAAATCCTCGCCCTGCTGGACGAGCATGTTGCGAAAAAAGCAAACAACGCCCGCAAAATCTGGACGGTTTATACGTTCCTTGTATGGTACAAACGATTCTTTATAGACGAGGCATAAACATCATGACAACCCCGGAAAAACAGCCGATCCCGGTTTTGATCGGCGCCGATTTGAATTGCTATCATGTCGCCCGCGCTTTTCATGAGGCATACGGCGTCTGCTCCTATGCATTCGGGCACTATGAAACGGGCGCCATCAAAAAAAGCCGATTGATCCGCTTTGTCAGGGAAGAAAAAATCGATACGGACGAAGTGTTTGAGCAAACCATGCTCGCCTTTGCAAAGGAGCATGCGGGGCAGGGCCCGATGATTCTGCTCGGCTGCACGGACGATTATGCAAATCTCATTGCGCGCCATAAGGAAATGCTGCGCCCCTATTTTCTGATTCCCTATAACGATGCGGTGCTGATGGACGAGTTGCAATCAAAATCCCGCTTTTATCGCCTGTGCGAGCAGCGCGGCATTCCCTATCCGAAAACGGTGATCCTCTCCCCCGTGTCAAAGCGCGATGAAAGCGTCTTTTCGCCCGATGCTCTCGGCTTTTCCTATCCGATCATTGTAAAGCCTGCAAACAGCGTGCGCTATTGGAAGCATCCGTTTGACGGAATGAACAAGGTTTATGAAGCCAAAACACCGAAAGAAGCCGCAAAAATCGTGGATACCATTTATCAAAGCGGCTACGACGACGATGTGATTTTGCAGGATTTTATCATCGGAAACAATTCCGCAATGCATGTGCTCACCACCTACAGCCAAAGCGACGGCAAGGTGAAAATGATGCGCCTTGGGCATGTTCTTTTGGAGGAGCAGACCCCGAAGGGCAAAGGCAATCACACCGCAATCTTAACGGAAAACAATCCCGCACTCACCGAGCCCTTCCGCGCGCTTTTGGAGGAACTCGGCTATGTGGGCTTTGCCAATTTCGATATCAAATACGACGCGCGCGACGGTTCCTACCGCGCCTTTGAAATCAATCTGCGCCAGGGCCGCAGCAACTTTTATTGCACCGCCTCCGGGGCAAACATCGCAAAGTGCCTGGTAGAGGACCTGGTAGAGCAGAAAGACGCCCCTGCAAACGATACCGCCGAAGAGATTTTTTGGAGCTATATCCCGCGCGCCGTGCTTTACCGCTATATGCACAACGATACGCTGCGCAGCCGCGCCAAGGCGCTTTGCCGCAAGGGGCGGTTTGTCTCTTCATTTTGGTACCGGCCGGATCTGAGACGGAATCCCGCGCGTCTTTTCTATGTGCTTGCACAGCAATTCAATCAATTCCGCAAATTTCACAAATATCGCGCGCTTTGCAAATAAGGCGGCGCAAAAAGGAGGCGGCGGCATGCAAAAAGCTGCAAAACTCGGCATTTTAGGGGGGCTCGGCCCCATGGCATCGGTCTATTTCTATGAAATGCTCACTGCCCACACAAAAGCCTCCTGCGATGCGGAGCATATCGATCTTGTGCTTTCTTCCCGCGCCACCACGCCGGATCGTACCGCCTATATCATCGGGCAAAGCAAGGTTGATCCCCTCCCTGCCATGATTGAAGACGCAAAAAAACTGCAGGCCTGGGGCTGCACGCATATCGCCATTCCCTGCAACACCGCGCATTATTTTTATGACAGCATAGCGGCAGCCGTTTCCGTTCCCGTTCTGAACATTATGGAGGAAACGGCGGCGTGCCTTGCGGCGGACGGGATTCGCTGTGCCGGCATTTTGGCAACGGACGGCACCGTCCTTTCCCACAGCTATGAAAAATATCTCGATGCACACGGTATTCGCTGCGTTTTGCCGAGCAGCGAAAATCAGGCGCAGATCATGCAGATCATTTACGGCCAGATCAAAAAAGGGCAGCATGCCGATATGCGCCGCTTCCGCGCCTGCGCAAAGGAGCTGTTTGATCTCGGCGCGGAACGCATTATTTTGGGCTGCACGGAGCTCTCGCTGATCAAGCGGGAGGAGCATCTCAGTCCGCACCGTGCTTTTCTCGACTCCATGGAGGTGCTTGCGAAAGCCACCGTCCTCGCCTGCGGCAAGGAGCCGATCGGATTTGATTTTTGAAAAAGAAACACTGCCAAGGGAGGGTAGGATTATGCCGAAGATTTCAGAGCTTTTTTTGCATTGTCCTGCCCTTTTGCGTCCCCGCGAGGCGTTTTCGGATACAATGATTCGCTCCCTTGTCACCGATTCGCGCAAGGCGGATGCCGGCAGCGCTTTTGTCTGCCTGCGCGGCTGGCTTGCAAACGGGCATACCTATGCCCCAGCCGCCTATGAAAACGGCTGCCGCTGCTTCCTTTGCGAGGAGCCGCTGCCCCTGCCGCCCGATGCCCTGCAGATTCGCCTGCCCGATACCCGCGCGGCTTTGCCGTATCTTGCAAGCGCATTTTACGGCGCACCGCAGCGCGCTTTGCGCCTGATCGGCATCACGGGCACCAAAGGCAAAACCACCGTTGCCTGCCTTTTGTACGAGCTTTTGCAAAAATGCGGCGTGCCCTGCGGGCTGATCGGCACCATCGGCATCCGCTATGCCGAAAAAGCCTTTGCAAGCGATAATACCACGCCGGACGGTCTGTGCCTTATGCAGATCTTCACCGACATGGTAAACTGCGGCGTCAGGATCGTCATTATGGAGGTCTCCTCTCAGGCATTTTTATCACACCGCGTCGACGCGCTGCATTTTGATACGGCGATTTATACCAATCTCTCCGCCGACCATATCGGGCAGCATGAGCACCCAAGCTTTGAAAACTATAAAAGCTGCAAGCAAAAGCTGTTCTCCATGTGCGATTTCGCCGTGCTCAACCGAGACGACACCTATTATGCGGAATTTGCCGCCGCCTGCCGCTGCCCGATGCTTGACTACGGCTTCTCCGCCGATGCCGCCTGCCGCATCACAATGCAAAACGAAACAGACGATTTCTTTATCTTTACCGAAAAGGGCACCTCCATCCGCGTTCCGTTTTCCATGCCCGGCACTTTCAACAAGCAAAATGCCGCCGCGGTTTTGTGCGCAGCGGAGCATCTCGGCGTTCCCCTTGCGCAATCGGCGCCGCTGCTGCAAAGCTGCGCCGTGCCCGGGCGGTTTGAACAGATTGAAGGGCTGAGCGGCATCCGCTGCATCATCGATTACGCACACAACGGCGCCAGCACGGAATCGGTTTTGCGCTGCGTGCGCGCGCAAAATCCCGCGCGCATCGTCGTTATATACGGATCGGTAGGCAGCCGCACGGAGCTGCGGCGGGAGGAGCTCGGCACCGTATGCGCCGCCCTGGCGGATTTCAGCATTCTCACCGCCGACAATCCCGATTTTGAAGACCCGCTCAAAATCTGCCGCGAAATTGCATCGTTTTATGAAAACAGTAATGCCTATTGCATCATCCCGGACCGAAAAGAAGCCATTGAATATGCCGTGGCACATGCCAAAAAAGGAGATTGGCTGCTCTTTCTCGGAAAAGGACACGAGTCCTATCAAATCATTCGCGGCAAAAAAGAGCCGTTTTGCGAAAGAGACATCATCCGTGCGGCAATTGCAAAGCGCAACCGACAGAAAGCATTATAAAAGCACAACAGAAAAAGAAAGGTACGGTACCCATATGAACAGACGCAAAGCGCGCCGGGCTTTATTCTCCATGGCGTTTTCCCAGGATTTTCAGACGACGGAACCCCCGCAGGCGCTCTATCCGCTGCTGCTGGAGGATCTGGAGCTGGAAGACGACCCCTATCTGCGCGCATGTTTTTTCGGCATTGCGGAGGAAAAGGACGAGCTTGACGCATTGATCCACGCCTGTGCGCAGGGCTGGAAAGAGGACAGAATCAGCCACGCAACCATGACCATTATGCGCATTGCCGTTTATGAAATGATGTATGCGGATGATGTGCCCGCAGCCGCCGCCATCAATGAGGCTGTAGAGCTGGCAAAAAAATACGGCCATGAAAACGCCCCCGCCTTTGTCAACGGCATTCTCAACCGCATTGCACACGAGAAGGGGCTGCTGCAATGAACTGCTTTCTCGGCATTGACACCAGCAACTATACTACCTCCTGCGCCCTGTGCGATACCTCGGGACAAATCACTGCACAAAAAAAGCAGCTTTTGCCCGTAAAACCCGGCGAAAAAGGCCTACGGCAGGCAGATGCGCTGTTTCATCACACCGTGGCGCTGCCCGCTCTTTTGGACTCACTGCTGTGCGATGCCGGGCATCCGACCGTTTGCGGAGTCGGCGTTTCGGAGCGGCCGCGCCCGGTCACGGGCTCCTATATGCCGTGTTTTTTGGCGGGGGTTAACGCTGCGAGCGCCGTCGCCTCAGTGCTTGGGCTCCCGCTTGTGCGCCTCTCTCACCAGGAGGGGCATATTGCGGCTGCGGCCTATTCCGCAGGGCTTGACCTTGCAAAAGAGCAAAGCTTTTATGCGCTGCATCTCTCCGGCGGCACGACCGAGCTTGTGCAGGTCGACGTGCAAGATGAAGGCAGCTTTGCAATCACGCTGCTCGGCGGAACGGAAGATCTCAGCGCCGGGCAGGCAATTGACCGCATTGCCCTGATGCTCGGGCTGCCCTTCCCGGGCGGAGCCGCGCTGGAAGCGCTTGCGCTCGATGCCGGAAAGCCGATTTCGGCAGTGCGCGGACTCAAGGTCAGCGTAAACGGGATAAGCTGCCATTTCTCCGGGCTTGAAAATTTAGCAAAAAAGCAGCTTGAAAGCGGAGCGCCCCCAAAAGATATCGCCCTTTACACCTTTGCCTTTGTGCAGAAAACGCTGCTGCGCCTCATTGCAAACGCCTGTGCGCTGCATGGCGAAAAGCCCGTTTTGTTTGCAGGGGGTGTGATGAGCTCCGTGATCATGCGGCAAGCGCTCGGCGCCGCCTTTGACGCCTATTTTTCCGACGGCATGTATGCGTCGGACAATGCAGCGGGCATTGCATTGCTGACAAAGCGGCGCTGCGATGCCATGCGGAAAAAGGAGATCAAATGAAGCTTTCCCTTACAAAATTCAACCGCGTTTTTTGGCCGCTGCTGATTACTCCGCTCAGCATTTTGTGCTACTATCCGCTCAATCGCTTTGTTCTTCTGCGCGCCTTTGGAAACGGCGAACCGTATACAAACAGCCAAGGAGAGTGGATAGAGCGGTATTTCAGCGCCAATCAATGCGCGCTGATTGCCGCGCTGCTTTTTGCCGCCGCCACGCTCTTTTTCGGCATCCGCGCGCTGCGTGCCGTGCGGCGGCGCGCGCTGCGGATTGTGCTCACGGTTGCGGAATGCTTTTGGGCGCTGCTTGGCATTGTGCTGTTTCTAGAATTTTCCCTTTGGAGCTGAAGTATGGAGCAAAAGCTGATTTTTTCCGTTTCCCAGCTGAATGAGCTTGTAAAAATGACCCTGGAAGCGCAGCCGCTGCTGGAAGCGGTTTGTGTGCGCGGCGAAATTTCAAACTTTACAAACCATTATAAAACCGGGCACTTCTATTTTTCCCTCAAGGATGAAAAAGCCGTCGTC
>URPL01000035.1 GCA_900549725.1 uncultured Eubacteriales bacterium | reverse complement strand
AGCCGTCGTCAAAGCCGTGATGTTTGCCTCCTATGCCTCCCGCTGTCGCTTTCGCCCGGAAAACGGCATGACGGTTTTGGCAAAAGGCAGAGTCAGCGCCTTTGTGCGCGACGGGCAATATCAAATCTATGTGGAAAGCATGGAGCCGGATGGGCTCGGGTCGCTGGCACTCGCTTACGAGCAGCGCAAGGAAAAGCTGCAAAAGCTCGGCATGTTTGATCCTGCGCATAAGCGCCCTTTGCCTCCCTATCCCGATACAATCGGCATTATCACCTCTCCGAGCGGCGCCGCCGTGCGCGATATCATTCAGGTCGCAAAAAGACGCTTCGCGGGCGTTCGCATGATTCTTTACCCTGCCCTGGTGCAAGGGGAGGGCGCCGCCGAGCAACTATGCCGCGGCATACGCTATTTTAACCGTACAAACTGCTGCGATGTGATTCTCATCGGGCGCGGGGGCGGCTCGCTGGAGGATCTTTGGGCATTCAACGACGAGAGCCTGGCGCATGAAATTTATGCAAGCAAGCTCCCCGTGATCAGTGCCGTCGGCCATGAAACGGATTTCACCATTTGCGATTTTGTCGCCGATGTGCGCGCGCCGACCCCCTCCGCTGCCGCCGAGCTTGCCGTGCCGGATGCCGCAGGGCTGCGCCTTTTGCTGCAAAAGCAAAGCCTGCGCATGCAAGGCACCGCACAAAGCCGCCTGAAGGCACTGCGGTTGCACCTGGGCGAGCTTTCCAAAAAGCGCTGCCTTTCCTCTCCGCTGCATTATACGGCGCAGCGCCGCATGGCAATCGACCGCAGCACAGACCGCCTTTGCGCCGCACTGCAGAAAATTCTTTTTGCACGGCGCACGCCGCTGACCCAAAGCACCCTGAGGCTGCAGCAAAATGAAGCCGTGCTCCTTGCAAAAAAGCGCCATGCCACGGCGGCGCTCGGCGCAAAGCTTGACGCAATGAGCCCGCTTAGCGTGCTGCGGCGCGGATACAGCATTACCAAAACCGAGGACGGCACCGTTTTGCGGGACGCCTCCGTGACATCCCCCGGCAGCGCACTCACAATCACCCTGCAATCAGGCTCGGTGCATGCAACCGTCACCAAAACCGATTTGCCCAAAAAGGAGAACTGAATATGGCACAGGCAAAGCCGAAAAAAAACGAGAAAAATTTTGAGCAGAGTATGGCGCGTCTTGACGAGATCGTTTCGCTTTTGGAAAACGGCTCGGCACCGCTGGAGGAATCCCTTTCGCTGTTTGAAGAGGGGGTCGGGCTTGTCAAGGACTGCACAGCCCTTTTGGACCGCGCCGAAGCCCAGATTCAAATTCTGAGCGCAGGCGCATCGGGCGAAGCCGTGCTGAGCGATTTTGACCCGGAAGCCTACCGCCCCGCCGCAAAATAATTCCGAAAAAAGGAGCCCCTATGGAAAATCAACTCAAAGCAACCATGGAACGCTTTACCGCCGAGTTTGAGCAGGCGTTGAAAGCGCGCATCGGGCACCGCGCAGCCGCACCGGGCGGCATTGCAAAAATGATGGCATACAGCCTTTTGGGGGGCGGAAAACGGCTGCGCCCATTTCTGCTTTTCCTTGTCTGCCGCATGTTCGGTGGAGACGAAAAAACGGCGTTTTCCTTCGGCTGCGGCATCGAAATGATTCATACATATTCTCTCATTCATGACGATCTGCCCTGCATGGACAACGACGATCTGCGCCGCGGCAAACCGACCAGCCACCGCGCCTTCGGCGAATGCAACGCGCTTTTGGCAGGCGACGCTCTGCTCACGGAGAGCTTTTCCTGCTTTACGGAGCCGCACATCCCCGCCGCGCAAGCCGCAGAGGCCGTGCGCGCCGCTGCCGACTATGCAGGCTGCACAGGCATGATCGGCGGACAAATGCTGGACCTCGCCGCAGAAAAAAACAAGCCGGATCTTAGCGCGCTTGCAAAGCTCCAGGCGCTGAAAACCGGCGCGCTGCTTCGCCTCGCGGGAGCGCTCGGGTGCATCAGCGCGGGCATTGAAAAAGAAGACAAGCGCCTTTTTGCAACCATGCAATACTGCGACGGAATCGGCGCTGCTTTCCAGATCATTGATGATATTTTGGATGTAATCGGCGACGAAACCGTGCTCGGCAAACATGTCGGCAGTGATGCCGAAAATCACAAAACCACATTTTTAAGCTTTCTCTCGGCGGAGGATGCCCGCGCCCTTGCCGCGCTGCGATCGGCGCAGGCATGCGCCGCAATCGAGCCATACGACAATGACGGCGCGCTGCGCGCCCTTGCCGCACTGCTGCTGACCCGCAAAAAATAAAAAGATGCAAAAAGCCCGCACCGCATCCGTCCCCCCTCGGGGCACCATCGGAATGCGCAGCGCGGGCTGCTTTTTTATTTTTCGCTCATTTCAAAAATAAGCGCCTCGTAGGGGCGCAGCATTGCGCCCTGTGCCAAAGCATAATTGGAAAGCAGGCATTGCGCCGCCTGTGCCTGAGGGGGCATAGGAATTTTCTTTGCGGTCAGGTTACACAGCACAAACACAGTCTTTGCGTCGGCTTCTCTGCGATACAGGCAATATCCGCCTGCATTGTGCAGCAGCGTAAAATCGCCCCCGCGCAGCGCCGCATTTTCACGCCGCAGGGAGAAAAGCCTACGATAAAACCACAGCATGGAGTGTTTGTCCTTTTCCTCCGCGGCAACGCTGCGTGCAGGATCATTTTCTACCGGAATCCACGCCCTGCCGCTTGTGAAACCGCGTCCTTTTTCAGCATCCCACGGCATGGGAACGCGCGCATTGTCGCGGCTGCCGAAGCTAAGCATGGAAAGAAGAGCCGCATCGTCATATTCTTCCTGCAGTTCTTTGCGCGCATTGATCGTCTCAATATCGCGAAACTGTGCAAGATCGGAAAACACGGGGTTTGCAAGACCGAGCTCCTGCCCCTGATAAATCACGGGGATACCGCGCTGCCCATATAACAGCACCGCGAGCATAGAGGCGCTTTCAAAGGGATAGGCGCTGTCGCCGAAGCGGGAGAGAGCGCGCGGCTGATCGTGATTTTCCATCACGAGCACCGGATAGCCGTCCTTTGCAAGCCCCCGCTGCCATTTATCTAAAATCGCAACAAATTCATGCATGGAAAACGGCTCTTTGCACCATTTATCTCCGCCGCGCCGCCCGAGCAGCAAATGCTCAAACTGAAATGCGGCGCTGAGCTCTCCGCGCTGCCGCCCCGTCAGCTCCAATGCCTGCGCAGGCGTGAGTCCCCAGGTCTCGCCGATGGTCAGCGCATGATGCGGGCAAAAGGCCCTTTCATAGAGCTCATGCAGATATTCATGCAGATGCGGACCGTTTCCGCCTCCCTGCGGCGCGGAAAAATCCTTAGAGATCGAATTGATCACATCACAGCGGAAGCCGTCAACGCCCATATCCAGCCAATAATTGATCATTTCCGCAATTTCGCGGCGCACTGCGGGATTGTCCCAGTTCAAATCCGGCTGCTTTTTGGAAAACAGATGCAGATAATACTGCCCTGTTTTTTCATCCCATTCCCATGCGCTGCCGCCGAAATTTGATTTCCATTCATTCGGTTCATGTCCGTTTACGGCGTCGCGCCAAATATAGTAGTCGCGATACGGGCTTTCCCGGCTCTCTCTGCTTTTTTGAAACCAAATATGTTCATCCGAGGTGTGATTGACGACAAGATCCAGCAAAAGGCGGATTCCTTTGGCATGCAGCGCCTCCAGGAGCTCTTTGAACTGCGCGAGTGTGCCGTATTCCGGCGCAATGCCGCGATAGTCGGAAATATCATATCCGTTGTCATCCCGCGGAGAGGGAAAGCAGGGGGAAAGCCACACGGTGTTGATGCCAAGCGATGCAAGATACGGCACGCGGCGCAAAATGCCCGCAAGGTCTCCGATGCCGTCGCCGTTTGCATCCTGAAAGCTCATGGGGTAGATCTGGTATACCACCGCATCCTTTTGCCATTGTTCCATAAAAACAATCTCCTTTTTTATCTCTTAAACCTTGATTTCTCCGGAAAGAATTTTTTCGTAATCCGCCAAATTTTCTCGCAAAAGCGCCGGCGTATCCAAGCCGTAGGGGCAATGGCGGCGGCAGTTTCCGCAGCCGACGCAGTCCCGGATGCGGTGCATTTTTTCCTGATATTCTTTCGTGAGCCATTGCGCCGAGGGGCTGCGGCGAATCATTTGGATCATACGCGCGCAGTTGTTGATCTCAATTCCCGCAGGGCACGGCATACAATAGCCGCAGCCGCGGCAAAAATTGCCCTGCAGGCTTTCGCGGTCCGACGCAATCAGCGCGGCGCGCTGCGGGGTCATAAGCGGCTCCTCACCGAGAAACGATAAAAATTCATCCAGCTCCCGCTCGCGCTGCACCCCCCAAATCGGCACAACATTCGGATATTGCAGCATAAACGCCATTGCGGCATCCGCATGCGTAAGCAGCCCGCCGCTGAGCCCCTTCATCGCAATAAAACCGACATCCTCCCGCGCGCACAGCTGCACAAGCTCTTTTTCCGCATCCGACGCCAAATAGCAAAACGGGAATTGCAGTGTCTCATAAAGCCCGGACTGCACCGCCTGCCGTGCAACATGCAGCCGATGGTTTGTGATACCGATATGGCGGATCATGCCCTGCTCTTTGGCGCGGCACATCGCCTCATACAGCCCGCTTTTATCCCCGGGCATCGGGCACGCCGCGGGATTATGAAATTGGTACAGGTCGATATAATCCGTGCGCAGCATGCAAAGGCTTTTTTCAAGATCCGCAAAAAAGCCGTCTGCATCGGTCGCCATGGTTTTCGTTGCAATCGTGATCTCGGCGCGTACATCATGCAGCGCATATCCGATCTTTTCTTCGCTGTCCGAATAAGCGCGTGCAGTATCAAAAAATGTGATGCCCGCGCGGTATGCTTTTTGCAGCAGCAGCGCCGCCTGCTCTTTGGAAATGCGCTGAATGGGCAGTGCGCCGAATGCGTTTTGCACCGTTTTGATGCCGCTGCGGCCGAGCGTTATCTGTTTCATTTTCATTCCTCCGCCGATTGATGGTAAAAACAGTGTACCATATTTTTCGACGAATTTCAACGACTGACGGCAAGCTTTGTCAAAAAGCTTCGGAAGTGTTATGATTTTGTTAAAAATTCTGCCAAATGCTTTTCATTCGGGGCACAATATGATAGAATACCATATATGCTCGGCATTTTGTCGAAAACGCCCGGGAACACGGGTGAAAAAAAGAAAGGATGCAATCTGAGCAATGAATCAAAACGATAAGAACAACCTGATCAACGATGCGGACGATGCGGCTTTTCGCCAGGCGGTACAGCGCAAGAGCGGAAAAAAGCTTGCATCCGCTCCGCTTTCCAAAGAGGCAAAGGCAAGACGCAAAAAGAAAAAGCTGATTCTCGGCATTACCATTCCCCTTGGCATCATCGTGCTGTTTGGCGCGCTGTATGCAACCTTCGTATTTTCCTCGATTCCCTTTGTAAAATACTGGCGCACGATCTATATTGAAACCGCCATGTCAACCGGACACCACCATTGGCTTGCGGAAAAATTCATTCCTGCCGATATTATCAAAGAAGTTATGGACGAAAAGGAGCGGCAGGATAAAGATAACATCAATGTCATCGGCGGCGATATCGAGCCTGCCGATTCCACTGCAGATACAACCGCGCCGGAGCCGAAAAAACCGGTGGATATTCTCGGCCAGCGCGACCTGCGTGAGGGAGATACGGACTATGCGGGATATACCGTGCTGGTCAACGATACGGAGGAATGCCTTGTGATCTCCGAAATCGTTGGCACGGGATATCGCGGCAAAATCATGCTCATCGACGACCCCGCGCGCGTTTGGGTCGGCTCCATTCCGGACAGCCAAAAAGGCAAAGAGGGCTTGCGCATTAAAGATATGCTGAAATATCACAACGCTGTTGCAGGCATCAATGCAAGCGGCTTTAACGACCCGCTTGAAAACGGTCTTGGCGGCGAGCCGGTCGGCATGAGCTGCTCAAACGGCGAGTTCTGGGGCAGCTATGTCACCTATTACGGCAGCATTGTTCTTACCACAACCAACAAGCTCGTGGTCGGAAAAATCGATATCTGGAAGGATTATAACATCCGCGACGGCATTCAGTTCGGTCCTGTTCTGATTGCAAACGGCGAAACGAAGGTTACGGGCTCCGCAGGATACGGCATGCATCCGCGTACTGCCATCGGGCAAAGAGCGGACGGCGTGATTGCGTTTTTGGTGATCGACGGCCGCAGCACAACCTCCATGGGATGCACCGTCGGCGAGCTTGCAAATATTCTGCAAAAGTACAACATCGTCAACGCTGCCTGCTGCGACGGCGGCGCCTCCAGCCTGATCGCATATAACGGAGAAATCATTACCAACAACTCCTCCTATAATCCCTCCTACGGTCGCCTTTTGCCGAACGCTTTCCTGGTAAAGCATAAGGCAGATTCATAAAGCTCAAACTCCAGGGCCCTGCATCGCAAAAAGGATGCAGGGCTTTTTTGTATGCTTTTTTGAAAAACTTTTCCCGAAAATGCGCGGAAAAAATGGACAAGCAGGGCATTTGGTGCTATAATATAGGATATATACGATTTTGACAGAACCGATCAAAGGAGAGCCGACATGGATTTTGAACTCTTAGCGGAAAAACTGTTTCCCCACGTTACGATGACACCGGCAGAATACGAGGCAACGCTCCCGCATCGACAGCTTCCGCCCGAGGCAAAGGTGACGCGGTTCGCGCCGAGCCCGACCGGCTTTGTGCATTTCGGCGGGCTGTTCCCCGTGACGGTAAGCGAGCGGCTCGCGCATCAATCCGGCGGCGTATTTTATCTGCGCATTGAGGATACCGATGCAAAGCGCGAGGTCGAGGGCGCGGCACAGGGGCTTATCGATACGCTGGCACGCTATCAAATCCATTTTGATGAAGGCGCCGTGATCGGCAAGGACGGCGAAATCTGCGACAGCGGCGTATACGGCCCGTATCGGCAGAGCCTGCGCGGCGATATTTATGCAATCTATGCCAAGGACCTTGTGCGAAAAGGAAAAGCCTACCCCTGTTTTACCACGGAGGAAGAGCTGAAAGAGGCGCTCTCTGTGGATATCAAGGCGCAGCGCGCAGAAACGGACTGGGCGCAGCAAATGCAGCGGCAAAAAGAGCAGCAGCAGAAAATGCGCGCTCTCACAACGGAGCAGGCGCTGCAGCAAATCGAAGCGGGGCATCCCTTTGTTTTGCGTATTTTGGCAGACGGCGATCCCGAAAAGCGCATTATTTTCACAGATCTGGTACGCGGAAAAATCGAAATTCCGGAAAACGACACCGATTTCGTGCTGCTGAAATCCAACGGTATTCCGACCTATCACTTTGCACATGCCGTGGATGATCATCTCATGGGCACAACTCACGTTGTGCGCGGGGAGGAATGGCTGCCGAGCCTTGCCATGCACCTGCAGCTGTTCCGCTATCTCGGCTTCCGCGCCCCGAAATATCTGCACATTGCGCAACTGATGCGCCGTGGAGAAGACGGCAGCAAGAAAAAGCTTTCCAAGCGCGATATGGGTGCCAACCTCAACGATTATGACCGTATGGGCTATGCGCCGGAATGCGTGCGCGAATATGTTATGACGCTGCTGAACTCCAATTTTGAGGAATGGCATGCGCAAAACCCGGAAAAATCGACGGATGATTTCCCGTTCAGCATCAAAAAAATGAGCCCCTCCGGCTGTCTTTTCGATTTTCAGAAGCTGGACGATGTTTCCCGCAATGTGCTCAGCCGCATGAGCGCAGACGAGGTCTATACGCGCGCGGCAGACTGGGCAAAGCGGCATGATCCAGAATTTGCAGCCCTGCTCACGCGCGACAGCGCATATGCAAAAAGCATTCTTGCAATCGGGCGCGGCGGCAAAAAGCCCCGCAAGGACTATGCGGTGTTCGGTGAGTTAAAAGAATATATGCTCTTCTTCTATGACGAGCTGTTTGACAAAATCGAGCCGGAAGCTTATGAAGCTCGTTTTTCGACCGAGGATATCAAAGCGGCGCTTTCCCGCTTTGCCGAAAGCTACGACGAAGCGGACGATATGAACACCTGGTTTGAAAAAATCAAGACGATTGCAACGGAGCTCGGCTATGCTGCGGACATGAAGGCATATAAGGCAGCGCCCGAACAATATAAGGGCAATGTTGCCGATATCAGCATGTTTTTGCGCGTCGCCGTCACCGGCAGGCACAATGCGCCGGACCTTTACACCGTGATTCATATTCTCGGCAAAGACCGCACCCTTGCGCGGATTGACCGCAAAATCCGTTCCCTGTAAAAATTCTGATCGAGGAGAATTACCATGAGCGAAGAAAAAAACGCACCGGGCGCCGTCCCCTCCAATTTTATTTTTGATCTCATTGACGAAGACCTTGCCGCCGGCACGGTTGAGCGGGTCCACACAAGATTTCCGCCCGAGCCGAACGGATATCTTCACATCGGCAGCGCAAAAGCCATCTGGATCAACACCACCGCCGCAAAGCGTCACGGGGGCTTGTTTAACCTGCGGTATGACGATACCAATCCTCTTAAGGAAAGCGATGAATTTGTCCGCTCTATTTACGAGGATCTGTGCTGGCTCGGTGCAGAGCCAAACGGCGGCGTGTTCTACGGTTCCGATTATTTTGAGAAATGCTATGAATTCGCCGTGCGCCTGATCAAGGCAGGCAAAGCATACGTCTGCGACCTTTCAAAAGAAGATTTGGCGCAATACCGCGGCGACGCAGACGATTATAACGACAAGGGGACCGTTTCCCCGTACCGCAACCGCTCCGTGGAGGAAAATCTTGATCTGTTTGAGCGTATGAAAAACGGCGAATTTGCGGACGGCGCACGCACGCTGCGCGCCAAGATCGATCCCGATTCCGACAACCCCTATCTGCGCGACCCGGTAATCTTCCGCATCCGCCATATTCATCATCACCGCCAGGGCGATAAATTCTGTATCTACCCGATGTATGATTTCGCGCACCCGCTGCAGGATGCGCTTGAGGGCATCACGCATTCGCTCTGCTCCTCCGAATTTCGCAACCATCGCCCGCTTTACGATTGGGTAATCGAAAACTGCGGGCCCTTTTCTCCGTGCCCCAAGCAAAGAGAATTCGGCAGAATGAATGTCACCTATACGGTCATGAGCAAGCGCTTCCTGCGCTTTTTGGTGGAGCACGGCGTTGTGGACGGCTGGGACGATCCCCGCATGCCCACTCTGTGCGCGCTGCGCCGCCGCGGCTATACGCCGCATGCTATTTTCGATTTTGTGGAACGTGCAGGCGTTGCCAAAGCAGACGCCACAGTCGATGCGGAACTGCTCGACCATTGCCAAAGAGAAGAGCTGAACGATACCGCGCCGCGCCGCGTCTGCGTAACGGAGCCGTTAAAGGTCGTTATCACAAACTATCCTGCGGATAAAACCGAGACCTTTTCCCTGCCCAACCACCCCGCAAAGCCGGAGCTCGGCACAAGGCAGCTGCCCTTCGGGCGCGAGATCTATATTGAGCGCAGCGATTTTGCGGAGGTGCCGCCCCCGAAATTCTTCCGCATGCGCCAGGGAGCAGAGGTTCGCCTCATGGGCGCCTATATCGTGCGCTGCGATGAAGTGATCAAAAATGAGGCAGGCGAGGTAACGGAGCTGCACTGTACCGCAGACCTTGAGAGCGGCTGCGGCAATCCGACGGACGGACGCAAAATCAAGGGAACCATCCATTGGATCAGCGCTGCGAGCTGCGTGGACCTGACGCTTGCAATGTATGACCGCCTCTTCACCATCCCCGATGTTGCAAGCTATACAACCTCCGAGCACAAGGTGGAGGAGATTTTGGAATTTGTCAATCCCGATTCCGCGCGCATGCTGCCGCATGCCAAGGCAGAGCCCTCTGTGCTTGATACAAAACCGGGCGAAGCAATGCAGTTTGTCCGCATGGGCTATTTCACAAAGGACAGCAAGCATGAGGGCACCTTCAACCGCATTCTTACCCTGAAGGACAGCTATAAAATCAACTGACCGCCTGAATCAACAGCAAAACAGCCACCACACAATACCCCCGCTCTAAAATCAAAGCCCGCGCCGCACAGGATGCAAACCGTGCGCCGCGGGCTTTTTTGCGGGCAAGGCTATGCCATAACCGCTTGCCGCGACCGTAAATGCCATAGCTTTTCGCTTGCTTTGCGCCGCGGGAAGCTGTCGCCGATCAGTTATTTTTTACTGCGGCAAACCGCAGGCAAAAAGAAACTTATACCGCAAAAAGTGCCCAAGGAGGAGGCGAAAAAGAGAGCCTGCGGAAAACCGCAGGCTCTCGCATTTTGAAAATGCAATCAATTGATGTGTGTCTTGGCTCTGCTCAGTCCAAAAGACCGAGGTCGGTGCACACGACGAAGAAGATCTGCGCAACCTGTGCGCGGGTCGCTTTTCCGTTCGGCTGGAACGAATAAGTTCCGTCTTCCGCTTTGAACCCGGAAATATACCCGTTGTTCTTCATCATTTCGATTGCCCCTGTGCTCCAATGTGCAAACGGCGCATCCGTGAAGGAATCGACAACACCGTCTTTATGTCTGTAGAGAAGATACGTCATGTCTTTGTATTCATACAAATACTTGTAGAACAGCATGCTCATCTCGGCACGGGTGATCTGGTTGTTCGGGCGGAAAGTTCCGTCTTCTTTATATCCCTCAACAATCTTGTTGTCAATCGTCCAGGCGACAGCGCCGGTATACCACTTGTTGCTTTCAACATCGCTCAGCGCCGTCACGGTGACGGTATTGTCAACCTCGACCTTTTCCAGGTTCGCGAGTACCTTGCAGAACATTGCGCGCGTCATGGGAGTATTCGGCTCAAAGCTGGTATCGTTTGTCCCGATGAAGAGCTTATTGGTATAAACAAATTTCACCTGGTTTGCAAACCAGCTGCTCTTTCCGCCGTCGGTGCGATATACAACATCGGCGAACGGGTTCGGCCAAGGATCATTCACGGCATTGCTTTCCGTTGTCTCATGCCCGCATGCAGAGCACTTTTTAATGATATAGCCGTCGCCCGTATCTACCGTTGCGGGAACAACGGTTTCAACATAGTCATGCTCATAGCACTCAAATTTATAGTTGTTTGCCTTGGCAAATTCATGAACCGTGCTGTTCGGATAGCCGACGATCACGAGATTGCGCGTATTGCTCCCGAGGAATGCCGTTTTGTTGATCTCACAATCCGTCGAAAGGATGACAACCTTTTCAAGGCTGTAGCAGCTCTGAATTGCGGCATCCCCGATCGTCTTCGTGGAAGCCGGGAAAAAGATCTCTTTCAGATCTTCGCAGTGATACAAGCCCTTGGTGCCCAGAGTTTCAAAGCCGTCCGGGAAGGAAACCTTGACAAGATCGCTCTCGCGCATACCGTCTTCCCTGACCTCAACGAGGCCGGAGGGCAGCTTAACGGAGGTCAGTCCGGTTTTGCGCAGGAAGCCCTTGGGGAATACGGTCATATTGGCAGGCAGGGTCACATCTTTCAGCGCAGAGGAAAGATAAAGATTAAAGCCGCCTTTTTCCTCGAAGCCGGTATCGGCGCCTTCAAAGATGATGGTTTCAATATAGTTGCTGCGGAATGCCTGGTCATTGATTCGCTCAATTGTTGCGGGAACCGTAACATGCTTGACATAGGGGTTGTTTTCAAACACACCGCTGCCGACGGAGGTAAATCCGACCTCAAGCACAGGGAGTGCGCCCTCTGTGTCCGCGGTGCATTCCTTCAAATCAGGCGTCATATACGCCGGAATCGTCACGGATTCGTATTGGTCGCCTTCGAGATAGCAGCCGCCGACCAAAACGCCCCTCGGAATTGTTCTTGCTTCATCTTCATACAGCAGCGTGGCGTCCCAGGGAGAATGCTTGCCGACGGAAAGAACATTAAAGCGGTTTGGAGTATTGGGCCACGACTCTCTGTCTTCCAGCTTCTGTTTGGTATAGATATGATATACGAATTCTTCGTCAAAGGTCTCCGGGTCATCTCTGTAATCCTCAAAATCCACGCGCTCGATGTCGCCGTGAATTGAAGTATATTCCGCATAGAACCCGATAAACGGTCCGTCACTGCCGTTTGCACTTGCATCCGGGGCCGGCGTGATCTCATCCAGAATACCAAGCTTTTCAAGGTCAATCGCCATTACATACTGCGTGTTGTAATAGACATCTCCGCGATAGTTCTTCTCATCCCCCGTCGGGTTTACAACACGCGTTTGGACCGCATCCATATACTGTACGCCGCCCATTTCGCTTGCACGGAGGAAGCCGCCGCGGGAAAGTGCCACATGATACACCTTGGAGCCGTCGCCGGCAGCCTCCGGCCGAACAGCCTCAACATCGGAAGCAATGTCGATCTCCTCCGGGGACCCGGAATCCCATATGGTCATTTTATCGCCGATGGCTTTCCGTCCGAAGTCAAGATATAAATCGACACCTTCCCAATACGGATCGTTTTCCTCATCGATCACGATCTTGTCTCTGTCTACCATTTTAAGAGTAGCATACAGGATTTTATGATCGGGCGAAAATGCAAAGGTCTGCGTAAAATCAATTTTGAGAAATTTATTATTGTCGTCATTAAATTTCTTATCGTCTTCCGAAAAGAATTCATCAAATTGGGTCAGATCGCCGTACTGATCCGCATCGCGCAGAAACGCAAGATTATTGATGCCTCTGCCGCTCATCAGCAGGGTCGGTTTGTTGGCATTGATATCCTGATTTTCCTGATATACGGGAATGAAGCTGAAATAGTTCAGTTCCCAAGCAAGTCCCTTCTTTTCGTCGGTTCCTTCTGCCGAAGCAGTAAGGACGAAGGTTGAGGCAAGCATCAAAACCGCGAGAAATAATGCCAATAACTTCTTAAATTTCATGTAGTACCTCCCATAAACGGTTAAAAAAGCGCGCTGCGATCCTTATGGCAGCAGAATGCTCACTCTGTTTTTTTCAAATTTGTCTCGGGTTACCGGAGCTTTCATTCAGCCTTGCGCAAAATAAAATCGTTTTTGCCGTTGTCTTAGAATATAAAAATGAAATACAGGATCTGTCGTTTCCTAAAATAAAACGTTGAAATATGACAAAATGAAAAGCGTATGCAATACGTAAGTCAGAGCTGTGCAGAATCAAAACAGATGTCTGCCCTGCGCAGTCTCAAGCTCTGCAATATTTTGCCGACGGCAAATCGAAAAAAGCCTGTGCAAGGTTCTCCCTCGCCAAAAAGGTCACGGTCGGCGCCGATTTTGCGGGCAGATTTGTTTCTCATGCAAACCTTGATCAATCCGCAAATAGATTCAATTTCCCTGCAGTACCCCGGTGGGCACCGCAGGGAAATCAAAATCATATCGGGTTTTGCCGGGGCTGTCATTGCTCTACTTGTCACGCAGCCGGAAGAGATCCTCTTCCGCACGGCATTCGGAAGCCCACACCGAAAACCGCTCTGCTATTACAATATGCCGGGTGATTGCAACGGGTCAAATCTCAAAAGCCAAGCAAGACCGACATTCTGTAACAGAAAAAGATGTGAGTCTCACTCAAATGTCAAGGAGAATCGCAAACAAAACTCAGTCAATCGCCACGAAACGATCCGTGAGGGAGTTGTTGGTGCAGAAGGTCTCCAGCGTAGAGCCTGCATAGCCCTTCAGGGAAGCTGTGCCGGTTGCCACGAACGGATGGCCGTCCCACTGTCCGCCGCCGGTCACGAATTCGCAATCACGGTTGAGGACGGTAATGGAGGACATGTTCTGGCAAGCATAGAATGCTGCGTAGTCGATCTTGGTAACGGTTGCCGGAATCACAATGTCACCGGTCAGCGGAGCGCTGCGGAAGCAGTTTGCGCCGATGGAGGTGAGGGATGCCGGGAGGTCAACCGTCGTCAGAGCGGTGCAGTTACGGAATGCTTCCTTGTTGAAGCCGGTGATGGAATCAGGCAGCTCAACAGAGGTCAGCTTCTGGGAATTGTATGCGAACTGTTCGGGAAGAACATTGCCGTAGGAGAGAACCACATCGTCGTCGATGATGATCTTTTCGAGCATCGTGAATGCGAACACTCTCTTGCGCAGCTCAACCTGGAGGCCTTCGCCCGGGTTCTGCACGCGAACCGTCTTGACCCACGGGTTGTCGCCCAGGATCGAAACACGGTCGTCATTAAAGTCGCCCATGTGGACAACCGGTTTGCCGTTGATCTCTTTCGGGAGCACCAGCGTGCCGTTTTCACCTGCTTCATATGCGCGGGTGATGCAGGTGACGTCTCTGCCGTCCATGTTGTAATCAATGGTCTTATATGCGGTGTAGGGAGAAAGGGTGATATAGCCCTTCTTTACGGAATCTTCACCGTAAGAAATGCTGAGCAGCAGTCTGCCATTCTCAGATCCGTTGATCGCGATCTGGAATTCATAGTATGCAGCTGCACCTGCGGAGCCGTCTGCATTGTAAACAGCGCCTGCGAATTCACCGGTCTTCTTCCCGGCAAGATTCATTGTATACTCATTTTCGCCGACAGTTACTTTCACGATCGCCGTTTCGGGATCCTGGTCAAAGTCGAAGTTGTCGAGCTTGACAAGCAGGGTCAAAGTGGTGTAGTTCTTATCAGCAACTGCCCAAACCGCGCTGATCGCGCCTGCGGTAATTCCACATTCGCTTTCGAGGAAGTTATAATAACGCGGGTTGTTGTCTTCAAAGACAGCCTCACCGACAGGGAGGATACCGCCGACGGTCTTTGTCTGTGCGATTTCTTCCCAATCCAGTGCGGGAATCTCTTCATATGTGGTATAGTCGCAGCGAGAGCATGTATCATACTCTTTCCAGCCTTTTTCGCCGGGCGCCGGAGCTTTACCGTCATGGTGGATCAGATCATGTCCGAGCGCGGGAACGGTTTCCTGCGCGGTCAGGACTTCGCCGCATACGGAGCAAACAGAGCCTGCGGTCAGCCCTGCTTCGGTGCAGGTCGGCGCTTTTGCGTCCACAGCAACGGGCTTGTGGCCGAGCGCCTCAATAACTTCCTGCTTCACGATTTCTTTTCCGCAAACGGAGCAGTGAGAGCCTTCGGTCAAGCCGGTCTCGGTGCAACTTGCGGGCACAGCGGCATCCACAACCACAACGTGCTTCGCCTTGGGAAGAGCGTCTTCGATCAGGCGCATCATGATAGAGGCGACTTGTGCACGGGTTGCCCCGTCTTGCGGATCCAGATAGAGCTTGCCTTCCTTGGGGTTGCCGGAAATGATTCCGACAGAAACCGCCCACTGCAGGGACTCGACAGCCCATTTCAAAACCTTCGCGCCGTCTGCAAATTCAGTAAAGTCTTTGCGGGCGGACGTATGATAATCAAGAAATGCCACATAGCGCATCACGAAAGCAGCGAGCTGCTCACGCGTCACCGTGTCGCCGGGCTGGAACTTATTATCTCCCATGCCGGAAGTAATTTTGTTCTCAACTGCCCACAGGACAGCGTCATAATACCAAGCGCCTGCCTTGACATCCGTGAAAGGATTCTCGGCTTTGACTTCGGGCTTTTCGCCGTTCCGTGTTTTCAGGTAATGATTGTACAATACCTTTACGATCATTGCACGAGTCATGGTTGTGTTGGGCTCGAATGTCGTCTTCGAGGTGCCGCTGAACAACTCATTCTCATATGCGTATTTTACGGCGTCATAATACCATTTTCCTGCCTCGACGTCCGTGAAAGGCAGTTCCCCAGCAGCAACAGGAACCATAACGGTGCCCAGCAGCATCAAAACGCTGAGGAAAATTGCGAGGATACGCTTTTTCATGTAATTGCCTCCTTCAATATTGGTTCTTTACCGCTTTAGATCAAAAATCCACCGGCTTT
>URPL01000034.1 GCA_900549725.1 uncultured Eubacteriales bacterium | reverse complement strand
AAGTTACTTTAATAATATTTTGGCGGTATAAACTAAAACAACGAAAACAAATTACAGTAATCCGGTCGGCACAATGCCGTCGCATTCCACCGGAAACGGAGCATCCGAAAATGCAACTACGGCTTGTTTTTTTTCGCCGTGTTTACGGTTGCATACGATCACGCTGTCCGGCAAAAAACCGCGCAAAAGCGTATGCCCTCCTACCCCGCTTGCCGGAATGAGGCGAAGCCGCCGCGCGGTTTGCGCCTCATATGCGGAAAATTTGCGTTCTGCGCACAAAATCACCGGCAATCCGGAAAACGGCTCTGTGAGTAAATTTCCGCTGTCCGCAAAGCAATGCAGCCGCACCGCAGCACCTGCCACGATCACGGTAACATCAATGCGCTTTTCGCCGCTGCGCATACGAAACGCGCGAAGCGCAAAAAACAGAGCCAAGCAGCAAAGACAGATACAAAGCGCAAAGAGCAGCCGCCCACGCGACGGCGTTTGCGGGGCGAATGCCAAAAGCAACTGCGGCAAAAGTGCATATAAGCAGCTTACCATGCCGGCAAACAAAGCGGAAAAAATATAAAAGAACAGCAAAAGCCGCATTCTCTGCCTGCGATTTGTCGGCGCAAACGCGATTTCACACATAAGCGCGCTCATTCCGACGGCTATCAGTGCGGTCACGGCACGGTTTCCGGGAAAAAGTGTGCACAGCAGCGCAAACGCACTCCCGAGCGCCGCTCCCAGCGCCAGCTTTCCGGCATGCATTGCAAGGCAAAAAACGCATCCCGTAAAATACAGGCACAAAACATCCAGCGCGAAATTGATAAAGAGATAGATATCAAGGTACAGCGTTGCTTCCGTTTGCCTCACCCCGCTTTTGTGCCATTGTATACGATGCCTGCTCTGAAATTTGTCAAATGCGCGGAGCGAAAATGAGAAAAAGATTTGCACAAGATGACCGAATCTGCTATAATAGCACGGGATAGCACTGCCGCCCCCAATGCTCGTCACAGAAAGGTGCCGCGATATGAAAAAAGAAGCTCAAAAACAGCAGCCGAGTAATCTTTTTGAAGGGATGGTATCCGTCCGTGCCGTTTTAGAGGCTGCCGAAAACGGTTTCAACGACCGCAAAATTCTTACAATCTGTTATGCGAAGGAAAATCTGAAGCGGCGCGAAAAAGAATATCGTTTTCTTTGCGCGCGCGGCAAGGCGCTCGGTTTTCCCGTAATTCTGTGCGATGCGGCGGAAATTGAGAAAACGGCGCTCGGCACAACGCACGGCGGCGTGCTTGCAAAGTGCTCCGAGCGTACCCTGCCCCGCCTTGAAACGGTAGAAAAAAACGGATTTTATATGATGCTTGAAGGGATAGAAGACCCGTATAATTTCGGCTATGCACTACGCTCGCTTTATGCTGCAGGCGTGGACGGCGTGATTTTGCCGCCGCGCAACTGGATGAGCGCTGCCGGCGTTGTTTGCCGCGCCTCGGCGGGCGCATCGGAAAAATTGCCGCTTTACCTCTGCGATACCGCCGACAGCCTCTCGCTCTTTCACAAAAACGGATATCGGATTTATGCAGCCGATACGGAAAACGCCGTTTCCGTTTATGATGCATCCCTTGCGCGCCCGCTGTATCTGATCGTCGGCGGAGAAAAGCGCGGCATCAGCGCAAAAACACTGCAACAAGCGGATGAAATTATTCGCCTGGATTACGGCCGGCCGGATCAGTTTGCGCTTTCAGCCGCCTCAGCCGCCTCCGTACTGGCGTTTGAGGTGTATCGGCAAAACAGGGGCAAATAAAGCGGCGCGCTTCTAAAGCGGGACGGCGCCTCATATCCTGAAACACGGAGATGAGGTGATCCCTTTTGAATTATAAGCGTCGCTGCAAGGCAAAAATAACCGCTCTGCGTATGATGCTGCGCTGCGCAAACCCTTTTCTGCTCGTTCCGCTTGCGCTGTGCGGGCCGCTTATCCTTTTCATCAGCACGATTCTTTGCATTGTCAACGGATACGGCTATTATATCGCTCGCCCGGGCTATATGCTTCCCTGGCCGTTTCTTTTGCTCATCAGTGCAGCGCTTTCTCTTCTGCTCGGCGCCATGATCGGCGCGCAGCGGGCTTATGGTAACGCAGCGCGGCGTGCCTGCCTTTGCCGCGCCTACTTGCTGTGTCTTTTGAAAATGCTGTTTATGCTGTGCGCGGCGCCGATGCTGCTCTGCTGCTATTTGCCCTTTTTCTCTTTGCTGAGCGTCGGCATGATCGCGCTTTTGCAGGCGCTGCTTTTCTTCGAGTTGCGGGACGGATTTGTGTTTCCCGTATGGTGCATTACGCTGCTCTTTGCCTGGATGGCATATCTTTTTTTCTGTGTACTCGGAGTTTGGGTGCTGAACTGAGTTCCGAATAATAACTGCGGCTGCCCTCCTTTGCCGGCAGCCGTTTTTTGCTTTGAATATGTTTTCTCCGATTTGCATAGAGATAGCCAAAGAGAAAAAAGGAGCATTGAGAATCATGAAGATTAAAACCGTCGCGTTCCTTGCGATTCTGCCGCTTTTATTTGCCGCATTCATGCGCCCCGCTTATGCGGTCGCTTTTGAAGAAAATTCAGATGCAAAGGCTCTGATCTTAATGGAGGCATCCGGCAAAAAAGTCCTGTATGAGCGAAACGCCGATACTGCTCTTCCCCCGGCATCCGTAACAAAAATCATGACGATTTTGCTGGTGCTGGAAGCGATCGACGACGGAAAAATAGCGCTCGGAGACGCCGTTACCGTCAGCGACTACGCCAGCGGCATGGGCGGCTCGCAGGTTTATCTCAAAGCCGGAGAGGAAATGAGCGTTTCCGATCTGCTCAAAAGCGTTGTGGTCTCCTCCGCCAATGATGCCGCGGTAGCGCTTGCGGAGCATGTGCTCGGTTCGGAGGCAGCATTTGTTGCGCGAATGAATGAGCGCGCAAAAGAGCTCGGCATGGAAAATACTGTCTTTAAAAACACAAACGGGCTGGACGACAGCGATGAAGGGCACCTGTGCAGCGCCCGCGATATTGCGCTGATGACATGCGAGGTGCTGCGCCATCCGTTGATTTTCGATTACTCTACCATTTGGATGGACACCATCCGCAACGGTGCCTTCGGGCTGACCAACACCAATCGCCTGATCCGCTTTTATCAGGGGGCAAACGGACTGAAAACCGGATCGACCGCAAAGGCCGGCTTTTGTATCAGCGCAACCGCAAAGCGCGACGGCATGCAGCTCGTTGCGGTTGTAATGGGCAGTGCAAGCCGTGACAGCAGAAACGCCGTCGCCGCATCCATGCTGGACTTTGGCTTTTCAAATTACGAAATTGCATCGTTTGACGGAAAAACGGAAGGCGAAATTCCTCTGCTCGGCGGAACGAAGGCAACGGTCAGCGGGCGATACGAGGGGTGTGAAATTCTACTGGAAAAAGGAAAAAGGGACGACATCAAAGCAATAACGGAATATACGCCTTCCCTTGCAGCACCGGTGGAAAAGGGACAGAAGATCGGGTGCATCCGTTATGTGCTCGGAGAAGAAGAGCTCGCTGCTTGCGATATCCTCGCGCAGGAAACTGTGCCGAAAATCAGCTATTTGCATGTGCTGACCGAAATTTTACGCGGGATGCTGCTTCTTTCATAAAATATTCATAAAAGGTTCATATTCCGAGGTTGCAATCAGTTGCGGATGATGTAAAATAATGTAGATATGTTATGAAGCATACCCCGAAAAGCAAAGGAGAAACGAAAAATGGCAGTAACACTGAATGATAAGCATTTGAAAAAATTCGTCGGAGACGATGAGCTCGCAGGGCTGCGCGGCGCCGTTTCCGCCGCTCATGCAGAGTTGGTCGGCAAAACGGGGCTCGGCTCCGATTACCTCGGTTGGGTCGATCTTCCGGTCGATTACGATAAAGAGGAATTTGCACGCATCAAGGAGGCGGCGGAGAAAATCCGTAACAGCTGCGACATTCTGATCGTCATCGGCATCGGCGGCTCTTACCTCGGGGCGCGTGCGGCAATTGAATTTGTAAAGTCTCCTCTTTACAACAATCTGAAAAAGGATACGCCGGATATCTACTTTGCCGGCAACAATATCAGCTCCTCTGCCGTAGCGGATCTTATCTCCATTTGCGAGGGAAAAGATATTTGCCTGAATGTAATCTCCAAATCCGGCACCACGACGGAGCCTGCGGTCGCTTTCCGCATTTTCCGCGACCTTTTAGTGAAAAAATACGGCGAGGACGCCGTGCGTGACCGTGTGTATATCACAACGGACCGCTGCCGCGGCACACTGAAAAAATTTGCCGACGAAGCCGGCTGCCAGACCTTTGTCGTCCCGGACGACTGCGGCGGAAGATACTCCGTTTTGACCGCCGTCGGGCTTTTGCCCATCGCCGTTGCCGGCATCAATATTGATGAGATGATGCAGGGCGCGCAAAATGCAAGAGAGCGCTTCTTAACGGATGATCTTGATACAAACGATTGCTATCGCTACGCCGCATATCGCAACATTCTGCACCGCAAAGGCAAAAAGGCGGAGATCCTTGTCGGATATGAGCCGCGCCTGACCCTGATGAATGAATGGTGGAAGCAGCTTTTCGGAGAGAGCGAAGGCAAAGACCACAAGGGACTATTGCCGACCTCCGTCGTCTTCACGACCGACCTGCATTCCATGGGGCAATACATCCAGCAGGGCGAGCGCATGATCTTCGAAACGGTCGTCAACCTCAAAGATACCGGTGTGGAAGTGGCTGTGCCGAAAGATGAGAAAAATGTGGACGGTCTTGATTTTCTGACCGGAAAGACGCTTAACTTTGTCAATTCCATGGCGTTCAAGGGCGCCGTTTTGGCGCATGTGGACGGTGATGTGCCGAACATGATTTTGGATGTTGACAGCGCAAGCGCATATGACTTCGGATATCTGGTTTATTTCTTTGAGCTTGCATGCGGCATTTCCGGACATTTGCTCGGGGTCAACGCATTCAATCAGCCCGGTGTCGAAGCATACAAAAAGAATATGTTCGCTTTGCTCGGAAAACCCGGGTATGAAGCGCAGAAAGAAGCGCTGGAGCAGCAGCTCGGCTCTTTCTGAGCAAAAAAATCATAACCACCCGTCAAACGGGTGGTTTGCACAAGGGCTAAAAGCCCATAATGCCGACCCGCGTCTCAAGGCGCGGGCTTTCTCTTTGTTCAAGCCTTAGAGTCTTTGCCACTTTGGCTACCCCTAAAGGGGTTAATTAAATGGGTCTGTGTATTCTTTTACGCTTAACTTGTCTAAAGCAATATCTGCTTTATCTTGGTCTTGTATATATTTCTTTATTGTGCTCTCATTTAAGCCTACCGTTGAAACATAATATCCTTCTGCCCAAAAATGTCGGTTGCCGAATTTATACTTTAAATTTGCATGTTTGTCGAACATCATCAGCGCACTTTTCCCTTTCAAGTATCCCATGAAACTTGCTACGCTCGTTTTAGGCGGTATGCTTAGTAAAAGATGCACATGGTCGGGCATCATATGTCCTTCTATTATTTCCACACCTTTGTACTTGCATAGTGTTCTAATAATTTCTTGCAAATCTTTTCGGTATTGATTATATATTATTTTTCTTCGATATTTTGGAACAATTACTATATGATACTTGCATAACCATTTTGTATGTGATAAACTATTTGTGCTGTTAGCCATTAAAATTCTCCTTTCACAGTACTCTAAGACTTGAACAACCTTATTGTACTACTTAGGGGAATTTTTTTGTATAACTTTTTACTCACACCCGCATAGCGGGTGGTTGTTTGGTTTGCTCTTTGAGCAAACCAGCCTAAAGGCATTAAATCAAAAAAATGCTGCTTGCAAACCGCAAAGCAGCATTTTTTTAATGGTGTGATTCCTTCAGTTTTTAGCCCTGCGGAAGAGTTTACCGAGTGCGGCAAACAGCAGAAAGCACCCGAGGCTGACCATGACAATGCTTGCGCCGACCGGAAGGTCAAACAGCAGCACAAGCAGCATCCCGCTCAAAAAGCAGAAAACGGAGCTGCACGCGCTGAACAGCACAACGCCGCGATAAGAGCGACAAACGCGCATTGCAGTCAGCGTCGGGAAAATAATCAGGGAGGAAATCAGCAGCGCGCCGACAAGGCGCATACCGATGACGATGGTTACGGAGGTAAGCAGGGCGTGGATCATGTGATATACGCCGCTTTTGGTTCCGGTTGCGTTTGCAAAGTTTTGGTCAAAGGTAACGGAAAACAGGTTCTGATATAAAAACAGATATAAAAACAGCACCACAGCGCTGAGAACGATGCAGACCCATACATCATTTTGCTTCATGCCGAGAATGGAGCCGAACAAATACCCGGAAAGATCGGTATTGATGGCATCGGAATGGTAGGAAAGCAGCACACCGGCGGCAAGCGCACTGCTGGAAAGCATGGCAATGGAAGCATCGCCGTTCATTTTTCCGCGCTCATTGAGCCAAAGCATGAAAAAGGAAGCAAGCGTGACGAGCGGTATGGCAACGGCGAGCGGCGCAACGTTCATCACTGCCGCAAGCGCCAGCGCGCCGAACCCGACATGGGAGAGACCGTCGCCGATCATGGAAAAGCGCCGCAGCACAAGATTCACACCGAGCAGCGCGATGCAGAGCGAAATCAGCACACCACCGATCAAAGCCCTCCAGATAAAGCCATAGGAGAAATAAGAAAGTAAGCCGCTCATTGGTTTTCCTCCTTTGCCGCCATGCCGTGCCCATGGCAGGAGCCGATCATTTGCCGACAAAGCTCGGTGTCCCGATATGCGGCGGTTTCTCCGAAATAGAGCACGCGCCGATGCATATGCAGAATTTTTTTGCTTTGCTCGATTGCGCAGTGAATATCATGCGAAACCATAACAACGGTGATTTTTCTTGCCTCATTGAGTTCATGCAGCAGATCATACAATTCATGTGTTACCATTGGGTCAAGCACGGAAGCCGGTTCGTCCAAAAGCAGGATCTGATCGGTGGCACAAAGCGCTCGCGCAATCAGCGCGCGGTGCTGCTGACCGCCGGAAAGCTCCCGAAAGGATTTTTTTCGCAAATCCTGCACATGAAGCAGCTTCATATTTGCATATGCCTGCTCTTTTTGTTCTTTTGTATAAAACGGAAGAAAGCCTTTTGTGGGCAAAAGCCCGGAGAAAACAACCTCTTCCACGGTTGCCGGGAAGTCTTTTTGCACGGCGGTGCTTTGCGGCATATACCCAAGGCTGTGCTTTTTCAGTTCCGGGCGTATTATACTTCCGCTTTGCGGGCGGATCAGACCTGCCATTGCTTTGATCAGGGTGCTTTTTCCGCTGCCGTTTTCTCCGACAACGGCAATATAATCGCCGGAATTGACACAAAGCGTCGCATTTTCCACGGCAATATGCCCGTCATAGGAGAGCGTAACATTGTTTAATTCAATCAGCGGCATATTGCAGCCCCCTTTTCAAATTTTCCAGATTTTTATACATCAGCGAAAGATAGCTTTCTCCGCGCGCAAGTTCCGCTGCGCTGAGCGTATGGCAGGAATGCATCTCAAGAACCCCGGCGCCCGTTTCCGCGGCAACGGTATCGGCAATGCTGCGGTTGGAGCGTTCCACGGTAAACACATACGGAATGTTTTCCGCGCGCACCGTATCGATCAGAAATGCCATTGTTTTCACGCTCGGCTCCGACTCGGAGGAGCACCCGGGAAACGCAGCCGCAGCCTGAAGACCGTATTCCTCCGTCAGATAACGGAACGGAAAGCGATCGGCAAACAAAACCGTTTTCAGCCTGCTGTTTTGCACAACGGCGCGATAAGCGCTGTCCAGACGGGAAAGCTGCGATTGATAGCGGCTGCAGGCGTTTGTATAGTCCGCCGCGTGTGCGGGGTCCGCCTTTGCGAGCGCTTCCTTGATTGCCTTTGCAACGGCGATTGCATTTTTCGGGGAGGTCCAGACATGTTCATCATATCCAGGTGCCTCGGCATCCTCATCGTGCATATGAGAGTGTTTTTGCGACTCGGCGCCGCTCGGCGTCTCCTCCTCCAAAGGCTTTACTGTCTCAAGCATGGAGATTACCTGCGGGGAGGAATGCCCGGAATTTCCGATGGAATCAAGAAGCTCCTTTGCCCAAGCCTCCGATTCGCCGCCCGTATAAATAAAAATATCGCAATTCTCGATGGCGCGTATATCCGACGGGGTAGGGTCATAGCTGTGCGCGTCCGTTCCCGGGCGGATCAGCATGCGGGCATCGATCAGATCCGCGCCGATTTCCCGCGCAAAATCATACGGCGGGAAAATCGTGGCCACAATAAAGGGCTTCCCGTCATCCTTGTGCTCTGCCTTGACTTGCCGACAGCCGCAAAGCGGCAAAAGCAAAGCGGAAAAGCAGAGAAGAAGCAGGGCGGCCAAAAAGCGTTTTTTAGTTCGTTTCATTTTGCTGCTGGACAAAATCGCTGATCAGCGCTTTATCAAAATAGAATCCCTGGGCGCGCAAGGGGAGCTCGCTGCCGACAGTGCACAGCGTGGTGCCCTCGATATAGAGTCCATCCGCCCGCGCCATAACATTGCAAAGGACATCAATATATAGATCATATCGGTTGGAATATTGCGCGGCGACATAAGCGCCGTCTGCTCCAAGCTCATTCTTGACAGCGGGCAGCTGCCGCACGGCAGTGACCTCGCCGAGCTTCGCCCCGGTTTGGTCGTTGTAAAGAATATCGCCGGCTTTGATTGTTATAAGCTGCTCGGAGATTGTCTGGCAAAGCAGCGTGCAAACAACGCGGTTATCGGAGCCTTCAATGCGCTGCTGGTTTTCCTTGACGCCAAGACGCAGGACCACCCCGGCAATGCAGGCGATCACAACCAGGATAATGACGACATCGACCATGTTAAAACGGATCGGTCTTTTTTCCGTTGCGGTATTTTTCTCACTCATTTTTCAACAACCTCCTGAAGTTCACAAATGTCAGCCTCCGAGGAAAAAGACGCCGTACGCATATAAAGCTTTTTTCCAACGGAGAGATTGGTTCCGTTGACCATATAGGAATCGGCGTTTTTCTGCGCGGTTGCTTCAACCGTTACATAGTATTCCGTGCAGTTCGGATAAAGCGCCGTGACATAAGAATTCGTTTCGGTGCTGAAATCGGTAAAGACGGAAGGCTCTTCACGCACGGAGACAACCTTGCCTGCCTGCGATTTATCCGTGGTGAAATACATGGTGTCCCCGTTTTCAATGCGCACATTCAGGACATCCGGAATCAAATGATAGCGCACAGTATAGCGAACGGTGAGCCCTTTTTGTTCGCTTGTGCCCGTTGCTGTTTTTTTGCGCAGAAGCAGATATGCGCCGCCCGCCAATAAGGCGAGAACCAACAAAATCAGCAACGCGTCGAAGAAATTGAACTTGCCTTTCTTTTTTTCGGTTGTTTCATTCATTTTTGAGTTCCTTCTTTCCTGTTTTTCTTAAAGAATGGTTTCGCGTTGCCCCTGCCTGCGAATGATGCGCGCGCCTGCACTTGTCAGCCCAAGGCAAAGCCAGAACCAAAGCATGACGCGGTAATTGTAAAACACATAATCCGTTGCGCCCTGTGCCAAAACCGCCAGAATGCCGCAAAAACCGGCGAGCACCCAAAAGCGCAGGGGATTTTTGCGGGAATCCCCAAGAACAGAGATGCTTTGCTTTGCGAAGAATATTATGCAGATGAAAAATGCAAGCAGACCGAAAATGCCGAGCTCCACCATGATCTGCAGATACAGGCTGTGGCTGTGCGGTGCCGCTTCAATGCCCGAGTGCGCATAGCGCGGATAAATTGTTTTGAACACATTGATGCCGGTGCCGATTCCGCCGAAAAAGTAATCGCGGATGAGCTTTATCGTCGCAAGCCAAATATTGACGCGATAGGAGGTGGAGGAATCCGCCATGTTGCCGATACTGGAAAACCGCAGCAGCACATTTTGCGGCAGGATCGACGGCAAAAAGGGAATTGCCAGCGTGCCGAATAAAAGCACGGTCAGGCTGTGGCGACTGTATAAAAGGAAGAAGACGAGCGTGCCGAGCAGAATGCCGAGCCATGCCCCGCGCGACCATGTGAGAACAAGGCACAAAAGGCAGATGCCGCCCGGAATCAGCGAAAGAATTTTTTTGGAAAAGCCTTTGCGGGAGAAGAAATAAATATAGAAAAACGGAACGGACATCACCAAAAATTCGCCGAGCACATTCGGGTTTCCGAATGTTGAAATCACGCGCGTTGAAATGAAGGAAAACATTTCTTCATCCAGCCAGGTTTTCATCAGCGTGCCGAAAACATATTGGTAAATGCCGTATAGGGAAACGAGCACCGTTGTGCACAGAATCGCTCCTGCGCAGCGGCGGAACCAGGCTTCGGAGCGGATGAGGTTGACAACGGCGAAATAGCCGAACATGAAACACAGTATCATGCACATCGGCCCAAGGGACAGGGAAACATTTGAGGAGAAAATGCCGCCCAGAAAATACAGCACCATGAGCAGCAGCACCCACCAGTCCAGGGTTTCAAATCGAAGCGTGCGCCGCCCGGCAATCAGCTTGATAAAATAGCTGCAGGCGATGTAGATCATCAGAGCGGCAAGCGCCTTGGTTGGCAAAAAAGGCAGGAAAAACAGCATGCCGACAATGCCGCATTCCGGGATTTTTATAATCAGGAGCGCAACGCAGAGCGCGGAAAACGCAAGAAAATAATACTTCATGGGGCAGACGTAGGTCGCGCCTCCGAGCGCAAGCCCAAGCATGACCGGAATCAGCGGAGGGAAGGCTTTGGTTTGCACATCCTTGAATTCCTCGCGCCGCGCCCCGAGAATGCGAAACAGAAAAAGATCCGCAAATACGCTGCAGGAGAGGCTGTGCGCCAGATTCTTTGTCGAGCTGAACAGAGGAAAGGAAATGACAACGGCGGTGATGCTGATAAGCATTTCCGTTGTGGTCAGATGCATCGGCAACCCGAGGAAAAACAGCACCCCCTGCTGCAGCAGCGCCGCTGCGCCGAAGCAGATCACAAAAAGCCCGTACCAATACAGCGGCAGAGCAATCAGCCCGCGTAAAAAATTGCGGCAGGCATTGATGATGCGGCTCTCATCCAAAAGCCGCGCAACGGAAAATTTCAGCGGTCGCAAAACTCGTCCGCGCAAGCGCAGCTTTTCCAAAAGGTGATGCAAAAGCGTCCCGGACGCGCGGGCACTCCTTGGAATATAATTTTGCAAAAAACATCCGATGCGGCTTTCGGCAGCGGCACGATAAATTACGGTGCTGAGATAGGAAAAAAAGCGGATCACGGCAGCGGACATAAAATATTTCCGCAGAGTATGCTTTTTTTCGCTTGTCCCGATTGCAATTCCGGCACCGCGCTTTTCAGTTGTCTTCACGGAGAACCTCCTCCTTTTTTGAAAATTTCAGGCGAAAACGAAGCAGCTTCAGCATACCGCCGTATGCAAGCAGTCCCGGAAAAAAAACGACGCAGCAGCAAAGCACATTACGCAAAAATCCGTCGGTATACGGGGCCTTCCCGAAAAAGCGATGGCAGAGCCACATCACAAAAAAACTGCATGCGGCAGCTGCAAGAAGCTTTAAAAACGAAAAGAGAAATGTTTTTTCAAAAATCCCGGCGCAGCTTTTATAAAGCGCTGCAATCAGAATGATACAGGCAACGAGCTGCCCGAGGGCGCTTGCAAGCGTCAATGAGCCGACCCGCAGCTGCGGAATACGAATGAATGCAAGACAGCACAAAAGATTGGAGAGCGCACCGGCGAGCGCGGCAATCATCGGGACCTTGGTTTTTGTTTTGGAATACATCATGCGGTTGCATAGCTCGATCATGCAATTGCACGGCATGCCGATACACATCAGCCGCAGCGCATATGCGGTTTCCCGCGCCGCCTGTGCGCCGAATTCGCCGCGCCTGTAAATAATGCTGACCCCTTCGCCGGAAAGAATCAAAACGCCCGCCATGATCGGCAAAACGATGGCAAGCGCGGAGAGGATGCCGCTTTGACAGGTCTTGCAAAAGCTTGCCTCATCACCGAGCGCATTTTGGCGGGAGAGCCGCGGAAAAATATAGTTGCAGATGCCGTAGGTCAGAATGCCCGTGATGATGACATAAAGATTATTGGTATACCCGAAAATCGTGAGCGCGCCGTCGACCGCCAGGCGCGGCGCAAAATATGTGCCGAGCAAAACGCCTAGCGGCGCCTGCCAGGAACCGATCATGACCGGAAGGCACATGATCAGCACCTTTTTCATTTGCGGGGAGCCGAAATGAAAATCGGCATGATAGCGAAATCCCTTTTTCCGCAAAGGCACGATCAGCGTTACAAGCTGCAAAACCCAGGAAATCGAATAAGCGACGGCAACGCCGTAGATGCCGTTTTCTCCGAGGGCACGATCCAACAGCACGAAATATAAAATAACGCCGAGGTTGGAAATACAGCTGATCAGGGAGGGAACAATAAATTCATTTTTCGACTGCAAAACGCCGACAAGTGTATAAGCCGCCCCCGTGAACAGAATCATGGGGAACATGATCCGCAGAAGAACAACGCCGAGCGAGTGTTCCGCCTGCGTCAGATCGGGAGAGATCAGGGAAAGCAGCGGGTCGGCAAACAGGATGCCGGCAACCGTTAAAATGCCTGTGACCGTGATCACAAAGTTCAAAAAGACACAGGCAAAACGGTCCGCCTTGGCTTCTCCGCTGCCACCGTCTTTGAAAAAGCTGTTATAAACGGGAATAAAGCAGCCTAAAATTGCGGCGCTGAGCAGAAGATCAAAGCAGGTCAGCGGGATTTGCGTTGCAGCCGTAAAGGCGTTTGCCTCGGTTCCTGTGCCGTAATGGGAGGCAAGCAACACGGAGCGCAGCATGCCCAGCACCTTGGAAAGTGCCATTGCGGCAATCATTGCAGCAACGGTTTTTGCTGCTTTTTCGGATGTTTGTTTTTTAATCTTTTGTCGCCTCCTCCGACGATTTAGCAAGGTAAGTTTCGTATAGATCGGGCCTGCGCTCTTTGGTCAGGGCAAGAGACTGCTTAAGCCTCCATGCCTCGATATTTTCATGATGCCCCGAGCGCAGCACGGCGGGGACTTCCACCCCGTGATAGCAGAGCGGGCGGGTATACTGCGGATATTCCAAAAGCCCCGAGGCAATGCTTTCCTCCTCATAGCAGACCGAATCGGACAGCACCCCGTTGCACAGACGCGAAACCGCGTCCACCAAAATGCAGGCGGGCAGTTCTCCGCCCGTGAGCACATAGTCGCCGACGGAAATCTCCTCGTCCGCGATTTCGTCCAGAACGCGTTGGTCCACGCCCTCGTAATGTCCGCAGAGCAGGATCAGATTGTCATACTGTGCAAGAGAACGAACCTTTTTCTGCGTCAGCCGCTCCCCTTTTGGAGAGAGGTAAATGCAGCGGCGCGATGCCCCAGGCGGAATTTGCCGCGTTACGGCTTCATAGCAATCGTAAATCGGCGGCGCCATCATCAGCATCCCCATGCCGCCGCCGTACGGCGTATCGTCAACGCGCCCGTGCTTATTGCCGCAAAAGGCGCGGATATCATGTGTGCAGACCTCAATGCAGCCCTTTTCACGTGCTTTTCCGATGATGCTTTCGCTCAGAATGATATTCACATAATCGGGAAACAGCGTTAAAATGTCAAAACGCATTCCGCATCACTCTCCAAACATTCCCGCAATCGGGCGCAGATAAATCCCGCTTTCCGTATCAATGCGGTCCACAAATGTATCCACCGCCGGAACCAGTACATCGCCCGAAGGGGTTGCAATGCGATAGATTCGGCTTGCGGGATATTCCAAAACATCTTCCAGCTTTCCGAGCTGCGCGCCGCTTGTTGCGTCAAATACGGGCAACCCGATCATGTCCTGAAGAAACACATGGTTTTTTTCAAGAAAGAGACTCTCCCGCGCCGCATAGAGCACCTTGCCGCGCAAAAGCGCCGCCTGCTCCGGCGTCGAAATCTCGCAAAGCTGCAAAAGCATGATTTTGCCGTGCGCCTTGAGAGAGCGAAGCACGTAAGCGTGCGCGCCGTTTGGGTCCGTATAGACCTCGCGCACATTTTTCAGCGTTTGGATGCCGTCGCACCAAGGCTCAAGCTTGCAGGCGCCGTGCACGCCGTGCGCACCGACGACTCGGCCGATTTCAAGAAATTTTTGCTTCATTTTTCCCGGTAAATCTCCCGAATTTCTACATTCAAATCATTATAGCATACATCATTCCGCCAAATATGAATCAAATGTTAACAATAAGGTGCCGCAGCGCCGCACGGGCGTTCGCTGTGAAAGTTTTGTGCGAATTTTTCTGAATTTTTTTCAAATCTGCCGATTTTTCTTGACATTGCTTTTGTCGGCGTGGTATGATAGATATGTTAAAGTTGTCTCGTTTTTTCGGAGGAGTATTATGGATTTCAAATTGAATGCGAAATATTTTGAAAAAAGCAAGCTCGGCATTTTTTGCATTATCGGTGTTGTGATTGCTTTGGCCGGTATTTTCGTCGGCATTTTTACCGATTATAAATTT
Source organism: uncultured Eubacteriales bacterium (assembly GCA_900549725.1). GTDB lineage: Bacteria > Bacillota > Clostridia > Oscillospirales > CAG-272 > UMGS1225. Next base: position 1,930 of record URPL01000034.1, on the reverse strand, counting down.
ACGGTTTGGCTTGGGCTGCTTGTCTGCGTTCTGCTGATCGTTTTCGCAGCCAGCATTGAACCCAAGGATAAAGATTTTGACGACGGCGTGCGCACCAACATGCGGGATTTTCAAAAGGATTTTCATGAAAAGTTTTTGGAAGGCCCGATGGATCGCGCCGCTTTCCTCACCGCGGAATATCAGAACCGCAAAGACCCGGAATATTGGGCATGCTTCATCGCGGAAACGGATGATACGCTTGTCCGCAAGGGAAATGACGGCTCCTTCCGCTCCTCCGACTATTGCATGTGCGGCGTTTGGTTTGAAAAGGAGCGCGTTTCCTTCGGCAGCCGCGTGGTCGATGTTTTAACCGGGAAAAAACAGGATCAGATGTTTCAGCTCCCGTTCTCCGAGATTGAATGCGCCTGCACGGCGGAGCCGAAATTTGAGCAGGCAAAAGCCGTTAAATATACGCTGATCTGCATCAAGGCCAAAAGCGGCACCGCTTATTATATCCCCGCCCGCGCCGACGCAAGAACCGATGAGATTATCGCATCCGTGAATCAGGGCGTCAAACGCGTTTCTGCCGCCAACCTTTGAGTTTTGAAACTGTATAAAGCCGCTTTGCAGCACCTTTGTGCCGACTTGCAAAGCGGCTTTTTCTTTATTGAGAAAGCTCCTTTCGCATTTTTTCGAGCGCCGATTTTTCAATGCGGGAAACATATGAGCGGGAAATGCCGAGCTTTTTTGAAACCTCCCGCTGCGTGCATGGCGGCTCACCGGAAAGCCCGTAGCGCAGAATGAGAATTTTTTTCTCTCTTGTGTCCAGCCCGTATGCGATCATGCGCTTTGCCGCCGCACTGCGCATGCGCAGATCAAGATCGTCTGCAATGGTGTCTTCGCTGCAGATCACATCGAGGTAGGTCAAAGGGTTTCCGTCTTTATCCGTATCAATTGTTTCGTTCACGGAGACTTCGCACGCCGTTTTTTTGCCTGCGCGAAAATGCATCAGAATTTCGTTCTGCAGGCATTTTCCGGCATAGGTGGCAAAGCGCGCCCCGTTTTCACTGTTGAAGGTATCGATTGCTTTGATCAGGCCGATGGTTCCGATAGAGACAAGATCCTCCTGGTTTTTGGCACTTCCGTAATATTTTTTCACGATATGCGCAACCAGGCGCAGATTATGGCAGATCAATGTGTCGCGCGCGTCCGGGTCTCCGTCGCGCATTTTTTCAAACAGCTCCCGCTCTTTTGCACTGTCCAGCGGGGGCGGAAAAGAGCTGCTCTCTCCCACCCTTAAAAACACATATAAGAATTGATACAGCATTGCCGAGATGCCTTGCCCGAACATACCGCCACCCTCTCTCCCGGGGGAGTTCCTTTCCGAAAAAGAATCGCGCCGCTGCCTTGCCCGCAAACGACGGTTTACGACATGATATGCGAAAGAAACTTTTCTTATGCGGTTGACTTTATCCCGGAAATTTGGTATGATAGAAGGGAAGAGGGCGATGCATAATGTGCGCTGCTTTGTACTAAGATAAAATCAGAAGCGGTTTTCGGAGGACGACAAAATGACAGATAAACAATCACTCGGAAACGGGGAAGAGGAAGTGCTGGATGTCGAGGTTTTCACCCTGACGGATGAAGAGGGAAATGAAAGTGATTTTGAGCTGATCGGCAGAATTGAAGACAACGGCCAGACCTATCTTGCGCTGGAGCCGAAGGATGAAAACCCGGACGGGGAATACGTCCTTCTCAAAATTGCAAAGGACGACGACGGAGAAGAGATTCTTATCACCATTGACGACAATGATGAATTTGACCGCATCGCCGATATTTTTGAAGATGAGCTTATGAGTATTGAATATGAGGATACCGACCCAAGATAAGCCGGAGTCCTGCCCTGTGCGTGATATTGCGGGTAATTAAACCCACAAATTGAAATATTGAG
>URPL01000033.1 GCA_900549725.1 uncultured Eubacteriales bacterium | reverse complement strand
ATAGAATGATTGCATGAAAGGTAAGCAAATAAATGCCGCATGCTTCCCCTCGCATGTTCATTATAGCGTGCCTTTTCAAAAAACGGAATTGAGAATCTTTGAAAAAATGCGTCCGAATTTTCAAAACCCCGCTCAAATTTGAAAAAAGGGTGTGAAACAATGGAAAACACGCCGGAAAAAGTCTGCGTTTATCTTGCAGCATTGAAAAACGAGACAAAAATGTCCTGGGCGGAGCTTTCGCAAAAAACGGGGCTGCCCGATTCCACCATCCGCAAAATTTTCAGCGGCAGCACCCTTGACCCGCGCCTTGAAACCATTTCTCAGATCGTTTTTGCCATGAACGGCTCTCTGGACGATATGCTGAAAGGTTCCCGAACCGACACGCATAAGCAGGAAGCGCCGGCAGATGCCAAAAAAGCGGAGGAAGCGGAAAAGCTGCGCGCGCTCGGCACGGAGTATATGCAAAAAAGCTATGAAAAGCGCCTGGATGAAAAAGAGGCATCCATGCAGCAATACATCGCTTCTCTAAAACGGGATAAGATGTTTTTATTTACCCTTGCCTGTATCCTGACGACAATTTTGATCGTGTTCTTTTTTGCCGATCTGCTGCTCGGCTCGGCCGGCTGGATTCGTTATTGAGCCTGCTGAGCCCTGCGGGGCGCATGCTCCTTTACAAAGTTTTTACATGGCGGCAAAGTGCGGTGCTCTTGCTTTTTTCTATGCAATATGCTATACTTTTGGGCAGAAAAAATACCGAAGGAGCATATCATGCGCATTTTAATCATTCGCCACGGCGACCCGGACTATGAACACGATTCTCTGACCGAAAAAGGTCTGCGCGAAGCAAACCTTTTGAAGAAGAGACTATGCTGCGAAAAAATCGACGCATTTTATTGCTCGCCGCTGGGGCGCGCCCGCAAAACCGCGGAGCCGACCCTGAAAGCCTTCGGCAAAGAAGCGGTCATTTGCGATTGGCTGCGCGAATTTGACGGCTATGTCCAAAACCCGCAAACCGGAGAGAGGGAGCGCCCGTGGGATCGATATCCTTCTTTTTTTATCGGCGGCGCTTCCTATTTTGAAAAGGCGCATTGGAAAGAGATGCCCCTTTATCGCGGCTCGGAAGCGGCGGAAAAATATGAAACTGTGTGCGCAGAGCTTGACACCTTGCTTGCAAAGCACGGCTATGTGCATGACGGAACGCTGTTTCGCGCCGTTGCCCCGAATACGGACACTTTGGCGCTGTTTTGCCATTTCGGGGTGGAATGTGTGCTGCTTTCCCATATGCTCAATGTCTCCCCTGTGGTGCTTTGGCAGGGCTTTGTGGCGCTGCCGACCGGAGTCACAACCCTATATACGGAGGAGCGCGAGTGCGGCATTGCCTCTCTGCGCTGCTGCGGATTCGGCGACCTTTCGCATCTGTATGCCGGCAGAGAAGAGCCCTCGTTTCAGGCGCGCTTTTGCGAGGTTTATTCCGATTTTTCACAGCGCCACTGAAGCCTGCACAATCTTTTCATATTTTTCATAAAGGAGAAAAAAGCCGTGGCAAACGCACGCAAATATCTGTATCTGTTTTTGATTTCCATGGTTCCCATTGCCGAGCTGCGCGCGGCAATCCCTTTCGGGCATATCAATAATCTCTCGCCCGTGCTCACCTATCTTTTCGCCGTGGTTGGTAATTTTTTGCCCGTGCCGTTCATTCTTCTGTTCATCCGCCGCGTACTGCTCTTCATGAAACGGGTGAAATATTTGGATAAAATCGCGCTGTTTTTAGAAAAGAAAGCGGAGAAAAACCGCGGTAAGGTCGAACGCTATGCAACCTTCGGGCTGATGTTTTTTGTGGCATTGCCTCTGCCCGGCACCGGCGCATGGACCGGCGCTCTGGTTGCTGCGCTGATGAATATGCGCATGAAAAATGCTCTGCTGAGCATTCTCGGCGGCATTTTAATCGCAGGTTGCATTATGACGCTGGTCAGTTGGGGGGCTCTCGGCTTTCTCTCCTTCCTGATTCCCGCATAAAAAATTCCGAAAAATACGCAAAAAGCGCCCGTTTTCCCGTTTTTTGCGAAAAAAGTATTGAAAGAGCCGCGGCTTTGTGCTATACTTCTTCCATAGGCTTATCAAGAGAGGTGGAGGGACTGGCCCGATGAAGCCCGACAACCTGCCCGTGCGGCAAGGTGCCAATTCCCGAGAGATGAGACGATTGGAGCAAAGCCGTCGGTTTTGCTTCGTGATCTGAATGCGTCCTCGGCCGGGGGACTTTTTTGTTGCCCGGACACAGCCGAACCTACCAAAAAAAGAAAAGGAGCATTCCAACATGAAAAAAGTATTTTTCACATCCGAATCCGTCACGGAAGGACATCCCGATAAGATCTGCGACCAGATTTCCGATGCCATTTTGGACAGCCTGCTCAGCCAGGACCCCATGAGCCGCGTTGCCTGCGAGACCTGCACAACGACCGGTATGATTATGGTCATGGGGGAAATCACGACCAAGGGCTATGTCGATATTCCGACCATTGTCCGAAATACCGTGCGTGAAATCGGATATGACCGCGCAAAATACGGCTTTGACTGTGATACCTGCGCTGTGCTGAATTCCATCCATGAGCAGTCCGGTGATATTGCCATGGGCGTTGATAAGGCGCTGGAGGCAAAAAGCGGCGATATGAAAGACGATTTTGATACCGGCGCGGGCGACCAGGGTATGGTTTTCGGCTATGCGTGCGATGAAACACCGGAGCTGATGCCTCTGCCGATCTCCCTTGCGCACTCCCTTGCCAAAAAGTTGACCGCCGTGCGCAAAAACGGTACGCTTCCCTATCTGCGTCCGGACGGAAAGACCCAGGTCACCATCGAATATCACGACGATGTTCCCGTGCGTGTGGACGCAATCGTTATTTCTTCTCAGCATGACCCTGAGGTTGTGCTTTCCACGATTCGCGAAGACATCATCCGCGAGGTGATTCGCCCGATCATTCCCGCACAATATCTCGATGAAAACACCAAAATCTATGTCAACCCCACCGGGCGCTTCGTCATCGGCGGGCCTGCCGGCGATACCGGTCTTACCGGCCGCAAGATCATCGTTGATACCTACGGCGGCTATTCCCGCCACGGCGGCGGCGCTTTCTCCGGCAAAGACCCGACAAAGGTCGACCGTTCCGCTGCATATGCCGCACGCTATGTTGCAAAGAACATCGTTGCCGCAGGCCTTGCGAAAAAATGCGAGGTGCAGATTGCATATGCAATCGGCGTGGCAAGACCGGTCAGCGTTTTGGTGGACACTTTCGGCACGGGAACGCTTCCCGATGAAAAAATTGCCGCTTTGGCGGAGGGGCTTGTCGACCTGCGCCCCGCAGCCATCATCCATCGCTTTGACCTGCGCCGCCCGATCTACCGCAAGACCGCGGCATACGGCCATATGGGCAGAGAGGATCTCAAGGCACCTTGGGAAAATCTTGATCTGGCGCCGCAGCTCGTCGAAAAAGCAGCTCTTTAATTGTTAGTCAAAATCGCACGGAGTAACATACACTGATACCCGGAGGGTACTTATGTTATTTCGTGCGATTTTGGAGATTATCGGCGCTGTTTGCGTTCTCTTTTTGCTTTACTATATACGCTTTTGCATCGCGCGCAGACTTTATTGCCGCAGCGCTTTGAAAAAGAAACAGCCATGCCAAAAAAACGGAGAGGAGGGAGAGAGCCATGCAGGAAATTCCGCTGCCGATCAATGAAGACGGCATGCCCGTTTTGGAGGGCATCATCGAGCGCGTGATCTATCAGAATGAGGAAAACGGCTATACGGTATGCGAAATGGCGGTCGGCGAGGCGGAAGAAATTACGCTGGTCGGCACAATGCCCTTTCTCTGCGCAGGGGAAACCATCACCGCAAGCGGAGAATGGGTGCTGCACCCCTCCTTCGGGCGGCAATTCAAGGTTTCGTATTATGAAAAAAAATTACCGAGCACCACAAGCTCCATTTTGAAATATCTCTCCTGCGGGGCGGTCAAGGGCATCGGCCCGAAAACCGCAAAAGCGCTGGTGGATGCTTTCGGGGAAGATACCTTTGATGTTTTGGAAAACCATCCGGATTGGTTTGCAAAGCTGCCGGGCATTTCCCTGCGGCGCGCGCAGGAGATTTCACAGCGGTTCAAGGAGCAATACGGCATGCGCAGCGTTATGCTGTTCTGCCGCGACTTTTTCGGCCCCGCAACCTCCGTCCGCATTTATCGGCGCTTCGGCACAAACGCCATTGACCTGATCAAGGAAGACCCGTACATGCTGTGCGAGCAGATTCAATCAGTCAGCTTTGAAAAGGCGGACCGCATCGCCGGCGCCCTCGGCTTTTCAAAAACAAGCCCTATGCGCATCCGCGCCGCCACCCGGTATCTGTGCGATTACAACGCCTTTCAAAACGGCCATGTTTATCTGCCCGAGGACAAAGTGATCGCGGGCGTTTGCCAAATGCTCGATATTGATACGGATGCGGCGGAGGACGGGCTGCAAAGCCTTGTGGAAAGCGGACAGGCCGTGCGCGAAAAGGTAGAGGGGCGCAATGCGATTTTTCTGCGCCAGTATTATGATGCGGAAAAATATGTCTGCGACAAGCTGGACCTGCTTGACCGCAGCTGCGCGCCGCTGGGAGATGAAGATATCGAGCGGCTGATTGACAAAATCGAAACGCGCGAACGCATCACCTATGCAAAGCTCCAGCGCCGCGCAATCGTCGGCGCAATGAAAAACGGCGTAATGCTGCTCACCGGCGGCCCCGGCACCGGAAAAACCACCGTTGTTATGGCGATTCTCTCCATTTTCGAAGATATGGGATACTCCATTGCCCTTGCCGCCCCAACAGGGCGTGCCGCAAAGCGTCTCTCGGAAATCACGCGGCATGAGGCAAAAACCATTCACCGCCTGCTGGAAATGGAATATAACGGCGAAGAAGAAGCAAGCTTTCACCGCAATGCAAAAAATCCGCTGGAGGAACGCGTGATCATTGTGGACGAGGCGTCCATGATCGACCTTTTGCTTATGGATGCGCTGCTGCATGCCATTCGCCCCGGCTCCGTTCTGCTGCTCATCGGCGATGCCGATCAGCTCCCGCCCGTCGGCGCGGGATATGTTTTGCGCGATCTCATCGACTCTGACCGCTTTACCACCATCATCCTCAATGAAATTTTCCGCCAGGCGCAAAAAAGCGCCATTGTAACCAACGCCCATGCCATCAACGACGGCGAATATCCCGATCTGCACCGCAAAGACGGCGATTTTTTCTATCTCTACCGCGATACGGAGGAGCAAACGGCACAAACCGTCGCGCAGCTTTGCGCCAGCCGCCTGCCGCGCACCTACGGCCCGCAGATCCGCAAAAAAATACAGGTGATCGCCCCCTCCCGCAAGGGCGGCAGCGGCACGATGCGGCTCAATGAGCTGCTGCAATCCGTTCTCAACCCGAAGGTGCCCGAGCGACGCGAGAAAAAATTCCGCGACCGTATTTTCCGCGAGGGCGACAAGGTCATGCAGATCCGCAATAATTACGACCTAAGCTGGGAAAGAGAAAACAACGGCATGCGCCAGGAGGGTACCGGCGTTTACAACGGCGATATCGGGCGCATCGAAAAAATCGATCCGACACAGGAATGCATGATCATCCGCTTTGACGACCGCGTGGTCTTCTATGATTTTTCCCTGGTGGATGAGCTTGAGCTTGCCTATGCCGTAACGGTACATAAAAGTCAGGGCAGCGAATATCCCGTTGTGATTTTGCCGATTTACCGTTTCTCACCGCGGCTGATGACGCGCAACCTGCTCTATACCGCTGTCACACGCGCCTCCGAAATGGTAATTTTGGTCGGGGATGAGGAGCAGGTAAAGGCAATGGTGGATAACAACCGCCAATCCAAACGCTATTCCGCCCTTGCAAAGAGGCTGAGCACCTATGAAGCATAAGCTTTGGCGGCGCATCAAAGCGCTTTTGTTTCCGCCGCGCTGTGCCGGCTGCGGCACGCTGCTTGACGGGGACGCATCCGCAGGGCTTTGCCCCATCTGCCATGCAAATTTCCTGCATACCGAAAATTTCGGATGCCCCCTGTGCAACAGGCCCGATCTTGATTGCCGCTGCCTGCCGCGCTATTCCAGCCGATATGTCCGCGCCTATTTGCACACATGCGCCTATCTGCCCGGCGTGATTACGGGAATTGTGCTCTCTCTCAAGCGCAGGCAAAACGCCGATGCCGCGGCACTGTGCGCGCAAAGAATGGCAAAAGCGCTGCAAATGGACTGTGCTGTGCGGGGCATTTCGACAAGCTCGCTGCTGTTGATTCCGCTGGCACCGTCGGAACGCTCCCGAAGAACAGGTATTGACAGCGCCTATTCTCTTGCCAAAGCCTTGAAAAAGCAATGCGGCGCAACCGTTTTTCGGGCACTGCGGCGCACATACGGCGCCGATGAACAGAAAAAACTGCACGGCGCACAGCGCCTTGAAAATGCGAAAAAGACATATCGCCTGCGTCCGTTTGTCAAGCAGCGCATTCGCGGGCGCGATATCGTCCTGGTCGACGATATTTTAACAACCGGCGCATCCTGCCGCGCCTGCGCTGCACTTTTGCACGCGGCGGGTGCGCGCAGCATCACGGTTTTGACCTTCGGGAAAACCTATCTCTATCGGAAAGGAGCCCTGTGCTGATGCAGGGCACGGAAGAAAGCTATGGCAAGATATCTCGGTGTGGATCTCGGCACCTCCTCGGTTGTGATCTATGCGAAGGGGCGCGGTATTGTCCTAAATGAGCCGAGCATTTTATGCAAGGAAAGCTCCACGGGGAAAATTTTGAAAGCCGGGCGCGAGGCATACGATATGATCGGCCGCACGCCAAACGGCATTGAAACGGTGCACCCCATGCAAAGCGGCGTAATCAACCGTCACGGCGACACACTGAAAATGCTCAGCCTTTTTGTGCGGCGCGCCTGCGGCAGCATGGTGACAAAGCCGGTGGTTGTGATCTGCGTTCCCGTCGGAATTACGGAGGTGGAGGAGCGCGCCGTGGTCGATGCAGCCGTCAACGCAGGAGCGCGCAAAACATATCTGATCGAGGAGCCGATGGCGGCTGCCATCGGCGTCGGCATTGATATTTGCGATGCGGCAGGGCATATGATCGTCGATATCGGCGGCGGAACAACGGATATTGCCGTCATCGCACGGGAGTCCATCGTTGCAAGCGAATGTCTGCGCGTTGCCGGTGACGATATGACAGAGGCAATCGTGCGCTACCTGCGCCGCCACAATAATCTCGCCGTCGGCGAACGCACGGCAAACGAGATCAAAATGCAGATCGGCACCATCACCTCCTCCGAAGCCCGCTCTATGGAGGTGCGCGGGAAGTGCCTTGTGGAAGGGCTGCCAAAAGCCGTGATCGTTACCTCTAAAGAAATGAAGGAAGCGCTGGAGGAGCCCGTCACGGCGATTGCAGGCGCGGTTTGCAGCGTGCTTGAAAAAACGCCGCCCGCTCTGATCGACGATATCTCCAAAAACGGAATCATTCTCACCGGGGGCGGAAGCCTGCTTGTCGGCATGGATAAACTCATCGCAAAAGCCACCGGCATTGAAACCAGGGTTGCGGAAAATGCTCTGGAATGCGTCGCCGTCGGCTGCGGCAATTATCTGACGCTGAAGGCGCTTCACAATGCGCCGCTGCCCGAGGTTCGCTCCGCGACCTTCCGCCGTTCCAAACGATAAGGAGACCCCGCTTTTTTATGAAACCGAATTACCGCAAAACCATGTACGCCTGCTTTATCGGCTATATCGTGCAGGCAATCGTCAATAATTTCGCCCCGCTTTTGTTTGTCACCTTTCAAAAAAGCTATTCCGTTCCGCTTTCCAAGATCACGCTGCTGATCACAATCAATTTTTTGATTCAGTTGATTGTGGATTTCGTCAGCGCAAACCTGGTCGATAAAATCGGCTACCGCATCAGCATCGCAGCAGCGCACATCTGCGCAGCGCTGGGGCTTATCCTGCTTGCCTTTTTGCCGGATCTTTGCAAGGATCCGTTTCTCGGGCTGCTCATCGCCGTATTTTTCTATGCCGTCGGCGGCGGGCTTTTGGAGGTTTTGGTCAGCCCAATCATTGAAAACTGCCCCACCGACAACAAAGAAAGCGCCATGAGCCTGCTGCATTCGTTTTATTGCTGGGGGCAGGTCGGCGTGGTGCTGCTCTCCACGCTGTTTTTCACGCTGTTTGGCATTACAAACTGGCGCATTCTTGCGCTGTGCTGGGCGCTGGTCCCGATTTGCAATCTGATCTTGTTTCAAACGGCGCCTCTGTACTGCCCCGACCCCGAGCAGGGCACGCGCTATTCTCTGCGCACGCTGTTTGCAAATCGCCTGTTTTGGGTATTGCTTTTAATGATGCTGTGCGCCGGAGCAAGCGAGCAATCAGTCAGCCAATGGGCATCCGCCTTTGCGGAAAAGGGGCTCGGCGTTTCCAAAACCGTCGGGGATTTGGCAGGGCCGATGGCATTCGCGGCACTCATGGGAATTTCCCGCACGATCTACGGCAAGTTCGGCAGCCGCATCAATCTTGACCGCTTTATGCAAATTTCCTGCCTGCTTTGCATCGCCTCGTATTTATGGATCGCTCTGATCCCGTCCCCCGTCGTCGGGTTGTTCGGCTGCGCACTTTGCGGCTTTTCCGTCGGCATTATGTGGCCCGGCAGCTTTTCCCGCGCCTCTGCCGCCATGCAAGGCGGCTCCACGGCGATGTTTGCCTATCTGGCGCTCGCGGGAGATCTCGGCTGCTCGGTCGGCCCGAGCTTTTCGGGCTTTGTCTCCTCCCTGTGCGGCGATAATCTGCGTCTTGGCACCCTGGCGGCGATTATTTTCCCGATTCTTATGTTTGTTTCGCTGCTTGTGTGCACCCTCCTTTGTCAAAAACAAAAAGCAAAATAAAGCATCGCCTGCCGTCGGGCAAACGGCAGGCGATTTTTCAGTGCCTGTGCTTTTTCAAAACCTTTTTCGGGTCCTTCTTTTGCTTTTTGCGCGCCCCCAGCATCCCGCCGAGTACCCCTGCGGCAATTGAGAGCCCCAGCCATAAAACGCGCTGCCCGAAATTCACTTTTTGCCCCGCCCCCACCGTCACGGAGAGCAGCAGGATCAAAAGGCAGAACACCCCTGCGCCGAGCAGCCCGCAAAGCGCCCCGTTTTTTCCGACCTTGCGCGCAAACAGCTTGCGCGCAAACAGCAAGCTTCCGAAAAAAGCAGTCAACAGCATCACCAAGTGCGCTGCATGCGGCAAAAGCAAAAGCGGATCCTTCCAAAGAGAAACAAGCAGTGATGCCCCCGCCCAAAGAACACAAAACACGCAAAGCAAGGCAATCACCCCGTAAAGAAGCGGCATTGCGCCTGCCCCCTGCCCCGCCGCGCGCGAATGTGTATGGCTCTTTCCGATCCGATTCATAAAAAATCCCCTTTGCTGCATAGTGCTATACTCTATGCGGCAAAGGGGAAAGCTATTCCGGGTTTACTGTGCGTCTTCTGCCTTGACATCGATCGAGCCGATCGCACTGCGCAAAAAGCGGATGCGGGTTCGGTCATGCGTTGTTTCCAGCACAAAGGTCTCATCCTTAATGCTGACAACCTTGCCGATAATGCCGCCCTTTGTGGTGACCTCATCACCGACAGCGAGATTGTTCAGCGCCTCCTGCATTTTCTTCTCCTGCTTTCTCTGCGGGCGAATCATCAGAAAATACATCAAAACAAGAATCAGAACCAGGGGCAAAAAGGTCAAAAGCGACTGTACATTGAAGCCGCCGGACTGGCTTGCGGCAGCACTTTCCAAAAACATCATTTCGTTTTCCTCCGTTATTTATCATTTCATAAAACCGCTGCGTCAATTATACCAAATCGCGCAGGGGATTGCAATAGCTCTTTTGAAATTTTTCCCGTGCACCTATTTGCGGTAGTAAAGATAGTAAACAACCACCGTGCGCTCCTTCCCCGTGATACGGTCTGGCCCGCTCAGAATCACGCCGTCCAGGCTCATCAGCGGGCTATATAAAACAGCCTTTGCATCGGCTCGAAAAATAATTTCGCCGTCCGAAAAAACGAGCAGATCCCCGTCGCGCAGCGATACGGAGCCACGATGTCCTATCACATGTTCTTTGGCATTTTCGTCCCGTTCGGTGACATAACGAATGCTTTTGCCGTGCAGCGAGCGCGCAAACTGCATGCGGTATGCCCGCGAATTTTGGTTTTTCGGTATCAGCTTTTCCCGCAGTTTCTCAAACATTTTCATTTTTCTTTTTTTCTCCCTTTCTTTATTATACCGTATCTTTTTCAATTTGTATATCATTTTTCAAAAAAAGCGTTTTCGTTGTGGAAATCCCGCGAAAAATATGATACAATAAGGCGAACAAAGCCAATCCGACACAAAACAGGAGGTAGCGCACCATGGAACTGTTTTCCCGCGGCAAATGGATTACGGCGGCAAGCCATCGCTTCATTCCGAATTTATATCTCGAATTTTCCGAGACCTTTCGCCTCGGCGCGCTTGCTTCCTCCTATGCGCTTTACCTGTGCGCCCGCAACAACTATGCCGTCTATGTCAACGATGCGCTTGCCGGGTTTGGACAGGCGCCGTATGCCGCGGGCGATATCTGCTATGACCGCATTGAGCTGCGTCGCTATTTGAAATCCGGAGAAAACACCATGCGCATCGTGGTATACGGTGCCGGCGCCGATTTTACCTCCATGCGCCGTGAGCCCTGTGCCCTGCTGTTTGAGCTGTTCAGCGACAAGGAGCTTTTCTGCATCTCATCAAAAGAGACAAAAGTTCGCCTTTGCCCTTACTACAAAAGCGGGGAGATGCCTCTGTTTTCGCAGGAAAAGGGGTTTTCGTTTCACTACGACTTCACCAAAGAGGAAAGCACCGCGCCTTATTTTGATTCCGATCTCATCGATCTGCCCCTGCCGAGCCACCGCCGCCCGACCGAGCGCTGCACCGATGGAGGCAAATGCCGCGCCGTGATTCTCAGCCAGGGTATTTTTAAAGATGATAATATTGAAAAAACAACGCCTGCCGAAAAAATGCAGACCGCATTTTTATCCCCCCGCGCTTTTTGGGATATGACCGGGGGCCATCTGCCGCCGCAAAGCGTGCCCGACCAACCCGGTTTTACCTTTGATGCCGGGCATTATGCAAGCGGGTTTGACGGCATTTATATTCTGCTTGACTGCGAGCAGATTCAAAGCGGCTATTTCTCGCTGGATTTGGAGCTTGCGGAAAGCGCCCGTATTCTCGTCGGCTGGGGAGAGCATTTGGAGGATCTGCGCGTGCGCTGCGCCGTCGGAAAGTGCAATTTTGCATTCTCTCTGCAAGGCAACCGCGGTGCAAACCGCATGCTTTTTCCCTTTGTGCGCCTGTGTTGCCGCTATCTCGCGCTGCATATTTATGCCGACCGCTGCACGCTGCGCTATGCCGGGCTGCACCGCTATGACTATCCGCTCAGCGAAATTCCCTCCTTTTCCTGCAATGATCTTTTGCACCGGAAAATTTATGATACCTGCCGCACAACGCTCACGCTCTGCCTGCATGACGGCTATGAATATGCCCCCTATCGAGAAGGCGGCATGAATATCGCCGATGCCGCGATGCAAATGCTCTGCGGATATTATGTGTTCGGCGAATATCGCCAAAGCGCTGCCGCGCTGCGGCAAATGGCGCACAGCCTCTCCGAGGACGATTTTCTTTCCCCCTGCCCCTGTGGGCGCGCCGACTATTTTATTCCCGCGGATAACTGCCGCTTTGTCATCGCCTTGGAACAATATGTTCGCCACAGCGGCGACATCGCCCTTGCCGCGGAGCTGCTCTACGAAGCCAAGCGCGCCACCGAAGCGATTCTCGGCCGTGCGGCAAACAAAGAGGGGCTGGCAGATGCCTTTTTTGAAAAGGGCGTGTTTCACTTTTATGATTGGCAAAGCGGCCTCAGCGGCGCTAAGGATACGGAAGATTCGCTGCGCGGGCGGTATGATTGCCCGCTCAATGCCCTGCTTTCCATAGCGCTTTCCTCCTTGGCAGCGCTGTACCGTGCCTGCGGGCGCCCGCAGGAAGCAGAGTATTATCTCGGCACAAAAAAACAGCTCAACGAAAATATCCGCCGCACCTTTTTCGATGCGGAAAAAGGGCTGTATTTCACATTTTATCGCAGCGGCGTCTGCTCTCATATGTGCGAGCTGACGCAAAGCCTGGCCCTTCTCGCGGGATGTGCGCATGGAGAGGAAGCGCAGGCGCTGCGGCACAAGCTCACCCAAGGCATGCTCATTCCCTGCACCCTCACCTCCGCCTTTTTCAAATATGAGGCGCTTTTGCAGCAGGGTGAAGCATGGGGCACCTATGTTTTCTCCGACATTGCCGAAAAATTCGGCAATATGCTGTTTTCCGGCGCCACTACTTTTTATGAAACGGAAGACGGCGCAAGCGCCTTTGCGAATGCAGGCGCGCTTTGCTGCGGAAGCGCCGCCTACCCTGCTTATTTTTATATGGCATATCTGTGCGGTATCCGAGCCGAAGAGGGCGAAGGCTTTTCGCTGCCGGGCGCCGTAAACGAGCCGCATTGCCGCATTTTGACCCCGAAAGGAGAGCTTTCCGTATGAATTCCGCTTTATCCGAGGTATTCGGGCACCACGGCATTTTGCTTTACGGCTGCATTCCCTTTTCCGCCTGTCATGTTATTTTAGAGCGGAAGCTACCGCAGGAATTTGAGCCTCGCTCTGTCATCATCTTTGCCATTCCGTATTTTCCGGGGGAAAGAAGCAATCGCAACCTTTCCCTTTATGCCGTCCCGCGCGATTATCATTGCTATTTCAAGGAGGCGCTGCCCTCCCTTTGCGCCGATCTGCGCGCCGCCTTCCCGCAGGGGCAATTTGTCGGCTATACGGATAATTCCCCCATTGATGAGCGGCATGCGGCGGCGCTTGCCGGGCTCGGGCGATACGGCGATAACTGGCTTTTGATCACAAAAGAATACGGCACCTTTGTGTTTCTTGCCGAATTTTTGAGCGACAGAACTCCGCAGCAGCTCGGCGAGACAGGGACACTGCATGCGGTGGAAGAGTGCCTGCACTGCGGAAAATGCAAAGAAGCCTGCCCTATGCTGCATAACCCTTTCGGCATCAAAGAATGCCTCTCGGCACTCACACAGAAAAAGCAGGTACTGACCGAACAGGAGATTCAATACATCAAGCATTATAAAAGCGCCTGGGGGTGCGATCTGTGCCAGGCCGCCTGCCCTTACAACCGCGCGATTTTGGAAAGCGGCACGCCGCGCGCCCTGCCCTTCTTTTTGCAGCAGCAGATTTTTCGCCTGACTTATGCAGATGTAGCGCAAATGCCGCAGGACATCTTTGCCGACCGCGCCTATGCCTGGCGCGGCAGAAAAACCATTTTGCGCAATCTTGCCCTGCTGGAAGAAGATGCGGCAGGAAAATGAATCTTTTTTCAAAAAAAGCTTGACAAAATTTTTCCCATGTGGTATCATAATTGAGCGCGAAAACGAGCGGCGTTAGCTCAGTTGGATAGAGTGTTTGGCTACGAACCAAAAGGTCGCGGGTTCGAATCCCTCACGCCGCGCCATCCGGCACCCGTTACGAGTGCCGGATTTTTATAGGGGTATAGCTCAGTTGGTAGAGCAGCGGTCTCCAAAACCGCGTGTCCTGAGTTCGAGTCTTAGTGCCCCTGCCATATAAAGACACCATTGAAATCTGAACCCTTAAGTTCGGAGTCAATGGTGTTTTTATTATAAAATCCAGTATTTATGCGGCTTTTCGAGGTCGCATTTTCTTTTTGTCAGTCGGACTAAAAAACGAATAACTCGGATTTGGCAATCCGGAAAATTAAAAACAAACCTTTTTGAACCCTTTAGTCTGTCTGCACGTGTCTCAGAAATCCTTCAGTTTCAAGGCATATTCTTCTTCTTTCTGTTCGGGAGTCTTGTATTGCAATTTCTTGTGCGGGCGTTTGGTATTATAGAAAATCATGTACTTGTCCACCGCACTTCGAAAGTCTGATTCCGAGCGATACTTGGTGCGATATAACTCCTCCCGTTTCATAGAAGCAAAGAACGATTCCATTACGGAATTGTCATACGGCACATGCGCACGTGAAAAGGAGTGTGTGATGTTCAGAGACCGCATATAATCATTCATTGTTTTGGATCGGTAGTTGCTGCCACGGTCGGTATGGAAAACCAAACTTGAATCCGGCTGACGTGCTTTATATGCAATTTGAAAGGTTGATTTTACAAGCTGTGTGCTGTTGGTCTTGCTGATCTTATATCCCACGACCATGCGCGAGAACAGGTCAATGATTACGCAGATATAATAAGCATTTTCGCCGTACTTGAAATATGTAACGTCGCTGACCCACACTTCATTCAGCTTGCACGTGTCAAACTCTTGGTTAAGGTGGTTTTTATATTTACGCCCCTCGTCCTCGTATAGTTTCTTGGCACTTTGCCGTATACTGACCAAACCCATATCACGCATAAGTGTGCGCACCATTTCGTTGCTGATTTTGAACCCTTCGCTTTTCATAACTGCCGCAATTTTAGCAGCACCGAATACTTGATTGCTTTCATCAAAGATTTCCTGGATACGAAGCCGTAATTCTTCACGGCGTTTCGCATACCACGTGTTATCCTTTTTGTTGCGAAGTACGTGGTTATAAAATGTTCCGCGGGGAATATCGAAAGCATCACAGATCACGTGCACATTGTATTTGCCGTAAAGCTGTTCGGCAGCGTATAGCCTTTGCCTCAAAGGTGCCTTGGGTGTGCAGGGCGCAGATTTAAGAATTTCAACAATGCTCTCCAAACGTGCGACTTTGTTTTCAAGCAAATGAAAATTGCGGATACTGACTGTCCTTCGGTTATCGGCTTCCTGTTCCTCGCGGTAAGCTCGTAACCAACCGTAAAATGTACTCTTGGGTATGCCGGTGTCGGCGAGGATATGCGTCGACAGCTCACCGGATATAACACGGTCAATGACCGCTTGCTTTTCTTCTTGGGTGTATGTTCTCATATTTTCAACTCCTATATTGAATGCATTGAAATAATTTTACGACATTTTCTGTAGGAATTGAAAGAAATGTGGAAATATGATATAGTTAGAAAAACAATTATTTTTATTTGATAAAAAGATTCACGACTTTTTATTAATTATAAGACCAACGCCGGAAAAAACGTACTTAATGGGTGAAAGCGCTTTTAGGTCTGACAAGGGAGGTGAACAACATGGATGATCTGAGAATCATAGAACTCTACTTTGAACGGGATGAGCAGGCAATCAAGGAAACGGATGCAAAGTACGGCAAGCTCTGCCACAGTATTGCCTATAACATTCTGAACAATCACGAGGATTCGGAAGAATGTGTCAACGATACATACGTGGGAGTGTGGAATGCAATTCCGTCTACAAGACCGAGTAATTTTATGTCCTTTGTCTGTAAGATTGCGAGAAACATGTCTCTGAAGCGGTTGGAGTTTATGAAGCGTGAAAAACGGTCAGCGGATGTAATGTTGTCCCTGGATGAACTGGAATCGGTACTGCCGGATGATCGGTATGCCCCCGACGTGAGTGACGAGGACGTAGGCAAACTGGTCAGCCACTTCCTGCGCACACAAAAGGAGGACGTGCGAAATGTCTTTATCCGGAAATATTTCTACTTCGATTCTATCGGAGAAATTGCAGAGCGCTTTGGGTTTACCAAAAGTAAGGTCAAAAATATGTTGTTCTACACCCGAAACAAACTAAGGGACTATCTCATTAAGGAGGGCGTTGAAATATGAAAATACCGAGATTTTCTAATGCCATCGGTAACCTCGATGAGGATCTTGTCGAGGCGGCAGCAGAATGCAAGAAAAAACAAAATCATTTGCTCAAATTGGGTTCAATAGCAGCCTGCTTTGCCGTGATCATTGTTGTAGGCGCGCTTGTTCTTCCATCGCTTTTAGGCGGCGAACCTACACCAGGAGGCACAAACGATAGGTATAAAGACATTAACATTATGGCAGACGAATCAGAAATTGTATGGCCATGGGAATATCAAACCGTTTTTGAGAAATACACTGAAGTAACAATTGACGGTATTGTATACCGAAGTCACGGCCGCCTTGTGTCTGAAGAACTCCTTGGCGATTTGATTGGAACATATACCGTATTGGGCATTGACGAAATTGAAGGAGATAGATACACTGAAAAATTTGAAGTGTATCAGTTAAAATATGCCGATAAGAGCCAGCTTGTCGCCGTGAGGATGGAAGGTAGTTGTTATACCTTCAAGAGGGATAATTATGAACCTCCGCACACGCTCGGTGAGCTCTTCAAGCTGGTAGACCTCCCAAAAGCAATTGAATTGAAGCGGTTCTCTGTAAACGGCGACAGTCCGAACAAAAAACACTATACACTGAGCAATGATGACTATGTATGGGAAGTTCTTGCCGGATGCGAAAATGCACCATTTGTTGAGGATGAGAAATGGGTTGCACATGATAGAGAGTATTACAGTTTTACGATCACATCTGAAACTCTCGGCGTATATAAAGTTGCCATGTATGTTACTGTAGATGGCTATCTGTGGACAAACGCTTTTAATTACCAATACCTCTTCAATATCGGAGAAGATGCAGCCAATAAGATTATCAAATATGCAAAAGAGAATTCCACCGAAGCAGAGTATGAGCCGTATCAGAATACCATTGTCGGTAAGATTACGGAGATAACCGATGAGTATATTCTGTTAGACGATTCCATTCTCTGCGCCAATCCCGATGACGGAATCACGTACAAAATCCTTCTGAATGATCTGCGCATCTCCCGTTATGCAGAAAGCGGAGCTATCCGAGTGGGAGAAAATGTTCAGATAACATACGAAGGCGAAATTGACGAATCGAATACCATTGACAGTGCCATTTCCGCATCTGACGTGGTAATCTCCGGCGGGGATGTTCTTATTCCCGAATAATAAAATAAAAGTCGCATATATGATTAACCGAATATAAGTTTTTGCGAGAGTTCGAAGTCATACGCAAAACTGCCGAAAATATCTTTTTCGTAGCCCATAGACATAAGTCCACCGTAATTTTGATAGAATTACGGTGGGCTTTTTCTATACCCGAAAACCGCTTGAAATAAGGCTTTTCGGCTGTTTCAGCACATAAGCGAACCCCGCTGCAGGCAATTCTGCGGCGGGGCTTTGTGCGTTTTACGGTTGTTTCAGTGGTATGAGCCGTTGTAATCGTTAGATTGTCGGGGTAATCGTTAAATTTGTAAGCATATTAGTTAAATCACCGGGAGCAATCGTTAAACAGCCATATTTTGATTTTAATTGCACACTACTTTATGTTTCCACTTGCATTGTTTCAACATCATCTTTTCCAGCTATGCACGGTTCTAACTCAAGTATAGTCAAAAATTTTTGAATACCTCTTGACTTCGAGTAACTCGAACATGTTATAATTCAAAAAAGGAGGCAGATCAGATGTATACAGTAAAGGAAGTAGCGGAACTGCTTGGCGTATCGGTTCACACGGTGCGCTACTATGACGACAAGGGGCTGATACCGGGAACAAAAAGGAATGCGGCAAATCAACGGCTGTTTGATGATATGGAAGTCGAATGGCTGTTTGTAAGCCTGACCTTGAAAAATACAGGTCTGTCTCTGAAAGATGTAAAACACTACAT
>URPL01000032.1 GCA_900549725.1 uncultured Eubacteriales bacterium | reverse complement strand
TTGCGTTGCGCCGAGCTGTTCTAAAAGAAACTCTTTTTCGGGATAGTCATTTTCCCAAATTGCGCGGAAGAGATACCCCATTTCTTCTGCGCTGCAATAGCAAAACTGGCTGCCGTTAAGGCGTGCAGAGATACCTGTTTGCTGCGCGAGCGCGTTAAACGGGGCGTCGCCGTAGCGGTCATAAAGCATCTGATACGCGGTATTATCACTGATGGTAATGGCGCGTGTCATTAAATCGCGAACGGAAAAACTCGTCCCGACGGGGCTGTTTTTCACTGTACCCATGCCGTCTTTGATTTGGGTTTGCCGCAGGGTGAGCCGCTCCTGTATCCCCGTGGCGGCATTGTCGCCGAGTGAGCACAAAATCGCCATGATATACGGCGCTTTGATCGTGCTTTGCGTATGAAAGGTGACTTCGCTGTCGCTGCAAAACGCCTTGCCGCTGTCTTTGTCATAACAGTAAACGGCGGCGTTTGCATTGTCGGCTTCTGTGAAGAGGTCGGAGAGTATTTGCAGGGTCTCCTCGTTTTCAATGCCGAGCGTATAGCCTTTTCCGAGGGGTATCGCAAGGGAAGGCGCCTCGGCGGTGGTTTCCTCCTCGGTCGTTTCCTGTGCGGGGGTAGTTTGCTCGGCTGTGAATTTTTCGGTTGCGGCTTCTTCTGTTGTGCCGCCGGCCGTCCCGATGGCGGGAATAGCATCTTCATTGCTGCCCGGTGTGCATGCGGCAAAAAGCGCAGACAGGACGGCCAAGATCGTGAGTATTGCAAAAATCGTTCGTTTCATAGAGTTCTCTCCAAAGCAAAAAAGGGCGCCCGGCGGCGCCCGATTTTTTATTCCCGAATCAGCTCGGGCGCGGCTTTTTTCTCAACCACATCGGCTGTGATCTTCACCTGCCGGATGGTCGGATCGGATGGGACTTCATACATGATCGGAAGCATGATTTCCTCCATGATAGAGCGCAGTCCGCGCGCGCCGGTGCCACGCTCAATGGCGCGGTGCGCAATTTTTTCGAGAGCAGCATTCGTAAAAGTGAGCTCGGCATGGTCGTATGCCAGGAGCTTTTGATATTGTCGCACCAAAGCGTTTTTCGGCTCCTTCAGAATCCGCACCAAAGAGGCTTCATCCAGCTCATCCAGTGTCACAATGACAGGCAGTCGGCCGACAAGCTCCGGAATCAGACCGTATTTTACAATATCATGCGGGGTAACATCGCGATAGATGCTGACATCGGTTTTATCGGTTTTCGCCTTGACGCTGCCCGAAAAGCCCATTGTTTGCTTTCCGCGGCGATGCTCAATCAGCTCGGCAAGCCCGTCGAACGCGCCGCCGCAGATAAACAGAATGTTTTCCGTGTTGATCTGAATAAAATCCTGATTCGGATGCTTTCTGCCACCTTGAGGCGGAACATTGGAGATCGTTCCCTCTAAAATTTTTAAGAGCGCCTGCTGTACTCCCTCGCCGCTGACATCCCGTGTGATGGAGCGGTTTTCGGACCGCCGCGATATTTTATCAATCTCATCGATATAAATAATGCCTTGTTCGGCGCGTTCAACATCGAAATCCGCCGCCTGAATCAGGCGCAGCAGAATGTTTTCAACATCCTCGCCGACATAACCCGCTTCGGTGAGCGTTGTGGCATCCGCAATCGCAAAGGGAACCTTCAGTGTTTTTGCAAGGGTCTGTGCCAAAAAGGTTTTTCCGACGCCGGTCGGCCCGAGCAGTAAAACATTGCTTTTTTGCAGCTCCACATCGTTTTGCTCGGGGTCACCGCGCTTATGCTTTTCCCGGCGCAGAGTGCGAATGCGTTTATAGTGATTATATACGGCGACGGAGAGGGCATATTTTGCCGCATCCTGCCCGATGACGTAAGCATCCAGCGACTCTTTGATTTTTTGCGGGGTCGGCAGTTTACCGGTCAGAGCCGGCGCGGCGGAACGGTTGCGCTGCGGCGCCGCCTCCAGCTGCTCTTCCAAAAGATCATTGCAGGCGCTGATGCAAAAATCGCAGATATAGGTGCCCGGTGAACCCGGCACAAGGAAATTGACCTGCAGCTCATTGCGCCCGCAAAAGGAACAGCAGCGCAGTGTGTCGGAATGATTTTGATTCTTGTTATCCATTCGGCTCTCCTGAAGGGAATTAGATTCGCTTGTCAAACACGCGGTCGATCAACCCGTATTCCACAGCTTCTTCTGCGGTGAGAAAGTGGTCTCTCTCCGTATCCCGTTCGATCACGGAAAGCTCTTTTCCTGTGTTGGCTGCCAAAATCTCGTTGAGCGTTTTGCGCATGCGGATAATGCGGTCTGCATGAATTTTGATATCCGTTGCCTGCCCCTGCATGCCGCCGAGCGGCTGATGAATCATAATTTCGCTGTTGGGCAGGGCATAGCGCTTTCCTTTTGCGCCGGAGCTGAGCAAAAATGCGCCCATGCTGGCTGCCATGCCGATACAGATTGTGCTGACATCGCACTTGATGAAGTTCATCGTATCGTAAATTGCCATGCCGGCCGTAATGGAGCCGCCCGGAGAATTGATATAAAGGCTGATATCCTTATCCGGATCCTGTGCTTCCAAAAACAGAAGCTGTGCCACCACGAGCGAAGCCGTGGTATCATTCACTTCATCGGAGAGAAAAATAATTCTGTCATTGAGCAGGCGGGAATAAATGTCATAGGAGCGTTCCCCTCTGCCTGTTTGCTCAATTACCATTGGGACAAGTGCCATGTTGTTGCCTCCTTTTCATGCACTGCGCTAAGGGTTTATATATCAAGTGGGCAAATGCTCCGCTGAGAAGATTTGCCCACTTTGATTTGTCTTTTATTCTGCGGCTTTTTCAGCGGCCTTCTTTGTCTTGGCAGTTTTGGTTGCCTTTTCGGTTTTTCCTGCTTTCTCAGCCTTCTCGGTCTTTTCGCCTTTGTCCGCTGCCTTTGCCGTCTTTGTTGTTTTGGTTGCCTTTGCGGGTTTTTCTGCTTTTTCAGCCTTTTCAGCCTTATCCGTGATCTTGGCGGAATCTCTGATGAGCTTCATTGCCTTTTGCACGGTGATATCCTGCGTCAGAGCGGCAGGCTCAAGGAAGGATCTGATCTGCTCAGCTTCCATGTGGTAAGCCTGGGCAAGCTTATCGATCTCTTCGTTGATCTCTTCTTCGGTGGCGGTGATGCCTTCAGCCTTGACGACAGCTTCCAGCGCCAAACGCGCCTTGACCTGCTTTTCCGCCATGGGCTTGAACTGCTCACGCATGGAATCCAGCGTCATACCGGAATATTTCAGATACATGGAAAGCTCCATGCCCTGCTGACGCAGACGGTTGTCAAAATCTCTGACCTGGTTTTCCACTTCGCTGTCGATCATGACCTGCGGGATATCCGCTTCAAGCCCCTTGATGAGCTCCTCGATCAGTGCCTCTTCAATTTCGTGCTCGGCGTGATGCGCATTTGCATCTTCCATTTTAGCCCGAACATCTGCACGGTATTCAGCAATGGCATCAAATTCGGAAACATCCTTTGCAAAGTCGTCGTCGGCATCGGGCAGCTGATCAAACTTCAGCGCATTGAGCTTGCAATGGAACACGGCATCTTTGCCTGCAAGCGCCTCGGCATGATATTCCGTGGGGAAGGTGACGTTTACATCAAACTCTTCGCCGATCTTTTTGCCGACAATCTGCTCTTCAAAGCCGGGAATAAACTGACCGGAGCCGAGTTTGAGGTCATGCCCCTCGTCCTTGCCGCCTTCAAAGGGAACGCCGTCCACCGTGCCTTCATAATCGATGTTGGCAACATCGCCGAGCTGCGCAGGGCGATCTTCCACTTCGATTTCTCTTGCATTGCGCTCGCGAACGCGGTTGATTTCCGCTTCGACCTCTTCATCCGTTACGGGTTTTACATCCTTTTCGGCTTTCAGACCTTTGTATTTTTTCAGAGTGACCTCGGGGTAGACCGTCACGGTAGCCTTCATGGTCACGCCGTTTTCATCGATGGAAACAATGTCAAATTCGGGGCGGCTGACAGGCTTTATATCGGCTTCTTTTTCGGCAGCTTCATATGCGTCGGGAAGCAGGGAATTGATGGCTTCTTCATAGAAGACACCCTTGCCGTACATCTTCTCGATAATGGCGCGCGGCGCTTTGCCCTTGCGGAAACCAGGAACATTCATTTTCGCGGCATTTTTCTTGAAAGCTGCCGTAACGGCAGCATCGAATGCGTCTTTTGCAATAACGAATTCAATCTCCTTTATGTTCTTTTCCGGCGATGTTACACTCTTCAAACTCATTTGCGAATTCCTCCAAGAGATTTATATGAAATTTTTTTGAGTTCATGATATTTCAAACGGATATTGCCGTGATGAAAATACCAACATACAGCGTATATTATAGCAAGCAAGTGCATTTTTGTCAAGGAAACCAAAGGAAAATTCACACAATTCAACGAATTTGCGATTTTTTTGTTTTCTTTGCGGCGCGGCGGGCATCTATGCAAGACGCAAAGGCACAAAGTTCAGATAATCGCCCGAAATCAGCGTGAATGTGATGCCGCGGTATTCCGCCTCGGCGGGAAGCTGATATTCGCCGTGAATATGCCCGAAATAACAGCGGCGCACGCCGTATTCCTCCATTGCATCGATGAGCGCATTGCAGGCATAGTCTTTAAAATACGGCGGAAAATGCAGGCAGACGATAATGGGCACATCGGCGTTTTCTCCGGTTTGCAAAGCTTTGCCGGCGGCAAGGCTTGTGCGCAGCCGACCGACCTCGCGGGCGATAATTTTCTGCGCATCGGTATCATTGCGCGCGGTCACTTTTTTATCCTCGGTATACCATCCGCGCGAACCGCAGATAATATACCCTTGCCGCAAATAGGCATTGTTATGCAAAAAGTGAAAGGAAGTATAGTTGTTATCTCTGCAAAAGCGCTCAAGCTTTGCCGTGGTTTCCCACCAAAAATCATGATTGCCTTTGGAAATGATTTTTTCGCCCGGCAGGCTTTCCAAAAAATCAAAATCCGGCTTTGCATCGGCAAGATGCATCGCCCAGGAGATATCGCCCGGCAAAACAACGGTGTCGTCCGGGCGAACCAGGGCATTCCAGTTGTTTTTTATTTTTTCTGTATAGCCGCTCCAGCGGTTGCCGAAAACATCCATCGGTTTGTTTCCGCCGACGGATAGATGTGTATCCGCCATAAGGTACAGCGCCACGGAATCCCTCCTTTTTGTATGGCTTTGTATAGCGCCCGGAGAATGCGGGCATACTGCATATGTCTTACACGGAAAATGTGAGGCGAAAAAGCAACATTTGAAAGGTGGAAATTACAATGTCTTTGCTTGCACAAAATGACAAGGAACACACCTGTAAGCACATTCGCGGGATTTCCTGCGATGTGAAAAACTGCGCGCATCACGACGGCGATTGCTACTGTACCGCAGAGCAGATTACTGTCGGACCGAGCTATGCGACCTCCAGCACGGATACGGTTTGCGCAACCTTCCGTCAAAAGAATCTTTAATGCGGCAAAAAGAAGACCGGGCGACACGCTCGGCTTCTTTTTTTATTCAGTCGCGCGCAAATTCAAGAACGCACTGCTTCATTTGATCTACGCCGACAGTGGCGGTAAAGCGAACGGTTTTTTCCTTCAGCGCCTTCAGCGGGAGAGGAATTTCCGTTTCCGTCTGCGCGCTGAGCATTTCCATGGTCAAAAAGCTTGCAGGATGCTTCTTTTGATCCAAAGCGCCGAGCACATCCTGCGCGAATTTATACGGGCTTGCCGTAGAAACAATGAGCATTGGCGTATCGGACCCGGTTTGCGCCTGATACTGCTTTGCGCAGGCATAGGCAACTGCGGTGTGGGGATCAATGAGCAGATTGTTTTTTGCAAAAGCCGTGCGGATTGCCTCGGCGCAGGTAGCTTCATCGGCAAAAGCGCCGATAAAATCACGGTGCAGAGTTTGCAAAAGTGCGTCGGAAATTTCATAAAAGCCCATTTCATTGAGCCTGCGCATGCAGTCGGAGGTATATTCCGCATTGGTCAAAAGATACAGCAGCCGCTCAAGGTTGCTTGAAATGAGAATATCCATCGAAGGAGAAGAGGTAGTATAAAACGGGCGGTTGCGGTCATATTTTCCGCTTTGGAAAAAGTCGGTGAGGACATGGTTGCGGTTGGAGGCGCAGACCAGGCGCCCAAGCGGCAGCCCCATTCGTTTTGCAAAATAAGCAGCCAAAATATTGCCGAAGTTTCCGGTGGGAACACAGACATCCAGTGTGTCGCCCGGGGTAAGGCGCCCCTGATTACACATATCGCAATATGCACTGACATAGTATGCAATCTGCGGGGCAAGGCGGCCCCAGTTGATGGAATTTGCGCTGGAGAAAAAGACGCCTTCCCGATGCAGCTCTTTTGCCAGGGCTTCATCGGCGAATAAACGCTTGACGCCGCTTTGGGCATCGTCGAAATTTCCGTCGATAGCGACGACGCAGACATTTTCACCCGTCTGCGTCTGCATTTGCAGCTTTTGAATGTCGCTGACCCCGTGCTGCGGATAAAATACCAGGATTTTGGTGCCCGCAACATCGCGAAAGCCCTCCAGCGCCGCTTTGCCCGTGTCTCCGGAGGTTGCGACAAGGATATAAGCGCAGCGGCGCTCGCCTGTTTTTTGCAGGGAGGCGACCAGGAGCTTCGGCATCAGCTGAAGCGCCATATCTTTGAAAGCGCAGGTCGGCCCGTGCCACAGCTCCAGCATTGAGGTCGTTTCATCCACTGTCCGAACAGGCGCAGCCCCTGCAGGGAAGGCCTCTTCGGAATAGGCGCTGCCGCAAAGTGAGAGCAGCTCCTCGGCGGAAAAATCGGTGAGATAAAGACCGAGCACGGCAGCCGCACGCTGCGCGTATGTAAGCGGGCAGAGAGCTTTCAGCGCGGCGCTGTCCAAATGCGGAATTTCGTTCGGAACAAACAGCCCGCCGTCCGGCGCAAGCCCATGGCAGATTGCCTGTGCGGCGGAATACATTGTTTTCTCGGGTGCGGTGTCTCTTGTGCTGATGTAGTACATAATTTTCTCCGTTTTCAAAGCGTGGTTGTTTGCATAAATGCGTTTTCGATATGGTTGATTTTTTGCACGGAAAAGCGTTCCCGCTCTTTGCAAAAGAATCGCTTTTTCGTTATTTTGCCATAGACCTCTATCACATCAAACCGGATGCGGGAAGTCTGCGGAAAGCGACGCAGATAGGCTTTTGCCGCGGCGATAAGATGCTTTTGTTTTTCGGCGTTTACGGCTGCCGCTGCCGTGCCGTAGGGGGAAGGGATATCCGGCGGTGCGGTCCTGGTTTTGACCTCGCAAAACACCAAGTCGTTTTTTTGGCGGCAAACTGCGTCGATCTCGTTTTTCCCGAAGCGCTCGTTGCGCACAAGGATGGCATATCCGTGCCGCCTCAGGTAGGCACAGGCGGCGTCCTCGCCGCATTTTCCGAGCTCGGTGGTCGTCATTCTTTTTTCTCCTTTTCCAAAAAGCCGAGAAAGCTCTTTCGGTGCGCGGGGCAGGGGCCGAGCGCGCGGACAATATCCATATGCTCTTTGGTTGGATACCCCTTATGCTTTGCAAAATGATATTCCGGATATTGTGCGTCCAGCGCAAGGCACATGCGGTCCCGTGTGACCTTGGCGAGCACGGAGGCTGCGGCAATGGAGGGGGAGATTCCGTCTCCGCCGACAACGGCGCGGCAGGGAAGCATAAAACCTCTTGTACAGTTGCCGTCGATCAGGGCAAAATCCGCTTTTTGCGGCAGGGCTTCGATTGCGCGGCGCATGGCAAGCATGGCGGCATTGAGAATATTGATCTTATCGATTTCCTCCGGGGTAGCGCTTGCAATGGCATAAACCGCCGTTGCGGTGATTTCTTCATAGAGGCGCTCCCGCGCTTTCGCCGTCATTTTTTTGGAATCGTTCAGTCCCGGATACGCATGATCGGGCGGCAGAATGACCGCCGCCGCAACGACATCGCCCGCAAGCGGACCGCGCCCGGCTTCGTCTGTGCCGCAAACGAATCGATATCCGAGCGCCTGCGCTTCCCGCTCAAGCGTCGGTGCTAACAGAATCGGTTGACGCTTCATGATTTGCCTCCGTATCGATATTTGTCGTTTTGGTGGTATTGAAGCATTTCTCTTGCGGGCGCTCCAGAGTGAGTCTGCCGATTGTGGCACTGCGGAATTCATCGAGCAGCATTTTGGAGCAACGCTCCGTGTCGATTTCTCCGCCGCGCAGCATCATGCCGCGCCGCTTGCCGATGTCAAGAAAAAGGGCGTGGTCGTCAAGCTCGGCAAGCGTTTCCTCCGGAAGCCTGTACCGCTTGCAAAGGGCATCGGGATACTCTTTGCGCAAAAGTGCGCACAGGGCGACGGCAAGCCGCTCCGAATCCAGAATCTCATCCTTGATGGAGCCGCAGATGGCCAGCTTTTCGCCGATGCTCTGATCTTCAAATTTCGGCCACAAAACGCCCGGCATATCCATAAGATCAAGCCCGATTGTCGTTGTTACCCATTGCTTGGTGAGCGTCACACCCGGGCGATTTTCCACCTTTGCCTTTTTGCTCGCGGAGATCTTATTGATCAGGCAGGATTTCCCGACATTCGGAATGCCGACAATCATTGCCTTGAGCGTGCGCCCGTGCATGCCTTTTTCGGCATAGCGCGCAAGCTTTTGACAAAGAATTTTATCAACGCTCGGTTTGATTTTCGAAATGCCCTCGCCGCTGAGAGAATCGATAAACAGACAATCGAGCCCCGCAGCTGTATAGGCGTCTTTCCATAGCTTTGACACGGCGGGGTCAGCAAGGGAGCTTTTGGAGAACACGGTCAAAAGCGGTTTTGAGCCGATCAGGGATGGCAGTTCCGGGTTAGCGGAGCTTTGCGGAATCCGCGCATCCCGAACCTCAATGACAATATCGATATATTTCAGATTCTCTTTGATCAGGCGCCGGGTTTTTGCCATATGCCCCGGAAACCATTGAATAAGCGAGGACGGCATGCGGTCTCTCCTTTTTGGTTATTTTGATCGGTGTGCCGGAAAACGGATCAGCACTTTGCCGAGAATCGCGCGCGTGTCAACGCAGCCGACCGCGCTGTATCTGCTGTCCCAGGAAGCGTTACGGTTATCGCCGAGCACAAAAACACAGCCCTGCGGTACGGTCAGCGGAAAGGCGATGTTGCCGCGCTCCATGGCGGTATCGGCCTTTGTGACATAGCTTTCCTCGATGACGTTGTCGTTGACGGAGACGGTCCACCCGTCAAAGTCAATATCAACCGTATC
Source organism: uncultured Eubacteriales bacterium (assembly GCA_900549725.1). Taxonomy (GTDB): domain Bacteria; phylum Bacillota; class Clostridia; order Oscillospirales; family CAG-272; genus UMGS1225. Next base: position 9,019 of record URPL01000032.1, on the reverse strand, counting down.
CCCCTCCGTTGCGATTACGCGTTTGACGACGGGGTGGGAATGGTCGCTCCCGGCGACCTGAAACACGATGATATCGCCCTTTTTCGGGGTGTAGCCGAAGTCGCTGAGCAGCAGGGTATCGCCGCTGTGCAGCGTTGACTGCATGGAATCGCCGTCCACTACGGCAACTCGCAGAAACACCGAAAAAATCAGCAGAGTGATGCCGATGACCCAAACAAAAAGCTCCAGCCATTCAAACAGGCCGCGTGCGGAGCGCCTGCAATAGCAAGAGGGGTCGGTCGGTGGGGGATACAGCCCGCTTTCAAGCTCGGAAAGCTGCGGAAGATCCGTTTGTTGCAACTTGTTCAAAGTGTCCTCCTCACGGGCGCATTACACGCCGCCGAAGTGATCGAAAGGATACAGGCAAAAAAGCGCTTTGCCGAGCAGATATCGCTCATCGAGCGGTCCGAAGCGGATATCGCGGCTGTCGGTGGAATGGTTGCGGTTATCCCCCATGACGAACAGCTTTCCTTCTTCCACGGTATAGGGGAAAGAGAGATAGGAGCCGTCCATGGGAACGGAGGCGTCGCTCGGGCGGTTGACATACGGCTCGTCCAGCGCAACGCCGTCCACCGTGACCTGCCAGGTATCAAAATCTATATCCACCACCTGACCCTCTGTTGCAATCACGCGTTTTATGATCGGGTTTGTATAATCGGTGGTCATAGGCTGAATCACAATAATGTCGCCCGTTTTCGGCTTATAGAATAAATTGGTGATCACAAGAACCTGCCCGGGCTGCAGGGTCTGCTCCATAGAGCCGCCTACAACGACCGTGAGGCGGAATACAAAGGAGATCAATATCACAACAACGGCAACGGCAATGGCAAGCATTTCGACATAATCGAATATGTTTTTTACTTTTTTGTCAACGCCTTGCGGCTTCTCTTCGGGAGCGTTTGCATTTTGGACTTGCTTTGTTTCTTCCATTTCCGAAAATTCTCCTTTCAAAAACGGGTCAATTGCCGCTTATAGCATCGTCTTTTTACCGGTGAGATATTCCATGAGCATATCGCCGTTTGGCACATAGAGCGGCTGCGCTGCGCAGTTTGCCTCGCTGTACAGGGATACGCCGTTTTGCTCTTTTTCACTGTCATAGATGAAAAACGGAACGGCTTCGTGCGTATGTGTGCGTTTGCACAGCGGGGTCGGATGGTCGGGAAGCACCATGATTTTAAAGGGCTTGCCGCTATCTTTCAGATAAGCAAGGCAGGGGCGCAGAATCTGATCGTCGATCAGCTCCACCGCCTTCACTTTGTTTTCAAGCTCGCCGCGGTGCCCGCATTCATCGGGCGCTTCAACATGCACATAGACATATTCGTATCCGTCCCGGAATGCCTTGATCGCAGCCTGTGCTTTGCCGGCAAAGTTTGTGTTGATATTGCCGGTTGCACCGGGGACATCGATGGAATCCATGCCGGCGCAGATGCCGATGCCCTTAATCAGATCCACCGCGCTGATCACGCAGGAACGCAGCCCCCATTTTTCCCGGAAGGAAGGAAGAGAGGGCTTTGCGCCCGGGCTCCACAGCCAGATGGAATTGGCAGGGCGCAGCCCCGCCTTGCGGCGCGCTTCATTGATGGGATGATGATTCAAAATCTCATAGCTTTTTTCCATCAGCGCAAGATATTTTTGCCCCTGCTCGCCGCTTGGCAGATAAGCGCCGATGCGCTGCCCGATAATATCATGCGGTCTTGCAAAAGGATAGGATTCAAACAGCCCCTTCCAAAGCAGGCAGTGGCGATAAGAGACGCCGGTATAAAAGCGTTTGTCATCGTCCCCGAGTGCCGCGCCGACCGCCTTGATCAGCACATCCGCCTCTTTGGTTGTGATCTCATCCGCGCTGTGATCAAGCATGCGGCGGTCTTCGTATGTTTCTTCCTCTTCGCTGAGAGTAACAATGTTGCAGCGAATCGCAGTATCGTCCTGCGCCATGTTCAGCCCCATGCTGACCGCTTCCAGCGGGGAACGCCCTTTGGAATATACGGCAGGGTCATAAGAAAGAATTGCAAGGTTGGCGGTATCACTTTCGGGAACCATATGTGCAGGCACATTCATCACGCTGCCGCACAGAGAATGCCGGGCAAGCGCGTCCATTGTCGGCTTCTTTGCGGCCTCCATAGGTGTTTTATTGTCAAGGGCAGGGCAGGGATAATCAGCCATGCCGTCCGGGATGACGACGAGATAACGCATAATCGGGCAGCTCCGTTTCTTTGGTAAATTGCAGCAGGGATACACGGCTTTTTTTTGCAAGGAATGCGTCCGGGGGCGGCATTTTTTGCTTTTCGCAGTCAAATTCCTGCATTTTGACTCATTATAGCATATCCGCAAAAATCTGTCTATAAGAAACGGAAAAAATTTGAGCTGCCGCAACAGTAATTTTACATTTACAGTGACGGTTGTTCCTGTCTGCCGCACTGCGGTAAAAGCGTCTCACGGAGAAACCGCGCCGTAAAATCATTGAGCGCACCGAAATTAATATACGGATGACAGAGCGCTTCGATTTTTGCATGAGTTTCTCCCGCTTTTGCAAGATATAAAAATGCTTCTTGCAAAATTGCGTCGCAAATGTTGCACAAGGCGTGCGTCTTTCTGCGCAGCGTGGCAGGCGTGATTCCGCTCTTTAAAAAGCGCGCCGTATTCAGACAGAGCGCATTTTCCGCCTTTGTGCCGATTTCGATGGAGCCGTTGGCAAAGAGAAGCGCATTTGTCTTTTTTTCATTCAGTGCATCCGCAACACGCACCGCGGAAATCTCCGCCGCGTCAAGCGCATCACAAAACATATCGAGAAGCAGCTCTTCGGCGCCATGCAGCGGCGCAACACGCACAAGCGGCTTTGCGCCGCTTTGCAGGAAAACAGCGCCTTTGGTGCTGTTGGCGTTTAGATAAATCGTACCGCTTTGCGTTCCCAGCGGGGCAATGCGGCGCAGCATACGAGAAACGGTGCCCTGCGCCTTCTGCAGATCAAAGCATTCCGAAATGACGCAGTCAAGCTGCGCATGCAGCTGCCCGAGCGCGTGCAGCAATCGGTAAGCGCTTTGATAGTTCTCTCTTTTTTCATCGGAAAGCGCTTTCAGCTGCGATTTGTGTCGGTGCAGCCCGTCGCAATCAAAAAAATCAAAAAAATTCAAAACCGTTTCCGCGGCACCGGGCAGGCTCGGCTCCGCGGCGTGCGGCGCCGTTCCGTCGAGCAGCGCGATTTTTTGCTCCGGAAGAACAAGTCCGTCCAAAGAATCGGGGTCGGAGGAGCATAGAATTTTTTCCGTGCGGATGCCGCGGTTGATGCAGGCATCCGCCGCGCGGCGCAAAAATGTGGATTTTCCGCTGCCCGGTCCCCCTTTGATGATATAAATGCGCTTGTATGCAATCGGGGAAAATACCTCGGAAAAGAGCGAAGAAAAGCCGCCGATTCCGTTTGCGGCGGCGAAATACTGTTCCGGTTTTACAAAATGCTGCATATTTGCCCGACCGGCGGGGGTGGAATGGTATGCCCGCCGTCTCCTATGCTTTCAGTTTATGTAAAAACGGCAAAAACGGTCAATTCATTCCGAAAGATATTCAAAAATCTGAAACAGCGGCTTGTTTTGATAAAATTCAAGCACGCCGAATTTCGGCGCAAAATAATCGCCAAGGCTCCCCGGGTTTGCCAAAAGAACGGTTTTGCCGCCGGGGGTCAACGCCTGCTCTGCGCGCGCCGCATGCGTATGCCCATGCAAAACAACGGAGAGATCGCATGCGTCAGCCTCCCTCAAAAGCGCCGAGTCTGAGCTTTTCACACCGTACAGATGCCCATGCGTCAGTAAGAGCTTTGTGTCCGACAGCGTGAGAAACCGCCTTGGTTCTGCCTGCGTCAGCTTTGCCGAATAGGGGCTGTCGCAATTTCCGATAATGGGGTAAAAAACAAGATCCGGGTAATCCGGCATGACCCTGAAAAGATCGGCAAGACCGTCTCCGAGAAATACGATGCCGCTTGCAACGGCGCGGTTGCGGCGCAAAAGCGTATCGATGCGGTCCGCTTTTCCGTGTGAATCGGAGAGAACGAGATATCTGTGCTGCTTGGGTGTGAACATATTTTTGCTCCTTTGCATAAAATGAAACAAAGCCGGTTGCACGGCAGAAAGCGCTGAGCGGAGGGGTTTTCGAATGGATGAAAAACAAATAAAAAAATTACAGGCTTTGGACGACGCGTCTTTGCGGGAGGCTGCCCGCGCCGTAGCGCAGGCGGCAGGTATCGATGCGCGGCATAGCGAGAGAATCGCAAAACATCCGGAAAAGCTGCGGCAAAGGCTCGAAACGGTGACACAGGAAGAGCTGCGTGCAATGCTGCAAAGCGTGACGCCGCAGCAGCTCGGAGCGATCGAGCAGGCGCTGCGGGAGATTGACCGTGGATGAAAACAGAAACACGGCGGCTATTTCGGAGAAGCTGCAGGCGGTGCTTTCAAACCCGGGTGCATTGCAGGCGCTTCTTGATACCGCCCGCTCCGCTATGCCGATGCAGCAGGCGGCTCCGAAAAACGAAGATAAGCCGCCGCAAAAAGCATCACCGAGCAGCGATACGGTACTTTTGCGCGCGCTGATGCCGTATCTCTCGCCCCGTCGGCGGGCGCTTTTGGAAAAACTATTGCAAATGCAGCAGCTGCGCTCGCTGCTTGACGGGTTGAACCTGTTTTAGAAAAAAGGAGGAGAAGAAATGTACGCACGCGGATACGGTGGGCATGAGGGAAGAGAGGCGGGGCAGCAGCTTCCGCGGGATTACGACGGAGAACTGCTGCGCGGCGGAAGCGGCGCGCCGATGCAAAGCTGTGATTGTGAGCGCGGGGCAAGCACGGAATGCGAGAAAGAGCATGCACGCCCGACCGACACAGAAAAAGAGCCAGCTCCGTGCGGAGGAGGCTCTTCGGGGGGGCTCCTCGGCGGGCTGTTTTCCGCCGAGGGCAGCGATACGATGCTGTTGATTCTTGCATTCTTTTTGCTTCAAAAGCAAAAAGGTAGCGAGAAAAAGCAGGGAGATGACACCTTATTGCTTTTTCTGCTCATCCTTTTGCTCGGCGGTTGAGCTATCTCCGGCGGGTGCGGTATCGTCCGTCGGAAGCGAATGCATCGCTTCTGCGGCGAGCTTTGCGTGATGGCGGATTCTGCGCAGATTCAAAAGTCCGATCAGAACGGAAGCTGCAAGAACGATCACAAAGATAATCAGCTTGTTTTCGCTGAGCAAAATTCCGAGCAGACCCAAAATGGAGCAAATTGCATAAAGGATCAGAACGCTTTGGCGCTGCGAATAGCCGGAATCGATCAAACGGTGATGCAGATGCCGGCGATCGGCTTGGAAAGGGCTGTGCCCGGTTGCAATCCTGCGCAAAAATGCAAATGAGGTATCAAAAATGGGCAGGCCGAAAATGATGATCGGAATGAGGAAAGAGAGCAATGCGGAGGTTTTGAATGCGCCGATGATCGACAAAACGGAGAGCATATATCCGAGAAACATTGCGCCCGTATCGCCCATAAAGATTTTCGCGGGATTTGCATTGTACGGCAAAAAGCCGAGGCATGCCCCGCACAGAGCGGCTGTGAGAAGCGCCGTTTGCGTATCGGAGCGCAGCATGGCGATGATGAGCAGGGAAACGGAGCTGATGGCGCTGACCCCGCAGGCAAGCCCGTCAAGCCCGTCAATGAGGTTGACGGCATTTGTCATGATCACAATCCATAAAACCGTAATCGGATAGGCGGCGATGCCGAAATCGACTTCAAATCCTCCGATATTGACATAATCAATCACAAAATGCTGACTGACGGCGATTCCTGCGCCGACAAATTGCCCCGCCAGCTTGACCCAGGGGTTGAGGGCAATCATGTCATCGATGACGCCGAGCGCAACAATAAACAGCCCGCCGAACCAAACGGTGATTGCCTGGCGGTCAAGCCCAAAAAATATGCTGTAAAAAATGCCGGCGGAAAGAGAAAAACCGAAGAAAATCGCCAGCCCGCCAATGAGAGGGATCGGTTTTTTGTGCATACGCCGCGCATCTTTCGGCACATCGATCGCGCCGATGCGAATCGCCAATGCGCGCACAAGCGGCGTTGCCGCCAGGGCGGCAATCAGCGCGGTGACAAGCGCAGCCAAAATGCGCATAAAATCCTGATTCATAAAAGTCTGTTCCTTTCAATGCGGATTGCTCAAAGCTGTGTAAAGCCGACTTTTTTATAAACTTTACGCAAAATGCGCTCTGCCATAGAGGCGGCACGCTCCTGCCCCGCACGGGCAATTTCCTTGAGATAGCCCGTGTCTGCCATTAAGCGATGATATTCAGCCTGCAGCGGGCGCAGCCCATCAACGCATGCCTCACCGACGGCTGCTTTGAAATCACCGTATCCTTTGCCCTGAAATTCCGCTTCGATCTGTTCATAGCTCTTGCCGGTGAAGCAGGCGTAGACAGTCATCAGGTTGTTCACTCCGTCTTTCCCCGGGGCATAGCAAACGCGGCTGTCGCTGTCCGTGACGGCGCGGCGGAATTTGCGCATAATATCGTCGGGCTTATCCAAAATGGTGACATACGCATTTGCATTTTCATCGGATTTGCTCATTTTGCGATCCGGAGAGGCAAGCGACATAATTTTTGCCCCGCTTTTCTGAATCAACGGCTGCGGCACTACAAAGGTATCGCCGTATCTTGCATTGAACCGCTCTGCAACATTGCGCGCCAGCTCGACATGCTGCTTTTGATCCTGCCCCACGGGAACGAGCTCGGTACCGTAAAGCAAGATATCGGCAGCCATCAGAACGGGATAGGTGAAAAGCCCCGCATTGATATTATCGGCATGCTTTTTGCTCTTATCCTTAAATTGTGTCATGCGGGAAAGCTCGCCGAACATGGTATTACAGCTGAGTACCCAGGAAAGCTGTGCGTGCGCCGGAACATGGCTTTGCACAAACAAGGTGCATTTTTGCGGATCCAGCCCCGCTGCAAGATATACCGCCGCGCGGGCGGCAAAGCCCTGCTTCGCGCTCAGGTTTTCGGTTTCGGCCTGCTCAGCCGTTTCGTCCAAATCGTCGTCCGTATTATGCCGCGGAGCATTAAGCCCTATGCGCGGCCTTCTGCGCTTTTCGGCGGGGGATTTAAGGTAATACGGCACCTCCTGCGGCTTTTTGCGCTTCAAAAGCTTCGTTATGTCCGTACCCTTGCTTTTAAGGTAATATATCCATGCCGCAAGCAGATATATCATGCCCGCCGCGCCCGCAAACCAGCCCGCATACACGCGCTGATACCGCGAAAAAAAGAATATCAGCATGTATGCCGCAAGGCACAGCGAAAGATTGTACATAAGCTTTTTCAGCGCGTAGCCAAGCATTGTTTCCCCTTTGTATCGGCTTTACAGCCGTATTTTTACCGTATCGATATCCAGGCCCACGTTTTCAAGCGACACATGCGCCCCCGCGTAGCCGCGGGAAGCATCGGTCTTATAATATTTGGGCACAACAATATATGTGTCGCCGTCGGCCTCGTAGGCAACGGCGCCCTTTATGTGGCTGCCCTTTTCGTCGCGGTACATATCGTCCCTAAGCCCGCAAAGATAGTATTTTTCCATCATTGCGTCGAACGTGGGGCTGTTGGTGATAAGGTTGGTTACATAGTCGCGGTAGAAGCCGTCCTCCTCCTTGCAAAGCTGAGCATCCGGCGCAAACGCGGCCTGTTGATTCATTATATCAAACGTGTCTCCCTTTTGCACGGATGAAAGCTTAACTCCGCGGTAGCAGCCGTTTGCGGTTTTTTCGGCGTTTGTGCAGTCCACTATGAACACGTTTGCGCTGCCGAGCACGCTGAATTTGCCCGCGTGGTACACAAGCGCGGTATCCTCGCTTACGGCGTAGCCTATGCGCGCGCCTTCACGGTTTTTAAGGCAGGTTTCAATAAGCCTTATCAGGCGCGGGCGTTTATTAAAGTGCTGATCCACCACGCCGTGGGGGAAGAAGCCAAGGCCCTGCGTTATGGTAAGCGGGTCGCAGGGATCGTCCTTTTCGCACTGCTCGTCGTATTTATCATAGCCGTAAATTATATCCCGGCTAAGCACACCGCGATCGTTGCCGGAGCCTATCATAACGCGGCTCATTATTGCCGCGCCCGCGCTGGAGCCGCCTATAACGCCGCCGGATGCATATATCTCCCTAAGCCTTGTAAGCAGCTTGGTATCGGTGCCATCCTCTCGTATGAAGCACTTGGCGGTAAAATACTGATCCCCGCCCGTGAACCAAACGCCCGTAACGCCCTCCATAATCTCCAATAGCCCCTCCGCATCACCGGTGAAGGCATTGTAGCCGCGCTCATCGCGCACATGGGGAGCATACAGCGGCACAAGCACGCAGTTTTCCTCCCTTGCGCCAAGGCGCACGAAATCGTCCCTATATGAGCGGAAAGTATCGTCCGGATCCATGCCGGAAGCGGACACGATAAACGCAAACCTTCCGTTTGCGCTGCCGGCGCGCCGTATAAGCTCGGCAAATACCTCGTCCGCGCTCTGTATCAGGCCGCCGCCAACTATAAAAAGCGTTCCTTCCATATGCATAGCCTCCGTTTATTTAAGTATTTTGCGGTATTCGTCCGCCTCGCGCTCGTTTGCCCAAACGAAGTGACCCTTCTTTATTTCAGTCCACGCAGGCTTATCGGTCGCGTAATCATGCATTGCGGGGTTATATACAACCAGCTTTTTGCCGCGCTCAATGTCCGGATCCGGCACGGGAGCAGCCTGAAGCAGGGCGTTGGTATACGGGTGCAGGGGGTTGAGGAACAGCTCCTCGCTTTCCGCAAGCTCTACTATTCTGCCCTTGTACATAACGGCAATTCTGTCCGATATGAAGCGGACAACGCTTAGATCATGCGCAATGAACATATATGTGAAGCCCTTTTCGGGTTAGCGTCGAATACCAGCGTACCGGGGATGATCTGCCAAGCCGTGGACTGCGCGTCATAGGACAATTCATCCCACG
>URPL01000031.1 GCA_900549725.1 uncultured Eubacteriales bacterium | reverse complement strand
GTTCGAATCCATTCCTCTCCGCCATAAGCCCCGATTTTTCGGGGCTTTTTTCGACAATATAAGGAGGATTTCTGAAAATATGTTGCCCAACAATTTTTCGCAAATTGCCGAACGAATACAAAGGCAAAACAATCGATCATTAAAAGATTTGTTCAAAAACGATATTAGAGGTTCTTTCCTTATAGATATTAAATATCGGGTTTTTAATGTAATTAGAGAAAAGTGTTTAACACTTTATGATTTCAGATGGTCTGATGAGCGAATGGTAACCGGAATTGGTCCAGAACCGGAATATGACATCTGTAAACATATCGTTGGAGTACATAAAGCAAATACGATTTTTCTCACCACGGAAGATAAATCAAGGATAGAGAAAGACGAAAATTACAAAAATAAACTCACAAAACAAGTTTCTGAACAAATTTTTCTTCGGGAGTATGGTAGTGCATACTTTAGACACAAGCCCATTATGTTGGGAGAACGATTCAACTACTACCCCGTGCCGTATGAGTTGTTTGTTTTATGTATGAAAATGAATCATATGATTTATTTGAACGGAGCAAAAAACAAATCAGCTTTTTATTTTGCAAAAATCACAAACAAAGCATTGTCTGCATTATCGCTCCTTGAAGATAACTTCCTTGGAACAGCATATTTACCTTGCCGAACCGTACTTGAACTGTATGCAAAACTTCTTGTTATGCGTGTTTATCCCGAACTGTTTGCCGAGGACGAAAAATTCTCTTATTTTGAAACACTTCAAACGTGCTGCAACCAAGTATTTCCCGATGAATTTAATAAATTGTTCGCAAACCGCAAAAATAAAAATGAACGCAACAAGGTTGAATATATGCATTATGGTTTTGTTGATAAAATTCCGAACTATCACGATATTGTAAAGCAAAAGCCATATACTTTTATAGGCGTTTTAAATTATCTTAAAGCAAACTGTGAAAATGAAACCCTCGCTGCATTTGAGATGATGGAACGTCTTCATAAAATGTGTCATGTATACGTGCATGGCGGTGTTGTTGAATCACGATATCCATTGCTTCATTATTTCGAGATATCTTTAATGTTAAGTAGCGTTATTCCATCTGTATATGAGATGTTTTGTGAAGATTATGCAGAGGAAAGAGATGTTTTCGGCATCAATGTTTTAGATAAAATTGAGGCAGATTACATTTTACTTTGCGAACAATACGAAAAACGGAGTACCGAGAATTTTGAAATGAAAAACTGACATTCGTAATCATTATTCTAAACAATAAAAGGCACAGCCCCTCCTTCATGGCAGGGCTGTGCCTTTTCTTATTCCTTATTTGAGAACATAAGGATCGTATTCAAATGCCACGCGGATTTGTTGACGATCCCGAAGGCGACGTCGCTGACGAGGAAGTCAACGATGGCGGCTTTGGAGATGATATACTTGCCGCTGATGCGGACGGCATCGATGTGCTTTTGTTGAATGTGGGACAGCACCATAATACATCTCCTTATCTGTATCTCTCGGTATGTCTTTACCGTAGAGATAGATTTTCCCGAGCTGGTATTCGGCATAGTCATTGCCGTTTTCGGCGGCTATTATAAAACTGCGGATGGCTTTTTGAATGTCCTTGACCTCATCCTCGGTCAGATAAATTTTGCCTGAAAGGTACGCAGCATAGGGATTTTTCTGTGCGGCGGCACGGTCAAGCCATTCTACGGCTTTCTTTATATCTTTCGGTATGATCTCGCCCTTGTATAACAGCCTGCCGAGGATAAACTGCGCCGGAGCAAAGCCTTTTGATGCCGACAGGTTCGGCAGGCGCACGGCTTCGTTAATGTTTTGAGCGAGAATATCTCCGTCAAGATATGCCTTGCCGATGGTGTACGCCGCATATTTGTTTCCTTGCTCTGCGGATCGGCGCAGCAGGCTTTCGGCTCGTTCGGTGTTTCTTTCTATGTCCTCGCCCTTGAGGAAAGTCTTGCCGAGCAGATAATTTTATTTTCTAACCCGGTCAACTATTGTCCGCATAAAAAAAACAGCGCTGTTTTTTTTACAGCGCGATGAAAAAAGAAGCGGTTGCCAAACGGCAACCGCTCCGCTGAAGATGCAAGCTTCCTCCCTGTTTCAAAGAAAAATTTATATTGCCTTGCTCGCTTTTGGGCAAAGCTTCCTTCCCCTGTAATACAGCAGAAAAAACGACCGGGTTGCCACCCCCATTTACGGTATAGCAACCCGGTTTTTATACATGCGCCTAATATTTCACATAGCCAAAGCGCGGATGCAGAATATCAAACACCAATATAAAGATGATAAACAGCACAATAGCAGCCAGGCACCAAAACAACCGTGCAATCCAAATATCCTTTTTCCGAAACTCTTCTTTATACAGTCTGAGCATATCTTCATAGATTTTATTGTGCACGGCAGCATCTTCGAATAGGTGCGGACTGTCGGCAGCAAAAGCATTTTTGCCCCTTTCCGCGGCAGATGACTCGTCGTCGGATGCATCGGGCATTTCCCTGCTCCCGATGGATGCGGCTGTCCTGCCGCTCTGCGGTTCGGAAAGCGACCCGGAATCTGCTTGCGCGCTGTTTCCATCCGCCTCACTCAGAAGATCGGCAGCGGAGCCGCCCATCGCCCGCGCCATGGCAATTACGGTGGTGACGGTTGGGTTTGGGGTTTTGCCGGAAAAAATTCTTGCAACGGTGCTTTCGGGAATGTTGCTTTTTCCGGCAATCTGCTGATTGGTCATATGCGATTTTTTCTTCAATTGTCTTAATTTCTCTACCATTCTTATGTCACCTTCCTAAAACAAACGTTCAAAGCCTCGGCCCCCTCCCAACACCTTCACTTCCGGTTAAAAACCAACTTGAAAAATGATGAAAAAGCAAATTCGGTTGTGCCACTCTCAAAAATGATATGCTCTGCAGGAGTGTTCTTGCATGTTTGTTTTTTCAAATGCAAACTTGGCACACTTGTTGCAAACTTGCATATTGAATTTCAGCCGGTTACGTGATATCATAAAATTGCAGGGGCGGAAATGCCGAAGGAAGCCTTGCCCTGCGTCAGAAGAGAATTGAAACAAAATACATATTTAATTGTATCCTGAAAAAGACTTTTGTCAAGGTTTTTTGGCATTTTGGAAAGAAATTGCCAAAATAGCTTCATAATACAAATCAAACTTAGACAAATCAACCTTAATTTTTGTGCGACAAGCAGTTTAAAAATGCAACGATTCATAAAAATGAAAGGTGGACAAAATACAATGGGGGATTATTCTTATCGCATGCAAAAAAACACGGTGCAGGATGAAAGAAAACAGATGCACACGGTTTACGGAATCGAGGCAATCGATTTCGCAGGCAAAATACTTTCCAGCTTTCCGGACGTATTCTTCGACAGGCAAACCGCGGAGCACTTTGTCGATCTGTGCAATGACGGTAAGCTCTCTCTGATTCATCTTCGGGATGTTGTGACGGATGCTTTGGCGGGGTAATACCCCGCCTTTTTTGTCGATGCGCCTTCAAAACCAACAAACAACAGTTCTGATTCTCCCGCATTTTCGGTCAGATACCCCAAAAAACCTTGCAGCGGTCAAAAATTTGCAAAAAAGGGTTGACGAGAAAAGGGGGAGTGTGGTAGAATACAAAAAACCTACTTAAAAAGTGGTCTAAAAAATGAAACGGAAGGAAGTGCCGAAATGATGCGAATGTGGATGATGTGCTGCGGCGCTGCGGCAAAACTTCTCTCCGGACAGCAGGCGGCTTAGGCCCGCGTTTTTTGCAGGCGACAAAGCGGCCGCACCCTATTTGTTTGAAACCGGAGCATTTCTGAAGAAAGTGCACCGGTTTTTATATTTTTTCAGGAGGTTTAAAATATGAAGAACTACTTCGAAGCTCTTGTGAGAGCCAACTTCCGCTGTGAACGAATGTGAGGCTGCGGTTCAAAAAATTCATAACCATTTGCCATTAACCATTTGTTTACAGAAGAAAGGAACACTATCATGAAAAAAATTCTCTCCGTTTTACTCATCGCCCTGATTGCCGTCGCCGTTCTGAGCGGCTGCGCTTCCAAAACATCCGATTCCGTGACCATCGGCATTCCGAACGACACCACCAACGAAGCAAGAGCGCTGCTGCTTTTGCAGGACAAGGGCTATATTAAGCTGAAGGACGGCGCAGGCATCACCGCCACCGTGACCGATATTGCAGAAAACCCGCACAACATCACCTTCCGCGAGATCGAAGCGGCGCAGCTGCCGAATTCCCTGAAGGATCTTGACTATGCCGTGATCAATTCCAACTATGCGCTCCCCGCAAATCTCAACCCCGTGAAGGATGCGCTTCTCACGGAAAACTCCACCTCCGCATACAGCAACATTCTTGCCGTAAAAGAGGGTCAGCAGAACACCGATAAGGTGAAAGCCCTTGTCGCCGCACTGGAGAGCAAAAAGGTTGCCGATTTCATTGCACAGGAGTATGACGGTGCCGTGATCAGCGTTGTGGAAAACCCAGGTGACGGGTATGATTCCTCCGTTGATTACGATGCACTGAAGGGCACAACCGTCTCCGTTGCCGCGTCCCCCACGCCGCACGCTGAGGTTTTGGCTGTGGCAAAAGAGATTCTGGCAGAGAAGGATATCACGCTGAACATTGTGGAATTCACGGACTATGTGCAACCCAACAATGTGGTTGAAAGCGGAGAGGTCGACGCAAATTACTTCCAGCACCTGCCCTACCTTGAAGACTTCAATGCGCAGAACAACACGCATGTTGTCTCCGTTGCGGCAATCCATGTTGAGCCGATGAGCCTTTACGGCGGCAAGCAGACCACGCTGGATGCACTGAACAAATAAAATCAAGTAAGAAGGAAGGGATGGTATTGCCGCCTGGCAGTATCATCCCTTTCAGAGGTATTTGGGAATGATTGAAATACAGCATCTGACAAAGTGTTTCGACACGCCGGACGGAAAGTTTACCGCCCTGCGCGATGTTTCACTGAAAATCGGAGACGGCGAGATTTACGGCATTATCGGCATGAGCGGTGCCGGAAAAAGCACGCTCGTGCGCAGCATCAATATGCTGGAGCGCCCCTCACAGGGCAGAATTCTGATCGACGGCGTTGATCTTGCAACACTGAGCGAAAAAGAGCTGCGCCGTGAGCGCCGCAACATCACCATGATTTTTCAAAGCTTTAATCTCCTGATGCAGCGCAACTGCCTTTCCAATGTTTGCTTTCCCCTGGAGCTTTCCGGCGTTAAAAAAAGCGCTGCACAGGCACGGGCAAAAGAGCTGCTTGCCCTTGTCGGGCTGGAGGACAAGCTGAAAAATTATCCCGCTCAACTCTCCGGCGGGCAAAAACAGCGCGTCGCCATTGCGCGCGCCCTTGCCACAAATCCGAAGATTCTACTGTGCGACGAAGCCACAAGCGCGCTTGACCCGCAAACAACGCAATCCATCCTTTCCCTCATCCGTCAAATTCATGATAAGCTCGGCATCACGGTGATCGTCATCACGCATCAAATGAGCGTTGTGGAGCAAATCTGCCAAAAAGTTGCGATTTTGGACAACGGCGAGGTTGCGGAGCAGGGCGATGTACATACGATTTTCTCCACCCCGCAATCAAAAGCCGCAAAGGCACTTGTATATCCGGATGGCTGCACCGAAACCGCCTCTGCATGGCAGGGCAATATCATCCGCGTTGTCTTCAACGGTGCGCAAGCCACAAGCACCCCGCTCATTGCGCAAATGGCAATGGAAAAAAATATTGCCGCGAGCATTCTCGGTGCCTCCACGCGCGCCATCGGAGAAAAAGTATTCGGCAATATGCTGCTGGGCATTCCCGGAGACCGCGTGCAACTCAATGCGGCACTCAGCTATCTCGGTGCCGTCCCCGATATTTATGTGGAGGAGGTCAAGAGCGATGTTTGCTGAATTTCTCGCATCAGACAGCGTACAAAAAGCGCTCTCCGTTTTGAAAACGGAATTCCCTCTTGCCATTTGGGAAACGCTTTATGTCACGGTGCTTGCCACTGCCTTTGCGACCCTGATCGGCTTGCCGCTCGGCGTTTTGCTGGTTGCGGGCGAAAACAAAAAGATTCTGCATGTGCCAAAGGGCGTTTTGCATGGGATCAATGTCGTCATCAACCTTTTGCGCTCGGTGCCGTTTCTGATCCTGATGATTATGGTTTTCCCGCTGACGCGCCTGATCATCGGCACGGTGGTCGGCACGCCGGCAACCGTTGTGCCGCTTGTGATTGCAGCATTCCCCTTCATTGCGCGCCTTGTGGAAAGCAGCCTGCGCGAGGTGGACCCGAATGTGATCGAGGCGGCGCAGAGCATGGGTGCCTCCCCCTTGCAGATCATCTGCAAGGTGATGATTCCCGAAAGCATCCCCTCCCTGCTCTCCAATGAGACCATTGCCCTGACAACCGTGCTCGGCTATTCCGCTATGAGCGGTATCATCGGCGGCGGAGGACTCGGAAAAATCGCAATCAATTACGGGTATTACCGCTATCAGACACTGATCATGATTTTGGCGGTGATCTGCCTGATCATTTTGGTGCAGCTCTTTCAGATGCTCGGAACGCATCTTTCCACCCGCTGCGACAAGCGGCTGAGAAATAAGCAATGAGCGCCCCTTCTCTTACCGCGGCACATCTTTGCGATGCCGCGCCGGGGCAATACACCGTCTGCGATTTGCGCTCGGAACGCGACCGCGCCTACGGGGCAATTCCGGGCTCTGTTTCCTATACGGAAGAGGAGCTGCTGCGCTGCCCGCCAAAAGGCGCCGTAGTCGTTGTTTGCGCGCACGGAGAGCGAAGCGATGAGGTTGCGGAAATGCTTTGCGCCGCCGGGCACGATGCCTATAACCTAGAAGGCGGATACCTCGCCTTTTTGCGCGAGATGCTTGCACGGCAGAAGGCGCAGGGCGATGCGCTTTGTCAAAAGGTTGAGCAATCTCTGCGCAAGCGTTTCCGCAAAACGCTGATGAGCCCCTTTACAAAGGCGCTGAAAGAATACCGCATGATCAGCCCCGGCGACCGCATCGCCGTATGCATGTCGGGCGGGAAGGATTCCATGCTGCTCGCAAAGCTGTTCGCAGAGCTTCATTTGCATACGGAAATCCCGTTTTCCGTGGAATATCTTGTAATGGACCCGGGCTATTCCCCGCAGAACCGACGCGTGATTGAAGAAAATGCAGGCGCTCTGCATTTGCCGATCCGCATTTTCAAATCGGATATTTTTTCCTCGGTCTACAATGTGGAAAAATCCCCCTGTTATCTGTGTGCCCGCATGCGGCGCGGTCATCTTTATCGGTTTGCGCAGCAGCTCGGCTGCAACAAAATTGCCCTCGGGCATCATTTTGACGATGTGATCGAAACGATTCTCATGGGCATGCTGCACGGCGCGCAGGTGCAAACCATGATGCCGAAGCTCCACAGCACAAATTTCCCCGGCATGGAGCTCATCCGCCCGCTGTATTATGTGCGCGAGGACGATATCAAAGCATGGCGCGATTATAACGGCTTGCATTTTCTGCAATGCGCCTGCAAATTTACCGACAGCTGCACCACCTGCAATGACGGGCAGAATCATTCCATGCGGCAGAACACCAAGGAACTGATACGACAGCTGAAAAAAACAGACCCGGATGTGGAAAAACACATTTTCCGCAGCGTGGAGGGCGTCAATCTAAACACCGTGATCTCCTATAAAAAAGACGGTGTGCTGCATCATTTTTTAGATGACTACGATACGGAAAAACAGCTCTGAGCAAGTTCGCTCAGAGCTGTTTTTTGTTACAGGGTGCCGCCCATGGGGAGCCTTTTCCCGTCGTATTCCACGGCGATTTCCCCGTCTCCGCTGACCTGCCAGCTTTCCAGTTTCCCCTGATCCCAGGAAAATGAGACCGTGAAGCCGCCGCGCGCGCGGAAGCCGCGCACCGAACCCTTTTCAAAGGAGGGTGGAAGCGCAGGTAAAAGCACAATTTTGCCCTCATGGCTTTGCATCAGACACTCGGCAATCGCAGCGCTTGCGCCGAAATTCCCGTCAATCTGAAACGGCGGATGCATATCGAAAAGATTATCTGCCGTGGATCGGTCGAAAAGCACCGTGAGCCAATGGTCCACCGCTTCCCCGTCGCAAAGTCGCGCCCACATGCAAAGCAGCCATGCAAGGCTCCAGCCCGTCTGCCCGCCGCCGTGTGCAAGCCGCCGCTCAATGGTTTTGCGCGCAAGGGCATACAGCTTCGGCGTACCGCGGTTGATGCGCGCGGAGGGATACAGCGCAAACAAATGCGAGGTGTGCCTATGCCCGGGCGCCTCTTCGTCGAAATCCTCATTCCATTCGCAAAGCGTTCCGTATTTGCTTTCCCGCAGCGGCGGGAATTTCGCGCTGAGAGCATCCAGCTGCGCCGCAAATTCCGCATCTTTTCCAAGCAGCATTCCCGCCGCCTTCACCGCGTCGAACAAGTCGAGCAGAATTTCGTAATCCATGGTGCAGCCGCAGGACATGCTCGCAACCTCGCCGTTTGGAAGATAATAATAGTTTTCCGGGGAAACAGAGGGACAAATCACCGCATATCCGTTTCGGTCCGTCTTCATATAATCCACAAAAAACAGGGCGGATTCATACAAAAACGGATAGGCCTGCGCAAGGAACGCCTCATTTGGCGCATAGAGATAATGCTCCCACAGATGCAGCGCCAGCCATGCCCCACCCATGACCCAATACGAGCCCGGAATCCAATAGCTCACAGGCGCGGTATCGCCGAACAGATCGGAATTATGATGTGCCACAAAGCCGCGGCAGCCGTACATTTCCCTTGCCGTGCGTCTGCCGTTTGCAAGCAGGCGATTCAGCATCCAGTCAAACAGAGGGGTATGGCAGTCGGCAAGGTTTGTTACCTCGGCGATCCAATAGTTCATTTGCGTGTTGATATTGATCGTATAGCGGCTGCCCCATGCCGGCACATAATCCGCACACCATATGCCCTGCAGATTCATGGGCAGCGTACCGGGACGGCTTGCGCTGATCATAAGGTAGCGCGCATATGCAAAATACTGCTCTGCCAGAATCGGGTCGGGCGCCGTTTTGTAGGCGGCGCGTCGCGCATCGGTCGGCACATTGTTTTCGGTGCTTTCATCGCAAAGCGTCAGCGCGCAGCGGTCAAACAGGGCGCGATAATCGGCAATGTGGCGCTCCCGCAGCTGCGCATAGGAAAAGCGCTTTGCCCGCGCAAGCACCGAAAGGCAGGCGGCGGCAGGGGCGCTTACCCGATAGGTTGTGAAAATGGTGAGAAGAAATGTAATTTCGGTTGCATTTTGCACCCACAGCTGCTCGCCGACGGCATGAACCGTCGCATTTTCCCCCTTTGCCACGGCGCACAGCGCCACGGCATAGCCGATCTCATCCCCTGCATATAAAACGACCGTATCATCCGCGGGATGCTCGACGCGCTTTGAAAAATAAAGGCGGTCAAGGCGCGCGCTGAGAGAAAGCGGCGTATCCGATGCAATATGATATACAAGCACATCGTCCGCAGCGCTGGCAAACGCCTCGCGCCGCGCCGGCGCCGATACGGACCAAAGCCCCTTGGCAAGATCCAGCACGCGGCGGTAATTTTCCCCTCTGCCCTGCGGCGTATCAAGCGTGATATAAAGATCTGCCGCGGATTGATATACCGTGCTCTCCGAAGGAATGCCCGTATAGGCTTTCATCGTCAGCTCCTCCGCTGCGCGGACATTTCCCGAGAGCATCCAATTCTGAATGGTCTGGCGATAGCGTGCCGCATCTGGGTTGAGGCGGTCACTTTCCCCGCGGGACCAAACGCTTTCTTCATTCAGCTGCAAGTGCTCTGTATCCGGTTCGCCGAACAGCATCGCCCCCATGCGCCCGTTCCCGATGGGGTTTGCCTCATTCCAGTTTGCAGCGGGTTTTTCAAAATAAAGCTCTGTATGTTTCATAGCCGCTCCTTTGGCTGAATTTCCTTTGTTATTATACAAAACCGCCGCAAAAAAGTCAACAAAAAGCGGCACCGCCAAAGCGCTGCCGCCTATAAATTTACAAAAGAATGCAAATCAGCCCGCCGCTGCCCTCATTGATAATTCTGCCGATGGTATCTGCAATTTTCTGCCTTGCGTCATCAGGCATATGCGATAGCTTGGAGTGTAGCCCCTCATTGATAAGCTCATGCAGGGATTTTCCGAACAGATCCGTTTCCCAAAGCTTTGCGGGATCCTCCTCAAACTCATGCAGCAGATATTTTACAATTTCCTCCGATTGCTGCTCCGTGCCGACAATGGGAGAGACCTCCGCCTCGATCTGCGCCTTGATCATATGAATGGAAGGGGCGCTTGCCCGCAGCTTCACTCCGTATCCCGCGCTTTGTTTGACGATCTCCGGCTCTTCCAGCTTCAGATCCTCCGGCTGCGGCATCACAATGCCGTATCCCTTTTCCTCCACCTCGTCCAGCGCCACACGCAGCCGCTCATAGGCTGCGCGGGTTTTGGCAAGCTCACAGACCGTGCGCATCAGATCGGCATCGTTTTCAATCGGCAGGCTGCTTTTCTGCGCAATCGTTTCATAAAAGAGCCCGGGGCGCAGCTGCAGCTCCATGCGAGCCTGCCCGCTTGCGGCATCGATTTCATCTACCCGCACGGATGCAATCGGCGCGTTTTCCCGGAACTTGCAAAATGCATTGCCGAGTTCCGAGAGCTTATGCGCCGCGCAAGCACAGGTATAGACCTCCTGCCTGATTTTTTGCCCCAGCTCATCTGCCGGGGGCAAAGCGCCGAGCCATGTCGGCATTTTGATTGCAACGGCGCGTATGGGAAATTCGAACAATAAAAGCTCCAGAATATGCCGAATGTCCTCTGCATCCAGCTTCTGACAATTCACAAGCGCCACGGGGGTGCCGTAGTCCTGCTCCATTTGCATGGCTTGCTGCAGTGCCGCCTCACTTTCGGTATCGGCGGAATTGCAGACAATGATAAAGGGCTTCCCCGTTTTTTTCAGCTCGTTTACCGTGAGCTGCTCCGCCTCGCGGTATTCCTCGCGGGAAAATTCCCCGATGCTGCCGTCGCTTGTGACCAAAATGCCGACTGTGGCATGCTCCTTGATCACCTTTTCCGTGCCGATATAGGCGGCTTTTGCAAACGGGATCGGCTCGCTTTGCCAGGGGGTGTGCACCATGCGCGTCTGCCCGTCCTCCTCCTCTCCGAGCGCACCCGGAATCAAAAAGCCGACGCAGTCGCAAAGGCGGATGCGGCAATGCACCCCGCCCTGCAAAAGCACCTTTGCCGCCTCTTTGGGAACAAACTTCGGCTCTGTTGTCATCACGGTTTTTCCGCCGGCGCTTTGCGGCATTTCATCGCGGGCGCGCGCAGCCTCGTTTTCATCCACAAGATTAGGCAGGACGAGCGTTTCCATAAAGCGCTGGATCAATGTTGATTTTCCGCTGCGCACAGGACCTACGACCCCGAGACAAATTTCTCCCTTGCTGCGTTTTGCAATATCTTCATATATCTTTGTGCTTGTCATTATGCTTTCCCCTCCACACGGCTTTTGTTTGTACATCGTATGAATGGGGGGCAAAAAGTATACAAAAGCAGCAAAAAAAGCGCGGCGAAACGCAAGATAAATCCCGCTGCGCTTTTGCTTATATTCATTCGAAATATTTCATATCCTGCGAAAAATCGCGTTCGATCTGCGACTGCATTGAGCGATAGACTGCGCTGATATTCTCTTTTTTCTCCTTTGCCGCCGAGCGTAGCGCATCGGAAAATCCGCCGAAATTGCGCCACAGCCCAAGATCATATTGCTTGTTTGCCAGGATCAGCCGCAGCATCGGCTCGGATTCCTCATCGCGCACGCTCGCGCCGTACAAAACCTTTTCATAAAACGCAGGGGTGAGCGTTTGAGAGGAAACATAGGCAAAGGCGCTCAGCGCCTGCCCGACCTTTTCCGAATCTGCGCAGCTGAGCGGCATACACAAAAAGACCGCTTCGGAGGAATCGCTTGCGGCAAAATAGCCGCTCTGTGCGCTGTCAAGCTTCGGATACGGCAAAATGCCGAACGAAAAATCGGAGCGAAGCGCGCGCATTGCGATGATGCCGCCGATCGTATCGGTATAGAACAGCGTTCTCCCGTTTTGGAAAGCATCCATTTTAAAATCGGAAACGGCGGAGCGGTTTACCACCGCGCCGCTTGTAAAAAACTGCATAAGCTGATTCCATGCCGTATCCGTGCGTGCCCCGGGGAAGCAAAGGCTCTGCTCTCCCGCCGCATTTGCGCTGACTATATGCACATCGGCGCCGAGCAAAAAACCGCTCAGGGAAGCGTCCGTCACGGCGCAGCCGTAGCGTGCGCCGTCCGCATCCGTCGCATGGCGCTGCGAGGCAACCAGTTCCGCCGCGCTCAGCATGGCAGGCAGCGTCCAATCGCCGCTTTCCACCAGCGTATACGGCGTGTCGCACCCGAGCAAATCCGCATATTGGCTCCAAAGCTCCTTGGAAAAAGCAATGAGCTGCGTTGCACGGTCGTCATAGCTTGTAAAGTCGCCTGTGAGAAAATATACGGCGCCTCCCAGGGTCAGCTGCCGCTGCACGGCGCTCTCCCAGAAATCCCGCTCCAAATCCAAGGAATCAATTTCCGAAAAATCGCACAACATGCCCTGCTGCGCCAATGCGTATGCCGTAGTTCCGTCCGTCACAAGGCAATCAAATGCGGCATCCCCCGCCTTAATTGCTCTTGAAAGATAGGCATAGGCGCTCTGCGTTGCCGTGTTTTTTTCCACAAGCGCCGTGGTAATGCCGTATTCCGTGCGCAAAATCTTTTCTCTTTTGCGCACCGCATCGTAAATCGGATCCCCCTGCATGGCATCGTTTTCCTGCGCAAACAGATCCTGCGCCGCCGCGGTGTCCGATGCCGTGCAGATGCGCAGCTCTTTGCCGTACCAAAAATTCGCAGGAACACCGCTTTGCCCGCCGTCCGTGCGAGGGACGCGGCCGCCTGGATCCGTCTCTGTTTTTTTGCAGCCGCAAACCATGAAAGAAAGCAAAAGAGCCGCAAAAACGATTGCAGCAAGGCGCTTCACGGCGTAATCACCCCGCAAAGCCCGAGCACGAGCACCAATGCCCCAAGCGCAATACGATACCATCCGAACACACGGAAATCATGCTTTTTGATATAGCCCATCAAAAAGCGGATACAGACCATGGAAACGACAAACGCCGTCAGCGCGCCGACCCCGAGCAAAAGCCATTCCGCGCCCGTGAAAGCAAGACCGCCTTTGACGAATCTTAGTAAAGAAGCACCGAACATCACGGGAATGGCAAGATAGAAGGTAAATTCCGCCGCTACCGTGCGGGAAAGCCCAATTAAAAGCCCGCCGAGAATGGTTGCGCCCGAGCGCGAGGTGCCGGGGAATACGGCGGCAATGAGCTGAAAGCAGCCGATGAGCAGCGCATCGCGCACCGTGATATCCTCTACCCGCTGCACGCGCGGCACAAGCCCTTTTTCGGCGCGCACCCGCTCCACCACCAAAAACAAAATACCGAACACGATCAGTGCAATGCTGACCGTCAAGGGATTATAAAACAGGGCGTTCAGCGCATCATCAAACAGCACCCCTACAATCGCGGCGGGTATGCAGGCAATGAGAATTTTGCCCCACAAAATCAGAATCGGAGTTTTTACGAAAGGCTCTTCTTTTTTCTTCGAAAAAGAGAACGGGAATATCCTGTTCCAAAACAACACCACAACCGCCAGAATCGCCCCGAGCTGAATGGCGACGAGATAAAAATCCCAAAAGCCTTCGGTGGGAAAATTCAGATGGATAAATTTCTCCAAAATAATCAAATGGCCCGTGCTGCTGATCGGCAGCCATTCCGTAATTCCCTCGACAATTCCGAAAAAAACGGATTTCAGAAGCTCAATCAAGCTTTGCATTTTTCTCTCCTCGCTCCCGTTAGGTTTACTGACGCTATCTTATCATATTTTCCCCCGTTTTGCAAGATGCAGGCGGCAGGTGTGCTCTTAAACAATTCTTAAGTGCTTTCCCACTTGCATATTAAGAAGAACTCCGTTATACTAATGGCAGAAGAAAGAAAGGCGGAGAACGGAATGGCACGAATTTTGGTTTGCGACGACGACAGGGATATTGTTTCGGCACTTTGTATCTATCTTGGCGCAGAGGGGCATGAGACCGTACGCGCCTACTGCGGCAAGGAGGCGCTCGCCGCCCTGAATGACACGCCGGTGCAGCTTGTGCTGTTGGATATCATGATGCCGGGCATGGACGGAATCGAAACGCTCGGAAAAATTCGCGCATGCTCCAACGTCCCCGTAATCATGCTCACGGCAAAATCGGAGGACGCGGATAAGGTGCTCGGTCTGAACATCGGTGCGGACGACTATGTGACAAAGCCATTTGCCCCGCTTGAACTGATGGCGCGCGTGCGCTCCCAGCTGCGCAGATATACGCGCCTTGGCAGCGCACTTTCCGAGGATGTTCTGCGTGTGGGCGGAGTTGAGCTGTGTGACCCCCAAAAGCGCGTAACAAAAGACGGCGAAGAAATCAGCCTCACGGGGCGCGAATACGACATTCTGAAGCTTTTGATGCAGCAGCCCGGCGTTGTTTTTTCCCCGCAGGAAATCTATCGGCGCGTCGCGGGCGGTGCCGCCGTCGGCGCGGAAAACACCGTAGCGGTGCATATGCGGCACCTGCGCGAAAAAATCGAAATTGACCCGGCCAACCCGCAATATCTGAAGGTCGTTTGGGGGCAGGGCTATAAAATGGAGGTGCAACATGAAAAATAATGCGCAGCGCACGGAAAAAAAGCGGACGGCGCTTTGGCTTTCCCTCGGCTGTATTCTCTGCCTTTTGGTTTTTTGCTTCAACGCTGTTTGCGTCTTCGCCGCGCTGCGTGGGGAGGTCTATACCAAAAATCCGCAGGATTTCACAAAAACAATTCTCACAGGCGTTTTGCAGAACCGCTTCTCTGCATTCTATAATCTCTGCGATGCATACGAAAGCATTCATTTCCCGCAGAATTCCGCTGAACAGTCAAATGAAGCCGAGCTGGCACAACAGCAGGTGTTGCTCCGCTCCATACTGGACGCCTATGACCCCGCCAGTACCAATCTGCGGTACCGCATCACGCGTGCAGGCAGCGAAATTCTGAATACCGTCGCGGAAAACGAAGAGGCTCTTGTCAGCGCCGTAAACAGCTACCGGTGCAGCGCACAGACAAAATACGAGCAAAAGGACTATAAAAGTGCAGCAGAGCGCGACAAAGCGCTGCAAGCTTATCTGAACAATTATACCGTGCTGGAATATCAATTCTTCGATACCGCGGCGGAGTGGGAAGACAATATCGAAAAAACGTTTTATACCCTTGATATCTGGTATTGCGAAAAAGAAAACACCGCCGCCCTCTATGAGATCACCCTGCTTCTTCCGGCACCGGCTGCCAGAGGCAGCGTAACGGATGTTTATTCCGTCCTTTGCTTTTCGCTGAACGCCTTTGTCGCACTGCGTTTTGTCTATCCCGTGCTCGCAGCGCTTGCACTGCTCGCGCTTCTCGTGTTTTTTGTGGTGCTGCTTTGCCGCCGCGCGCCAAAGAGCCGCCGCATCGACCGCGTGCCGTACCTGCTTTTGTTTGCACCCTATGCCGTATGCGCCGTATACGGCACGGCGGCCGTTTTGTCGTGCCTCGGGCGAACATTTTTCTATGATATTCTCGCCGTCTGCATCGGCACTGCCCTTTTCGGCATAACGCTATGGATGCTGCTGCGCACGGTACGCCGCATTCAGCTTGGCCTCTTTTGGCGTACTACGCTACTTTTTTACTGTCTGCGGCTTTTGCGTTATCTTTTCATGCATATACCGGCATTTTGGAAGCTGCTGCTCGTCGGCGGCGCATTCATCCTGCTGCAAGGCGCTTCGGTGCTTCTGGTTTATGAGGGCAGCCCGGCAGGAATTTTGCTGTGGCTGCTGCTGCAAAGCGCATGGCTTGGCTTTGGAATTTATCTGGTGCTGTGCTGGAATTGCGTCAAAGCCATCGGCAGCGCTGCCGCAAGCGGAGAAACGGCTGAAATTCCGCACTGGCTGCTGCCGGAATTTCAAAAGCATGCCGCCGTTTTGTCCGACAATGCAAGCCGCATTGCACAAGCGGTCAGCGCGGCAACAAAAAGTGAGCGAATGAAGGCGGAGCTGATCACCAATGTCTCGCACGACATCAAAACCCCGCTCACCTCCATTGTCAATTATACCGATCTTTTGCAAAAGGAGGGGCTGCAAAGCCCGAATGCCGCGGAATATCTTGCCGTTTTGCAGCGGCAATCCATTCGCCTGAAAAAGCTGACGGAGGATCTGATCGAGGCATCCCGCGCGGCAAGCGGCTGCGTTGCGGTGCATGCGCAGCCGCTGGATCTTGGTGTGATGCTGCTGCAGGAGCTCGGGGAATACAAAGAGCGCTTTGAAAGTGCGGGGCTTACAGTTGTAGAAGAGGGCACGCAGACGCACGCGCCGATTGCAGCGGACCCCGCCCTGCTCGGCCGCATTTTTGACAATCTGCTCGGCAACATCTGCAAATATGCCATGCCGGGCACCCGCGTTTATTTCTCTTTGGAGCGCACCGAGACACATGCCGTTCTCATCCTGCGTAATATTGCAAAAGAGGCGCCCGCAAACCGCGGAGAGGAGCTTTTAGAGCGGTTTGTGCGCGGCGACCATGCCCGCACAACGCAAGGCAGCGGCCTTGGGCTCTCCATTGCGCAAAGCCTGTGCACCCTCCAGGGCGGAACGCTGCAGCTCAAAATCGACGGAGATCTGTTCAAGGTGATTCTCCGCTTCCCCTTCAGCGAAAAAACCGAGCAGGAATAACATTGACGAAGCCTTCATTTTATGCTATGATAGTAGCATGAAAAGGAGGCTTTTGCCATGAATCAGCCAAGTCAGCCAAACCGCCGCCTGAATGCGGCGGAAATTGAGCGGCGCCGCGCCCTGAGAAAAAAACAGCGCCGCCAAAAGCAGCTGCGCGCCGCAGCACTGCTTATTCTTCTCCTTGCAATCTGCATTCTTGCAATCGTTTTTATCGCAAAAAGCTGCGGCAAAAAAACACCCGTTATACCGCAGGATCCTTCCGAGCCATCTTCCTCCGCAAGCAGCGAAAACGGTTCTGCCTCCGATACGGATTCCGCCGAGCCGCCGACCTCCGAAGCCGTTACGGAACCGGTTGAACAGGCGCCGAGCTTTACCGCGGACCTTTCCGCCTATGAAGAATATATGAATCCGACGGATCGCGATGCCTATCTGACCCTGGTCAATGCAACACATCCCCTTGCCTCCGACTTTATTCCGGCAGACCTGACAGATCTTGTCAACACCCGCGGCGACGGGCGCGCCATGCAGAAAATGTCGCTGTATGCCGCAAAGGCACTGGAGGCGCTCTTTATAGAGGCAAAAGCCGAAAATCAACTGACGGTAAACCCAAAAAGCGGATACCCGCTTTCCGTTATGAGCGCTTATCGCTCCTATGCCTACCAAAGTTCTCTGTTTTCTCACTATACGGACAATGAAATGGCAAGAAACCCTGCCCTGACACGCGAACAGGCAGAAGCCATCACCGTGACCTATTCCAACCGCCCCGGCACCAGCGAGCATCAGCTCGGCCTTTGCGTGGATATGCATGACCTCTCGGGCGCGGATGTTTCTTTCAAAAACAGCGCAAGCTACCCCTGGCTGAGGGAAAACGCCTGGAAATTCGGCTTTATTCTCCGCTATCCGGAGGACAAGGTGAGCGAGACCGCCGTTTCCTTTGAGCCGTGGCATTATCGCTATGTCGGGCGATATCATGCCAAGAAGATTCACGATGCGGGGCTTTGCCTTGAGGAATACATCATGCGGCGCGAAAGCGGAAACTGACAGAAAATTGTCGAAACAGTTGCAAAAATGTTAAGAATATGGTATACTCTGTGTGCTTTTGAAAACGAACGAAAAGGGAGAGTCACATGGTCTACCATATTCTTTTTAACCCCTTTGCGGGAAACGGACGCTGCACACAGGATTGCAAAAAGGTTGAGCCTTTTTTGAAAGGCGGCGAATGCCGCTTTACCGACATGACAAAAATTTCGGATTACGGCGCTTTTTTGGCGGGCGTTTCCGATGCGGACGCCCTGGTGCTCTGCGGCGGAGACGGCACGCTGAACCGCTTTATTAACGATACGACAGGGCTTACCCTGCCAAAGAGAATTCTTTATTTTGCCACGGGAAGCGGAAACGACTTTTTACATGATATCGGCGGAACCCCGCTGCAGGAGCCGACGGATATTACGAAATATCTGAAAGATCTGCCGATTGTCACCGTCAAAGGAAAAGACTATCGCGTGCTCAACGGCGTCGGCTACGGCATCGACGGCTATTGCTGCGAGGTCGGCGATAAACTCAGAGCCACCTCAAAAAAGCCCGTGAATTACACCTCCATTGCAATCAAAGGGCTTTTATTTCACTATAAGCCGACCAATGCAACCGTCATTGCAGACGGAAAAGAATATCGGTTTGACAAGGTTTGGCTCGTTCCGACCATGAACGGCCGCTTTTACGGCGGCGGCATGATGCCGACTCCTGCGCAGGACCGCCTGAACCCGGCGCACACGATCAGCGCTATGGTTTACCGCGCCGCAAACAAATTTCAGGCATTGATGGTATTCCCCTCGATTTTCAAAGGCGAGCATATCAAAAAGAAAAAGCTGGTCAAAATTCTGAGCGGGGATGAAATCACTGTCCGCTTCGACCGCCCGACCGCGCTGCAGATCGACGGCGAAACGATCCTGGGCGTCAGTGAATACACCATGCGCTCTGCCCCTTCCGCCGCAAATCAGGATGCCGCAGCACAAAGCAGCGCTTCTTAAAA
>URPL01000030.1 GCA_900549725.1 uncultured Eubacteriales bacterium | reverse complement strand
CTTCTTTGAATCAGTATCCGAATATTATTGATTGTCTCGTGATCCGGATTTGTGTCTTCTGCATTTTTCGCAAGCATAGCCACTGCTGGATTACGATACCAAACATCATATGTTACAATTTTACAAGCGGCAACAATTGAGTTATCATCCAACCCCTTAATTTGTTCCAAAAGATTGAATGCGCTGTTTTTGCCATCTTGCTGAATAATCGAAAGTTTCTTAGCTGTTTCAACCGTTATAGTTTTATCATTTTTTCGAATATCTGATTCTTTAATTGCATCTGCAGGAATATAAGAACTCAAAAAATCCAAACGAGCGTTGTAACCGAACAAAGAAATTTTAAATGCTTCCTTTGCATCCTTGTTTATTAAGATCCTTGTCATATAATCAACTACCATACCGATTACAGAAGAATGGACATTTTCTTTTTCATTTAAGACTTTGCCGTCCTCAAATACGGTCTTCGCAAACAAAGCTGGTTTGATGTAGCCTCCCCGTGGTTGCTGAATTTCTTTAATTCTGCTTGTCACTGAACTCATGCTTTTTGCTCCTTTCATTATCAAAGTTTGTTTGAATGCGTTTCCAACTGGTTCCAAAAAGTGTACTTTTTCGGACAGGCTTTTTCTGCATTTTTCAGACTTTTTTTGAAAGAATTTGAAAGAAACGGTTGAACATTTATCCAAAATATGATATAATCGGCTTATGGTAACATCCGTTCGGTAAAGTACACTTTTTAGGACAATTCTTTTTTCCAACGGTACAGCGTGCTTCTGCCGACGGCGCAAAGCGATATAAGCTCCGCCTCGCTCAGCGCCCCGCTTTGCCATGCTGCAAGCAGCTTTTCAAACTGCTGCGGCTTTTCTTTTTTCGGCCTGCCGAATTTCACGCCGCGCGCCTTTGCAGCGGCAATGCCCTCCGCCTGGCGTTTTCGGATGTTGGTTCGCTCGCTTTCCGCCGCAAATGAAAGAATTTGCAGCACAAGGTCGGCAATGAAGGTGCCGAGGAGATCCTTGCCGCGGCGCGTATCCAACAGCGGCATATCCAAAACCAAAATATCCGCCTGCTTTTCCCTGGTGAGGATCCGCCATTGCTCCAAAATCTCGGCGTAGTTGCGCCCGAGACGGTCAATGCTGTGCAGCACCAAAAGGTCGCCCGCGCGCAGGCGCCGCACAAGGCGGCGATACATCGGGCGCGCAAAATCCTTGCCGGACTGCGCATCGGCATAGATATTCTCCGGCGGGATACCGAATTTCTGCATGGAAAGCAGCTGCCGCTCGCAGCATTGCTCCTGCGTGGAAACACGCACATATCCGTAGTTCATTTTTTCTTCCTCCTGAAACGCTATAAATTAAGCCCGCACCCCGTTTTTTGAACGGAATGCGGGCTTTGTGCCGTTTATTTGAGATTATTCCCCATCGGCGCTTCTCAGCTTTGCATAGGTTGCCATGAGCTTTTTGGTGCCGATGGTATCAAAGGCGATTTCATAGAGCAGATCCGCCCCCACCTCGCGCACGGAGAGCACCGTGCCCTTGCCGAAGGTGAGATGGCTGACCCGCTGCCCCACGGCAAAGCGCTCATAGCTGCGGGTTTTGCCGACGGCGGCGGAAAGATCGCTGCGGCGGAAAAACTCATCGGAAATGGTCTTTTTGCGCTTTTTGGAGGGATAGGCGGGCTCCTGCGGTGCCGCGAACTCTGTCGGCTCTTCCCGATGGCGCGGCTGCTCCTGCAGGATATATTCCTCCGGGATCTCGTCTAAGAAACGGGAGCGGGGGTTAAACTGCGTTTTGCCGTATAAAAGCCGCTCGCGCACATGCGTTGCATACAGGCGCTCTTTTGCGCGCGTGATGGCGACATAGGCAAGGCGGCGCTCCTCCTCCAGCTCCTCTGGATAAAGCGAGGACTGGGAGCTTGGGAATACGCCCTCCTCCATGCCCGGCAAAAAGACCACGGGAAATTCCAGTCCCTTTGCGCTGTGAATGGTCATGAGAACGACGGCATCCGCCTCTTTATCATAATTATCAATATCGGAAACAAGCGAGATCTCTTCCAGATAGCTCTCCAGCGTTGCATTTTCCGTGCGCTGCTCATATTCCACGGCGTTTGAAACAAGCTCTTCGATATTCTGCAGCCGATCCTCCTCAGCTGCGCCGCCGCGCACCAGCATATCGCGATAGCCGCTGAGCTCAATGGTTTTGCGGAACAAAACGGAGAGCGGCTCTTCCCGCTCGATTTTTTTCAGCTGCTCGATCAGCGCGACAAATTCATTCAGCTTGCCTGCGCTTTTTGCAATTGCCGTATAGCTTTGCGCATGCTTCATCGCCTCAAACATGCTCACGCCCTCAAAGGCGGCGATGTTGTTCAGCGCGGTGACCGTGGCTTCCCCGATCTTGCGCTTGGGCTCGTTGATAATGCGGCGCAGGCGCAGATCGTCGCGCGGGTTATGAATTACAGCGAGATAGGAGAGGATATCCTTGACCTCTTTGCGCTCATAAAAGCGGACGCCGCCAAGCAATCGATGCGGCAAGCCGCTCTTGGCAAAGATCTGCTCTAAGTTGAGCGATTGCGCGTTCATGCGGTAGAGCACGGCAAAATCGCTGAAATTGCGCTTTTCGCGAATCTTCAGCTCCATGATCTTATCCACGATGTATTTTGCTTCGTCCAGCTGGTTATCCAGCCGCCGAACCACAATGGGCTCGCCCTGCTCTCCCCTGCACCAAAGCTCCTTGCCGCGCCGCCCGAAATTATTGCGGATCACGGAGTTTGCGGCGGCAAGAATGCGCTCGGTGGAGCGATAATTCTGCTCAAGCTTGATCACATTTGCGGCGGGATAGGTTTTGTCGAATTGCAGGATATTTTCAATCGTTGCGCCGCGGAATTTATAAATGCTCTGGTCGTCGTCGCCGACTACCATCAGATTCTGAAACTTGCCGCCAAGCAGCGCCGTGAGATAAAACTGCGCATGGTTGGTATCCTGATATTCGTCCACCATAACATAGCGGAAGCGCCCCTGATAATAGCTGCGCGCCTCTTCACAGCTGCGCAGCAAAAAGACGGTCTGCATGATAATATCGTCAAAATCCAGCGCGTTTGCATCCTGCAGCTTCTTTTGATACAGCTCATATACCGTTGCAATTTGGCTCTTGCGGAAATCGCTGCCTGCCAAAGCGGAAAAATCCTCCGGAGTTTGCAGCTGATCCTTTGCGCGGCTGACAGCATTTAACACCTGCTTGATCGGCAGCTGCTTTTCATCGATATTCTGCTGCTTGAGGCATTCCGCAACCACCTTTTTGCAGTCGTCGGTATCATAAATGGTAAAGCCCGGCGCATAGCCGACGCGGTCTCCGTAGCGGCGGAGAATGCGCATGCAGATCGAATGAAAGGTGCCCGCCCAAATTTCCTCTGCCTGCTCGCCGAGCAGGGCGGCAAGGCGCTCCTTGATCTCATTGGCGGCTTTGTTGGTAAAGGTAATGGCAAGAACAGCCCACGGCGGACACGGCGAAACGGCATATTCGCTGAGCAGGGGGCAAAGCTCCTGCGGCGGCAGCGAGAGCGCTTCTTCCATTGCGGCAAGGGACTGCTCTGTAATGCCGGGGACATCGGAGCAGTCTTCATAGGCATTGCCGTAGCGAATAATGTGCGCAATGCGGTTGACAAGCACCGTGGTCTTGCCCGTGCCCGCGCCCGCAAGCACAAGCAGCGGGCCGTTTACGCAATACAGCGCTTCCCTCTGCTTTTCGTTCATGGTATGGTAATAGCGGTCAAAAAGCTGCCGCTTTATGGCATGATATCGGTCAAGAAGCTGCATATGATCCATAATTTTACTTCCTTTTTTCTTTTCATACTGTTCATAGTATAGCACATTTTTCGCCTTTTTTCAACTGTTTGCGAAGAATTTCGCTATACGCATCGCCCGCGGCAGAGCTTGCGCAAAATCGGCTTCAGCATGCCGCTGAAAATCAGCAGGGTGCAGCCGTATCCGATGCAGAGCCAAAGCTCATGCCATGCAAGGGGCGTGGTGCGAAAGGCATGGCCGCCGAAATATATCATAAAGAGCTGGACGGTGCAGATAAACAGAAAAATCAGAATGAATGACGGGTTTTTTGAAATGCCGCGCAGGGGATTGACCCCGGTTGTGCGGGCGCTGAGAAAATTGCAAAGATCCATGGCGATAAACATCAGGAAAAAGGCGCATTGCATCACGGCGGCATCCCCGCCGCGCGGAAAAGCGGCGCGCACGCAATCAAGCCGCAAAAAGCAAAGCGAGAGCGTTGTCATCAGCGCGCCGACAAAGGCGATGCGCAGCGCCATATAGCGGTTCATAATACCGCCGCTGCGCGCCAGGGGCGCTTCCTTCATATATTGCGGCATGGGGGCTTCCGTTGCGAATGCCAAAGAGCCGAAGGTATCCATAATCATATTGATCCACAGCATCTGCAAAACGGTGATGGGAGTGTCGATGCCGAGCAGCGGGCAGATCGTTGTGATGGCGACGGCGCTGAGGTTTGTCGTCATCTGAAACAGAATAAATTTGCGGATGCTTTTGAAAATCGTGCGGCCGTAGAGTACGGCTTTGGCAATGGAGGAAATAGCATTATCCGTGATAATAATATCGCCCGCCTCCTTGGCGATATCCGTACCGCTGCCCATGGCAAAGCCGACATCGGCGCATTTGAGCGCGGGGGCATCGTTGATGCCGTCCCCCGTCATACCGACGACATAGCCCGCCTTCTGTGCAAGGCGCACCAGGCGGCTTTTATCCCCCGGCAGCGCGCGGGCAATCACGCAAAGGCGCGGCAAAAGACGAATCAGCTCCTCATCCGCGGTATTTTGCAGTGTTTTTCCGTCCATCACCACGCCCCCGCGGCGCATAATGCCGCATTCGGCGGCAATGCTGCGGGCGGTTTTTTCATTATCCCCCGTAATCATCACAACGCGCACGCCTGCCTGCGTCAGCTCTTTCACCGCAGTTTTCGCATCGCGGCGCAAACCGTCGCGCAGGAGCACAAAGCATAAAAAGCAGCAAAGCCCGTCGCGCTCGCAAAGGATGCATAAAATGCGAAAACCGCGCGCGGCATAAGGCTCTGCGGCGGAAAGCAGCTCTGTGCCGCCTGCCAGCGGGCAGGGCTCACCCTTGCGATCAATGAAGGCGTTTACGTGCGGCAGCAGCACCTCGGGCGCGCCCGTATAATACCGCGCTTTCTCTACGGTGACAGCGGCAAATTTCCGCTCGGAATCAAACGAGAGCCGATCGCCCGGGGAAAGAGTTTCCCGTTCCGAAAACGGCAAAACACTTGCAAGGATTGCCCGCTCCGTTGCATTGCCGCCGCTTGCCCGCCCGCGCAAAACGGTGCATGCTGTATTATAGCGCGCTGCGCGCTCATAAAGGCGAAAGCGCGCGCCCTCTTTGCGTGCTGCGGCAATGGATTTCGGCTCATCACCGGCAAACAGCAGCGAATCCACGCTGAGGCAGCCGCGGGTAAGCGTTCCCGTCTTATCGGTGAAAAGCAAATTGAGCGAGCCCGCCGTTTCAATACCGGTCGCACAGCGGACCAAAACCCGATCTTTTTTCATGCGGCGCACATTGCGGGAGAGCACAACGCTGATCATCATCGGCAGCCCCTCCGGTACGGCGACGACGATCACCGTCGTTGCAAGGGTGAGCGCATGCAGCAGCTGCGGGAAGAGATAAGAAGGGGTGCGCAGCAGCGCGGCAATTTTCGCAAAGTTCCAGCCGTTGTCAATGAAAAAGGCGTTCACCAAATAGGATAGCGCAACCAAAAGCGCCGCCGCATAGCCGACAATGCTCATTTGCTTTGCAAGGTGTTCAAGCCGCGTCTTGAGCGGGCTTTTTTCCCCTTTTGCGCTCAGTTCTTTCCCCAGCGAACCGTATAGAGACGCCTGCCCGACTCTTGTTACCCATAAAAGCCCGCTGCCGTGCACCACCGTGGAGCCGCGGAACAGCGTATGGGGATTTGTAAGCGTAAATTCGCGCGGCGGAATACGTGTCGGCTGCTTTTGCACCTCAATGCTTTCCCCGTTCAAAGCGGATTGGTCGACGCCGAGCACCCCTTCGAGCAAAATGCCGTCCGCCGGGAGCTTCATGCCAGCCTCGAGGCGCACCACATCGCCCACCACAATAGCGTCCTGCGCGATTTTTTGTTCCTTTCCGTCCCTTCGCACAATGCATTTTGATTCCGCCGCTTCGCGCAGCATGGCTTCAAAGGCGAGCTCCCCGCCCCGCTCGGAGACAGCGGAAATGATCGTTGCGCAGAGAATTGCCAGAAGAATACCGACGGTTTCGTATAGATCAAAAGTTTTGAATAAAAACACAAAATTGATGGCAAGCGCCGCCAGCAGGATGCGGATGATCGGGTCGTTCAGCCCGGAGAGAATTTTCAAAAGAAGCGGCCTTGGCTTTGGCCTTTGCAATGCGTTTTCACCGAATTGGGCGCGGCTTTTCTCCACCTCGTCTTTTGTCAGCCCTTTGCCGGACGTTTGCAAAAACGATGCAAGCGGTTTATCCATGTTGCTTTTTCATCCTTTCGGTCCAAAAGTTCAGGCAACGGGGCTTCCCGTTTTTTCCTGCTCTCTTGACTATATGAAAAAGCACTGCAAAGCATAACAAAAAAGCGGCTCTGCATTTTTGCAAAACCGCTTTTCTTTTAAAACTGTTGTTTTCACCGTTTCGCGCTTCTTGCATCGTGGCGGCAGAAGAGAAATTTTCCGCCTGCAAAAACTTATTTTTGCCCGTAATAAGCGCCGGGGCCGTGCTTGCGGTCAAAATGCTTGCGCAGCAGCTCTTTTTGCATCGGGCGCTGCGCCGTGCATTCGGCGGTGTGCTGCAAAAGCTCCGTATTCATGGCAAGCTGTGCGACATTTTCCAAAACGACGGAGGCCTCAACGGAGGCAACGGGATCCTTTCCCCAGGTAAACGGCCCATGGGAATGCACCAAAACGGCATGCATACGGTCCGGGTCTGCCTTTGCAAAGGTTTGCGCAATCACAAGACCTGTATTTTTTTCGTATTCCGATGCAATTTCGGTTTTTTTCATCTTGCGCGTACACGGAATTTCGCCGTCAAAATAATCTGCATGGGTCGTGCCGTACGGTACGATTGCCTTGCCCGCCTGGGCAAAGGAGGTGGCATACATGGAATGCGTATGCGTAACACCGCCGATCCCCGGGAATGCTTTATAGAGAACAAGGTGCGTTGCAAGATCGCTGGAGGGGCGCAAATCGCCCTCGATCACCTTTCCGCACAGATCGCAGATCACCATATTGTCGGCGGTCAGCTCTTCATAGGGTACGCCGGAGGGCTTGATCACAACAAGACCCGCCTCGCGATCAATCCCGCTGACATTGCCCCAGGTGAACAGCACAAGTCCGCTTTTCGGGAGCAGCAAATTGGCGCGCAAAACTTCTTCGCGTAATGCCTGCAGCATATCGATTCTCCTTAATTTTCCTGAATTTTGCGAATATTTGCAAGGTTTTTCACAGCCGCACGACGCATATAATCATAATCAACGCCGGTGGAAATCATATTGATTCCGAGATCATGCCAGAACTGCAATACGGCGGGGTCGTCAGATCCTGTGGAAACGCCGATGCATTTCTTGTTCTCTTTCAGAATTGCAATGGCTTCCTTGATCAGGGCGATGGTATGCTCGCCGAAAACATTGTTCAACTCGCCGATGGAACCGGAGAGATCGCACGGCCCGAAAATATAACCGTCGATATATGGATTTTTTACGATTTCGGGCAGATTTTTCACTGCCTGCGCCGTTTCGATCTGAATAAAGCGGCAAAGGCGCTCATCGGAATGATCGATATATTCCTGCAGATCATCCGCGCCCCAATGCACGGCAGCAAGCGGGCCGAATCCGCGGATGCCGTGCGGCGGATACATCACATAGCTCATATCTCTTTCCGCCTCTTCAGGCGTGTTCACCATGGGGAAGATAATTCCGTCTACGCCCATTTCAAGCACTTTTTTGACGAAATTGCGGTCATGCATGGGAACGCGAACGATAACAGGCGTTCCTGCCGCCTGAGCGCCTTTGATATGATAATAAAGATCCTGATAGGAAGCAGCCGTGTGCTCCGTATCGACCCAAATAAAATCAAAGCCGACAGATCCTAGAATTTCCGTGGTCTGCGGGCAGTTCAGCGCCATATGTGTCCCGCAGATCTGTTGCGCGGAGCGCACTTTTTCATAAAGTTTCTTTTCAGAGCTCATTCTGTATTCAATCCCCTTTTTTATAATTGCTCACGGTATCATTCTAATACACAGATAAAAAATTGTCAAGCGCTGCAACCACGATTCGTCATTTTTTTCACATCGTTCAAGCTATAATAAAAGTCAGAGAAAAGCGGTGAAAAAATGGCACCCTGCTAAAAAATTGTTACACATAAACCATACGGTACACGCCAAATTATCATCGTGCCTAAACGCATAAAATGACTGGAAGAAAGCGCTGGAACATTATGAAAACCATGAAAAAAACAAAACGGCTCCCCCTTATCGCCATTGCGCTGCTGCTCAGCGCCGGAGCTTTGGTGGGGTTGACCCGCATTTGCCTGCCGGATAAGATCTGTTTGATGGAATCGAGTGCGCTGCCCGAATATATCAGTGTCGGGGTGCGACTGATCAAACCCGATGCCGCGCCCGTTTTTTCGCAGCGTTCACCGCTTTGCAACACCAAAAAAGTGACCGCTTCCCTGCTCGGCGTGCTGCCGCTCAAGGAAATTTCCGTGAAAACAATCACGGAGAAAAAAGTCCTGCCCGGCGGGATACTCTTCGGCGTGAAGCTGGCGACAAAAGCGCCCCTGATCATTGAGCTCTCTCCGAGAACCGGGCAGGAATGCCCTGCTGCGCAAGCGGGGCTGCGCAGCGGAGATATGATCACCGCAGTCGGGCAGACAAAAATAAAAGATATTGCCGCATTGCAGGAAGCTATTAATGCAAGCGACGGAAATGCCATAGAGATCACTTATGAGCGCGACGGTGCCGAGCACAAAACATCTCTCACACCGCAAAAAAATCCGAACGACGCACAGTATCATGCCGGGATTTTGGTGCGCGACAGCACGGCGGGCATCGGCACGGTTACCTTTATCGAGCCGGGCAGCGGAAGCTTTGCGGGGCTCGGGCACGGAATTTGCGATGCAGATACGGGGCTCCTGCTCCCCATCGGAACCGCACAGACAAGAGTGGTCGAGCTGCAGGGGGTGGAAAAGGGGAGCGTCGGTGCGCCGGGAGAGCTGCGCGGCACCTTTACGCAAAAGCGCAGCGGTGCTTTGCTGCGCAACACGGATTGCGGCGTGTTCGGTGTGTTCGGCAAAGAAATTACGTGCGACGAGGAGGATCTTGTGCCAATCGGTCTGCGCAGCGATGTTCATACGGGAAAAGCCACGGTGCTTGCAAGCGTTGCACCGCAAAAGATCCGCGCGAAATATGAAATCGAAATCACAAAAATCATCGGCGGAGACGACAACAAAAGCTTTATTGTGCATGTAACGGATTCCGCTCTTTTGGAGCAAACGGGCGGCATTGTGCAGGGCATGAGCGGAAGCCCGATTTTGCAGGACGGAAAACTGATCGGGGCAATCACACATGTTATGGTCAACGACCCGACCAGGGGGTACGGCGTTTTTTTTGAAAACATGCTTGCAAAAGCGAGCTGAAAAACGAATTTTGCAACCGCATTTTTGCCGCGGTGACGGCAGAAATGCGGTTGTTTTTTCTTGCGGTAAAATTTATGTCAACTTTTGTGCTTTTTGTGCGAAAATGAATTGACAAATAAGGAAAAATAAAGTACAATGACACAGTACTATGCAACGCATAATAGTAATGCCGTCAAAATTTTGCACGATGCGAGGTAACGATGACCTTCGACAAATCGCAACTGCTTCGGGGAACGCTGGAGGGCTGCATTCTCAAAATCATCAGCAAGAAGACGACCTACGGCTATGAAATTCTGGAATCATTACGCAAATACGGCTTTACGGAGCTTTCTGAGGGGACGATCTATCCGATTTTGCTGCGGCTTGAAAAGCAGGGGAATCTTGCCTCTGAGCTTCTGCCCTCCCCGCTCGGACCGAAACGCAAATACTTCTCCGTCACACCTCAGGGCCTTTCTTATCTTTCCTCGTTTGAGGAAAGCTGGCGTTGGATCAGCAAATTGACAGAACAGATTTTCGGACGGGAGGAAGAAACATGAGGGCGGAACAAAAAGCGCAGATGCGCACTTTATCCAAGGAAAATAAAAAGATTTTGCGCAAAATGAACCGCTATCTTTCAGCACGCTTTCTCAATACCGTGCTTTGCCGCGATCTGATCAGCGACCAGATCGGTATGGCGCTGGAAAGCCAAAAACGCGGAGAATCCTACGCGCAGACGATTGGTATGGAGCCGCAGCGCTATTGCCATGCCCTTGCGGAGTCGATTCCGCGTCGCTCCTTTATGGAAATTTTATGGACGCTGCTTTCCTGGCTGTTTGCTGCCATGGCGGTCACCGTTCCGCTGCTTTATTTCTATACTCTGCTCTTTCCCGCATTTTCCCCGATTCACATTGACGGGCTTGCCATGCAAATCCCGCTTGCATGGATCATTAAATATTTTATTGTGGATGCGGGGCTTATCCTCGGCTATTATCTGATTCGGCTTTTGGCATATAAAAATTCGCCGCTTGTTTTCATCCTGTATTTTATAGGCTTTTTGATTCTGTTCATCTTTGCGGACAATTTGGTGCTGAAATGGATCGGAGAGCAGCTTTTATCCGTGCATGCCGTCGGCTTTTTCATCGGCTTTGCAGCGCTTTCCGCGTTTTCTTTTGCAATGCAGTATTTTGCTGCGCTGCTGATCGCATATAAAAAACAAAGACAAGCTTCAAAAATTCTATCGGAGGAAAAATGATGAGCAAAAAAGTAAAAAGACGCTTCGGCGACCGTAAGGACGGCGCCCTGGTGCGGGACCTTGACGGTATGCATTTTGTTGTGCCGAATATTTTCAACGGTCGCTGCAACAACGAGGCGTTTATCTCCCTGATGGTTGACCTGACCGAGGCAAACCGCTATCTTGAAGAGCGCAACGCGCAAAATCCGAAGTTCAAATATACACTGTTTCACCTTGTGGTCACGGCACTCGTCAAATGCCTGACGCTGCGCCCGAAAATGAACCGCTTTATTTCGAATAAAAATGTGTATCAGCGTAATGAAGTGACGGCGTCGTTCGTGGTCAAAAAGCAGTTTGCGGACGAAGCAAAGGAGGGGCTTGCTTTCCTCCACACAAAGGAAGATTCCACACTGGATACCATTCATGAGGAAATCCGTCGCCAGGTGCAGGATTGCAGAAAAGGCAAAGGAGATGCTTCCTCCGATGCCATGGATGTTTTCAATCGCATGCCTCGCTTTCTTTCCAAATTTATTCTCTTTCTCGTCACGCGGCTGAATATACACGGCTGGGTTCCGAAATTCCTGATTGAAACTGACCCTTATTATTCCTCTGTTCTTCTTTCCAACCTCGGCTCCATTGGCATGCATTCCGGCTATCACCATCTCGCAAACTGGGGCACCAACTCTGTTTTTGTCACGGTGGGACTGATCCAAAAGCGTCCGTTTTACGCAGACGACGGTTCAGTTACCATGAAAGAGAGCGTGGATCTTGGGCTCACGATCGATGAGCGCCTGGCAGACGGCTACTATTATTCCAAAACCATAAAGCTTCTGAAATATCTGCTTGAGCACCCGCGGTTGCTTGAGCGGCCGTTAATTGAGGAGGTAACCTACGATGAGCACTGAGCAGCAAACAAAAGCCTCGGAGGTTTCCGTACGGGAGCCGAACGCCCCCTGGCTGAAAAACTATGGAGATATTCCCTTCCATCTTGAGTATTTCAAAGGCTCCATGTGGGGCAAGGTAGAACAGATCATTGCGCAGTACCCGGATTATATCGCCTATGATTTTATGGGAAAGCACACAAGCTATCGCAAATTCGGCCGCGATGTCGAGCTTTGCGCACGCGCTTTGAAAGCAATCGGCGTTCGCCCCGGTGACCGGATCACCATCTGCATGCCCAACTGCCCGCAGACCGTCGTTGTTTTTTATGCGGTTAATGTTGTCGGTGCCATTGCAAACATGGTGCACCCGCTTTCCTCGGAAAACGAGATTGAATTTTTCCTCAGGGAATCCGGCAGCATCTGTGCTATCACCCTGGATCAGTTTTATCACAAATTTGAAGCGATTCGTCAAAATGTGGAGCTTTCCAATGTGATTTTGGCTTCAATTAAGGATGAGCTTTCACAACCCATCAAGGCTGGCTATATGCTCACAGAAGGGCGCAAGATTCAAAAAATTCCAAAAGACGCGCCCGTGATCCGCTGGGCGGAATTTATCCGCCGCGGCAGAGAGTATACCTGGAAATACCGTGTGGAAAAGAGTGGGGACAACCCTGCCGTGATTCTCTACAGCGGCGGCACGACCGGTACTACCAAGGGCATTTTGCTCTCCAACCTCAATTTTAATGCCCTTGCGGCGCAGATCATCGCGACCAACCCCATGTTCCGCCCGGGCGATAAAATGCTTGCCGTGATGCCGATGTTCCATGGGTTTGGGCTCGGCGTTTCGATTCATTCCATGCTGGCAAACGGCGGGCGCTGCATTCTTGTGCCGCGTTTTACCGCAGAAAGCTATGCAAAACTGCTCAAAAAGACCCGCTGCAACTTTATTGCCGGCGTGCCGACGCTATATGAAGCTCTTTTACGCCAGCCGACTATGAAGGGCGCAGATCTTTCTTGCCTCAAAGGTGTGTTCAGCGGCGGCGATTCGCTCTCCGTAGAACTGAAAAAGCGCTTTGATAAATTTCTTTATGATCACAGTGCCACCATTCAGGTGCGCGAGGGCTACGGTACAACGGAATGCGTTACGGCAAGCTGTCTCACCCCGACGCATGTGTATAAGGAAGGCAGCATCGGACAGCCCTTCCCCGACACCTATTATTGCATCGTCAAGCCCGGCACCACGGAAGAGCTGCCCTTGGGGGAAGAGGGCGAGATTTGCCTCACCGGACCGACAATCATGCTGGAATACCTCAATCATCCCGAAGAAACGGCTGCCACCAAGCGGTTGCATGATGACGGTCATTATTGGATTCACACGGGCGACCTCGGCAAAATGGACAACGAAGGCTTCATTTATTTCAAGCAGCGCATCAAACGCA
Source organism: uncultured Eubacteriales bacterium (assembly GCA_900549725.1). Taxonomy (GTDB): domain Bacteria; phylum Bacillota; class Clostridia; order Oscillospirales; family CAG-272; genus UMGS1225. The sequence goes on along the minus strand of URPL01000030.1, from coordinate 5,794 downwards.
TGATTATCACAAACGGGTATAATGTGTATCCCTCTCAGCTGGAAAACATTCTGGATGCGCATGAGCTTGTACAGATGAGCTGTGTCATCGGTGTGCCGGATCCGCTGCGCATGCAGAAGGTTAAAGCGTTTGTTATGCTCAAGCCCGGTCTTTCTCCCAGAGAAGAATATAGGGAAATCCTGCTCGCCTATTGCAGAAAAAATATTGCAAAATACGCAATGCCGCGCGAAATCGAGTTCCGCGATCAGCTTCCGAAAACGCTGGTCGGCAAGGTGGCATATCGCCAGCTGGAGGAAGAAGAGCTTGCCAAAATGAAAGCACAAGAGACCGAGCAGGCGAAAAAGGAGCAGGCAAAATGAATGCGCAAACCGCCAAAAAGGTCATATTGGTCAGCGGCGGCAGCGGCGGCATAGGAAAATGTGCCTGTGCCGAGCTTGCGCAGCGCGGGCATATCGTCTATGAGCTTTCCCGCCATGGCGCCGTGGCGGGCGCCGTGCGCCACATCACCGCCGATGTCACGGATGAGGTATCCCTGCGCGCTGCCGTTGAAACGGTGATGCGGGAGCAGGGGCGCATCGATATTCTCATCAATAACGCGGGATTCGGAATTTCCGGCGCCGCGGAATTTACGGATATCGCACAGGCGCAAAAGCAGCTGGACGTAAATTTCTTCGGTTGTGTTCGGCTTTGCCATGCAGCCCTTCCCTATTTTCGCAAGCAGGGATATGGCCGCATTGTCAATGTCAGCTCCGTTGCCGCCATGGCGCCGATCCCGTTTCAGGCGTTTTATTCCGCCTCAAAGGCGGCAATCAATTCCTTTTCCATGGCGCTTGCCAATGAGGTGCGGCGCTTCGGCATCACGGTTTGTGCCGTAATGCCCGGCGACATTCATACCGGTTTCACGGCGGCAAGAGAAAAAGTGCCAAGCGGAGACGAGGCATACGGCGGCAGTATCGCGCGCTCCGTTGCCCGCATGGAAGCGGACGAGCGCAGCGGCATGTCCCCCGTCATAGCAGGGCGCTTCATTGCCCGCACGGCGCTGAAAAACACCCGTAAGCCGCTTTATACCATCGGTTTTACCTATAAGGTCTGCGTGATGCTTTTGAAGCTTTTGCCGGCACGCACTGCCAATTCGTTGATTTATAAACTTTATGTAAAATAAAGAAAGGAACCGCCATGTTTGAACAGATCAAAGCAATTTTGGTGGATGAGCTCGGGCTTGCCCCTGCCGATATCACGCCAAACGCCACTATGAGCGATAATCTCGGCATCACTTCCCTTGAATTTTTGAATGCCGTGATGGTGATTGAAGATCAATACGATATCACCACGGATGAGGACACCCTGAAAACACTCACCACCGTGGATGATTTTGTTAAATATATCGAATCTCTCGTCGCAGCAAAATAAAGTAATTCAAACTCATTTTTTCACAGGGCATGCCGCATCCGGCGGTGTGTCCTGCCTCTTTTTTCGTTGGGGATTGCCAAACATTCGGCTTGACAAACGATGCGGCATGTGCTACGATAGGTGTGCTCGCTCGGGGGGCGCGTTGTTTTCGGAAACAACAGCCGGATAAGGCGCAGACTGAAATGTCTGTTCCCTATCCGGCTTTTTATTATCAGAGAAATTATAGGGAGAAAACAATGAAGAAACCAATGGATTTGTGCAGCGGAGAAATCAAATCGCTCTATTTCAAACATCTTGCTTCGGCCTTTGGCAGCGCCCTGATCTTCTGTATTTACGGAGTCGTTGATATGGCGATGGTCGGGTAATATGAGGGGCCGGGAGGAACGGCAGCTTTGGCAGTTGTGGCGCCGGCATGGAATATTATATACAGTCCGGGGCTTTTGACGGGGATCGGCGGCAGCGTTATTTTCAGCACCAAAAAAGCACTGCGGGCAGCGGGGATGATCCAAATGCATATTTTACGGCAGCCGTACTGGGTTCTGTTTTGTTTGCGGCTGCTTCCCGGGGTGGGCTTTTGCTGTTTGAAAAGCCAATTTTGCGGTTTTTGGGGGAAGATTCCTCGCTGCTGTCGTTGGCATTCACATATATGAAGCCGATTTTATATGTTTTGCCCGTGTTTTCTCAGAGCGGCGCCTGCCATTATTCGTACCTGCGCCGTCTCGTTTTTGCTGCTGTCGTTCAATATTTTCTTCACCTATTATTTTCAGTCGATCTTAAAACCGAAGGCGGCATTTATCATTTCCGTCGGGCGCGGGCTTGTCGTCCGCGGGGCTTTCATCCTGCTTTGCCGCTTTGCTTCGGCTGCTCTTCCGTATGGCTTGCCATGCCGCTGACGGAGCTTGTGCGGGATAAAACCGCATCCCGCGCCGCAGGCTTGACAAGTGCCCCCCCCCCAATGCTATACTTTTTTGCAGAACGGGAAATTTCGGGAATTTTGCGAAATCTAAAACCAAACGGTGCGCCGTTTCCCCTTTTATACTGCAAAGAAAGGGGGTGCGGCTGTGCAAAATTTACCGAAGCAGTCCGCAAAAAAACAGCAGAAAAACTTTATTCGTGCGATTTTTCTGCTGGATCGGGAAAGGTGCCGCATGCAGCCGGGGCAACTTGCGCACCTGTATCGCACCGTGCAAAAGCTGTTTTTTCCGACACGCCACAAATACGACAGAATCATGGAGGACAACCAATGGAACAGGAAAAATTAGTGTCGCTTGTCAAGGGCGCGCAAAGCGGCGACGCCGCGTCGTTTGAAGAGCTTTTTGAAGCGTTTTACAACGATGTATATTATTTTGCGCTCAAAACCGTGAAGGAGGAAAACCTTGCCTGCGATATCACGCAGGAGGCGTTCATCGAAATTTTCAATACCATTCAGAACCTGAAGGAGCCGGCGGCGTTTGCCGCATGGATGCGCCGTATCACCTACCATCAATGCACACGCTATTTCAAGAAGAAAAAAGACGTCCTGATGGTTGAAGACGAGGACGGAAATACCATGTTCGATTCTCTTGCCGACGATGATGCGAGTGCGATTCCTTCCGAGATGCTGGAAAAAGAGGATTTTCGAAAGACGATTCTTTCCATGATCGATACGCTTTCCGAAGAGCAGCGCTCCGCTATATTTCTCTATTATTTCGATGAGCTATCTGTTGCACAGATTGCGGAAATTCAGGGTGTTTCCGAAGGAACGGTAAAAAGCCGCCTGAATTATGCCAGAAAAGCAATGAAAAAATCCGTGGAGGAGTACGAGGAGAAAACGGGAACGAAGCTGCACGGCATCTCGGTGCTCGGCTTGTTCAGATTTGCATTCTCCGACAAAAAGCCGCTTTCGAAAGCCGCAGCGGAAAAAATCCGTAAAGCGGCGCTCCCTAAGAATGCAGCGGCTCCCGCATCTGCCGCGCAAGCGGCAAAAGGCGCCTCCGCCGCCGGGCGCGGCGCCCTGCGGCAGCTGCCCGGTATTGTTAAGGGGTTTGCCGCCGTGGCGGCTGCTGTTTTGGTCGGCACGGGCATATATGCGGGCATAAGCGCAGCGCGCAATCATCAAACGCCGGATACGCCCGCGCAGGAGGAGTCCTCGGACAAAACAGAGCAAAGCGCGCCGGCGGTGAGCGACACGGAGGCACCCACGGAAAACGAAGCCGTCGGCGCTCCGACCATTGAAGAGTTGTCGGCACAGCAGCTGTTTGAGACAATTGCCGAATACTCCGCCGTCTCCCCTTTCCATGATTCGCAGACGGTGAGCAGCGATCTAAACGGCGATGCCTCGGAGCTGACCCCGATGCAGGCGCTGTATTATGCCGTCCGTCTTGAATGGCTTTTGAGCGAACGCACCACCTCCGTTTTCACCTTTGAAAACGGAACGGATGAGCCGCTTGTTTACTCAGAGGAGGAATATTATGCGCTCACCGAAGCAGACTGGCAAACCCTGAACGCAAAATACAAAGACGGGCAATGCTATATGGAAACCAGCGGCTCTATCCCTGCCGCCGAAATCGACCGCGTTACCATGCGGTGGTTCGGCAGAACCTATGATTACAAAACCGCAGATCTCGGCGCGCTTTACACCTATAACTCCGGGACAAACAGCATAGATTATGCGGAGAAAAAAGTCTACGGCGGCGCAAAAGGCGGCGGCCCCTATTTCACGCTTTCCGGTATCAATATTGATTCCGAAACCATGACCGTCAGCGGCACCTGCGGCATTATGACCCCCGGCGACGACGAAACCATTGAGGCATACGGCACCGTAACGCTGCATTATACAAAGGGCGAAAACGGGCAGTATTACTACACCACCTGGCAGACTTCCCTTTCCTGAAAAATATAATAAAAATTTTTAAAAAATGTGTTGTTTGTAAAACCGAGCCGATCTTTCATTCCCCCAATAAGACAGAACACAAAAAACTGTCGAAAAACGGAAAGGAATTAAGACCATGGCTAAGACAACAAACTGCGCATTTTGCGGCAAAGAGCTCAAAAAAGGATTGTTCAAGGGCGAGGATACCCTTTTGGTCGGAAAAGAACTCACACTGACCTGCTGTCGGGATTGCTGCGCGGAGCAGGAGGAACTGTTCCGTGTATTTGAGCCCCGTTTCTCCGTAAAGCTTGCAAATCTGAAATATGCGACCAAACAGAAATTTACGCAGGCGGAAATCGCGCAGATGTACCTGCGCTATAAGGAAGAAGGACTTGCCAAAGAAAAGCAGAACCTTGAACACCCCATGGAGACCCTCAAGGGCTTTTATGCGTACAATCAGGACGGATATTTCACAATGCGGGAATTCGGTTTCGGCTTTATGAGAGAGGGTATCGACGCAAAGGATATGGTAAAATCATGTAAACAGGCAAGGGGCATTGAAACCTGTGGATTTACCAAAGACGATATCACTAAAATCGAGTATGTCCGCTGCGGAGGCGGCAGTAAGCTGGGGGCATTTTCCGAGGCTTTTTCCTATGCCATTCGCCTCAATGATGAAACGAATCTGACCTATCGTCCGTGCATCGGGAGAATGGCGGTTGTCGGCCATGGTTTGCTCTTTGGTCATCGCCGCTCCGCCGAGCGGCAGATCATTGAGATGCTGGAGGAATTCAAACGCCACATCGGCTCAACCCTCCCTATCACCCGCGGAAAAAAAGCGCTGATGCGCCGAATAAAACATGCGGGCGCCTTTCCAAGCGAAAGGCGCCCGTTTTTGTTTTCTGTATCAAATGTTACGGTGCAGGCTGAAGCAAAAATTTAAACTCCAGCACATCATCATCGCGGAATATGGTGAGCGTGATTCGCTGTCCGACAGAGTATTTTGCCTTTTCATCGATTAGATCCTGCATGGTATAAATGCGGTTGCCGTTGAATGCCTGAATGATATCCGTACGCCGCAGCCCGCAGATATACGCTGTGGAGCGCTGCGAAATATCGCACACCAGAATACCGGCTGGAATATGATAAAGATCCGCCTCGCTCTGCGAAATTTCAACGCCGGAAATGCCGAGCATGGTCGTTTGCCCCGGGGCAACCTCAAGCTCATCGATTATTTCGCTGTCTCTTATGGAGATGGAGCGAAGATATTGCCAAATGCTGAACTGCTCCTTGGGAGAGGAAAGCTCCGTCGGCTCGTCCGTATCGGCGCTCTCCACCTGCCCGGATCCATCACCCGACGGCTCCCTTGCATCTTTTCCCGCAGCGACATTGCGATATGCCGTAAAAAAAACAAAAATAATCGAGCCGAGCGCCAGGGTAAACAGCACGCACAGCACCCAGACGCCCCAATCCGGTGCGCCGCCGATCATAAAGTGGGACACCGCACCGGTCAGGGCGGTAAAGGTCATGATG
>URPL01000029.1 GCA_900549725.1 uncultured Eubacteriales bacterium | reverse complement strand
AGTAGCCTCCGCAGGAGCAGAAACTTCCTTGGAAACCTTCTTGTCAGAGTCCAACGGCTTCATTGTCGGGAACAGCAAAACATCACGGATTGCGGGAGAATCCGTCAAAAGCATGCACATGCGGTCAATTCCAAAGCCGATGCCGCCCGTGGGGGGCATGCCGATCTCAAGCGCATTCAAAAAATCTTCATCGGTGCGGTTTGCTTCCTCATCGCCCATGGCAAACAGCTTTTCCTGCTCGGCAAAGCGCGCGCGCTGGTCGATGGGGTCGTTCAGCTCGGAATAGGCATTCGCCATTTCCCAACCGTTCATAAAGAACTCAAAGCGCTCAACATACTCCGGGTTTTCCGGCTTTCTCTTAGTCAGCGGAGAAATTTCAACGGGATGATCCATCACAAAGGTCGGCTGAATCAAATGCTCCTCAACAAACTGCTCAAAGAACAAGTTGAGAATGTCGCCCTTGGCATGGCGAGCCTCAAATGCAACACCGTGCGCCTTTGCCACCTCGCGTGCCTGCTCAAGCGTTTCGATTTTTGCAAAATCAACGCCGGAATACTGCTTCACGGCTTCCACCATGGTAATGCGCGCAAACGGCTTTCCGAGGTCCATCGTCACGCCGTCGTAGGTAATCACGGGGGTGCCGAGCACCTCTGTTGCAACATAGCGATAGAGGTTTTCGGTCAGATCCATCATGCCGTGATAATCGGTATACGCCTGATACAGCTCCATGAGCGTAAATTCCGGGTTATGCCTTGTATCGATGCCTTCATTACGAAAAACGCGGCCGATCTCATATACCTTTTCAAGCCCGCCGACGATCAGGCGCTTAAGATACAGTTCAAGCGAAATGCGCAGCTTAAAATCTTCATCCAGCGCATTGAAATGCGTTTGGAACGGGCGGGCCGCCGCGCCGCCTGCATTGCAGACAAGCATCGGCGTTTCCACCTCCATAAAGCCCTGCTCGCCAAGATATGTGCGAACAGCGCGCAGAATGGCGGAGCGCTTGATAAATGTTTCTTTAGCAACGGGATTCATGATCAGATCGACATATCTCTGCCGATAACGCATGTCTCTGTCGGTCAGGCCGTGATATTTTTCGGGCAGAATCTGAAGCGATTTGGAAAGCAAAGTCACCGAGTCTGCATGCACGGAAATTTCACCGGTTTTGGTTTTGAACACCTCGCCGCTCACGCCGACAATATCGCCGACATCCAGCCGCTTGAAATCGGCATACGACTCCTCCCCGACCGAGTCCCGCGCGACATAGCACTGAATCGTGCCCTGCAAATCCTGCACATGGCAAAAAGAAGCCTTGCCCATCACACGCTTGGACATCATGCGGCCGGCGATAGAGACGCGTTTGCCCTGCAATGCATCGAACTCTTTTTTGATCTCTTCGCTGTGATGCGTTACATCATATTTAACGATTGCAAAAGGATCTTTGCCCTGCGCCTGAAGCTGCTGTAGCTTCTCCTTTCGCACGCGGCGCAGCTCGTTTTCTTCGATCTGTGCTGCAGATGCCGTCATATTCTGCTCATTTGCCATAGTCCTATCCTTATCCTTTAATTCAAAATTCAGATTATGCAGGAATTATTTTTCGATGGATACGATTTTAAGGCGCATTTCGCCCGAGGGAATCGTAATAGAGACAACGTCGCCCTGCTTGGTTCCGATAATCGCCTTGCCGATCGGAGACTGATCGGAAATCAGCCCGTTGAGCGGATCGCTTTCATTGGAGCCGACAATGTGATAGGTCTGCTCTTCCTCTAACGAATAGTCATATACCTTTACATGAGAGCCAACGGTCACGGTGTCGGTTTTGAGCTCTTTTGCGGAAACAACGCGCACATGCTTCAGCGTTTCTTCCAGCTCAGCAATCTGAGATTCAACCTTCGCCTGCTCATTTTTAGCTTCATCATACTCGCTGTTTTCGGACAAGTCACCGAAGGACCGGGCAACGCCAATGCTTTCGGAGACTTCCTTGCGCTTGACATTTTTCAGATAGTCAAGCTCCTCCTGCATCTTTTTCAGCCCCTCATCGGTAACTGTTACGATCTTGTGTTCTTCTGCCATAAGTTTCTCTCTCCTTTTTTGCTCAGTTCAGAGCGTTAATTGCTGCCAACAGCTGATTGTCCATATTGTCCGGCAATTTATAAAGATTCATTGCCGCCGCCTCTTCGTTAAGTTCAACCGTAAGATCCGGGGTGATGCCCTTGCCCTCATAGTTTTCCGAGAACGGCGGATTATACATGCTTGTGGAAAGCGAAAGCCCGGAACCGTCCGGCAAGGTGATAATGCTTTGCACCGTGCCCTTGCCATAGGTCCTTGATCCGACAATCACCGCTTTTTTATAGTCCTGCAATGCGCTTGTGAAAAGTTCCGCTGCGGACGCCGTGTTGCCGTTGACAAGCACCGCCATAGGTATATCTATGCAGTCAGCATCAGAGGTATAAGTTTTCTGCTCCTCTCCGTTCTTATCCACGATATGCACAATGGGTCCCTCCGGCAGCAAGAAGTCAAGCGTGTTGACAATACCGCCAAGTTCTCCGCCCGGATTGTTGCGCACATCGAAAATCAGCTTCTTTGCGCCGGCATCCCGCAGCGCATTGACCGCCTCTTTCACCGCCTCGTCCGTGGTTGCGGAAAACGAATAAATGCGCACAATGCCGATCTCGTCATCATACATGCGATACTCTGTGGTCGCATTTTCGATTTTTCGACGCTCGGCTGTAATCGTATGCTCCTCGGAATACCCGGTGCCGCGGCGTACTGTCAGAGTAACCTCGGTTCCCTCTTCGCCGAGCACTTTATCAATTGCCGGATAATAGCCGAGATCCGAGACGGACTCTTCCCCGATTTTCACGATCAGATCGCCGCTTTCAATGCCCGCCTCAAGCGCCGGAGAATCGGGCATAACACTGATAACTTCAATGCAGGCATACTCCGCATTATACACCACATGCACGCCGATCCCGACAAATTCGCCGTTAATATCCGACAGATAGGAATCAAAATCGTCCTTGGTCATATAAGAGGCATATTTATCCCCGGCTCCCGCGATATAGCCCTTGATCAGCCCCGCTTCCAGCTGCTCTTTATCGATATCACCGACATAATATTTCTGATACAGCTCGTCGACATATTTCAGCTTTTCAAACGCATCCTCATGCTCGGAGGAATCAAATGTTACGCCGTCAGACGCGCTGTCATTTGGATTATTTTTTTCAAGCAGCTTTAAGCCGATACCGGCATAGGTTGCGCAGAATGTCACGACAATGCTGGCAAGAATCAGCGCAATTACCGCATACAGCGGCAGCTTTTTTGACATGGTTCTATCCTTCTTTCAATGCCTTTTAATGCGGCTTCACGCTTTACGGAATATTGACATAAGCGCGCGGGTCGGTCGCCGTCCCGTTGACAAAAACACCGAAATGCAGGTGGTTTCCCGTTGCCGAGCCGGTCGCACCGACTCTGGCAATCACCGTCCCGGTGGTCACGGTTTGTCCGACAGATACGCACAGCGACGAAGCATGCGCATAGATGGTTGAAATTCCGCCGCCGTGGTCGATAATGACATAGTTTCCGTAACTGTAATGTGAGGAAGCAACGATCACCTTGCCGGTGCAGGCAGCCAGGATATTGGTGCCGTACGGGCAGGAAATGTCCATTGCATTATGGAAGCTTTGCTTACCGGTAAAGGGATCGGCGCGGTATCCGTAATTGGAGGTCACAACGGCGCGCGTGGAAAGCGGCAGCGGCCATGACATTTTGCCCTGCACATAGTTCGGCGTTTGATTTTTCTCCTGTTCTTCTCTGATCTTGCGGGCAATTTCGGCTTCAATCGCCTTTTCCTGCGCAGCATAATTCTGCTCTATCCGCTGCGCTTTGTTATAAGCAGCCGACGCCGTATCCTTGGAACTCAGTGCCTGCTGATACAGAGCTGCAAGCTCTTCGAGCAGCTTTGCATTTTCTTCCTTTTTGGCTTCCAGCTCAGGCACCTGCGTTTCAAGGTCGGAAAGGCGCTCCTGCGCCTGCGCCTGCAGCACAAGATATTCATCCTGCGTTTGCTGCAACTCCTGCTTTTTTCGGTCAAGGTCTTTCATCAGGCGGTCATCATAATCCATCATGCTGCCGACGATATCGATACGGGAAAGCATATCGGAAAAGCTGTCTGCCGTCAGAATGATCTCAAGATAGGTAACAAGGCTGTCCTCATATCCAAGACGGATGCGCGCCTTGAATTCTTCATATTTTGTGTCGATTTCCTTTGTTTTTTCATCAATCTGCGCCCGGTAATCGTCAAGCAGACGGTTATACTCCGTCAAAAGCTCTTTGGTGCTTTCGATTTCATCTTCCAGCGCTTCGATCTCCTGATCCAGCTTTGCCTTGACCGCAAGCGCATCCGCCTGTTCGCTTTGCGCGTCTTTAAATGCTGCCAGGGCGCTTTGATACTCCGCTGCTGCGCTTTGCCGCTGCGAAGCCGCATTCTTTCTCTGTTCTTCAATCAAAGCAAGCTTTTGCCGATCCTCATTGATTGTGGATGCATAGCTCGGAAGCACACTGTGCGGCCAAACAACAAGCAGCAGCACGGCTGCTGCAAAGCAAGTTGTGCAGCGAAGTAAAACGCGCCGTATCGTTTGGAATTTTTTCATGCTGTTTCCTCCCGAAAGAATGGTTAAATCCGTTTGTATTTGCGCAGCGAGATGGCGCTGCCGATCACACCCGCCAAAATGCCGACGCTGAAGAAGCCGATGAGCATATAGCTGCGAAGCTGATCAAACGGCACAACGGAAATCATACGATAATTGTTGCTCACTGCATGGTAGACATAAAGATAGAGATTGGAGCCGATCAGGCTTGCAAGCGCAGCGGCGATCACACCGATGAGCGCGCCCTCCAAAATAAACGGGGCGGACATAAAAAAGTTTGTCGCGCCGATATAGCGCATTGCTTCAATTTCTCTGGCGCGCGCCTCCACCGTAAGCTTAATGGTGTTGATGATGATAAAGATGGAGACAATGAACAGAATCACCAAAAACCAGATAAACACAAGCGAGATGCCGCTTTTCAGATTTTCGATGTCCTTTGCAATATCAATGCGGCTCTTGACCTTGACATGATCAATCTGACCGAGCTGATAGACAAGCGTTTCCACATTTTCGTTGCTTGCATAGGTTACGCGGTAAATATCCGGCAGGGGGTTGTCCTCCTTGAGCTCGTCAAACAGATATGCATATTCCGCATAGCGCTCCCGTTCGGATTCCAGTGCCTGCTCTTTGGAAACAAATTCGACATTTGCAACATTGTCAAGCGAGCGGATCTGCTCCCCGATTGCCGCAACCGTGTCTTCATCCGTATCATAATCCACCACAACGGAGATCTCGTTGAGCACGCCGACCTCTTCCAGATTGCGGTCAATATTATAAACCAATGCGGAAAAGCTGCCGATGAGAACCAGGCAGGACATCAGCACCGTAACGGAAGCAACCGTCATAATGCCGTTGCGCCAAAGCCCTTTGAAGCTTTGTCCAAAATAATATCCGATGTTACACCGTCTCACTGAACATCCCTCCCACCTTATCATCCACAAGGTGTCCGCCCTGCAGGGTAATCACGCGCTTTTGAAAAAAGTCGACCAGATTCTTCTCATGCGTGACGACGATCACCGTTTTACCGCGTTTATTGATTTTCAAAAGCAGATTCATGATCTCGATTTTCAGTTTCGGGTCGATATTTGCCGTAGGCTCGTCCGCAATGATGATGCTTGGATTATTGGCAAGCGCACGCGCAAGGGCAACCCGCTGCTGTTCGCCGCCGGAAAGCTCCGTCGGGAAATTTTTGTATTTATCGCTGAGGTTCACAATGGAAAGGATCGTCGGCACGCGGCGCTTGATCTCTCTTGAGGATTCACCGATAACCCGCATGGCAAATGCGACATTTTCGTACACTGTTTTTTTCTCAAACAGCCGGAAATCCTGAAACACCATGCCGAGCTGTCTGCGATAATACGGAATTTTATAGTTCGGAATTTTGGTCAGATCATAATCCCCGACGATCAACTTACCGCTTGTGACCTTTTCCTCACGCAGCAAAAGCTTCATCAGCGTTGATTTGCCGGCGCCGGAGGCGCCGACGACAAAAACAAACTCACCGTCGTCAATGGTTAAATTGACATGCTCCAGCGCAACCGTGCCGTTCGGATACACCTTCGACACATCCTTAAATTCGATCATCTGTCATATACCGTCCTTTCGCGATGCATCTCCGCCGGAAAAAATCAATACTTTGCGGGCTTGGAGGAAAGATATTTTTTCACCATCAAGGCGACCTTAAAGGTGATGGCATGCTCAAATTCCCGCAAATCCAGCCCTGTGAGCTTACGGATTTTCTCAAGACGGTAAACAAGCGTGTTGCGGTGCACAAAAAGCTTGCGTGAGGTCTCGGAAACATTGAGATTATTTTCAAAGAAACATTGAATTGTCATCAGCGTTTCGGCATCCAGAGATTCCAGAGAACCCTTTTTGAACACCTCCTGCAGGAACATCTCGCAAAGAGTCGTCGGCAGCTGATAAATCAGGCGGCCGATGCCGAGATTTTCATAGCTGATAATATTCTTTTCCGTATCAAAAACCTTGCCTACCTCTATGGCAATCTGCGCCTCTTTATAGGATTTCGCAAGGTCCTTGATTGTGGAGACCGCGGTGCCGATACCGATTGCCACTTTGGTATAAAACTCGGAGGAAACCGTATCCGCGATCTGCTTTGCAAGCTTTTCAACGCCCTTGATATCATCATTTTGCGCAAGCTCTTTAATCAAAACCACATCAAATTCATTCACGATAATCACATAATCGCGGCTCTTATCCGGGAACATGGATTGAATCACATCAAAAGGCACAATATCCGAGCGCCCCAGGAACTTGATTAAAATCGCCACGCGCTGTACATCCGTCGCAAAATGAAGCTCCTTGGATTTGATATAAATATCGCTGGGCAGAATATTGTCCATGATGATATTTTTGATAAAGGAGGTTTTATCGTATTTTTCATCATATAGATTCTTTATCTGGTTCAACGCAACCGCCAAAATCGAGGAAATTTCCTCTGCTCGGTCGTCCTCCCCCTGCACAAAAACGACATATTCGATTTTTGCCGCGCCGTCGATGGGGCGATACGTATATCCGTCGCTGACAAGGCAGCCGTCAAGATATGCAAGCTCGTCCCGCACGCCCTGGCGAATCTCCCCAATCTTTACAAAATCGCTGCAGGAAATAATCACGCCGTTTTCGTCAATCACGCCGATTACGCGGTCAACCGCGCCCTTCATCTGATGAATGATGCCCTGAAACAGTCTGTTTGACATTTTTTCTTCCTCCAAGCTTTGTTTTTATTCAAGATTTCAAAAAACGCCGTCGGCGTTACAGCTCAAATTGATAAATCAGGCACGAAAGCGCAAACAGCGGTGCCGTTTCGCAGCGCAGAATCCGTTTGCCGAGCCCCGTGAGAAGTGCCCCCGCCTCCCTCGCGCCCGCGACCTCGGCGGTATCATACCCGCCCTCGGGCCCGATGAAAATTCCCAGGGAGCGCGGGTGCTCTCCCGCAAGTACACTGCGCATTGACCGCGTGCCGTCCCCCTCAAAGCAAAAGAGGGTTTGCTCCGTATTTGCGGCACTGTCCGCAAGCGCCTGCGGAAGGCTCATGCATGGCAGAATCTGCGGCAGAACGCCTCTGCCGCTCTGTTTTGCGGCACCGTCCGCAATTTTTTGCCAGCGCATGCGTTTTTGCTCGGCTTGCGCGGCGGTAAGCTTTACGATGCAGCGGGCGGAAGCAACGGGAATGATTGCATCTGCGCCCAGCTCCACGGATTTTTGAATGATGTATTCCATCTTTTCGCCCTTGGCAAGCGATTGATAGAGCCGCACACGGCAGCAAAGCTCCGTGTCGTTTTTGCGGGAAGAGAGAATCTCGGCTGTGACAATATCGTCGCGAATATGCGTCAAAACACATTGATACTCATTTTTCTGCATATCGCATACGGTAATACGCTCACCCGTCGCCATGCGCAATGCACGGGCGATATGGTATGCATCTGCCCCGGTAATTGTAACGGTTCCGTCCGCCACAGCGGAAGCACGCACAAAAAATCGTGTCATATATGCACCTCCACACTTCGATACATCATTGATTATACTACAAAACCTCCAATCTGTCAAAGCTTTTTTTAGTAAATATGCCCGTTTTCTAAATTTGTTTACAGAAACTTAAACATCATTTGTGTATTTTTCCTGTTTTGTTCCGAAAAACAAAAGAAAAAGACCCGTATTCCGGACAAGGAATACGAGTCTTTGAAAATTCCGCGGCTCAGCCTTGATAGCGGAAAGCAAAAGCGCACCAACCGCCAAGGCTCTTTTCCGCAAGCAGCGAAAATCCGCTTGCAAGAACGCCGGCCTTCACCTCTTCGCCGCGGGTATCAATGATACCGGAGGTGATATAAACGGCATCCGGGGCAAGCAATGCGGGCAGCTGCGGTGTCATACGCAAGATCACATCCGCGACGATATTCGCCGTGACAAGCGTGTATCCGCCCGCTGCGGCAGGCACCGCGCCGAGCAGATCGGAAACCTCGGCGCGCACGATCCCCTGCACACCGTTGAGCACTATGTTTTCATTTGCGACGCGCACCGCAACCGGGTCGATATCGCAGCAGAATACGGAAGAGGCACCGAGCTTTGCGGCGGCAATCGCCAAAATGCCGCTACCTGTGCCTACATCTAGCACACGGCTCTTTGCGTTTACAAATTTCTCCAGCAGCTCACAGCAAAGGCGGGTGGTTTCATGCGTTCCCGTACCGAATGCCATGCCCGGATCCATCGTGATTACAAGCTTTTGCTCTTTCTCTTCGTATTTTTCCCATTGCGGAACCACGATAAAGCGTTTTCCGATGGGCAGCGGCTTATAATACTTTTTCCAAGCTGTCGCCCATGCCTGCTCTTCAATGCCGCACAGTTCTATCTCGGCTTTGATCCCAAGCGACCGAAAACGATCCTTCAAAAAAGCCGCATATTCCACGGCGCTGCGCTGCGGCGGCACAAAGAAGCTGACGCTGATCCTGTTTTTATCTTTTTTCAGAATTTCTTCGTCGATCAGATCGGCATACACCGTATCCATGTCGATATCGGAATAATCTTCGATCATCAGTCCGCTGTCCAGCATGCACATCACGGCGCAAATCGTATCGCGATCCCGAAGTACACCGTTTACCCTCAGCTGTGTCCATTCCATTGTTTTTTCTCCTTACCGATTGCATAAAAAGCGGGGCTGCCGAAACGCTCGGCCGCCCTGCCCGATTCATTTGCGATCCGCTCTCTTTTTGAAAAAACTCTCGCGCTTGGTATAATTTTTGATTCCGCAGCTTTCGCTAAAGCTTTGGAGCAGCTCTTTTTGCTTTTTATCCAGAGAGCGCGGCACCTCAACATTCACGCGGAAGCGCAAATCTCCTTTGCCCTTGCCGCCGATCTGCTGGATGCCCTTGCCCTTAATCGTAAAGGTTGTCCCCGTCTGCGTTCCCTCGGGAATGCGGTATTTCACGCTTCCCTCAAGCGTTGGCACATCAATCTCGGCGCCGAGTGCAGCCTCCGGAAATGTGATCGGGATTTCACAATACAAATCAAAGTCTTCTCTTTGGAAAATCGCGTGCGGACGAACGCTGATCACCAAAATCACATCGCCCGGCGCGCCGCCGTTTTGTCCCTGATTGCCCTGCCCGCGCATGGCAAGCATCATGCCGTCATAAGTTCCAGCGGGGATTGTGACGGTTTTCTGCGTGCTTACGCGCTGCACGCCGCTGCCGCGGCAGGCATTGCACGGATTTTTGATGATTTTACCCGTGCCGTGGCAGGCATCGCATACATGCGTTGATTGCATCACGCCGAACGGCGTACGCTGTTGCACACGCACCTGCCCCTTGCCGCCGCAGGCGGTACAGGTTTCGGCTTGCGTGCCTTTTGCAGCGCCAGTTCCGCCGCACTGCGTGCAGGAGACGACATGGCTGAACATGACCTCTTTTTTACAGCCGAACGCCGCTTCCTCAAAGCTGAGCGTCAGCCGCAGCTGAATATCGTCGCCGCGCTGCGGTCCGCGCCTGCGGGAAGAGGTCGTTCCGCCGCCGAAGATACTGCCGAAGATGTCGCCAAGATCGATATCCGCGCCCATATCCGAAAATCCGCCGAAGCCGCCGAAGCCGCCGAATCCACCGGCGCCGCTGCCCATATTGGGATCGACGCCGGCAAATCCGTATTGGTCATACTTTGCCTTTTTGTCCGGGTCGGACAGCACGGCATACGCTTCATTGACCTCTTTGAATCGCTGCTCCGCTTCTTTGTCGCCGGGATTCATATCCGGATGATACTTCTTGGCAAGCTGGCGGTATGCCTTTTTTATTTCATTTTCATCGGCTCCCTTGGCAAGGCCAAGCACCTCATAATAATCCCGTTTGTTCTCTGCCATTGTTTTCTCGCTTCTCTCACGGAGCCTTGCGGCTCAGGTTCTTTTTGATGCGCAAATCAGCCTCAATTACTGAAAATCTGCGTTATAAGTGCCGTCCGCATTCTGCTGCGTGCCGCCTTCCGTTCCGCCCTGCGTGCCGGCGTCGCCGCCCTGCGCCGCATTTTGCTGATACAGCTTTTCGGAGATCTTGTAGAATTTCTGCTGCAGCGCCTCGGTGTCTGCCTTGATGGCATCGGCATCCGTGCCCTTCAGCGTTTCTTTCAGCTTATCGATTGCCGTCTGCACCTCTGCCTTTTCGGCAGCCTCTACCTTATCGCCGAGCTCGCCCAGCGTCTTTTCGCTCTGGAAAACAAGGCTCTCGGCATTGTTGCGGATTTCCACGGCTTCCTTCTGCTTCTTATCCTCTTCGGCATACTTCTCGGCATCCTTCACGGCGCGGTCAATATCTTCCTTGCTCATGTTCGTTGAGGAAGTGATTGTGATGTGCTGCTCCTTGCCGGTGCCCTTATCGCAGGCGGAAACATTCACAATACCGTTTGCATCGATATCAAAGGTGACCTCAATCTGCGGCACACCTCTGGGCGCTGCGGGAATACCGTCCAGGCTGAAGCGGCCGAGAGTGGTATTGCCGGCTGCCATATCGCGCTCGCCCTGCAGAACGTGAATTTCCACAGAGGTCTGGTTGTCGGCAGCGGTGGAATAAATCTGGCTCTTCTTCACAGGAATCGTGGTATTGCGGTCGATGATGCGGTTGAAAACACCGCCCAGAGTCTCAATACCGAGGGACAGAGGCGTAACATCAAGCAGCAGCAAATCCTTGACATCGCCGCCGAGTACGCCGCCCTGAATTGCAGCGCCGATTGCAACGCATTCATCCGGGTTGATACCCTTGAACGGCTCTTTGCCCATAAACTTCTGAACGGCCTCCTGCACGGCAGGGATACGGGTAGAACCGCCGACAAGCAACACCTTATTAATCTGCGCGGGACTGAGGCCTGCGTCGGACATAGCCTGCTTCATCGGAGCGATGGTCGCATCGACCAGGTCGCGCGTCAGTTCATTGAATTTTGCACGCGTCAGCGTTGCGTCAAAGTGTTTCGGGCCGGTTGCATCCGCCGTGATAAAGGGCAGATTAATATTGGAGGTTGTCATGCCGGAAAGCTCAATCTTCGCTTTTTCGGCAGCATCCTTCAGTCTTTGCAGTGCCATCTTGTCCTGACGCAGGTCAATGCCGCCGTTATCGCGCATGAATTCCTGTGCCATCCAGTCGATGATACGCTGGTCAAAGTCGTCGCCGCCCAGACGATTGTTGCCGGCAGTTGCAAGCACTTCAAAGACACCATCGGAGATTTCAAGGATGGAGACATCGAATGTGCCGCCGCCCAGGTCAAAAATCATGACCTTCTGCTCCTGATTGTCTTTGTCAACGCCGTATGCAAGCGCAGCGGCAGTCGGCTCGTTAATAATACGAAGAACATCAAGGCCTGCGATCTTGCCGGCATCCTTGGTTGCCTGGCGCTGTGCATCGGAGAAGTATGCAGGAACGGTGATGACCGCCTGCGTAACGGTTGTGCCGAGATATGCCTCGGCATCCGCTTTCAGCTTCTGCAGGATCATCGCGGAGATTTCCTGCGGGGTATATTTCTTAGAGTCGATCGTTACCTTATAGTCCGTGCCCATGTGGCGCTTGATGGACATTACGGTGCGATCCGGGTTTGTGATCGCCTGTCTCTTTGCAACGGAGCCGACCATACGGCTGCCGTCTTTTGCAAATGCAACAACGCTCGGTGTGGTTCTTGCCCCCTCGGGATTTGTGATAACCGTGGGCTCGCCGCCCTCATATACAGCAACACAAGAATTTGTCGTGCCAAGGTCAATTCCGATAATTTTTTCCATAATCAATTCCTTCTTTCTTTTGTACCCTCGTACAATAATTTATTCTATCTTTCAAGGTCTATGCTTAGTTCACAACTTTTACCATAGCATATCGGATAATGCGGTCGCCTTTTCGGTAACCCTTCTGAAACACCATGGAAATGCTGTTTTCCGGAAGCGTATCATCTTCCTCATGCGCGATTGCGTGATGAAGCTGCGGATCAAAGTTGTCCCCAACCTCTCCGTAGGCTTCCACGCCCATTTTGGTGAGCGTATCGGTAAACTGCGTCAAGATCATATTTACGCCTTCGGTCACCTTATCGCCCGTTCCGCTTGCCAATGCCCTTTCAAGATTATCCACCATGGGGACAAGCTCGGAAAGCACATCCGCGCAGGCATCAGCATACGCCGCGTCCCGCTCTTTTTGCGAGCGGCGGCGGAAGTTTTCATATTCGGCAAGCATACGGACATATCTGTCCTTTTCCTGCGCAAGCTCTTTTTCGCTTTGCGCGAGCTTCTTTTCAAGAATTGCAGTCTCGCGATGCGCCGCCTTGGAACCCTTTTCGCTTTTATGCTCTTTTTGCGGCTCCTCCTTTTCGGTCTGCGGCTGCTCCGCCTCCTCACATTGCGGCGCTTTCATCTCTTCGGTATTCTCATTCATGCATCTATCCTTCCCTTCCCGGCAGGCCGGGCCGCAGCCCATCGTCTGCCAACATTTGCTCAACGGTTCTGCCGATCTCACCGGCTAAAGCCACAACCTTTTCATACGGCATGCGGTACGGACCGATCACACCGACCGCCCCGAGCACTTCCCCGCCGCGCTGCAGCGGATAAAAAACCAAGGCGGAATTATCAATGGAATCAATTCCCGTATCGTTACCGATGATCACATTCACACAGCTTGCATCGGCGCTCTCCAGCATATCCAGGAATTCTTCGCGGCTATCCATCATATCGAACAGCGAGCGAATCCTGACAGGGTCTGCAAATTCCGGATATCGCAGAAGGCGGTTCATTCCCTCAAATCGGATATCCCCGCTTTCCAAATCCCGCATCGCCCCGTAAATGCTCTTGAGAAGCGGTGTGATCAGGACATTGTAAACGCCCATCTCACTCTCCATCTTCACAATCACGGGAACGGTGATCTGCCGCATGCGCTTGCCTGCAACATATTGGTTGAGCAAAAGTGCCAGGCGCCGCAGCACATGCGAATCGATCGGAAATGTCAGCCGGATTGACTTTGTCACTACACGCCCGCCCGCAAAGGTCATAACCAGCAGGAAGCGATAGGCATCGGTCAAAACCAAATCGAATCGCTTCACGCACAGATCCAGCGGCCGCGCCTTGATGTAGAATGCGGCATATTCGGTCAGCACCGAGGCAATGCGCGATGCATCCCGAAGAATGCGGTCGAGCTCCTCTTGCTTTGTGTGTTCAAGCGACGCGATTTTTTCTCTTTCCGATCCGGTCGGCGTATAGCCGCGCATCAGGCAATCCACATAAAGGCGATAGCCCTTGCGCGACGGAATGCGCCCGGCAGAAGTATGCGGCTGCTCCAAATAGCCGAGGCTTTCAAGCTCTGCCATTTCATTGCGAATGGTTGCACTGGAAAGGCTGCTCTGCATATCCTGAATCAGAAATTTTGACCCGACCGGTTCGCCCCGGCGGATATGCACCTCGACAATCGCCTTGAGCAGCTGTTTTTTTCGCTCACTCAGCTCATGTCCGTATTCCGGCATCGCATCCTCCCCCCTCCTGCAATCGACGTTCTTGTACGTTTGTCCTCGAAATTAGCACTCGACGCGCCAAAGTGCTAACTACTGTATATAATGTACCACGGGAATAGCACTCTGTCAAGTGGTTTGCTAAACAAAATTATGAACAAATTGTAACATTCCGTAGCGTGCAAAAAAGCAGCCGCCCTCATTAGCGACTGCCGAAATTTTATTCTGCTTGCCTTGTTTTTTGCTTTATCGGTTTTCCGCCTTCATCCGTTTTGCGAATTCTTCAAGAATATGCGTCAGAACATGCGGCGGCTCCACTCCGTTTTGCGCCATGGTGCGCTCCATTTTTTTTGCAACCATGCGGTCAAGCCCGCGCAGCTCATCAAAGCGGAGCTCCCCGCCGAGCGTTGTTATGCATACGGCATGCTCCAAAAGCCCATGCGGAAAATTTGCCTGCAAAATTTCATCCGCCTGCTCAATGGCAATATTGCAAATATAGATACCGACCCGTACCTTGGAAAGCTCCCGCAGGTTCTGTACCAAAAAGCGTTTCGCATTGCGCGCAACGTTCCCCATATGAACATAGCTGCCGAGAATTACCGTATCATATCCGACGACATACGGAATACCGTAATCCAAATCGAAAAGCTCGCATTCCCCGATCTTCTGTGCGAGCGCCTCGGCGCATTCGCGGGTGACCCCGGTGCAGCTTGCGTATACAATCATGCATTTTCCCATCGCACTTCTCCTTTTCACAGAAATTGTATCACCTCTGCGCAAAAAAAGCAACTGCTTTTTACTTGCAAAATCAAATGCGTGCGTATATAATATGATGGGAACAACCGCAAAGGACAAAAAAGATGACAGAGCAAGAAATTCTCTCCTATTTTAACGACCGCCCCGCCCCCGCAAAAACCACGGATCTTCATCGCATCCGCTTTTTGTGCAACGAGCTGCACAACCCACAGGATCCCTTAAAAGGGCGTTTTCTCCATGTGGCGGGGACAAACGGCAAGGGCTCGACCTGTGCATATCTTGATGCCGTTCTGCGCGCAGGGGGAATGCGAACCGGACTTTTTATCTCCCCCTTCATTCATACCTTTGAAGAGCGCATTCAAATTGACGGCGCCCCTGTTTCCCTTGCGGAAATAGAAGCGGCGCTGCCGCTTTTACAGAAAGCGGAAAAGAAGCTGTTTTTAAAACACAGGGAAACCGCCGGACATTTTGAGCTGATCACGGCGCTCGCCTTTTTTCTCTTCGCACAGCACGATTGCGATATTGTTGTTTTGGAAACGGGACTCGGCGGTCGGCTCGACCCCACCAATTTATGCACTCCGCTGCTCACCGTGATTACGCATATCGCATACGATCACACCGCAATTCTCGGCGACACGCTGCAAAAAATCGCTGCGGAGAAAGCAGGTATCCTAAAAGAGGGCATTCCGCTGGTGCTCTACCCACTGCAGGACGATGCGGCGATGCAGTCCATTTTTTCCGTTGCTGAGCAAAAAAAATGCCGGGTAATTCTGCCGCAGCCGGCTCTGCAAAAGGATTTGAAAGCCGATGCGGACGGGCTCTCGTTTTCCTACCGCGGCGTAAATTATCAATCAAGGCTGTGCGGACTGTATCAAAGCGTCAACGCTCTGTGCGCAATTGAAGCCGCGCTGGCAATGCAGGTTGCCCCGGATATCATACAGCGCGGGATCGCAGCCGCTCAATTTCCCGCCCGCTTTGAAACGCTGCGCCGCTCTCCGCGTCTGATTTTTGACGGTGCTCACAACGAAGACGGTATCCGCGCGCTGCAGCGCACCGTCAGCGCCTATTTCAAAACGCCGATCATCGGCATCTGCGGCATGCTGCGCGATAAGCATCCGGAGTTGGCGCTTGCCCCGCTGTTTGCGTCGAACTGCTTTGAAACGGTGTTCTGCATGGCGCCGCCTTCGCCGCGCGCTTTGGACGCCGAAACCCTTGCAACGATCTTTTCGGAGCACGGAATCGCCGCCTTCCCCTGTGCCGATGCAAAGGAAGCATGCAGCCGCGCCCTTGCCTTGGCGGGGCAAAACGGCACCGCTGTCGCCTTCGGTTCTCTTTATCTTGCAAATGAAATCGAATGTGCAGCGCATTCTGCCCCGTAAAAAAACGCCCTCTGCGCTTTGGCAGAGGGCGTCTTCGTTCTTCATCGATAGGAATCGACAATGGCATGCATTTCATCCAAATTTGCAAGCATATCATTGACAAGCTTCAGCTGCGTTCTCGCGCGGTCAAGATTATGCTCAGGATAGCGGATACCGAAATAGACATCTCCGTTGAGATAATCGCCGAGGAATCGCATGCCGCATTCCAGCGTCATTAAAACAGCGGATTCCGGAATCAGAGCAAGCTCACGCTCGGTCAAGGAGGAACTTGCCTCCTCCAAAAAGCCCTTGGTAAATGCGCGGAACAGATCCTTGCGCAAATAAACCTTGGAAAGATCCTTTTCGTCTTCAACCGCGTTGTTGGCACCATATCGAATCGCATCACCGAAATCATACAGCGCCGAGCCGGGCATAACCGTATCAAGATCGATCACACAGATTGCCTCCCCGCTGTGGCAGTCAATCATAATGTTATTGAGCTTGGTGTCGTTATGCGTCACGCGAACCGGCACCTCGCCGTTTTCGATATACTTTGTCACGCAGTCGCAAAAGTCAGCATGCGCCAAATAGCCCGCAATTTCCCGGGCAACCTGTGCTGCTCTGCCGGCGCGGTTTTCTTCAATCGCGCGTTTGAAATCGCAAAGGCGGTTCGGCGTATCGTGAAAACGGGGAATGGTCGGATACAGCGTATCTGCCGGGTAATCGGCAAGCAGGCGTTGAAAATGACCGAAGCCCTTCCCGCAACGGTAGAACATTTCGTCGTTTTCAACCAAGTCATAAGTACGCGCGCCTTCAATATAATTATACATGCGCCAGAATTTTCCGTCCGGGTCAATGTAATAAAGCTCGCCGTCATGCGTCGGAATCAGGCAAAGCGTTTCCCGGGAGGCATCACCACCGCTTTGCTTAATTTTTTCGCGCAGAAAATCGGTTACAGAGCTGATATTGCGAATCAGTTCCTTGGGGTGTGTGAATACTGCCGTATTCACCGTTTGCAGCACATAATGGTAAACTTTATCGCCCTCTTTGCTGCGCACGATAAAGGTTTTGTTGATCAGCCCTGCGGTATTTTGCTTAAAATCCTGATATTCGCCACGAATACAAAACTTGTTGGCAATTTCGCGTATCGCCGTCTGATCCATTATTTCCACAGCCTCTCCGGATAAATATTTTGTGCGACCGCATCGCTGATAAATTTCTGCACCTTTTCTTTATCCTCGTGATAGGTCACGCCGTACCACTTGGACGGTGTCTGCAGCACCTTGACATCGCATTCGCCGTCGGCAATCAGTTCTTTTACGGTGTTGGGAAGAAGGAATTCGTCTTTCTGCGGATTTTTCATGTTATCCAAAAATTCGCATTCTCTTGCGCGAACCTGCTCGAAAATCGCGGGAGTGAAGCCCCAGAAGTTCATGGAAACAAGGCTGTCTTCCGAAACGTCGGTCCACCCCTGCCCCTCTTCATAAAACTGCACCACGCCGTCGTTGCGCTGGATCTTCGTCCGCTCGTCAATTCCCGTAAGCATGCCGTCACAACTTTGGCAAATACCGCGCGCCACATGACCGTTTTCGGAAAGCGTATTGCGCAGGATAAAGCCGCACATTGCATAATGGCTCGGTTTTGCGTCTGCGGCGCCGCGCAGAAATTCCGCCATCTTTACATAGGTGTCCTTTCCGTAATAATCGTCAGAATTGATTACGGCGAAATTGTCATGCACCTCGCTCTGCGCGCAAAGCAGCGCATGAGAGGTTCCCCAAGGCTTCACACGTCCCTGCGGCACGGAATATCCTTTGGGCAGGTCTTCAAGGTCCTGGAACACATATGCGGTCTTGACATATTTGGAAACGCGCTTACCGACGGTTTCTTCAAAATCCCGCAGGTTCTCCTTTTTGATGATAAAAACAACTTTATCAAATCCCGCGGCAACCGCGTCATGGATGGAATAGTCAATGATAAATTCGCCGCTGGGGCCGATCGGATCAATTTGCTTCAGCCCACCGTAACGGCTTCCCATCCCGGCAGCAAGAATCACCAATGTCATAGTATTACCCTTCTTTCTGTCTTTGCGCACTCCGCGCGTAACTCACACTGTTATATTTTAGCACAGATTCTGACTTTTGTACAGCGATAAAAATCCACAAATTGAAAACAATTTGTAAACAACAAAGGCAAAGGCAAAAGTCGTTTGTCGCATAAACCGCAGAACGGCGAATCCGGCTTTTTTACAAAATTCGCTTGCATTTGCAGTCCGATTATGATAAAATATACAAAGTAAAATATCGGCAAAGGAGGGCATCCCGATGCATTTGCAGGAATCAGGCGAGATGTATCTTGAAACAATTTATGTGCTTTCTAAAAAGCTTCCGGGGGTGCGTTCCCTGGATGTGGCGCAATCCATGGAGTTTTCAAAGCCGAGTGTGTCCCGTGCCGTCAGCATTCTGAAAAACGCGGGCTATCTCACAGTGGATAAAGACGGCTTTTTGTTCCTGACCGATTCCGGAAAAGAAATCGCCGTAAAGATCTACGAACGGCACACCGTGCTGACAAAGCTTCTGACGCGTCTCGGTGTCTCCCCCGAGGTCGCGGCGCAGGATGCCTGCAAAATGGAGCATGCCATCAGCGATGAATCGTTTGCCGCAATCAAGCGGCATGTGCAAGATCTATTGTAAGCACATATGCCTTTTCAAATAAAAAATGACTGCCGAAGGAGGCACTTCGTAAGGAAGTAGCCTCCTTCGGCTTTTGTAATCAGCCGGAATGATTGGGTTGTAGGTAAATCAATCATATTGGAGGATTACAAAATGGACAAGTACACCTACAACGAGCAGAACGGGCTTTGGTATGAACTGCAAGGGGACTACTATCTGCCCTGCCTGAAACTGCCGGAAGAAGAAACAGCAGTACACATCGGCATCTGGGGGCAACGTCACTGCCGATACCTCAAAGGCCACCGCAGGGCGCTATATACCTCCCTGATAACCAGCGGCAAGCTGAACAGTTACCTTGCCGACATCGACCAGCAGGCAGAGGAAATGCTCTTTCGGCTGGTAGAGCAGATGAAACAGACGCAGGGTATCACGCGGAGCAGCTAAAGGCTGAAAACGCCTTGGAGTGGATAGGAGGAATGAACAACATACGGGCTTATGCTATGGAGATAGTGAATAAGGAAATCATATATGCGTAAAGACTTAGCGGCAAGGTGCAACCTCTGCCGCTTTTCTTTTCGGAAAGTTATTTGTGGTTAGCAATCTGAAATCTCTTGCAATAGGATATTTAATCACTTATAGCAAGCGATTAAAGTTCATAATTGCACACTTGATACTGTTCGTTCAAACGGCTATAATATATACAGTACACTTTAGGAGGTACAGCTATGTTTGAGTATATGACAGCACAAGAAGCCGCCGAAATATGGAATGTATCACTCCGATGGGTACAGCGACTTTGTAAGGCAGAGCGCATCGATGGTGCTCTGTATGTAGGGCGTGTCTGGCTTATTCCTAAAAATGCTCAAAAGCCTGCTGATGGAAGATACAAAGAAAACAGAAAGAGTGTTTGATTTTTTGGGCTTTTCGTCTGAAAAGTCATAAAAACGGACAACGCAACCTGTAGTTGACAAAGTGCATTTTCAGAGCGATATTTTAATCGCTATGCTTGTTCGTTACGGTGCGGAGCCGGAGCATAGGAAACAGAGCTAAGCAATTTGCGGAGAGAAATATGGAAAACTATACATATATCAAATTGAGAGAGCGTCCAGAACTGAAACAAACCGCCGCCGAGTGGTTTCACAGCAAATGGGGCGTTCCGACTAAAGCGCATCTTGACTGTATGAATGCCTATCTTGCAGAAGAAACAGAATATGGTTGATATCTTTGCTTGGATAATGACAAGATTATAGGCGGTATGGGCGTCATTGAAAACGACTTTCACGACCAAAAAGACCTTGCGCCAAATGTCTGCGCAGTCTATACGGAAAAAGACTATCGTTGCAAAGGAATTGCGGGGCATCTGCTCGGTATGGTCGTGGAAGATATGAAGTCCAAAGGAATTACCCCGATTTATCTGCTTACAGACCATACGGGCTTCTACAAAAGATACGGTTGGGAGTTATTGTGTATGGTACAAGGCAACGGCGAACCCGATATGTCCAGAATGTATATCCACCGATGAAACGGTATATCAAT
>URPL01000028.1 GCA_900549725.1 uncultured Eubacteriales bacterium | reverse complement strand
ATAACATGGTTGCGAAAAAAATGCAAGAGAAAATGCAAAAAAAGAGAAAAACACAAAGAAAAAAAGATAGAGGCGCACCGTCTTGCAATTTTTGCGGCAAAATGCTACAATAATTGCAGAAATTCTGTCTCAAAAACAGTCCTTGGACAAGGTTTTCGTTTTAAAGGGGGAACTGCAATGCTGAAAATTCAAAAAGAGCCGCTTACGCATGAAGTCTTTGCACCGTTCGGCGAGTATACCGACCTTCTGCATCCGCAGGGGCATGCCCTTTGCGGGGAGCTGCACAGCTTTTATCCGGATCGGCTGCTTCAGTTTTCCGCATCAGTCACGGGTTTTTCGCCCATCATCGTGCGCAGACCCGAGCGCTATATTGTGGACACGGTGGAATATCATACAACAACGGCGGAGGTCATTTTGCCGCTGGACGGCGATATGATTCTGCATGTTGCGCAGCCCTCCGGGGGGGAGCCGATCCCACGGGAAACCCGCGCCTTTGAGGTGCCGCGCGGCACCATGGTGCGCATCAATGCGGGCGTGTGGCATTTGTGCCCGCTGCCGGCGGATGCACCGCTTCTGACCTGTATGATCGCGCTGCCGCAATGCACCTATGCCAATGATTGCAAGGTGGTCTCTCTTTTGCCGGAGCAGCAGTTTGAAATCGTTTGAAAAACGCGAAAAGGAGAAACCGGAATGGTATATCGTTCTTTCGGGGAGGAAAGGCTTTCGGCGCTCGGACTTGGCGCAATGCGGCTGCCGCAGCTGCCAAACGGCGAAATTGACGAAGCGCAGGCGCTTTTGATGGTGGATGAGGCAATGCGCGGCGGCATCAACTATTATGATACCGCATGGGGCTATCATAACGGAAAATCGGAGCCCTTCATGGGCAGAGCGCTTTCCCGCTATCCGCGCGAAAGCTTTTTCCTTGCAACAAAATTCCCGGGCTATGCGCTTGAAAATTTCGGCAAGGCAACGGAAATTTTCAAGGAGCAGCTGCAGCGCTGCGGCGTTTCGTATTTTGATTTTTATTTGTGTCATAATGTGTGCGAGCAAAACATCGATTCCTATCTGGACGATGCAAAATTCGGCACGGTCAGCTATTTGAAGCAGCAGCGCGATGCCGGAAAAATCCGCCATCTCGGTTTTTCCACGCACGGCAATCTTGATACGATGCGCCGCTTTTTGGAGGCTTACGGCAAGGATATGGAGTTTTGCCAGATTCAGTTCAATTATTTGGATTACTCCTTCCAAAATGCAAAAGAAAAGCTGGAGCTTTTGGCGCAATATCATTTGCCCGTGTGGGTGATGGAGCCGCTGCGCGGCGGCAAGCTTGTCAATCTGCCGTCGCAGGAAAAGGAAAAGCTGGGGGCGCTCGGCGGCGGCAGCCCGGCGGAATATGCGTTCCGCTTTATTGAGGGGTTTGATTGCATCGGCGTAACGCTTTCGGGCATGTCTTCTCTCGCGCAGCTGCGCGACAATCTGCGGATTTTTTCCGAGCTGCGCCCGCTGACGCAAACCGAAAAAGAAACGCTGCAGGAAATTGCGCAGCAGATGACAAAGCGCACCTCCGTGCCGTGCACCGCATGCCGCTATTGCACAAGCTATTGCGCGCGCGGGCTTGATATTCCGTATCTCTTAAAGCTTTACAATGAGCATGCCTTCACCAAGGATTTTGCCTTTATAGCGCCCATGGCGATCGCCGCTTTGCCGAAGGAAAAACGACCCTCGGCATGCATCGGCTGCCGCCGCTGTGAGGCGGTATGTCCGCAGAATATCAAAATATCCGATGTGATGAAAAAGCTTTGCTTTTGAGCAAAGCAAAGCGCGGTGCCCGGCGGGCACCGCACTTGTTTTTTCAGAGTGTTTTCAAAAGGGCGGGCAGGGCACCGAGCGCCGGGAGAATATAGTCCGGCTTTACTGCGGCGTTTTCCGGGGCGGCGATGCTTTCGCTGAGCCAAACCGTGCGCACGCCTGCGCGGTTTCCGCCGAGAATATCCGAGCTCAGGCTGTCTCCGATTACCAAAGCCTCGTTTTTGGAAAAGTGCCCGACGCGCGTAAAGCAATATGAGAAAAAAGCTTCGCTCGGCTTATCCGCGCCCACTTCTTCGGAAATGAAAATGTGTTCAAAAAGCGGGGCAATGCCGCTTTTTGCAAGGCGGCGGTGCTGAACGGAGGCATTGCCGTTTGTAATCAGATATAAATGATAACCGCCTGCTTTCAGCTCTTTCAGCGTTTGCAGTGCCTGCGGCATAAAAAACACCTGTTCGGAGAGGAATTGCTCATAGCGTTTTTCCACTTTTGCCGCGTCGGCGGCGATTCCGTATTCGGAAAAAAGAACGGCAAAGCGCTGCACAAGCACCTGCTCTCGCGTCAGCCTGCCGCATTCCAGCAGCCGCCAATGCTCGGCGTTGATTTGCGAATAGCGCGCCATGCGCTCCTTGGTCGGCGCAATGCCCGCCTCCCGCAGAGCTGCCGAGAGCGCCGTATGCTCGGATTTCCGAAAATCGAGGATGGTATCGTCAAGATCAAGAAAAAGATGCAAAATCATGGGGAGCCTCCTTTTTGCGATGCTCCATTATATCATTTTCAGGTGGAAATTGCAAGCAACTGCGCGAAAACGGTAGACTTTTGCCGAAGAATATGGTATAATTCGGTTATCGACCGTTTTGAACCGCACGGAGGATGCAATGATATGAAAGAATGGCTGACGATGCTGCTCGGAAAAACGGCATGGCAGATGACACCGCCGAGAGCATACGGTACATTCCACCTGCTTTTTATGCTGCTCGGCTTTTCCGTATGCGTGATTGCGGCGCTTGCACTGCGCAGAATTTCCGCGCGGAAATACAATCGGCTTGTTTTTGCCATCGGGATTTTTCTGGTGCTTTCCGAGTTTTACAAGCAGCTGTTTTATACATTTTATCTCGAGGGCGGAGAATATCAATGGTGGATCTTCCCGTTTCAGCTGTGCAGCATCCCGATGTATGCCTGCCTTGTGCTGCCGTTTCTCAAAAAGGGAAAGCTGCGTCGCGCAATCACCGGCTTTCTCTGCACCTTCAATCTTTTGGGCGGGTTTCTCACCTTTTTCGAACCCTCCGGCATCTCGCACCCGTATTGGACGCTGACGCTGCATGCATATCTGTGGCATATGCTGCTTGTGTTTTTGGGCTTTTCTTTGCTGGCGCGCGGCGAGGGATGCCGCAGCGCGGCGGAATTTCGACTTGCCGTTTACACCTTTTTGGTGCTTTGCGCGGCGGCATTTTGCATCAATCTTATTTTTTATGCGCCCTCCGGCGGTATGATCAATATGTTTTTCGTCGGTCCGGCTGACAGTACTCTGATTTTTTGCAAAGACGTTGCGGCGCGTTTTGGCTGGTATGTCAGCACGCTTTTGTATGTGCCTGCGGTTTGCTTCGGGGCTTATATCGTCTATTTGCTCGGTGCGCTTGTCACAAAACCGCGCCGCAGTTGCTGACACAGAAAAATTGCCGTGTGCGGTTTCCCTGCACACGGCGTTTGTTCAGCTTCTGTTTTTCAGCGCCTTTAACCGTTTCATCACATCGTTTTCGCCGCGGCCGAAGGTATCGTGCAGCCGCTCATATTCCGCAAATAATTGCGTATAAACGGCGCTTTCCGCCTCACTTGGCAGATAAACAACATCCTTGAGCTTGCCCATGTGTTCGCAGGCGTCCTCCACGCGGTCATAGCCGCCGCTTGCGCTGCCCGCTGCTACGGCACCGAAAATGGCAGAGCCGAGCGCGGGCGCCTGCGGGCTGCCGGAGATACGGATGGGCATATGGAGAATATCGGCATAGATCTGCATGACAAACGGGCTCTTTTCCGCAATTCCGCCGCAGGCAAAGAATTCTTTCACTTCCAGGCCGCAGCGGCGGTAATTTTCGATGATCATGCGTGTTCCGAAGGCGGTCGCCTCCACAAGGGCGCGGTAAATTTCCTCCGGCTTTGTTGCAAGAGTCATGCCGAGCATCAGCCCGCTGAGGTCAGCATCCACCAGGATCGAGCGGTTGCCGTTCCACCAATCCAGCGCCAAAAGCCCGCTTTCCCCCGCGCGCAGCTTAGCCGCCTTTTCCTGAATCAGGGCGATGGGGCCGATGCCGCGCTCCGCGGCTTCCCTGGCATAGGACGCCGGGAACAGATTTTCCATAAACCATGCAAAATGGTCGCCCACGCAGGACTGCCCCGCCTCATAGCCGAAATAGCCCGGGAGGATGCCGTCCTGCACCACGCCGCACATACCGGGCACCAAAACCTCCTTGTCCTGCAGCATCATATGGCAGGTGGAGGTTCCCATAATGGCAAGCATCTGCCCTGCTTTTGTGATTTTAACGGCAGGCACGGCGACGTGCGCATCCACATTGGCAACGGCAACGGCGGTGCGGGTGCTGAGCCCGAGCAGCTTTGCATAGCGCTCCGTCAGCCGCCCGGCGCATTGCCCCAGGGCAACCACGGGCCCCGACAGCTTTTCCTGCACAATATTCCTAAGGGCAGGATCGAGCGCTGCGAAAAATTCAGAGGAGGGATAGCCCTCTTTTTTGTGATAAATCGCTTTATAGCCTGCGCAGCAGGAGTTGCGCGTGAGTGTGCCGCACAGCTGCCAGGTGATGAAATCCGCGGCTTCAATAAAATGCGCGGCGGCATGATAAACCTGCGGCGCATGGTCCAGCGTTTCCCAAATTTTCGGGATCATCCATTCGCTTGAGATCTTTCCGCCGTATCGTTTTAAAAATGGCTCGCCGCGCTGCGCGGCAACGGCATTGAGGCGATTGGCATAGCTTTGTGCGGCATGATGCTTCCACAGCTTGACATAGGCATATTTTTCATTTTTGAATTGCTCGGAAAAGCAAAGCGGGGTGCCGTTTTTGTCCACGGGGAGCATGGTGCACGCCGTGAAATCGATTCCGATCCCGATCACATCCTCCGGGTCAATGCTGCTTTCCCGCAAAACCGCGGGCACGGTGTTTTGCAGCACAAGAAGATAGTCCTGCGGGTCCTGCAGGGCAAAATCGCGCGGCAGCGGTTCGCCGCTTGCAGCAAGGGTACGATCCATTACGGCATGCGGATATTCAAATACTGCGCTTGCAAGCTCCGCGCCGTCCTCCACGCGGCAAAGCAGGGCTCTGCCGGAAAGGGTTCCGTAGTCAATTCCGATTGTATATTTGCTCATGGTTTCCTCCGTATCAGTCGTCGGTATCAAATGCTTCCAGTCCTTTTTTCGGTGCGGGTTTGCTGTCTCCATGGCGGACGAACAGCATGGTAACAAACGCGGCGCACATGAAGAAAACGGCATACGGGAAGAGCACATTATATCCGAGGTTCAGCCCGAGCGTCAGCCCAAACAGCTCCGTGCGCCCGATGCAAAGACCGCTGAGCACGGGTGTGATAATCTGAGCCGCCATGGAAAAGGCGTAATAATATCCGGTGAATTTTCCGACATCCTTTGCGTGGCACATTTCAACCACCATGGGATAGCTGTTGACATTGATGGCAGCCCAGCCGATGCCGATGAGGCAAAACAGCGCATACATCCACGGCCCGAACGGCAGAAAATAGATCACGGCGTAGCAAAGCGCCATACAGCCGATGCCGAGCAGAATGGTTTTCTTTCTGCCGATGCGCGAGGAAAGAAAGCCCAGCGGCAGAAACGAAACGATTGCAGCGACCGTTCCGATGGTGAGAAAGAGAGAGGATTTTCCCGCGTCCACGCCCCAACGGGCATCACAAAAGCGGGAGAACGCGGTGGTTACCGCATTATAAGCCGTGAACCAGAATAAAACGGAGAGCAAAATGAAGATCAACGAGCGGCGCAGCCCCGGCGTTTTTTCGAGAACGGCTTCCTCCGTCGGCGCATCCGGCAGCTCTTCCGCAGCCTCAACCTCGGCGCGGGTGAGCGCGAGAAGCTTCGGCTCATTTGTGGTGAATACCATCACCAAAACGCAGACCAGCATGAAAGCGGCTACCGTGAGCATGATCGGCACAAAGGAAGCATACACAATCCCGCCTGATTCGGTTTTTGTGCTTTTGACGAGAAACATCATGGCGACCGTGCTGAAAATGCCGCCGAGATAGCCGACCAAATTGATCACGGCGTTTGCCTTGGAGCGCAGGGGCTTCGGCGTAACGTCGGGCATATAGGCAACGGCGGGAGAGCGGTAAATGCTCATGGTCACAAGCAGCGCCAAAAGGCAAAGGAAAAAGCCGAGGAACATGCTTGTCGTTTGAAAATAAGCAAGCGCGCAAAGCAGGCAAACGGCAGCGAGCGTGCCGAAGAGAATATAGGGTGTGCGCTTTCCGAAGCGCGTTCTTGTTTTGTCGGACAGGCTGCCGAACAGCGGCAGCATGAAAATGGCAAGCACGTTGTCCAAAGCCATGATCATATTGGTGCGAACCGTGTCGATCCCGAAATGATTTTCAAGGATGACGGGAATGACCTGGTCGTAAAATTGCCAAAAGGCGAGAATCGACATAAAGGCAAGGCCGATGCGGATGGTGCGTCCGTAATTCAGCTTCATGGTGCGGTTCCTCCGTTGTTTCAAAGTTGTCGAAAACTGTTGTTTTTTATTATATCGCAGCGAGGGGCTGTTTGTCAAATAAATTCCTGCGGGCAAAGGGGGAAGTTTATAATGAAACGAAAAGCGGCAGCGGCGGTATTGATTTTGCTTGCGGTGTTTTTCCTCGGCTGCAGCGATCCGTATCGGATTTTTTCTCAAAATGAGGAGCAAACTGTTTTGATTTTGCCGGGAGAAGAGAGCGCGGCGGCAATGGCGCCGCCTGCGGTTTCCTCCGGTGAGGAGGAATCGGAGCAGGGGCAGATCGTTTATTATGTCAAAGGCTCCGAAATTTATCATACCGACCGCAGCTGTACCTTTTTGCAAAAAAGTGAAGCGGTGCAAAGCGGCACGCTGCGCCGGGCGCAGTTTGCCGGCACAAAGCGAAAATGCAGCCGCTGCCCCTGAAAGCAACATATTCCTCCCCCCGACGCACATAGAATGCGCCGGGGGGATTTTTTATGCTGCAAAGAAAAAAGAGGGAATATCCCTATGCGGCGGTGATTTGCCGCACGGATGAGCGCTATGCGCCGCTCGGGCTTTTTCGGGGGGAGAAAATCTATGTTCTTCGGCGGGTGCGGGATGTGATGCTGATCAAGGCGCGCTGCACGGTATATGCGATCGACGGTGTGCTGCTTGGCGAACTGCTCGGCGTGGCGTTGTGAGAGCGGTGCTTGTCGGTGCGCCCAACTGCGGCAAATCCGCACTATTTAATCGGCTCACCGGGGCGCATGCGCCCGTCGGAAACCGTCCCGGCGTGACAACGCAGGGCACAGAGGCATCTTTTTGCGCCGAGACCGGGCTTCTTGGCAGCACCCTGACGGATCTGCCCGGGCTGTATTCTCTTGAAAGCGTGCGCACGAATGAGGAGCAAACGGCGGCAAACGCGCTTCGGAGCGGCTCGTTTGATCTGATTGTTTGCGTTGCGGACGCCGCCGCGCTGCCGCGGCAGCTCCCCTTTTGTTTTGAGATCGGGGCGCTCGGGCTGCCGATGCTTTTAGTGCTCAGCCGTGCGGATGCATTACGCCGCGGCGGCGGAAGCGTTCGCCGGGAAAAGCTTGCCCGGGCGCTCGGATGCCCCGTGCTTGCGGTCAGTGCCCTTAAAAACGAAGGCATGGAGGCGCTGTGTGCCGCGATTCGCGCAGGCGGAAACCCGATGCGTCCATCTTTCGGTGGCACGGCACGGCAGCGCTTTGCACGGGCGGATGCTTTGCTTGCGCTGGGGTATGTGCCGCCGGAGAACGGAATATCGCGGCGCATGGACAAAATTTTGCTGCATCCGTTTTTCGGCACGGTGTTTTTTCTGCTCCTTTTATTCTTTGTTTTGTATTTTTCCGCCTTCGGCCCGACGGCGGTGCTGTCCGGGCGGCTGCAAACCGTTTTTTCCGCTTTGCGGGATAAAGCATACGCGGCGCTGCTTGCCCATGGCTGCGCCGCGCCTGCGGCAAGGATTGCCTGCGGCGCGTTTTTCGGCGGGGTCGGCGCTGTGGCGGCTTTTCTGCCGCAAACGGTATTTTTGTTTGCGGCGGTAACTTTTTTTGAACAGAGCGGGTATCTTTGCCGCGCCGCCGTTTTGTGTGAAAGCATTTTAAAGCGGTTCGGCCTCGGCGGGCGATGTGCCGTTCCGCTTTTGCTGGGGCTTGGCTGCTCGGTAGCGGCATACGGCGCTGCGGATACGCTGCCCGCGGCGCAGCAGGGGCGGGCGAAGCGCCTGATTCCTCTGATTCCGTGCAGTGCGAAAATGCCGCTTGCGGCTTTGTTTTTTTCGGGTGTTTTTCGCAGCCGTCCCATGCTTTTTTTCATTGCCTGCTCGGCCGGATTTTGCGGCATGCTGCTTTATTTTCTGCTGTTTTCGAAAAGGGAAAAAACGCGCGCACAGCCGTTTTTCTTTGAGGTGCCGCCCTATCATATGCCGCGCCCGCGGGAATTTTTTGCAAAGCTGTGGCAGCGGCTGCGCGAGCTGATTTTTCGCCTTCTGACAATCGTGTTTCTGACCAGCGTCCTTTTGTATCTTTTGATCGAGCTCACTCCGCATTTTACGCTTGCCCGCACCCCGCGGGAAAGTCTTTTATATGTGTTTGGCAATTTTGCCTGCGCCTTGTTTTTCCCGCTCGGAATTTGTGAAGCTTGGCAGAGCGCGGCGCTTTTGTGTGGTGTTTTTTCCAAGGAATCCGTCCTTGCGGCGCTTTCGCTGTTTCGTGCCGACACCTCCGCTGCATTTTCTCTGCCGGCAGCAGGTGCGTTTTTATGTTTTTCCCTCAATGCGCCGCCTTGCCCTGCCGCGCTTGCGGCGCTGTGGCGCGTTACAAAACAAAAGCGTGACTTTTTCGGCTTTTTGCTTTTTCGCACCCTTTATGCCTATGCGCTTGCATGCGGCGTGCGGCTGTTGTTTGCCCGGATAGCCTGAATATTCCGCAGCACGGAAAAACCGATGAAAAAAATGCCGTGTCTTCCGTCTTTCGACGCTTTTTGCAGGCGGCGGCATGGTATACTCAAAAAAACGAAAAAAGCAAAGGAAGTGACGCTATGAATCAAACGGAATTTTCCGCGTGTGACGATAGGGAATTTTTGTCGGTGCAATATGAGTCGGGCAAGCTGGTGCTCACCCCGCAGGGAGAGATTGACCACCACAGTGCGGCGCCCCTGCGGCAACGCATGGATCATTTTCTCTATCGGTATCGCCCGCAAAGCTGCTGTATCGATCTTGCAAAAACGGCATTTATGGACAGCGCCGGGCTGGGGCTTTTAATGGGGCGGTATACCGTTGCGGCATCGTTTGGCGCTTCGTTTTCCGTGAAAAATGCCTCTGCGCAGATCGTAAAGATTATCGCGCTCAGCGGACTTGACCGATTGATTCCGACAGAGCAGGCGGCACTTGCCGATAATACCGCACAGGAAAGGAAAGGATGAAGAAAATGTATCAGAGAAAAGTGGCTGTCAATCAGCTTAAAACGGAATTTTTTGCGCTTTCGGAAAACGAAGGGCTGGCGCGCTCGGTTGTCTGCGCTTTTGCGGCGCAATGCGGCCCGAGCGTCTCGGAGCTTGCCGATGTGCGCTGCGCGGTCTCGGAAGCGGTGACCAACGCCATTGTGCACGGCTATGCGGCGCGCGGCGGAAAAAACACGGTTTATATACATACAACGCTGTATGCGGATCGCTCAATCCGCATCGTTGTGCGGGATAAGGGGCGCGGCATTGAGGATATTGCAAAGGCAATGGAGCCGCTTTATACCACGGATGAAACGGGAGAGCGCAGCGGCATGGGCTTTTCCATCATGCAAAGCTTTATGGACAGCGTGCGTGTTTTAAGCCGCCCCGGGCTCGGCACAAGCGTGATGATGAAAAAGACCTTCGCAAAAAAGGACGGAAATGACTGAGAGCGAGCAGCGGCGGCAAAAAAATCTCGATCTTGTGCAGCGCGCGCAGAGGGGAGACGAAACGGCAAAAAATGAGGTTGTGGCGCAGAACATGCCGCTTGTGCGAAGCATCGCGAAGCATTTCAACGACCGCGGCGTGGACTTTGAGGATTTGGTTCAAATCGGAGTGATCGGCATGTATCGCGCCGTGCAGAGCTTTGATTTTTCGTTCAAAACGGCGTTTTCCACCTATGCCGTTCCGCTGATTGTCGGAGAGATTCGACGCTACCTGCGTGATGACGGAATGCTCAAGGTTTCCCGGGAAACCAAAAAACAGGGGAGCACCGTTTTGCGGATTGCACAGCAGCTGCGCACGGAAAAAGGGCGGGAGCCTACCGTGACGGAGCTTTGCGAAAAAACGGGGCTTGACGAAGCGGCGCTTGTCTTTGCAATGGAGGGCGTGCTGCCCGTGCGCTCCCTGTCGGAGCCGGTGGACAGAGCGCAGCGGGAGCTGACCCTGGAGGGAACGCTTTCCGACCATTGCGGGCAAATGGAGCGCTTATGTGAAAAGCTGACGCTGCGTGAGGCGATTGCAAAGCTTGACAAAACAGAGAGAAATGTGGTCTATCTGCGCTATTTCAAGGATTTGTCGCAGGCGCAGACGGCGCGAGTCCTCGGGTTGACGCAGGTGAAAATATCGCGCATGGAAAAGCGGATTTTTTCGTTTTTGCGTGCGCAGATGAAAGCATAGGGAGGGCGGAATATGCAAGAAAAAAACTGTGTGCGCTCGCTTTTGCACCTGGAAGTTGTGAATCTTTGCGATGGGAAAAAGCTCGGATATGTCACGGATATTGCCGTTGACGTTACAAGCGGGCAGGTTGCCGCGCTGGAGGTTTTGCTGGACGACGGAAAATGCTTTTCACTCGGGAAAGCGGAAAAGATCATGCTGCCGTTTTGCAGGGTGGAGCGGCTCGGGGAGGATGTGATTTTATGCTCCCTGCCGCCGCAGGACCCGTGCTTTCTTTCGTCCTCGAAAAGAAAAGGGCGCTCTTAAGGCTTGCCCGAAAAAATTGCCCCGATGCCGTATCAAAAGCATCGGGGGCAAATATTCTCCTGCTTTTCAGCGCTTTTGTTCCAGCAAAAGCTTCTTGCGAAAACGCATGCGTGCACGGCACAGATGCTGCCGCATTGTAGCGGCGGCGCATCCGGTCTCGCGCGCCTGCTGTGCAAGCGATTTCTCTGAGAAATAAAATGCATACAGAATTTCGCGGTCGGATTTTTGCAAAGAGCCCAAAACCTTTCGCAGCAGCGCGAGCTCGCTTCTGCGGCATAGCTCCTGCGTAAAATCGTCTTCTCTGAGATCCGGGTGACAGCAAAATTCCGTGCCGCAGCTGTCGTCAAGACAGAGCAGCTCCCGCGCAGAGCGGCGGCGGTGATTGAGCGCGCGATTGTGCGCCGCGGTCAACAGATAGCGCTTTTGCTCCTGCGGGGCAAGCGAGCAAAGCGTTTCTGCACCGCCTGTCAGCAGCACACAGAACACCTCATGCACAATATCCTCGGCATCCTGTGTCGATTTAAGAACGGAAAATACTGCGCGCGCCATTGCGTCTGAATGTTCGTTAAATAAATGGGCGAGCAACTCACGCTTTTGCTTGCCGTGATAAGATTCAAGCGGCGCGGAAGGCGCTCTGTGCGCCATGCCCGTGCCGTAAGCACCGGAATGTATCAAAGCGGGACCTCCGTATGAAAAATCATGTATCGTATCGCGAAAAATGACGGATCGTACTTGTTAGGATGCGGTATCACTTTTTATTATAGCGCATTTGCGCCCCGAGTTCAAGAAAAATTCCCGAAAACAACATGCCGGGAATGAAAAAATATCCATTTATACAAAAATGCCGCAGATATTTTAATGTTTTTGCATAGGAAATCGTCGAAAAAGCTCGAAAAGGCACACTTGCAACACCGCTGTCGCTTAAGATATAATGAAATAAAAACGGGGGAGGGAAAGCATGAGAAAAGAGGCGCCCCCCAAAACTGCTGCCTTGATTTTTGAAAAAACGGCTGAGGGCGCGCAGCGTGCTGTCGATTGTTGCCATCGTGACGCTTTTGTCGCTAAGCATTACCCCGACGCATTACCCCGTTGCTGACGGATTTGTTTTTAAGCTTTTTGCTCGGCACCGTTTTTTTGATTTTAGGAATGGGGCTTTTTTCCCTGGGCGCGGAGATTTCCATGACGCCTATCGGTGCAAAAATCGGAACGGCGCTGACCAAAACCAAAAATCTGCCCTTGATTTTGTGTGTGAGCTTTGTGCTCGGAGTTGCCGTCAAGGTGGCGGAGCCGGATCTGCAGATGCTTTCCAAAACCGTTCCGCATATCGATACCGCGGTGCTTTTGGTTGCCGACGGCGCGGGCGTCGGTTTGCTTTTGGCGGTTTGCATGCTTCGTATTTTCACGGGGGCAAAGCTGCGGTATTTTCTGCTTGCTTTTTACGGTGCCGCTTTTCTTCTTGCCGCATTTGCGGATGTCGATTTTCTCGGCATTGCATTTGATACGGGCGGGGTGACGACCGGCCCCATGACCGTTCCGTTTGTTTTGTCGCTCGGTGTCGTCGCGGCACATATCGGAAGCGATGCCGGCGCAGAGTCCGACAGCTTCGGCCTGGTTGCAATGGTTGCCATGTTCCCGCTTTTGTCTATTCAGGCAATCGGCTTTGCGGCAAGAGTGCGGGGAAAAAATACGAAGAGGGCAAAGCCGTCGGTGCCTTCGATATTGTTGAGCTTTGGGAGGAGGATGCAGCACGAATTACATTATTTCCGTTGTCAATCCCGCTTCCCCGGAGCGGCTCTGCGCGATATATGATGCAGTCGGCGCTCCGCTTTCCGTGATCCTGCACGTGTGCGGCACTGCGGTGCAGAGCATGCTGGAGCTGCTCGGAATTGCATCCGACGAAAAGCGTATTGTGCTCGCGCTTGCGCCGCAGAAGACGACAAAGGAATTGTTCGCCCGCGCAAAAGAAGAATTGTTCATCGGCATGCCGGGACACGGCGTTCTCGTTGCCGTTCCCGTAAAAAGTGTCACAGGAGGAAATACCGTGTGTTATCTCAACGGCGGCCCAATGCCGCAAAAGCAGCCCCGCAGATCAATGCTTTTTATGAGCTGATTATTGCAATTGCAAATGAGGGAAGAGCGGATGATGCGATGAAGGCCGCGCGCCGCGCAGGAGCAACGGGCGGCACCGTTCTGCACAGCATGGGAACCGCCCTCGCCGAAACGGCGCATTTTCTGAATGTTTCCATCGCAAACGAAAAAGAAGTGATTCTTATCGTTGCGAAAAAAGAGCAGAAAAACGCGATCATGCAAACGATTTTGGAAAGTGCGGGCCCGCAAACGCCCGCAGGCTGCATTGTTTTTTCTCTGCGGTCAGCGCGGTTGCAGGCTTTGGTTTGTTCCCGGGCGGAAAGCCGGAGACGCAGGAATCGGCTTTATAAACGGATGCTTTGCCCCGCCGCAGCCCGTGCGGCGGGGCAAACGTTGCACAATTTTCGAAAAAACTGAAAAAAAGGGTTGCTTTTTTGATCTCGGTATGCTATAATACAGAAGCTGTTTTGAAGCGGCCCGTTGGTCAAGCGGCTAAGACTCCGCCCTCTCACGGCGGCGACGGGGGTTCGATTCCCCCACGGGTCACCAAAAAACCTCATTCGTATGAATGAGGTTTTTTATGTTTTACGGGGTGCGGCAACGATACTGCGCTTACCGCAAACGGTGAATCGGAGCGTGCGGAGTTAAAATATCCCTCCGAAGTGCACGCCCTGCAGCATATGGATGCGCGCCAGAGTATCGTTTGCCTTTTCCCGCGCCGCGAGGTAGTTTGCGCAGTCTTTGGCGCGCCCCGCGGCGACAAGCTCTGCAATGGCTTCGTCCGCACGGTCAATCTGCGCATAAGAAACGGAGATCGAAAGCAGGGGAATGGCTTTGTCCCATTGCGCCCAGAGCTGCTCGGCGCCGCTGCTTGGCTGTTTGACAGCCTCTTCGAATTCTTCTGCGGTTTTCGGCAGCTCCGCTGCCGTTTCAACCAGCGCGGCGGTCATTTTCGTGATCAGCACGGTATGCACGATCAAAAAAGCGGTCAATGCGAAAAACAGCAGAACCGCTGCCCAGAAACCCTTCATTTTTCCGCCTCCCCGTTTGGCTGCTTTTTGATGCAAAAGGCTTGCCCGCTGTCATTGACGGAAAGCAGATATGCCTCTTTCAGATCGGTAATTCCATGGCTGCGCAGCATACGCATCACATCTTTTTTCGAATATTGCAGATGCTGCATGTTTTTTGTGCTGAGCTGCCCTTCGACGACGAGCGGGTGCAAAATTCCGTCCGCCTTTGGCTGCAGCCCGAGGTCCTTTGGGCGAACCTTGCCGCATTCCGCCTTTTCAAGCACGGAAATGCGCCCGTTTTCCTCCAAAATGGCATATTCAACATCCTCAATACAGCCGACTCCGTTCAGCCGTAGCTGCGCGAGCAGCTCTTCCGGGGAAACACGGGAGCGCTCGAGCGCTTTTTGCCGCAGAGTGCCGTTTGCGATCAGAATGCTCGGCACGCCGAAAAAGAGGCGCTTTCCGATGCGGCTGTGCGAGGTCAGATACGAGAGGATAATTTCAATGGAGAGCAAAAGAAGAATCGGCATAATGGCGCTGAGCAGAGGAATATTGCTGTCGGCGACGGGCTGTGCGGCAAGCTCGGAAAGCAGCAGAGCCGTGACCAGCTCCGACGGCTGCAGCTCTCCGATTTGCCTTTTTCCCATCATCCGCATGGAGGCAATCAGCACAAAATAGATGAGAATTGTGCGGATGTAGGTTGTTATCAAGAAAATCACCCCGACGGAAGTGTTTCCGCCGGGGCGCTGTTTTATGTATTCTGTTTGGCGCTTAAAAGCGCTTTGGCGCGGCAATATAAAGTATCGCCGTCGATCTTTGCCGTTTGATACATGCTGCGCCCGGGCTCGCTTTGAAGCGTCGGGTCTTCAATGGCGACAATTTCGCTTTTTCTTACGTGAAGGATACCGCTTTCATAGCATCGATTCTGCATCAGCATTCCGTAGCCGCCGTTTTTTATGCCCTCTTCCGCAAAAAGGATCGGCGCATTTTCCGAAAGCCCTGAAATTGCACCCGCAAGCTCCGCAAAGGATTGCTCGGCGGGGAAGAGAAGCTGCGCTGTAATGATTGCCGTGCGAATGCCGTCCGCGCGCAAATGCTCTGCCGCTTTTTGCACCTGAGCAAGCTCATTCCCGTAGGTGATGAAAATCACATCGCAGTTTTTTTCCGCCGTCATAAGAAGGTGTGTATCTGCGACGGGGGCAAGCCCCTGCAGCATCTCGGTGTGTTCCCCGCCGCGGGCATAGCGCACGGCGCAGGGGCAGCGCGCGGCAAATGCTTCCGCAAAGGCAATTCTTGCGTCCGCCTCGCGCACGGGGGCATACAGCCGTAATGCATGCAGATGCGCCAAAAATGCAACATCAAAAATGCCGTGGTGCGTTACGCCGTCTCCCTCATTGAAGCCGGCGCGGTCAATACAAAGCGTGACCGGCTCCGATAAAATTCCGACATCGTGCAACAGATTGTCATAGGCGCGCTGCAAAAAGGAGGAGTACACGGCAAACACCGGGTGGATTCCCGCCGCCGCAAGTCCGGCTGAAAAGGTAACGGCATGTGCCTCCGCAATTCCGATATCGTAAAACCGCTCCGGGAAGCGCTTCGCGACTTCGGAAAGCCCGGTACCGTCCGGCATGGCTGCAGTAATGGCGACCAATGTGTCGTCGGCATGCATAGCCTCGGCAAGCGTTTCCCCGAAAAGCTTCGAGAAGGTGATCTGCCCGGTTTTTTGCTCATCCTGCGGCGCAACGGAGTGAAACCGATCCGGCGCCTTTTCGGCGGGGAGATACCCAAGCCCTTTTTTGGTCTTGATATGCACAACGACATTGTCATGCAAAAGCTTTGCCTGCTCCAAAAGAGAATACAGACGGCTGTAATCGTTTCCGTCGATCGGCCCGAGATATTGAAAGCCGAGGTCTTCAATATAGTTGCTGCGGTAAATGATGCTTTTGACATTTTGCTTGACATGGGTCACGCGGCGTACCAGCGGTCGCCCGATCAGCGGCAGCTTTCCGAGCGCCGTGCGGACAATGCGCTTGAAATTGAAATAGCGGTCGGTGGAGCGCAGCCGCGCCAGGTATTCCGCAAATTTGCCTGTGTTCGGAGAGATCGACATTTCATTTTCATTAAGCACCACAATCAGATGCTCCCCCGGGCGCACATTGTTCAGCGCCTCATGAATCAGCCCGCCGGTATACGCGCCGTCTCCGACGACCGCGATCGTATAGCGCTCGCGCC
This sequence comes from uncultured Eubacteriales bacterium, assembly GCA_900549725.1. Classification (GTDB taxonomy): domain Bacteria; phylum Bacillota; class Clostridia; order Oscillospirales; family CAG-272; genus UMGS1225. The sequence goes on along the minus strand of URPL01000028.1, from coordinate 4,226 downwards.
CGAGAAGGCGGTCGGCCTCTGCAAAACCGGAGGCGATGGAAACGGAGGTTGAGCTGTGGCCGCTGATAAAGGGGTCGCAGGGGCTTTCCGACGGCTTTGGAAAACCGCTGAGCCCGCCGTTTTGCCGCAGCGTATCAAAGGCTTCGCGGCGCCCCGTGAGCAGCTTATGCACATAGCATTGATGGCCGACATCGAAAATGATTCGATCCTGCGGGACGGAAAAAACTCGGTGCAGCGCCACCGTGAGCTCGACAACGCCGAGGTTTGAGGCGAGATGCCCACCGGTTTTTGTCACATGCTCCACCAAGAAGCTGCGAATCTCACCGAGCAGCGGTTGTATCTGCGCCTCGGGAAGCGCCTTGACATCCTGCGGTGAATGAATTTTATCCAATATATGATATTGCATTGCAGCAACTCCAGTCCGATAAAATTGTCCTTGACATGGTAAGTCAAGTATAGCATAACTCCGCAAAGTTTGCAAGAGGGCGGGAGGTTGGACCGAAAATGACATGTTTTTTGAAATTATACGCAAATTCGCACGAGTGTTAATAATTTGGCCATATTTTTGCGGTATACTGAATTTGTATTTTTGTGCCTTCTTGGGCTTGAAAACCAAAAATAACCGCAGATTCCCGCCGAGGGGATCGGAGGAGATTCATGAATCAACTTACAGTGAGATTTTTTGCCGTCCTGCTGATTGCTTTTGCGGCAGTTGCAATTTGCGGCTGCTCCGAGCAGGCGGATTATTCCAAATCGGCTGCCTATGAGGCGCTTTTCGAAGCGGATGACTCGGCAGCGCAGAAAGAACTCAAAAGCTTTATCATCCGTCAGATCGAACGATATAACCGCGAAGACGCCGAGGCGTATGCCTCCGGATTTGATTGGGAGCCGAAAGATCGTGACGCTTTTGTCGCGCAGTTTCAAAAGACTGCAAAAACCGTCAAAGCCGAATTGACTATTGGCACGCTGCGTGCGGTGGTGCTGGATTCCAACCCGGATCAGGCGCAGGTCGGCGCGCTGATTCGCACGGTGCTGACCGATAAAAGCAGCGGCGAAGAGCTGGATGATCATTATAACCGCGTTACTTACACCATGAGCCGGCGCGAAGGCACATGGTATATCACTGAAGCGGAAACGGGCGCGGATCAGTATTCCGTTTCGAGTGACACCGCGGAATAAAGACACTTGATAAAGACAATTGATTGAAAGGCTCGGCGCGAGCAAACAAGAGGTAGCTATGAAAGTATTGATGACAACCATGATGATGGATATAGGCGGAGCCGAAACCCATGTACTTGAGGTCTCTCGGGAACTGGTTCGGCGCGGCTATGATGTCACTGTGGCTTCTGCCGGCGGCGTATATGTCGATAAGCTCAGACAAGCCGGCGTGCGTCATATTACGGCACCGCTGAACACGCGCAACCCACTGCACATGTTGCGCGCTTACAAAATTCTTGCGCGGCTTTTGAAAAAGGAAAAATTCGATCTGATTCATGCGCATGCGCGCATCCCCGCATATCTGTGCTCGCTGCTCTCCAAGCGGTATCATGTCCGCATGGTAACAACGGCGCATTGCACCTTTAAGGTCAATGGCATTCTGCGCCGTCTGACGCGTTGGGGCGAGCGCTCTCTGGCGGTCAGCGAGGATATCAAGCAATATCTGATTGATGAGTATGCCGTATATTCCGGCAATATCGGAGTGACGATCAACGGTATCAACATGGAAACCTTTTCTGCCGATACCGACCCGGGCGCCGTGAAAAAAGAACTCGGTCTTGCGCACGGTGTTCCGCGCATCGTTCATGTCAGCCGCATCGACTCCGATCGCAGCCTTACCGCATTGCTGCTTGCGTCCGCGGGCGCGGAGCTTGCTGCGCGCTGCCCCGGCCTTGAAATTTTGATCGTCGGCAGCGGCGATGATTTTGCGAAGCTGCAGGAGCTTGCGGAAAAAGCGAACGCGGCAGCGGGCCGCCGCGTTGTGATTCTGACGGGTGCACGAACGGATATCGGTCCGCTGATTGCAACGGGCGATGTCTTTGTCGGCGTTTCCCGTGCGGCGCTTGAAGCAATGGCGATGCGCAAACCCACAGTGCTTTCCGGCAATGAAGGCTATTGCGGGATTTATGATTCCGATAAATTCGAACAATGCCGCGAAACAAACTTTTGCTGCCGCGGGAGCACATTGCCGAGCGCCGAGGTGCTTGTGCGCGATCTGTGCGAGCTTTTGAATATGGAAGCCTCCGCGCGTGATGCGCTCGGCGAGCGGTGCGAAGAAATGGTGCGGGAATGCTATTCCGTCGGCACAATGACGGATGACTATGAGCGTATGTATAAAAAGATGGAACCGTATGAATATTATCGCTACGGTGATATTCTTCTGATCGGCTATTACGGCTTTTCCAACACGGGAGACGATTCTCTCCTGCGTTTGATTGCGCAGGCGTTGCGGCGGGAAGAGCCGCATGCCCGCATCACGGCAATGACGCATTCGCCGCACGCTTCGCAGACGGTATACGGCGTGCGCTGCATCAGCCGCAGAAACCCGTTTGTCATCCTGCGCGCCATGAAGCATGCGAAAATGCTGATTGCCGGCGGCGGAAATCTGCTGCAGGATAAAACAAGCCGCCGTTCCGTTCTCTACTATACTGCGATTTTGCGTCTGGCAAAGCGCATGGGGCTCAAAACGATGATTTGGGCAAACGGTGTCGGTCCGTTGATGTATGAAACCTCCGTGCAGCGCGTGAAGCGGTGCCTTGACGGGGTTGATTTGATTACGTTGCGTGAGCCGGAGTCCGAACGCCTTGTAAAAAAGCTGAAAATTGCCCCGGAAAAGGTTCGTCTGACGGCGGATCCCTCTTTTCTGGCAGAGCTGCCGGAGAAAGATTGGCTCGTGCATTTGAAGAAGCACTATCATATTGAAGAGAACCACCGCTATTTTGCGGTTTCCCTGCGGGCATGGCAAACTGATTTTGCTGCAAACGCGCGGGCATTCGCTTCCGTGTGCGATCGCGTTGCGCGCCAATATGATCTTGTCCCTGTATTCATTCCAATGCAGGAGGACCGTGATAACGGTGTCACGCAGCGCGTCAGAGCGCTTATGGAAACCGATAGCTTGCTGATTCGTGGCGCAAGCGGGGAAGAGCTGCTGGGGCTTTTGGCGGATATGGAATTTGTTGTTTCCATGCGCCTGCACACGCTGATTTTCGGCGCCGCCGCGGGGGTTCCCGTGTTTGGTGTTTCTTATGATAAAAAGCTGGATGCGTTTTTATCCTATATCGGCATGGCACCGGCGCTTCCGCAGGAGGTCGTCGGCAGTGAGGAGCTCTATTTTTCCGCGGCGACGCGCGCGATGATGTGTGCACAGGATCTGCGCGGCACGATTTCCGCATCGCGCTCCATGCTGATCGGGCTCGCAGCGGAGGATGCAAAGGTGGCAATTGCGCTCTATCACGAAAAAATGTAAAAAAGTGCGGAAAAAACTGCAAAAACAGCTTGACAAAGGAAAAGGAAGAGTGCTATAATAGGCACACTGCAAAGCGGGGCTTTGCGGTGTGCCTGTTGCATTTGAAGGCGGCAAAGGAAAGAAGCGGGAGCTTCCGGAAAAACGCGAAAAAACTTTTGGAAAAAAGTTTGAAAAAAGGCTTGACAAAGCAGGCGGCATGTGGTATTCTATATAGGCTGTCCGCAAGAGGGGGCAGCGAGTGGTCCTTGAAAATTGAACAACAAAGAGGTCAAAGTACAAAGGAAATTTGTGAAAGATCTCGACAATTCCTAAGAGAAACAAAACTCTTTCAAAAAGTAAAAAATGCTAAGAGCAAAAGCTCGACATGATTTTAGGGCAGGCGCGAGAGCGCAGGCTTTAAGATACCAAATGATCGAGAGTTTGATCCTGGCTCAGGATGAACGCTGGCGGCGTGCTTAACACATTCAAGTCGAACGGAGAACGGGGAGCTTGCTCCCCGGGATCAGTGGCGGACGGGTGAGTAACGCGTGAGCAACCTGCCTGTGTGTGGGGGATAACACCCGGAAACGGGTGCTAATACCGCATAACGCAACGGAGCCGCATGACTTTGTTGCCAAAGATATATTGCGCACAGATGGGCTCGCGTCTGATTAGATAGTTGGTGAGGTAACGGCTCACCAAGTCGACGATCAGTAGCCGGACTGAGAGGTTGAACGGCCACATTGGAACTGAGATACGGTCCAGACTCCTACGGGAGGCAGCA
>URPL01000027.1 GCA_900549725.1 uncultured Eubacteriales bacterium | reverse complement strand
AGTTCCCGCCAAATTTTTTCGGCGGGAACTTCTTCTTTTTTGAAATTTGAAACAGAAAGGCTCAGAGCGCCCTTAAAAACGCCTCCAGGCGGTCGGCAATGCGGCGGTTCCCCGCATCACTTGGATGCAGCCCGTCCGGCAAAAACAGCTTGCGCAGCACGGGGACCGCCGGCTGAATGCCGCTTGTGCGAAAAAGGTCGCACACGGGGAGGGAATAGTATGCCGCAACCTCGCACAGAATGCGCACATATTCCGAAAGAGGCGCTGCCTGATTGCGCCGGTTGTCTCCGTAGGGGCAGTCTTCGTTGTCGCGGTGCAGCGGGGTGAGCACCACAATGGTGCCGCGCGGGTATTTTTCAATCAGCAGGCGGAAGAGCTCATGCAAAGCGCCGATATAGGTGTCGCGCGTGCGGTCTGCCGGGGTGCCAAGCGGCGCATCCCCGTGCCCGAAATCGTTGGTTCCGCCGAAGACGACAATCAGATCTGCGGCGGGGTTCATTTGCCCCGCCCTGGCGCAGAAATTATTGTCTTCGTTGTGTCCGGCTTCGCGCGCCCAGTTCTGCCGCGCAATGCGCGTGCCGGAAACGCCGTAGTTTCGTGCCGCGGCAAGCCCGCAGCGCTTTGCCAAAACATTAAGATAGATCGCATCTTCCCCGGAGGTGCCTACCCCTGCGGTGATACTGTCTCCGAGAAAATTTGCGCGAAGACCTTCCAAAAGCATCATTTTTTCCTCATTTCCGAAAAGTTCGCTTCATTATAGCACGGGGCAAAGCGGCTTGTCAAGGTGCGTGGCGGGCGTTGACGAACCGCGAAAAATGTGATATGATACAGAGAGACAGCTGCTTTTTCGGCAGCAGAATGTGAAAAAGACAGGAGAAAAGGAGAACGATCTATGCAGCCAAGGCAGCCTGAACAGCCCCGCAGAATTACGGCGGCGGATATTGAAAAAAGACGTGCCCTGCGGCGCAAAAAACAACGCCAAAAACGCCTGCGGGCAACTCTTTTGTTGGTTTTGGCGGTCGCGCTGATCGTCGGCGTGGTTTTGCTTTTGCGCAGCTGCGCCGGGCGCGACGGCGGAAAAACGCTCCCGGAGGATTCCTCTGCGCAAAGCGGCGGGGATGCTTCAAAGAGTGAAGAGCCCCAAACAACCCCGGCTGACACAGAGCCCGCCGCCCCACAGCAGACGCGGCTGCATTTTCTCGGCGCAGGCGACAATATTATGCACGATGCGATTCTTGCCGACGCAAAAAAACGGTCCGACGACGGCGGATATGCCTTTGCGCCGATGTATGCGGGCATTGCCTCTTTGGTCTCGGATGCGGATATTGCCTTCATCAATCAGGAGGGGCCGGTCGGCGCGGGAACGAAGTATGTCGGATATCCGGATTTCAATGCGCCGCTCGCAGTGTTTGAAACCCTTCAGGATCTCGGCTTCGATGTGGTGAACCTTGCCAACAACCACATGCTTGACCAGGGCGAGCAGGGGCTGATCAAAACGATCGACAATGCGAAAAATTATACGTTTCTCACCATCGGCGGCTATACCAAAGCCGATTATGATTCCCTGCGCATATTGGAGCGCGACGGGGTGAAAATCGCATTTTTGTCCTATACAACGCTTGTCAATGTTGCGCATAAGGGTGATATTTCATCCTCCTCTGCGTATCTCATCCCCTACGCCGACGAGGCGACGATTACCCGCCAGGTCGCAGCGGCAAAAGAGGCGGCGGATTTTGTGATTGTCTCCATGCATTGGGGTGAAGAGGCGGGCTGGGATCAAAAGAGCAACTTCACTGAAAATGCGCAGCAGCAGCGCTATGCCAAGCTCTGCGCGGACCTCGGCGTGGACGTGGTTGTAGGGCATCATCCGCATGTGGTGCAGCCTGTTACCTGGATTGAGGGGGCAAACGGCGGAAAAACGCTGGTGTATTATTCCCTGGGCAATCTCATCTGCACCATGCATTATGCGCAATATCTGGTAGGCACGCTGTGCACCTTTGACCTTGTGAAAAATGCGGACGGCACGACCGCGGTGGAAAACCCGATGTGTGTTCCCACCGTTTCGCATTACAGTCTGAACCGCGACGGGCTTCAGGTTTATCGCCTTCAGGACTATTCCGAGGCGCTTGCCGCGCAGCACGGCTCCACCCTGAAAAACGAATTTACCTATGCGCTTCTGCAAAAATTTATCAAGGAGACCGTGAGCGCGGAATTTCTGCCGGATTTTCTGCACTGAAAAAACACCGATTCGGAAAAGAGGGAGCGAAATGAAAGAGGCGACGGTATATACACCGCAGCGCGAAGAGCTTGCTTCATTTTTGCCGCCTCGCAAGCGCGACAGCCACAAGGGAACCTACGGTACCGTTTCGCTTCTTTGCGGCAGCCGCGCTTATCCCGGCGCAGCAAAGCTTGCAAATTATGCTCTGTGCGCTTTGCGCAGCGGCTGCGGCATCAGCCGGCTTTGCGTGCCGGAGAATTTATACGATGCCGTTGCCCCCATGCTTCTTGAGAGCACCTTCTGCCCCATGCCGCAAAAGCAGGGCTGTATGCTTTATGACGAAGCTGCGCTGCAAAGGGCGCTTACGGGTGCGAGGGCATGCGCTGTCGGCATGGGATGGGGCAGCTCCCCGCAAAGTCGGGAAGACTATGAAAAAATTTTGCGCTATCTTTTGGCACAGCCCGGGCTGCGCCTGATCATCGATGCGGACGGGCTGAATACCCTTGCCGTCATGGAGAGGGATTGCCTCTCCCGCGCGGCGGCGCAGGTGATTCTGACGCCGCACCCCATGGAATTTTCCCGCCTGTGCGGTCTTGTGCTTGACCGGATACTGCAGGACCCCGTGGCCGCGGCTGCGGAATTTGCGGAAAAACACGACTGCACGGTTCTGCTCAAGGGGGCACGGAGCGTGATCGCGGGCGGGGAGGAATGCTATGCGGTTTGCCGCGGCACAAGCGGCATGGCGACCGCAGGCAGCGGCGATGTGCTCAGCGGTGTTTTGGCGGGACTGTGCGGTTATTTGCCCGCCTGCCCGAAAACGGCGGCGCTCGGCGCTTATCTTTGCGGTGTGGCAGGCGAGCTTGCGGCACAAAAGCTGACGGAATATGCCATGCTTTCCTCCGATACGGCGGCAATGCTGCCGGCAGCGTTTTCACAGCTTTTGCGGGGAGAAGAGAAAAAGAACGTGAACGCATGAACAACGGCGGAGAATGCCGACGGATGCGGCGTTTTTTGCAACTTCACGATGCCCGAGGGCGTGGAGAAAAAGAGACGGGGGCGTTTTAAAATGAGGCAAATCACGGCAAAGCGATCTGCGGCGCTGCTTTTGGCGACGCTTTCGGCTGCCCTTTTGCTTTGCGGCTGCGTTGAAAGCGATGAGAAAAGCACCGAAGACGGCCCGGTGGAAATTACCTTTGAAACAACAGCGCCCGCGCCGCAGGTGAGCGAGCAAACGACGCAGGCGCCGGAGGAAACCGCCGAGGCTGTATTGAGTCTTCCCGCCGTTCCGGAGCATATTCTCATCGGCAGCGGCGGGGCGAGCCGCATGCTTGCGCCCGGGGATGCGGAATTTGAGGAGCTTTATGAAGCGATTACCGCCCGCCGCGTGCAAAACGGCGCATACGCCGCTTTGCAGTTCAGCGCAAAAGATAAGCAGACCAAGGAACATCGCTGCGCGCAGGTAAAGCGCGAGGAGACCTATGCGGAGTTTCTCTACGAGCAGGCGGCGCCGCAGGGCTTTTCCGTGCTTTCGCAGTCCGGAGAGCAAAGCGCGCAGCAGTGCACGGTGCAAAGAATTTTGTATCCGCTCAGTGGAAAATTCCCGGACCTTGTGTTTTTAGGGGGCGATTCGGAGTATGCGGATCTTACGATTTTAGGTTTTTTGGAAAAGGACGAAGCACTTTCCCTGCAGGTGCAGGCGCTTTTGCAGCAAGAATGAAAAATGCAAACGAAATCGGGCTCGGCAGTGCTGCCGAACCCGATTGTCTTTTCAATATTTGCTTTTGTTTTTACGCGCCGTGCGTGTGACATTGATCAAAACGGAGAGACCGAGGGCAACAACCATCAGCACGGGGGTGATCCAGGGGGAATCGTTTGTGGCGCCCATGATGTTGCTCCAAAGGCTGTCGACATAGGAGGTCACGGAATCGGGCAGAGAGGTAAAGACCTGGGATTTTGCAATCACCTCCTGCGGCGGATAGGAGATCGGGCTTTCCAGCACCTCTTCATCCAGCAGTGCCTTTGCGCCGCTGTGCGGAGAGGAATAGCCGATGGTTTCGATGTTTGCCGCGGCAACGACCGATTCGCAGAGAAAATTGATATACATTTCCGCTGCATCATGATTTTTTGCGCCTTTTGGAATGCAGACGGCATCAAAGAAGAGGTTGGTGCCCTCCCGTGGGACGACAAAGGCAAGATCAGGGTTATCCTCTATCATGGTGAGCGCGTCGCCCGCATAATACGGGGCGAGCGCTGCTTCTCCGCCGCCCATTTTGTCAAAAATTTCATCCATGACATATGCCTGCACCAAGGGCTTTTGCCGGCGCAGCAGCTCTGCCGCCTCATCCCATTTTTCAAGATCGGTCGTGTTGAATGAGTAACCGAGCTTTGCAAGGGCGATGGCAAATGCATCACGCGAGTTGGAAAACATGAGAATGTTGTTGGCATATTTTTCATTCCACAAAATGTCCCAAGAGGCGACATCGTCCTCCTCGTCCACCAGGGTCGTGTTGTAAATAATGCCGACGGTGCCCCAGGTATACGGCACGGAATAGTGATTCCCGGGATCATATTCCATATCGGTATAATCCGGGTCGATCAGGGAGAAGTTCGGAATGTTGTCAAGATTCAGAGGCTCCAGCATGCCCTCGTTGATCATACGCGAGATCATATAATCGGAGGGGATGATGATGTCATAGGAGGAGCCGCCGCTTTTCAGCTTGGCATACAGCTCTTCATTGGAAGCAAAGGTCGTATAGTTGACCTTGATGCCGGTGAGTGCTTCAAATTCGCGGTTGACATCAAATTGTCCGTCTCCGTCGTCAACGGAGATATATTCGCCCCAGTTGTAAACATTCAGCGTGATGCCCTTGCCGCTGTATTTTCGGTAATATGCTTCATCGGTATCCAGCGCATAATCGGATGCCGCCGCAGGCAGGAGCAGCAGGGCTGCCGTGAGCAGTGCCAAGAGCAGGCAGAAAGCGCGTTTTAAAAGCTTCATGCGCGCTCACCTCCTTTGACGCGGCGATGCTTGCGGATATCCGCAATGTTCATAATGATCAGCACAAGCAGCACCACAACGAAGATGATGGCGGAAAGCGCGTTGATCTGCGGGCTCACCTTGCGGCGGGTCATGGAGAAGATGGTGATGGGCAGTGTCTGCGCACCGGAGCCGGAGGTGAAATAGCTGATGACGAAATCATCAACGGAATAGGTGATGCTGATGAGAAAGCCGGAAAGCACACCCGGCATGATCTCGGGCAGAACCACCTTGAAAAACGCCTGAATATTGTTGCAGCCGAGATCCAGCGCCGCATCGTAAATATTGCGGTTGAGCTGGCGAAGCTTCGGCAGCACATTCAAAATGACATAGGGCACGCAGAAGGAAATGTGCGCCAGGACAAGCGTTACATACCCAAGCTCCATCTTCATGGCGACAAAGAGCAGCATCAGCGAAACGCCCGAGACGATTTCCGGGTTGATGATCGGCAGATAGGAGACATTGAGCACCAGGGAGCGTACGACTTTTTTCATGTTGTAAATGCCGATGGCAGCGAGCGTGCCGAGCACGGTGGAAAGCGCGGCGGCAATCAGAGCAATGATTACGGTGTTGAGCAGGGAGCGCAGAATGGTTTCGTTATGAAAGAGCTTTACATACCAATCCAGCGTAAATCCCGTCCATACCGTGCGGCTTTTGGATTGATTGAAGGAGTTTGCGATCAAAACGCCGATGGGAGCATACAAAAACAGGAATACCAAAAAGAGATAGAGATTTGAAAACAGCTTTTTCATTCAGATCAGCCCCCCTTCCATCTCTTCATTGTCGATTTGGTTGGTAATGCTCATGCAAAGGAAGATGAACACCATCAAAACAAGCGACATTGCCGCGCCGAGGTTGGGGTTATAGGCGTTGCCGAGAAACTGCAGATCGATCAGGTCGCCGATGAGCATATTGGTTCCGCCGCCGAGCATGCGGGAGATAATAAAGGTGGAAACGCTCGGCACAAACACCATGGTAATGCCCGAGGCAATACCGGGTACGGAAAGCGGCACCACAACGCGTATGAGCACCTGGAAGGCGTTTGCGCCGAGGTCCTGTGCGGCCTCAATAGTGTGCTTTTCGATTTTGGTCATGATGGAATACAGCGGCAGGATCATAAAGGGCAGATAGTTGTAAACCATACCGAGCACGACCGCACCGGAGGTGTTGATCATTTCAAACGGTCCGATGCCGAACAGACCGAAAAATTTGTTAATCAGCCCGTTGCGCTCCAGCAGGGTCATCCATGCATAGGTGCGCAGAAGAAAGTTCATCCACATCGGCAGCATTACAAGCATGATCATGATTTTCTGCCTGGAATAATTGGTGCGGGAAATGATATAGGCAAGCGGATAACCGATCAAAAGGCAGATCACCGTGGCAATGACCGCAAGCCAGATGGAATTGAGCAGGGTGGGGGTATATTTGCTGACAGAGAGGATGTTTTCGAGGGTGAAAACGGTTTTTTCGCTGATGGGGGGCTCTTCGCCGCGCCCGGCATATTCCTCCGTCAGGGCGGCAATGGCTTCATCGTCGAGCCGGTTGCCGTCCGCATCGACCTTCACCGTTGTGGTGAACGCAAAAACAACGATCAGCGCCAGCGGGACGATCACAAAGATAACCATCCACAGAAGATAGGGCGTTGCCGCAAGCTGCATTTTTTTATTGTTCAATTTCTTCTTCCTCCACACGCACATCGTCATCCTCGTTTTTGAAGGAGGAGAAATAATTGACCTTTTTTCGCTCTGATTTCTTCATAATATGAATATCCTCGGGGCCGAAGGAGAGGCCGACGACATCGCCCGGGCGCGGCGCCTTGGTGGAATGGATGATCCAGATATCCGAATACGCCTTGACGACGATCTCGTAATGCACGCCCTTGAAAGTGACCTCTTCAACCACACCGTTGATCACATCGTCCGAAGCGGCGACAATTTCGATATCCTCCGGGCGCACCACAACATCGACCTGCTCCATGGGGGCAAAGCCCTTGTCCACACATTCGAAGTTATCTCCGGCAAATTCCACAAGATAGTCGCGGTGCATAATGCCGTCCATAATATTGCTCTCGCCGATAAAATCAGCCACAAAGGCGTTGACCGGTTCGTTGTAAATATCCTGCGGAGAACCGATCTGCTGAATGACGCCGTCTTTCATGACCACGACCGTATCGCTCATGGTCAGCGCCTCTTCCTGGTCATGCGTGACATAAATAAAGGTAATGTTCAGGCGTTGCTGAATGCGTTTGAGCTCAATCTGCATTTCCTTGCGCAGCTTCAGGTCCAGTGCGCCGAGCGGCTCGTCCAAAAGCAGCACCTTCGGATGATTGACCAGCGCGCGGGCAATGGCAACTCTTTGCTGCTGCCCGCCGGAGAGCACATTGACCGAGCGGCGCTCAAAGCCGCGCAGATCGACCAGCTCCAGCATCTCCCGCACGCGCGGAGCGATTTCTTTTTCGGGCAGCTTTTTTACCCGCAGCCCGAATGCCACATTTTCGTAGACATTCAGATGCGGAAACAGTGCATATTTCTGAAAAACGGTGTTGACCTGCCGCCGATAGGGGGGCAGATCGTTGATGCGCTTGCCGTTGAAAAGAACATCGCCGCTGTCGGGGGTCAAAAAGCCGCCGATAATTCGCAGTGTTGTCGTTTTGCCGCAGCCGGAGGGGCCCAGAAAGGTCACGAATTCCTTATCGTGAATTTCAAGATTGATGCCTTTGAGAACCTGTTCTCCGTTAAATTCCATAGAGATGTTTTTGAGTTCGATGATTTTGTTAGTGTTCATTTCTACTTCCTTTACCGTGATAAAATGAAACCTGCCACAGAGCCGTGATTTTGGGGTTTTAACCTTCTTTCCGTGCCGCATTCGACAAATTTGCATATATTCTAACAGATTCCATATGGAAATGCAATACTTTTCCGGAAAAAATCATGAAATTTCGGAAAAAAACTGAAAGAGACGGAAACAATCGGATTTAATCCGATTTAATCTTCTGTTTTCTGTGAAATGCTCCGTTTTCCTCTTGAATTCTCTTTTTTCCTTGAGGGGCTTTTCGCGTATGCGCGGCGCGGTGCACCGCCCGGAATGCCGAGGAAAAAAAGCCCCAACGCCCCGAAAAAAAGAGAGAGTGCTCCGAGCGTTGCGGCGGGCGGTGCATGCAGCGAAGAAAGTAAAAGCCATATGCCAAACAACAGCAAAACGGTGCCGCAGCTGCTGCCGATGCGCCGCAGAATACGGGTTGCCTTTTGTTCTCCGAGTCGCGGCGAAAGCAAACAGAAAAGCGCCTTTGCACCGTCAAGGGGGAGAATCGGAAGCAGATTATAGCAGGCGCTGAGAAGATTTGCGGCAAAAAACAGCGAAAAGAACGGCGCAGAGAAAAAAAGAGAGAGCACAAGGGCGCAGAGATTGCATACCGGTCCGCAGAGATACAGCGCCGCTTCTGCGGAATAGGAAAGAGCGGCGCTGCTTGTGAGAATGGCAGCTCCGCCCGGGGAGAAGCGAATTTTATGTAAGGGAGCGCGCAGAGCGAAAAGGCAGAGCAGATGCCCGCCCTCATGCAGCACCGCCGCAAGCAAAAAGGCGGCGCTGCTTTGCGGCGGAAACAAAAGAAAAACGACGGAAAGATATAAAAGTAAAAAAGGGCTGACCGATATTTTTGCAGAAAGGCGCATCAACAATCCGCCCCCTGTTTGCCGCTGCGCCGCAGGCACAGGAGAATCTGCAGGGAAAGGGGCAGCAAAAAAAGCCCCGCAATGCCGAAGAGCTTCATGCCGAGATACATGGAAAGCAGCGTCAGCGGCGGATACATTCCGATGGATTTTCCCACAAGCTTCGGTTCTGCGACCTCCCGCACGATTGTGATCACGGCATACAGAATCAAAAGCCCGATGCAAAGCTGCACGCGGGAGGTTGCAAGGCAGAGCAGTGCCCATGGGATGAGCACCGTGCCTGTCCCCAGAACGGGCAAAATATCGACCACGGCAATCAGTGCGGCGGGCGCTGCCGCATTTTCGATGCCGAGCAAAAACAGTCCGAGCCACAGCTGTGCAAAGGTGAGAAGCAGCAGGACCCCGTAGGCACGCAGGCTTTTGCGCAGGGTCGCAAGCGCATGAAACCGCACCTTTTTCACGGTGCCGAGTGATTTTCCGTCAAGCATTTTGCAAAAAGATGCGCAGATTCCCGGATAATCCGCTGTAATCCAGATCGAGGCGATGAAGGTGACAATAAGAAAAATAACGATTTTCGGAACGGCGGCGGCAAGCGCGGAAAGCCACACGGGCAGCTTTGCCCCGAGCGATTCCGTTGCGGAGCGCAGCATGCTTTTCCCCGCGGAATCCACCCCGGAAAACAGCTTTTCGAAAAATGTGCTTTTTCCGTCCGCAGAAAACAGCGGCAGGCGGGAGAGCTGCGCTTTGAGCGCCTCCGCGGCGGCATTCACGGCATCGCGTAGTGATGCGGCATGGTCGGAAACAAGGCTGCCGAAAAAGGAGAGCAGCGCGGCGATGATCTCATACAGCAGAAAACCGAAGCCGAAAAAAAGCACTGTGACCAAAACGCCGCCGAGCAGGCCGCGCGGCAGCCGCAGTCTGCGCGTCAACAGATCCAGCGGTTTTTGCAATGCACCCGCCAGCAAAAACGCAAGGGCAAACGGTAAAAGCGGCAGCGCAAGATAGCGAAAAAACAAAAACAGCGCCCCGCCGCAAAGAACAGCGCACAGGCAGGCAAAGAGCAACCGCCGCAAAAGCGAGGGGGAGGGCTCTGTAAATTGCTTTCGAAACGGCTTTTCCATGGCGCGCCTCCTTTCTTTTCAGTATATTGCCGTTTGTGCGCCGCTTATGCGGCGAAGGCGCAAAATTACGCTTTTCTGTTGACAAAATTTTTCGGTGGCGGTAAAATAAATGTAACATATTTTTTATTGTTTGGAACGGAGGAACGGTCCATGTATCGAATCGGGCAGGAAGAAATCAATGCGGTGAAGAAAGTAATCGAGAGCGGGCAGCTTTTCAAAATCAACGACGGTCCGCTTCAGGAATGTATGAATTTCGAGCTGGAGCTGCGGGAGAAAACCGGCGCTGCGTATGCGCTTTATATGACCTGCGGCAAGGCAGCGCTTATCAGCGCGCTGATCGGTATGGGAATCGGACCGGGGGACGAGGTCATCGTTCCGGGATATACTTATATTGCAACGGCGATGGCGGTGCTTGCCGTCGGCGCGATTCCGGTTATTTGCGAATGCGACGAAACGCTGACAATCGATGTTGCGGACTGTGAGAAAAAAATTTCTTCCCACACAAAGGCGATCATCCCCGTACATATTCAGTCCTTCCCGTGTGATATGGAGCCGTTGACGGCGCTTGCAAAAAAGCACGCCATCAAGATTCTGGAGGATGCCTGTCAATCCAACGGCGGGACCTATCACGGCAAGCGGCTCGGCACCATCGGCGATGCAGGGACCTTCAGCTTCAATTTCTTCAAGATCATTTCCGCGGGCGAGGGCGGCGCGCTTTTGACAAACGACCGCACCATTTACGAGCGCGCGCTGATCTATCATGACAGCTCTGCCATCGCCTTTTTCGGCAACCAGATGGACGGCATTCACGAGCCGACATTTGGCGGTGTGGAATACCGCGCCAACGAAATTCAGGCTGCCATCATGCGCGAGCAGCTGAAAAAGCTGGACGGTATCGTGCGTGATCTGCGCCATAGCGGCAAGATTCTGCGCGATGAGCTCGGCGGAGTGATGCCGCTTTTGCCCTCTCACGATGCCAACGGCGACTGCAATGTCGTTTTCCCCGTGCGCTTTGAAACGCGCGCGCAGGCGGAGGCGTTTGCAATCTATCCCGGCGTATACGGCACGGTGCCGATCAACACCGGCAAGCATGTATACAGCAACTGGGATTGCATTATGGAAAAGCGCGGCGCGCTGCACCCGCTGATGGATCCTTATAAAATGGAGGCAAACAAAAACCTCAACCACAGCTATTCCCCCGATATGTGCCCCAATACTCTGCATTATCTTTCTACGGTTTGCTATGTTGGGGTTCGCCCGTGGGGAGATATCACCGAGGCGGAGCTTACGGCGCAGATTAAGACCCTGAAAGAGGCGTATGCGCACGCATTGCAGGTAAAATAAAACGGAACAACGTTGAATAAGATGCTTCTTCTGCGGAAGGAGCATCTTTTTTGAAAATTTATGCTTGACAAGTCGGCATGTGTATGATATTATATAGATGTTATAGTTCACATATAACACCAAACAATGCACAGGAGAGGAGGAAAGCCGTGTTTATCATTGACCCGTTGTCCCGCACCCCCGTATATGAACAGATCATTTCGCAGCTGGAACGCTTTGTGGTGCAGGGCGTGCTGCATCCGGGGGATCAGGTGCCGTCGGTGCGTAGCTTGTCCGTGCAGCTCGGCATCAACCCCAACACCATTTTGAAGGCTTTTTCCGAGCTTGCGGCGCGCGGCATCATCAGCGCGGCACCCGGGCGGGGCTATTTTATCTGCCCCGATGCGCAGCAGGTGCTCGCGAAGCTTTGGCATGAGCGGCTGAGAGAGCTTCGGGCGCTTTGTACGGAGCTTGCGCAGGCTGGGATCACATGGGAGGAAATTCTGCAAAGCGCCGGACAGGGATACGCGGCAGGCGCAACGCTTTTACAAGAGGAGGGAACCAAATGATAGAAGCGCAAAATATCAGCAAGCAATTTGACGGATTTTGGGCACTTGAAAATGTCAGCTGCCGCATAGAGCGTGGCTCAATTTACGGCATGGTCGGCTCAAACGGCGCCGGGAAATCCACACTTTTACGCATCCTCAGCGGGATTTACCGTCCAAAC
Organism: uncultured Eubacteriales bacterium; assembly: GCA_900549725.1. Classification (GTDB taxonomy): domain Bacteria; phylum Bacillota; class Clostridia; order Oscillospirales; family CAG-272; genus UMGS1225. The sequence continues at coordinate 8,885 of URPL01000027.1, read as the reverse complement.
AGCGGCACAGTTCTGCTTGACGGCGCGCCGGTTTATGAAAACCCCGCAGCAAAGGCCAAAATTGCCTTTGTGCCGGATGCGCTTTATTTTCCTGCCGGCGCGACCGTTGCGCGCATGATGGCAATGTACCGAAATTTTCATGCTTCATTTGACCGCGCGCGGTGCGAGGCGCTTTGCAAAGAACTGAATCTGGATCTGCAAAAACCTATTCAAACCTTTTCCAAGGGCATGAAGCGCCAATGCGCAACGCTGCTTGCTCTTTGCACCGACCCGGAATATATTCTCTTTGACGAGACCTTTGACGGGCTTGATCCTGTGGTGCGCAATTATGTCAAGAGCCTGATCTGCAAAGATGTTTTGGATCGCGGCGCAAGCGCCGTGATCACCTCGCATTCTTTGCGGGAACTGGAGGATACCTGCGATCAGCTGACGCTTTTGCATCGCGGCGGCATCGTGGCGCAAAGCGAGGTGCAGAGCCTGAAAACGGAGCATTTTAAGGTACAGATTGCATTTCCCGATGCCTATGACCGCACGCGCTTTGCAGGGCTTCCGGGCATAGAGCTGCTGCATTTTACAAAGCAGGGCTCCGTTGCAAATCTTATCGTCAAGGGGGACCGGCAGGCTGTGGCGCAGGCCTTGCAAAAGCTTTGTCCGAGCGTTCTTGATATTTTACCTCTTTCGCTTGAAGAAGTGTTTACCTATGAGATGGAAACCATGGGCTATGCCTTCAATTTGTCATAAGGAGGAAAGTGCAAGATGAAAAACAGAATTTTTTCTGCCGGCGTATATCGTGAGAGCATGCGCCGTATGCTGCGGGCTGGCAGTATTTTAGGCATTGTGTTGCTGCTCGGTGCGGTATTTTACCCCATCACCATGCATGCAAGGGCAAGCGATACCGTTTTTGCCACGGCATTTTCTCTTTTGCCGTTTATGATTCTGGTGCCGACTGTCGGTGCGCCGGTGCTTGCGTGGATCGCGTTTTCCTTTCTGCGCCATCGCAACACCTCGGATTTTTATCATGCGCTCCCCGTGACGCGACGCTGCCTTTATTGCTCCGTCGCAGCCGCGCTTTGCACCTGGCTGGTGCTTTTAACGGCAGTGCCGATCGGCGCAGGATGGCTTACGATTTATCTGCTGCCGCACTTCTCTCTTTCCGCCGCATCGGTTTTAATGCAGGCTCTCTGCATGCTTACGGCGGCGCTGCAAATCACGGCGGTCGTTGTGTTTGCGCAATGCATCACGGGCACATTTTTCTCTTCGCTTATTGTCGGTGGAATGACGCTGTTTGCGCCGCGTATTTTGATTTACAGCATCACGCAGATTCTTGACAATGTGCTGCTCGTTATGACCTTCGGGGAGAACGGTTTTTTATCCCCGGACTATAATCTTGGGCTGATGGCATATTTTCAGCTGTTTGTTTCTTCGCTTTTTGTGGCACCGGGCAGTGTGGAATTTACGCCCGACAGTGCCGCGCCGTATCTATATTGCGGTGTGCTTGTCGTTTTGTTTTTCCTGCTTGGCGGCGTGTGCTTTTGCCGCAGGCGCAGCGAAACTGCCGGGTGCTCCGCGCCGAGTCGTGCAATGCAGTCGCTGTTCCGCGTGCTGGTGTTTTGTGCAATTTCTTTGCCGATCACGCCGCTTCTGTTCAGCGAGGTATACAGGCAGAAGAATTTTTCAGGTGCCCTTGCATATCTGATCCTTTACGGTGCTGCGGCGATTGCGTATTTTGCCTATGAGCTGATCACTACAAAGCGCTTCCGCAATCTGTTGCGTGCGCTGCCGGGCTTTGTCCTTGGCATTGCGCTCAACGCCGCTTTGCTTGGGCTGATGTACGGCGTGAGCGCAAAGGTGCTGTCGTTTACGCCACAGCCCGGGGAGGTGCAAAGCGTCTGCATCGTTGCAGGGGCGCAACAGGAAGCGTTTGATGTCTACGCTGCCGCAAAGGCGGGCGAGATCGAAATCAAGGACAGAGAGATTTGCGATTTGTTTGCGGCGGAGCTTTGCGATGAGGTAGCCGCGGTGAAAAAAAGAAGTGATCTGACGAGGTTTTACTCCACAGAGTATCGGTATACCGTGGTGCTGAAGACTGCAGGTGGGAGCTGTAGGCGCAGGATCACTCTCAGCGGAGGTCCCAAAAATGACAAAGTGGTTGCGGCATATGCAAAGAACGAAAAGTATGCCGAGGCTTATCTGAATCTGCCGCCTGTTGATGCGGTGCGAAACATTACGCTTTCCATCGGGGAAGAGGAGTTTGCCTGGGATGGATCCGAGGCGGTGTATGATGCGCTTCGGCGGGAGGTGGAATCGCTTTCATTTGAAACATGGTATGCGCTGCGCGCAGAGAACGACGGTGGACGCAGCATGCTCGGCTGCACCGTATATCTTCAGGGAAACCCGTATCGGCTGAAATTTCCGCTCAGCGCAAAAACAACGCCGCGTGCCTTTGCAAAATTTGCACAGATTGCATATGAGCGCAATGCGCTGATCAGCGACGCGTTCCTCGCGCTTGTGCAAACGGGGGGCGAGGCGGACGGATCGGTATACAATGTTCGTTTTTGTATCCCGTCGGAGGGAGAAGAATTTGCATGGGAGATTACCGTCAGAACGTATGATGCTGCGGACGGCATCCTCTGGGATTCCTTTGCCCCCTGCATGGAACAGCTTCCGTTCCTGGCACACGCGGAACGCCGCGCACCCGCAGAGGGGGAGGCTTATGTCAGCCTGACCTTTTCCCATGGGGATTTGAATGAAAACATCCTCGGAGAGGGCACGGATACGCTGATCTTTGCTATGCCGGGGCTGACGCGTGAAGCGGTGGATGCCTGGACGAAACAGCTGGAAGAATCCGTTTTGGCGCCTGTGACCGGAAAGTAACAAAAAAAGAAAACAGAAAAAAGTTGCTCCGCATTGTCCCAAAAAGGGGGATGCGGAGCGTTTTTTTCCCTTTTTATTGACGGGGGAAAACTGAAGTGGTATACTAAGCCTAAGAGTCGGAAAAAGTGATGAGGGGTGCATGGCTTTGGTTCGGCGTTTGGAAGAGCGGGGGAAAAGCAAATGCAGGGTGTGTTTGATATCACGCAGTTTGGCGCTGTGCCGGACGGCATAACGGATGCCACCGCGGCGATCCAGGAGGCGCTGGACCGTGCGGGCGAGGTCGGCGGCGTGGTTGCGGTCCCGCCGGGCACATATCTGACGGGGGAGCTGCATATGCATGCGGGGACCGTTTTGCGCGCGGAGGATGCCTGGGGGTTCGGCAAAAGCGGAACGGCGACTTTTCTTCTGCGCGACGGCGGCGCCGCATGCCTTCTGAATCTTTCCCATGCGGCAAATGCAAGTGTGCGCGGGCTTTGCTTTGAGGGCGGCATGCTCGGAAACGGCGTGCACGGGCTGATGATCTGCTATTCCGAATATAACGGCGGCGGGCATGAGGATGCCGTGTGCATTGAGAACTGCCGTGTGGCGCATTTTTCCGGAGACGGGCTGCATTTTTATCATGCATGGTGCGTCAGCGTACGCCAAAGCCACTTGGCTTTCAACCGCGGCGCGGGGCTTTTTTTGGACGGATGGGACGCTTTCCTTTGCGACAACTGGTTCAGCGGAAATTGCAGCTGCGGTATCCGCGGCGGAGCGATTTGCTCCTCCGTGACGCTGACGGCAAACCGCATTGAATGGAACCGCTGCGCAGGCGTGCAGATCGGCAACGGTGACAGCCTGAATATTACGGGCAACTGCTTTGACCGCTCCTGTGGCCCCGGGCTGTGCCTTGGCAGCCGCGGCACGAACAATCTCTTTGGCAGGAAAAATTATCCCGATTGCGTCGGAGAGGTTACCGTGACAGGTAATCTTTTCCGCCGCAGCGGCAATCCCACGGAAACGCCGTTTGCGGATGTATACGACAGCGCCCATCTGCGCCTGACGCAATGCAGAAATGTCACGGTGACGGGCAATGTGTTTGCACATGGCTGCGACGACGACGGAAAAGGGATCGATTCCCCGGAATATTCCGTTGTCCTGGACGGAGGGGAATACTGTACCGTGCTTGCAAACCCGATGCAAAACGGGGCGTTGACCAAAAATATCGTGGTGCTGCAGCCGGGGCTGGAAATCTGCTTTATGCAAAACCCGGGGCATGCGTTGCATGAAAAAGAAGCAAAGAGGAGATAACGATGCCGATACTCGCAAATTATCATACGCATACCGCGCGCTGCCATCATGCCATCGGAACAGAGCGCGAATATATTGAGGCGGCACTTTCGATCGGCATGAAAACGCTCGGCTTTGCCGATCATGTGCCTTATGCCTTTCCCGGAGGCTATGTCTCCTCCTTTCGCATGGAGCGGGAAAAAACGCAGGAATATGTCCGCACGCTGCTTGCCCTGCGGGAGGAATACCGCGGAAGAATCGAAATTCTGATCGGGTTTGAAGCGGAATATTATCCGACGCTGTTTGCGGAAAATCTGCGGTTTTTGCAGCAGTTTCCGATCGATTATCTGATTCTGGGACAGCATCTGACAAAGAACGAATATGACGGTCTTTATGTCGGCGCACCGTTTTTTGACGGGGCGACTTTGCATGCATGGGTCGATCAGGTGACTGAGGGGCTTTCCACCGGTTGTTTTTCCTATCTTGCGCATCCGGATCTGCCGCAGTTTTGCGGCGAGGATGCCGTCTATTGCGCAGAAATGGAGCGCTTGTGCCGTTTTTGCGCGGCGGAGTACATCCCGCTGGAAATCAATCTTTTGGGGCTGCGCGGCGGGCGCTGCTATCCGAGCGAGCGGTTTTTCCGCCTGGCCGCAAAGGCGGGGGCAAAAGCCGTGATCGGGTGTGATGCGCATGAAATCGGCTTTTTACGGGATACGGATGGAATTGAGGCTTGCCTGGCGCTTGCGCGCCGCTGCGGTATTTCGGTTTTGGAAACGGTACCGTTGAGGGACCCGTTTGCTTTATTCAAATCACAATCACGGTGAGGTGACGGCATGGAACAGGCAAAATCGGAAAGACCGCTGAGCGGCGATGCAATTCTTGCGGTTGCAGCCTCGGTCGGGGAGGGAATTCTGCGCAGCGGTGGGGAGATCTTCCGCGTGGAGGATACCGTGAACCGGATCTGTCTTGCCCTGGGGGCGGCGGATGCGCAGGTGTTTTGTATTACCAATCTTCTGCAGGCGGGGCTGACCATGCCGGATGGCTCGACGGCGCAGCTGATGCGGCGCATCAACGACGCGGCGCAGGTGAATTTATATCGGCTGCAGCGCCTCAACGAAATTTCCCGCCGCCTGTGCGCGGGGGAGCTTTCGGCAGACGATGCGCCGCAGGCAATCGCAAAGGCGATGCAAAGTCTGCCCTATCCCGAGTGGCTCTCTTATCCGGGCGGCGCGCTGCTTGCGGCAGCGTTTGCCGTGTTTTTCGGCGGAAATTTGCGGGACGGCGTCTGCGCGGGGCTGGTCGGGCTGCTTATGATTTTTCTCGATCGGCATCGCCTTGCCTGCTTTAACCGCATGGCATATACGGTGCTCAATGCGTTCGCAGCGGGGGTTTGCTCAATTCTGCTGATTCGTCTCGGTATCGGGGCGCATTTGGATCCGGTGCTCATCGGCACTATTATGGTGCTCATTCCCGGGCTTGCGTTTGGCAATGCCCTGCGGGATATGCTCGGTGGAAATCTGCTCTCCGGGGCAATGCGTGTGATGGAATGCCTGCTGCTCGCCGCTATGATTGCCTTTGGCTATGCGGCGGCGCTGCTTTTGCTCGGAGGGCTTGTCCGATGAATACGATTCTTGTTTTGGTTTTGGCAGGAGTGGTCGGGTGCATCGGCTATGGGCTTATGTTTCATTCCGGCGTGCGCGAACTTTTGTTTTCGGCAATCGGCTCTTTTTTTGTAACGGCGTTTTATGCGGTTTTGACGCAATATACGGAGCTTGAGCTTTTGGTCACGGCGCTGCTCTCCGCCTGTGTCGCGGGCGCATACGCCTCTTTGATGGCGCGCGTATTGCGCTGCCCGAGCACGGTTCTTTTGACCCTGGTGCTCATGGTGCTTGTGCCGGGGCGCTATCTTTACGAAACGGTGTTTTCCTATATCACGCGTGATTACGGGAAAGCATTTGAATCGCTGCGCTGCACCATGGATGCGGCAATCGGCATTGCCGCGGGAATCATTTTGGCGGGATTGCTTGATTATGCGTTGCTGCAGCTGTGGCATCGCATGGATGCAAGAAGGGAAAAGCAAAAATAAAAAATGCCTGCGGCGGAGCTTTTTACACCCGCTGCAGGCATCTTTATTTCACCTAGTCTTTGATGGTGAGCGCGCGCATTGCGTTGAGCACGGCGAGAATCAAAACGCCGACATCCGCAAAAATGGCGATCCACATGCTTGCAACGCCGAGTGCACCGAGCACAAGCACTACCGCTTTGACGGCAAGCGCGGCAACGATATTTTCCATCACAATGCGTTTGGTCTTGCGGCTGATGCGCACTGCGAGCGGAAGCGCCGTCAGCTTATCCTGCATCAGGACCACATCCGCAGCCTCCAGCGCCGCATCGCTGCCCATGGCACCCATGGCAATTCCGACATCGGCACGGGAGAGCACGGGGGCATCGTTGATGCCGTCGCCGACAAAGGCGACGCTGCCCGTTTTCCCAAGATACCCTTCGACATAGCCGACCTTATCGCCCGGGAGCAGGGAGGCATGATATTCATCGATTCCGAGACGCGAGGCAACTGCTTTTGCCGCACCCTCGCGGTCGCCCGTGAGCATCACGAGCTTTTGCACACCTTGGGTATGCAGGGCGGCAAGCGCCTGCTTTGCTTCGTCCTTTTCGCAGTCTTCAATTACAAGATAGCCGAGATATTCGTTTTCTCTTGCCACATGAATGACCGTCCCTGCGCTTTCTTCCTCGGACAGGACAATGCCGAGATGTTCCATCAGGGCGCGGTTGCCGGCACAGATATGCGCGCCGTCCAAAATTCCGCTGACGCCAAGGCCGGGCTGCTCCGTAAATTCCGATACGGCGGAGCGCCGCTCGGGCGGGCAGGCGGAAACGATGGAGCGTGCAATGGGGTGGTTTGAGTTTTCTTCAAGAGCGGCAGCCATGGAAAGCAGCGCGTCGTTGTCTCCGTCTTGCGCATGCACCTCCGTGAGGGAAAACTGCCCCTTGGTCAGCGTTCCGGTTTTATCGAACACGCAAACGCCGAGCTTTGCCAGCTGCTCCATATAGCCGGAGCCTTTGATTAAAATACCTTTGCGCGAGGCGCATCCGATTCCGCTGAAGAAGCTCAGCGGCACGGAGACCACAAGCGCACACGGGCAGGAAACAACGAGGAGAAGCAGCGCGCGCTCCAGCCATTTTGCAAACGGCTCATGCAGCAAAAGCAGCGGCAAAACGGCAAGCACCACGGCTGCTCCGACAACGATCGGCGTATAATAATGGGCAAAGCGCGTGATAAATGCTTCGGAGCGCGTTTTTTTGGAGGATGCGTTTTCCACAAGCTCCATGATGCGGGTAACGGTGCTTTGCGACGCAGGCTTTGTCACCCGAACGCGCAGCGTTGCGCTGAGATTGACCGTTCCGCTGAGGACCTCATCGCCGCATTTTGCGTCGCGCGGCATGCTCTCTCCGCTCAGTGCGGAGGTATCAATGCTGGTTTGCCCCTCCAGAATCACACCGTCCAGCGGGATGCGCTCGCCGGGGCGCACGATGATCTCTTCGCCAACGGCAATTTCGTCGGGGGAGAGGATGAGCTCTTCGCCGCCGCGCATGACTGTTGCATGGTCGGGGCGCAGCTGCATCAGAGAGCGCACGGAGCGGCGGCTTTTTCCGACGGCGATGGACTCAAACAGCTCGCCGACCTTATAAAACAGCATGACGGCGACGGCTTCCCTGTAATCCTTCAGCGCGAATGCGCCGACGGTTGCGATAGCCATGAGAAACTTTTCATCCAAAAGCTGCCCGCGAAAAATGCCGCGCACGGAATCGATCAAAACATCGTAGCCGATCACGGCATACGGCAGCACAAACACAAGCGCCTGCCATATCCCGTCAAGCGGCAGAAAGGAGGCGACGGCAAGCAAAACGCCGCTTGTGAGAATTTGGATAAGCTGTTTTTTCTGTTTTTTTGTCAGTTTCATGATGCATCAAAGCAGAATCGTGCAGCCCGGCTCAATCCGACGGCAGACTCTGACAGCCTCCTTCAGAATCTTTGCAAATGCGGCATCCTCCGCTTCCAGCGTCAGGCGCTGAGTCATATAATTGACGCAAACATTCTGTACCCCGGGAATGGCGGCAATGCCTTCCTCCATTTTCAGCGCGCAGTTTGCACAATCCAAATCTTCGAGCTCAAATGTTTTTTTCATTTTTCTACCTCTCTCATTCTTCCGTTAAATGTTCATATCCCATGGCAACAATGGTGCGCACATGGTCGTCTGCCAGAAAATAATAAATGGTTTTTCCCTCGCGCCGATTGGTGATGAGGTTGTTGCTTTTCAGCACCTTGAGCTGATGGGAAATTGCCGACTGCGTCATCCCAAGTGCTGCGGATATGGTGCCGACGCTCATTTCGCCCTCCTGCAGCGCATACAAAATACGCATGCGGGTCGTATCCCCGAATATTTTGAAAAGATCGGCAAGGTCGCAGATCAGCTCATCCGTCGCCCGGTGCAGGGGGGGGAGCTGTGTTGATTCGTTTTGCTCACATTGTTTTGGCATAGGAAACGCTCCTTTCATGAAAATCAGGTATCGAATGGAAAACTGACACAAGATATAGTAGGAAAGAACCGTTCTTCTGCCTACAGTATACACCATCCACCTTGTCACATCAAGGGGAAACATGTAACGCTTGTGTAAAGATTGCGTGAGGGAGTAGCTCTTAATCAGCAGTGCCCTGTCAATCT
>URPL01000026.1 GCA_900549725.1 uncultured Eubacteriales bacterium | reverse complement strand
CCTGCGCCTTCATACAGTCCGCAAAGCAGGAAGCGATCGATAACATTCTTGACGTCGCATGGCTTAAAGAAAATCGTTCCCTCAAAGGGATCGTTGTGACCGGCTGTCTTGCCGAGCGCTATAAGGAGCAGATTTTCGAAGAGCTTCCCGAGGTTGATGCCGTGATAGGCACCGGCGCATATGACGACGTGGTTGAAGCCGTCAAGTGCGCATACGAGAAAAAGCGTTTCTCCTGCTTTCATAACATCAGCGAAGCGCCGATGGGCGGAGACCGCGTCATAACGACTCCCGAATTCTTTGCATACATAAAAATCGCCGAAGGCTGTGACAACTGCTGTACATACTGCGTCATACCTTCTCTCCGCGGAAAATTCAGAAGCCGCCGGATGAGCGATATCGTCAATGAAGCGAAGGACCTTGCCGCTCTCGGCGTAAAGGAGCTTTGCGTCATCGCGCAGGACACGACCCGTTACGGTGAGGATATCTACGGCACATACTGCCTTGACAGTTTGCTGCGCGAGCTTTCGACGATCGACGGTATCGAATGGATACGTGTTCTCTATATGTATCCCGACCGTATAACCGACGCGCTCATCGACGAGATAGCAAATAATCCGAAAATAGTGAAGTATTTCGATATTCCCGTCCAGCACGTTACCGACCGTATGCTCAGCGCGATGAATCGCCGCGACACCGCAGCATCCATCCGTTCAACGGTCGAGCGCATCAGAGCTAAGATCCCCGATGCGGTTCTGCGTACAACCTTTATAACCGGCTTCCCGGGCGAGACCGAGGAAGACTATAAGGCTATGGGCGACTTTATCGATGAAATGAAGTTTGACCGTCTCGGTGTATTTGAATATTCCCGCGAGGAGGGAACCAAGGCATACGATATGCCAGATCAGATACCTGCCGCAACAAAACATAAGCGCTGCAAGGCGTTGATGAAGCGGCAGCAGGCAGTCCATGCCGCCAAGAACAGAGAGCTCGTCGGAAAGACCGTGAAGGTCCTTTCCGAGGGATATGACAAGGTGTCCGAGTGCTTCTTCGGACGTTCATTCCGCGATGCGCCCGATGTTGACGGGAAAATATATTTCCATTCTTCCCGTAATGTCAAAGACGGAACTTTTGTCGATGTGAAGATCGTCGATGTAATTGATTATGACCTTGTCGGTCAGGCAGTATTTACCGATTGAAAAGAGGACTGAAGCCCGATGAAGCTAAATCTTCCGAATAAGTTGACTGTATTCAGAATAATTCTTATTCCGTTTTTCGTACTGTTCATCGTATATCCCGTGTTCGGCAGTGACAATCTGACTGCGTCACGTATCGTTGCCGCCGCTATATTCATAATCGCCGCGATCACCGATTTCTTTGATGGAAACATCGCCAGAAAACGCGGACTTGTGACGACATTCGGGAAATTCATGGATCCGCTTGCCGATAAATTCATGATATTCGGCGCATTCGTTTCGATCTGCTTTTCCGATTATGTCCTTGATTTCGGCGCAGACAGCATAATTCCGTCCGGCATACTCAGGCATGTCGTATTTTGGGCAACACTGCTTGTCATCTTCCGCGAGCTTGCAATAACGTCGATGCGCCTTGTCCTTTCGAACAATTCCGGTATTGTCGTCGCCGCAAATATGCTTGGCAAGATAAAAACGGTCACACAGTTCGTTTCCGTAATTATAATCCTGCTCGAACCGATTGCTTTTCCGACCGGCGGCATACTTTCCCTGATTTTTGTCATAATCATGGCATTTTTCACCGTGTGGTCTGGTCTTAATTATCTGATACATAACTGGAGCAGTATCAACACAAATAAATAATCCGAGGCAACTATGAAGCTGTATAATTCCTTAACAAGAGAAAAAGACGAGTTTACCGTAAAGGATAACACCGTAAGAATGTATACCTGCGGTCCCACTGTGTATCACTTTGCACATATCGGTAACCTCAGAAGCTATATAATGGAAGATATTCTTGAAAAATACCTCCGTTATCTTGGCTATGATGTGAAGCGTGTCATGAATATAACCGATGTGGGGCATCTGACCGGCGATTCCGATGATGGCGAGGACAAAATGCTCAACGGCGCAAAGCGTGAGCACAAAACCGTCCATGAAATCGCAAAATTCTATACCGATGCGTTCTTTGACGACTGCGTGAAGCTCAATATACGCAAACCGGATACGGTTGTTCCGGCAACAAGCTGCATCCCGGATTTCATCCACATGATCGAAGTCCTTCTTGAAAAGGGATATGCGTATCAGAGCGGAGGAAATGTGTATTTTGACACTTCGAAGGTTGAAGAGTACTATGTTTTCAACAAGCATGACGCCGAAGACCTTGAAGTCGGTGTCCGTGAAGGCGTCAGCGCGGACGAAAACAAACGCAACAAAACCGATTTTGCGCTTTGGTTCACAAAATCGAAATTCGATTCGCAGGAGCTTAAGTGGGACAGTCCGTGGGGCGTGGGTTATCCCGGCTGGCATATCGAATGCTCTGCGATCAGCCTGAAGTATCTCGGCGAATATCTTGACATACACTGCGGCGGCATCGATAATGCATTCCCGCACCATACGAACGAGATCGCACAAAGCGAAGCTTACCTCGGACATCCGTGGTGCCGCTTCTGGTTCCATGTGCTTCATCTCAATACGTCAAACGGCAAAATGAGCAAATCGAAGGGCGAATTCCTGACGGTTTCGCTTCTTGAAGAAAAGGGTTATAAGCCTGTCTGGTATCGGTTCTTCTGCCTCCAGTCGCATTACAGAAAAGCGCTCGTGTTCTCGTATGAAGCGCTCGATAATGCCGCACTTGCATATAAAAAACTGGTAATGAAGATATCGGCATTGTCTGCCGAAGGCGATATCGATGAAGAGGCTTGCAGAGCCCTGGAAGCGGAATTTAGCGAAGCGCTCGATAACGATATCAACACATCTCTGGCAATAACCGCGATTTATGATGTGCTCAAATATAACACAAACGACGCGACCAAGCTTCACCTCATCGATAAGTTTGACACCGTGCTGTCGCTCGACCTGTTGAAGGAAGCTGAGCTTCTCATAGAAGAAGAAACAAATAAGACCGCCGACCCCGAAGAAGAGGAAATAAATGCTCTCGTTGCCCGCCGCGCAGAGGCAAAAAAGAATAAGGACTATAAACTCGCCGATGAAATACGAAACGATCTTGCCGCCCGCGGCATCGTTATCGAAGATACGCCGAACGGCGCAAAATGGAGAAGAGCGTGAGCGCTTCATATTCATCATATAACCCGCTTGTGCTTGCGTATATGGGTGATTCGTATTACGAAACCCTTGTCCGCCGTCATCTTGTCGCTGACGGCGACTGCCTGCCTGCCGAGCTGAACAAAGCGGCCAGGGAATATGTGACGGCGCGCGCGCAAAGCGTTGCCGTCGGCGTGATCCTCCCGCTTCTTGACGACAGCGAAACGGCGGTGTTCAAAGCGGGACGCAACGCAAAAAGCGCACACTCATCGAAGTCGGCTGATATAGCCGACTACCGCAGGGCGACGGGACTGGAAGCACTGTTCGGATGGCTGTATATTTCCGGCGACTCGGCACGTGCCGAAGAACTGTTTGCGGCAATCGCAGGCTCGCTTGACGACTGATAAGGAGTTTATCATGGACGGACTCACCGATAGGGAAAAACAGATTTATAATTACATACTCGACTGCATGAAAACCGACGGCTACGCTCCTTCCGTGCGCGATATCTGCAACGGATTGCAGATACGTTCCACATCAACTGTGCATCAGTATCTGCGCCGCCTTGATTCCAAGGGATATATCCGCCGCGATATAGGCAAAAGCCGCGCCGTCGCGCTTCAGAATGAGGACGAAGGAACTTCCGGCGAAAGCACGCTTCGTGTGCCGCTTCTCGGGAAGGTCACTGCCGGAGTACCGATAACGGCTGTGCAGAATTTTGACGGATATGTCGATTTCCCGGTAAGCATGGCGCACGGTAGCAGGCAGCTGTTTGCCCTTAAGGTCGACGGTGAAAGCATGCGTGAGGTGGGAATAATGGACGGCGATATTGTTGTCGTTGAGGGACGTTCGTATGCCGATAACGGTGAAATAGTCGTCGCAATGATCGATGACGAGGCGACAGTCAAGCGCTATTTCCGCGAAAACGGACATATCCGCCTTCAGCCCGAAAATTCGACCATGCAGCCGATAATCGCCAAAAATGTGACCGTTCTCGGTAAGGTAATTGCAAATTACCGCTTCTACTGATCTTGCGTCGAACCGCTTTGCAAACCACTCGTATGGGCGTTAACGTTCTCACACGGTGAAATATGTTCTGTGCCGCATAATATCCGATGCGGCACATTATTTTCCGCAGTCGCAGCATACGTCACCTGCATATCTCACGTATTCACAATACACGGAAAAAAGTCGAAAATATTCCTTGACAAAGCGCACGGTATGTGGTATAATACAACACGTTCCGAAAGTCGGACGGTAAACAATTTGGCTCGGTAGTTCAGTTGGTTAGAACGCTAGCCTGTCACGCTAGAGGTCACGGGTTCGAGTCCCGTCCGAGTCGCCACAGTTGCCTTCAATATGCTTCTGTAGCTCAGTTGGTAGAGCAGAGGACTGAAAATCCTCGTGTCGTTGGTTCAATTCCGACCGGAGGCACCATTATCAAACAATCGGCACATGTGCCGATTGTTTGGTATTCCCCCTTTTTCGCGTCAATATCCTGCGGATTTAGCTCATTTGGTAGAGCGCCACCTTGCCAAGGTGGAGGTGGCGGGTTCGAGCCCCGTAATCCGCTCCAAAAAAATCAATATCGGCGTCTCTTTTGACGCTTGTCACGCGGATTTAGCTCATTTGGTAGAGCGCCACCTTGCCAAGGTGGAGGTGGCGGGTTCGAGCCCCGTAATCCGCTCCATTTTTTCGGCGCCATAGCCAAGCGGTAAGGCAGAGGTCTGCAAAACCTTTATTCCCCGGTCCGATTCCGGGTGGCGCCTCCAAAACAGGAAAGCATCCTGCGTCAGCGGGGTGTTTTTTTGTTTTGGACCCGTCAGGGCGGAATCGGACCTTTCCGATAGGCAACCTGTTGCCGTCCGGGTGGCGCCTCCAAAACAGAGAAGCATCCTGCGTCAGCGGGATGCTTTTTGTTTTGGACCCGTCAGGGCGGAATCGGACCTTTCCGATAGGCAACCTGTTGCCGTCCGGGCAGCAAAAACGCTCTTGCAGCTGCAAGTGCTTTTTCAATTATATTCGCTTCGCCGGCAAGCAAAAATTGATTCCGCACATGAAAATGCGAGGGGTATCGCTTTTTTCTTACCATGCCTCCCGGTTCACTTTGCCCGGCACTTTGTTTTCTTCCCCTCCCCGCACAAAATGGTACGGAAAAAAGGTACCAAAAGCACCAGAGAACCGGCAAGCCAAGCGCCCGGGTCGCCCGCGCAAAGCGCAACAAACGCAATCGCCGGCGCATCGCAGCCGAGCGCACCGCCTGCGAACAACGGCGGCAAAAATGCGCAAATCGCCACGCGGGCGATCAGCTCCGCAATGCCCGCACCGAGCACATAGCCGCTTTGCACCACGCCCTGCACGGCGCTGCGCACCACAAGCAAAAAGCCGAGAATAAAATACATGGAAAGATCGACATAAAGCAAAAGATTGCCGTAATGCACGGAAGCGGGCGTGATTTTTTCCACGCTCATAAAGATATATTGATACCGCCCGCCGACGGAGAGCGCGAGCCCCGCGCCGACGCACAGCGCGCAGATCACAAGCATAATCAAAAGCGATTGCAGTGTGCCGCGGCGCACGCGGTCGCGGTTGCCTTTGCCGTAGTTTTGAGCAGTATAGCACAGCATGGCGGACCCGAGCCCGTTGAAAAATGCCATAAGAAAATTGATGAGCTTGTTTGCCGCGCCGAAGCCGTTCTGCGCGGGCGTTGCCGCGACCATAACGCCGCCCGCCCCGATATCAAACCGAACCACGCCGCTCTGCATCACGATAATGCCGATGGCAAGAATGGAAAACTGAAACCCGAGCGGCACTCCGGCGAAAAGATGCGATTTGATTTCCGCCCATTGCGGCGCAAAATCCTTTGCATTTGGTCGCAGCGCAGGATATTTCACAAAGGTATATACAAGGCAGCCGCAAAGGCTGAGAAGCTGCGCAAGCACCGTGGCAAGCGCCGCGCCGAGCGGCCCCATGGAAAGCGGAATGAGGAAAAACAGATCCAGCCCGACATTCAAAGCCGTGGAAACCAACAAAAACAAAAGCGGGGAAACGGAATCTCCGAGTGCGCGCAGCACCCCGCACACTAGATTATAGCCCATCTGCGCAAAAATGCCGAGAAAAATCACAAAGCAATATTGATATGCCGCATCATAGACTACTGGATTTTCCGGCCCGAGGCTGAGCAAATGCAAAAGCCATGGCAAGCTGACAAGGGAAAGCAGAGTAAGCAAAAGCGAAATTCCGACGGTCAGATAGCCTTGGGTAACAAGCGAGCGGCGCACGCCGGCATCCTCCTTTGCGCCGACATATTTTGCCGTGAGAACGCTGAAACCCGCCGTACAGCCGAAGGCAAACTGCAAAAAGAAGAAGGTCAGGGGGAAGGTATCGTTTACCCCCGCAACCTGCTCCGCAAGCAACACCTGCCCGCAAATCACCGTATCGGTGAGGACATAGATCTGCTGCAAAAGATAAGACAGCATAATGGGTGCCGCATATTGTAAAATCACCCGCCAGGGCACACCGCCCGTGAGATCGACCGGTCGGGAAAGACGCTTTAGGATACGCATGGTTTTCTCCCTTTCAAAGTCTCGGCTTGTGCCGCCGATTCCACCATGATTATACCGCAACGACGGAAAAAAGCAATCGGAAAAACAAACAGATTTTCGCGCGGCGCGCACTTTTTTCCTTATGTAAAATGCCAACGCTTTTTTGAGACAGCAACGCCGATTTGCAAAAAATTCATACACTTGCGCCCCCGCTGCCCAAAATTTCGGCATGCGGTGTTTTATGCACATTGTAACCGCGTAGGTTTTGGGTATAATAAAGGCACAACAAAAAAGCACGGAGGTATGAATCATGTATTATTCTGCAGGAACCTATGAGGCATTTGCACATCCCGAAAAGCCGAAGGATGCCGACAAAAAATCAGCATATATCATCGGTACAGGCCTTGCCGGGCTTTCCGCCGCATTTTATCTGGTGCGCGACGGGCAGGTAAAGGGAGAAAGAATTCATCTGCTGGAAAAGCTGGAGCTGGCAGGCGGCAGCTGCGACGGCAGACGCGATATTACCAAAGGGTTTTATATGCGCGGCGGGCGCGAAATGGACAACCATTTTGAGGTTATGTGGGATATGTTCCGCGATGTGCCGTCCATTGAAAACCCCGAGGTTTCCGTTTTGGACGAATACTATTGGCTGAATAAGCATGACCCGAACTATTCGCTCTGCCGCGCCACCGTGGATTGCGGCAAGGACGCGCACACGGACAAAAAATTCGCACTTGACAAGGAATCCGCCCTGGCGCTCTCAAAGCTCTTTATGACGCCGGAGGAAGCTCTTGAGGACAAGAAAATTTCCGATGTGCTGCCCGATTCTTTTTGGAATACGAACTTCTGGCTGTATTGGCAGACGATGTTCGCTTTCCAGCGCTGGTCAAGCGCCCTGGAAATGAAGCGGTATCTGTGCCGCTATGTGCATCATATTGACGGTCTTCCCGACTTCAGCGCGCTTCGCTTCACAAAATATAACCAGTATGAAAGCATGATTTTGCCGCTGGTGAAATACCTGGAGGCGCATGGAGTCTCCATTGAATACGGCATGGACGTCAAAAATGTGATCTTTGCGCATGAGGGCGATCGCATCCTCGCAAAGCAGATCATTTATCAAAAGGACGGCACGGAACACTCCATCGACCTGACGCCGGACGACCTCGTTTTCATCACAAACGGCTGCTGCACGGACACCTCCTGCTACGGCGATCAGACGCATGCGCCCGACCTTTCCGGCATTGAAAACGGCAAGGGCGAATCGTGGGATCTTTGGAAGAACATCGCAAAACAGGCGACGCACGGAGAATTCGGCAGACCCGAGGCCTTCTGCAGCGATACGGAAGCGACCAACTGGATGAGCGCAACGGTGGAAACCGCAAACGAAGAGATTATTCAGCATATTATTTCCGTCTGCAAGCGCGACCCGCGGGAAGGAAAAGTAACCACGGGCGGCATTGTCACCGTGAAGGATTCCACGGAAAACTGGTACCTTTCCTGGACGATCAACCGCCAGCCGCAGTTCAAGGCGCAGACACCGGGCAGCGTGCTCGTTTGGGTTTATGCTCTGAATACAAACAAGCCCGGCAACTATGTCAAAAAAGCAATGCGCGACTGCACGGGCGAAGAGATCTGCCGCGAATGGCTGTATCATATCGGCGTGCCGCAAAAGGAGATCGACTGCCTCGCAAAAGAAGCCTGCAACACCACCAGCTGCTTCATGCCCTATATCAATGCCTTCTTCCAGCCGCGCAAAGCGCAGGATCGCCCGTTGGTCGTCCCGCAGGGCGCCGTGAACTTTGCATTCCTGGGGCAATTTGCAGAGACCCCGCGCGATACCATCTTCACCACGGAATACTCCATCCGCACCGGTATGGAAGCCGTTTACACACTGCTTGATGTTGACCGCGCCGTGCCTGAGGTCTGGGGCAGCAAATACGATGTGCGCGAACTGCTGCGTGCCTGCTACTATGCGCTGGATAAAAAGCCGCTGACCGATGCAAAGCTTTCCTTCTTTGAAAAAGAAGGGCTTTCGATCCTTTTGAAAAAGGTCAGGGGAACGGACATTGAGCTTTTGCTGCGCGAAAGCGGTCTGATTGAATAACAATATCGCATAATTTGAGCTGCAGGGGCTTGCCCTGCAGCTCATTTTTTTGTGTGATTTTGCATTTTTTCAGAAAAAAGCGCCAAAAACTTGTGTTTTTTGCCGAAGCTGTGCTATAATTGAAGAAAGAGAAAATTCGTGGGAGGCAACTGCGATGAATGAAAAATTAGAACCCTTATTTACCCCCTGGAGAATCGGCAACTGCGAGATAAAAAACCGCATTGTTCTGACCAGCATGGGCGGAACGGACCTGTTCGGCTGGATGGAGAAAAACCATTTTGATAAGGACGGCGCGCGCTTTCTTCTGGAGGTTGCGGAAAACGATGTCGGCCTTGTGATGCCGGGGTGCCAGCCCGTGTATAACCCGATGTTCGGGCAATGGCTGTACAAAAACGAAAAAATGTACCGCGACCTTGCAAAATGGATGCCGAAATTCCATGCGACCGGCGCAAAGCTTTTTGTGCAGCTGACTGCGGGATTCGGCCGCTCCTTTACCATCAGCCCGATGATGGAAAAGCTCTATACCAATAAGCTTTTGCGGCGACTCAGCAAGCCCGTGATGGATCTTGATAAGATTACCGCCTCGGCAAGCCCGAGCCCCAACCGCTGGTCGGACAAGGTACCCTCCCGCCAAATGACGCAGGAGGAAATCCATGAATTTATCGAGGCATTTGCAAAATGCGCAAAGCTTTTGCAGGATGCCGGGGTGGACGGCGTGGAAATTCATGCCGTGCATGAAGGGTATCTGCTGGATCAGTTTACCCTGCCCTATGTCAACAAGCGCACGGACGCCTTCGGCGGCTCGTTTGAAAACCGCTATCGCTTCCCCGTGGAGATCGTTAAGGAGATTAAGGAGCGCTGCGGCAAAGACTTCCCCGTTTCCCTGCGATACAGCGTGCTCTCCAAAACCAAGGGCTTCCGCAGCGGCGCATTGCCGGGCGAGGAATATACCGAAGTCGGGCGCGACATGGCGGAATCCGAAAAGGCGGCAAAATATCTGCAGGATGCCGGCTATGACTGCCTCAACTGCGATAACGGCACCTATGATGCCTGGTATTGGGCGCACCCGCCGATCTACATGCCGAAAAACTGCAACCTGGCGGATGTGGAGCATATCAAGCAATTTGTCGATATCCCCGTAATCTGCGCGGGGCGGCTTGAGCCGCAAAGCGCCGCCGCTTCCATTGCGGCGGGCAGGCTGGACGGCGCGGGCTTTGCAAGACAGTTTCTGGCGGACCCGGAATGGATCACCAAGCTGCGCCGCGACGAAACGGAGGAAATCCGCCCCTGCATTCTCTGCCACAACGGCTGCTTTAACATGTGCCACTATAAGGGCGTGCCAAACGATCAGGACCTTAGCGACAGCCTGCATCTGGCGCGCTGCGCCGTCAATGCCGAAATGATGCAGTGGGACAAACACCACATCAAAAAAGCGAAAAAATCGCGCCGCGTGCATATCATCGGCGGCGGCATCGGCGGCATGGAAGCCGCAAGAGTATTGAAGCTGCGCGGGCATGAGCCGATCATTCATGAAAAAAGCAGTGAGCTGGGCGGCGCATTTATCGCGGCAAGCGCGGAATCGTATAAAGATAAGCTGCGTGAGCTGCTTGCCTGGTATAAGCGGCAAATGAAAAAGCTTGAAGTTGAGATTCGCTTCAATGACGAGGTAAAGGATGTAACCGCTTTCGGAGATGAGCCCGTGATCGTCGCAAGCGGGGCGGTGCCGCGCATTTTGCGCCGCGTACCCGGCTATGACAAAATGATCGAGGCATGCGATTATCTGCGCGGCGCGCCGGTGGGAGAAACGGTCGCCGTCATCGGCGGCGGGCTGACCGGCTGCGAAATTGCCTATGAGCTGGCTTTGCAGGGCAAAAAGCCGCTGATCGTCGAAATGAAAAACGATCTCATCGCGCAAAAGGGCGTCTGCCTTGCCAATTCCTCTTACCTGCGCGAATGGTTTGCGCTGCATAAAGTGCCGGTTTATCTGGAAACCGTGCTGAAGGAAGTCAACGACGGTGCAATCGTCTGCAAAAACAAAGAGGGCTCCTTTACCCTCGGCTGCGACAGCGTAATCAGCTGCGCGGGCTATGTGCCCTCCCCCGCGGCGCAAAAGGGCAAAAATGTCACACTCGTCGGCGATTGCGCCGGAGTCGGCAATCTGCGCACGGTGATTTGGAGCGCCTATGAGGCGGCAATGAAAATTTGAGGAGGCGAAGTTTCATGGAATACAGCATGCATCTGACCGAGCAACAGCAAAAAATCCTGGCGGGCGAGCAGGGCGAGACACCGGCAAAGGTCATGCAGACCCTTGTTCGTTACGGCGAGCTCTTCGGAGCAAAGGAAATGGTCCCCGTGACAAGCAAATATAATCATCTGGTTACCTCATTCGGACTGAAAGCGCTTGCCCCCGTATATGCGCTGATGCAGCAGCTCATCGATGCGGGTGCCGTTTCAAAGCAGCAGTTTTCGGCGGACCCGCGCCCGCTGGACCCGAATGTCCCCTGTAATTTTCTGCAGAAATTCGTGTTTGAAAAATTCATGTATACCAAACAGGATTTTTATGAAGGGCAGCTGAAAAAGCTCGGGCTGATGAGCGATGACGCCTTTACCTGCACCTGCTATATGAACGAGGTCGGCAACACGCCCGCCATGGGCGATGTGCTCTCCTGGTCGGAATCCTCCGCGGTGGTATATGCAAACTCCGTGCTCGGCGCACGCTGCAACCGCAATTCCGGCATTATCGATCTGTTCGGCTCCATTGTCGGCTATGTGCCCGCGTTCGGGCTATTGCTGGATGAGGGGCGCCGCGCCGACTGGATTATTGAAATCAAAACCACAAAGCGCCCCGAGGCGCAGCTGCTCGGCTCCGCCGTCGGCATGAAGGTGATGGAGGAGGTTCCCTTCATCCGCGGGCTGGACCGCTTTTTCCCGGGCGGGCTTGACGAGGAAGCCAAAACCTATCTCAAGGATTTCGGCGCCGCAACCGCCTCCAACGGTGCGGTCGGGCTGTATCATGTCGAGGGGCTGACGCCGGAAGCCGTCGCGCAGAAAGAAGCGCTCATCAAGGAAAATGCTAAAGTATATGTCATCGACGATGCGGAGCTGAAACGCGTTTATGACAGCTACCCCGTCATTTGGAAAAACAAAGAAGCGACCCCAAAGCTTTGCTTTATGGGCTGCCCGCATATGAGCCTGCGGCAACTCATGGATTGGACCGACCGCGTGGAAGAAGGGCTGCGCTCTGCCGGAAACACCCGCGTTGTGATTCCGACGGTGTTTACCGCCGCCCCCGGCGTTTTGCGGGAATTTGAAAAAACGCCCTATGCTGCGCGCCTGAGAGCGACCGGTGTGATCACGAGTGCCATTTGCCCGCTGATGTACATGAACAATCCGCTGAGCTCCAAAATGCCTGTCATCACCTCCAGCAACAAGCTACGTACCTATACAAGCGCGCGCTATTATACCGACGACGAAATTTTAGAGCAGATCACCAAAGGAGGGAAAAAGGCATGAAAACATTCAAAGGCAGAGTTGTGGCTCAGGGCGAGGTCACAGCGCCCGCACTCGTTTCAAGGGGCGGGCTGAATACGCTTGCCTCCTTCCAAAAGGCGCTGCAGTTCGGCGATAAAAAAGCAACCTGCGGCGATCAGAACAATCCGGATCTGTACGGAAAGGAGATGGTCGGCAAGGCGCTCTGCCTGCCACGTACCATCGGCTCCACAACGGGCGGTCTGGTGCTTTACTGCGCCTGCTCCATGCATCGCCAGCCGGCATGCCTGCTTTTCTCCGAGCCGATTGATTCGCTGGCGGCTGCCGGAGCGATTTTATCCGATGTCTTTTTGCCCGATTCCAAAATGCCCGTTGTTGACACTTTGGGCGAAGAATTTCTCAGCTATGTCAAAGACGGCATGCAGATCAGCGTTGCGGCGGACGGCACCGTTACCGTTGCATAAGGAATCCCGCAAAAAAGCTTGACAAGCTTTCCGTTTTTTCGTATAATAACCACATAAAACGATGGAACGGGAGTAGCCGGCGGCAATGCCGCGTTTTGGGCGTCAATCCGGCGGGGCATATGCTCTGTCCGCCCAAGGCTGAAATGGCAAGACTTCTATCGGGCGGCTTTCGTCCCCGATAGAAGTCTTTTTTCGCATTTTGAAAAGCTTTCTCCCCTTCCGAAAAAACAAGGAGCATTTATGGAAACAATACTGCAACCCCTCGGCAGTTTTGCCGGGCAGATCAAAGAGCTGTTTTCAAACTGCACAAACATCACCTGGCAGCAGGTTGTTATGTGGTGCCTCGGCGGCCTTCTGATCTTTCTAGCCATTAAAAAAAATATGGAGCCCTCTCTTTTGCTGCCCATGGGGTTCGGCGCAATTTTGGTCAACCTGCCCTTTTCCGGCGCAATCACGCAGTTTTATGAAACCGGCGCGGAAGAGGGACCGCTGAGCGTGCTGTTTGACGCCGGCATTGCAAACGAGCTGTTCCCGCTGCTGCTTTTTGTCGGCATCGGCGCCATGATCGATTTCACCCCGCTGCTCACCAATCCAAAGCTCATGATTTTCGGCGCTGCCGCGCAGTTCGGCATTTTCTTCACGCTGAGCCTTGCCTCCCTGCTCGGTTTTGATCTCAAGGATGCAGCCTCCATCGGTATCATCGGCGCAGCCGACGGCCCGACCTCCATTTTCGTTGCGAACTATTTCAATTCCAAATATATCGGCGCGATCATGGTCGCCGCATATTCGTATATGGCGCTTGTCCCCCTGGTGCAGCCGCCCGTGATCAAGCTGCTCACAACAAAAAACGAGCGCCGCATCCGTATGCAGTATAAGCAAAAGGAAGTTTCCAAAACGACAAAAATTCTCTTCCCCATCATCATCACCGCAATCACGGGTATTGTCTCCCCGCGCAGCGTTGCATTGATCGGCTTTTTGATGTTCGGCAATCTTGTGCGCGAATGCGGCGTTCTGGATGCGCTTTCCGAAACGGCGCAAAAGGTGCTTGCCAACCTCATCACTCTGTTTCTCGGTCTCACCATTGCCACAAAGCTCCAGGCGGAATATTTCCTCACCGTGGAAACGCTTGTGATCATCGGGCTCGGCCTTATCGCCTTTATTTTCGATACGGCGGGCGGCGTTCTTTTTGCAAAACTTTTGAATCTGTTCCTGCCGGGGGATAAAAAGATCAACCCCATGATCGGCGCCGCCGGCATTTCCGCCTTCCCCATGTCTGCGCGCGTAGTGCATAAGATGGGGCTTGCGGAGGATAATCAGAACTTTTTGCTCATGCATGCGGTCGGCGTCAATGTCTCGGGGCAAATCGCCTCTGTCATTGCGGGCGGCATGATTCTGAACATGATCGCACGCTGAGAAAGGAGAAAAACCATGCAATTCAATGTTGAGGCAATGCTCGCTTCTCTGCCCTATATGCTCAAGGGAATGATCGGCATTTTTGCCGTCGTCCTGGTGATTATGCTTTGCACATGGCTGCTCGGTAAATTCACGGAGCAGAAAAAATGAATACCGCGCCGCACAGCAGCTTTCTCTTTCGCAGGGCACATGCAAAAGAGGTGCCCGCGGTGCTCTCCCTGATCTCGCAGCGCATTCGCTGGATGGACGCATGCGGGATCCGGCAATGGAATACAACCGGCTATGAAGCGGCATATCCGCCGAGCTATTATGCGGCGCAGGCCAAAGCGGGAACCCTTTTCGTGCTGCTTCAAAAAGAGAGCGGCGCCGTCTGCTGCGCCGCCGTCTTAACCGAAGAGGATCCGGCCTGGCAGGACCGAACCCCCGCGCTGTATCTTCACAATTTTGTCGGCGCGGTTTCGGTACCCGGGGCAGGCGCATGCTTTTTGCTCCATGCGCAGAAATATGCCCGTTCCCACGGAAAGCGTTTTCTCCGGCTTGACAGCGCCCGGGAGAATCCCCGCCTGACAAAATATTACGAGGCGCAGGGCTTTCGCCCCGTCGGGACTCGCAAAGACGGACCCTATCGCGGAATTCTCCGCGAAAAAGAACTTTTGTAACCATGGAAAAACAAGCCCGCCGCCCGCCGAAAGTTCGGCGGGCGGTGTTCGTTTCTTCTTTTATTTTTCTTATTTCTTCTTTTTGTGCTTTTTCTTTTTTGCGGATTTTTGAGAGGACGGCGCACCCTCCGAAGCAACGTTTTCCGCCGTGTCGTTTTCCGCAGACGGTGCCTCTTCCCGCTCGGCTGCAATTTTTGCAAGCTGCGCAAGGCTCACCGCTTCGGCCATCTCCTCCTCTGCGGGCTCCGAATCCCCTGTTTGCAGTGCGTTCGGTGCGGTGTCCGCTTCGGGCGGCGCGGCATTCTCCTCCGTCTGCCGCGGCGCATCATCGGCTGCGGCTTCGTCGCCCGCTTCCTCCTGCGGCGCTGCGGTCGGCGGTTCTTCCTTTGCGGTATCCTCCTCCGTCGGCGGAGCAGCCAAAGCCTGCGGCCCCTCCGCCTGCTCCGTTTCGCCCTGCTGTTCCGTGCTTTGCGGCGCAGCCGCGCGCGCCGCTTTCCGGCGCCTGTAAAGAGATGCAAGCACACATGTCAGCACAAACAGCAGCACGCCGAGCAGCGAAATACCCGCGCCGATGAGCAGGCAATCCGGCAGATAGCGCATTGTGATCGTATGCTCTCCCTCGGAAAGCGCCGTAATATCCACGGCAAGCAGCGAATCCAGCGTTTTCACGGGTGCGACGGTTTTGCCGTCGATTTGAATCCGCCAGCCGGCATCATACGGAATCGTGGTAAACAAAAGCCCCTCGGAGGCATCGCTTTCAAAGGTTCCCGCAATATGCGTGTCGTCAAACGAGGCGATATTGACATTGCCCTTCGCCAATCGCAGCATAACATTGTTGAACAGCGCCTCGTCCAGATAATAGATATATTCCGTGTTGTTGCGCAGATACAGCGTGTCCTCCTTCAGCTTCATCTGCAAAATCAGATCCTGACCGGACTCATAGGTGCCGAGATCCAAAATGCAGCGCGTTTCATTGCCGAAATAGGTGCCGAATGCCGCGCCGTTTAGCGTCAGGTCGACCTCGCGCGGGTAGTCCGACGGAATATAGAGAAAATATTCGCCCGGGGTCATGGCGCGCGCGGAAAGGGTCACCGTGGCATTCCCGTCTGCATTGGTCTTGGCGAATTTTTTATGGCCCGAGGCAAAGCTTGTCGAGCAGCCCTCATAGGTGCTTTCGGTATTCACCATGCGGAACAGCTGTACGGTCTCCTCTTCGCCGAGCATTGCCGTCACAAGCGCATTCAGCCGCTCAAACGGGGTGGTATATTCTTCGAAGTCCACGCCCAGCACATCCGATGCCGCCGTATACAAAATGCCGAGCGCATACGGGTTCTCATAGGCGATAAGATCGTTTTCGGTTTCATAGGCGGCATGATAGAGCCTTTCCTCCGGCTCATGATCCGTAAAGCTGCCGTCCGTTTTCTGCTCTTCAATGATATATTTGATGCCGAGCAGCGAATCACCTACGGGGTTGCCGCCCATATATTTCGACCAATGAGAGCGGGAGGAATATCCCATTTGCTGCAGCAGCTTAATCACGGCGGCGTTGAGCGTGGAGGTGGAATGGGAAATTCCTTTCATGTCAAGCGCCAGCGGGTCGTTCACCTTGCGGTGCAGCGTTTTTTCCATGCGGAACAGGCTCCCGTCATTTTCGTTGATCTGATCGGTCACGGCGCGCACGCGGCGCATAAAACTCACGTAGGCGTCCCGCTTTCCGAAGCGCACATCATCATCCAAATCGGAAAGATTGCAAAGCCCTGCGGCAAACATTTCAAGCACGATCACAACGCCGAGGGAGATCACGCCCGCACGCTTTGCCGCAGCACGGTTTTTCACGAAATAATAGCTTGCCAAAATCAAGCCGAGCGCGCCGAGACTGATCCAAATGCAAAAATAATCCGAAAGATATTCGTAATCGAATTTCTGCAAAACCACGATCATGCACACAAGCGCAAAGCCGACGGAAAGAATCTGCCGATAGCGCACCGTCGCCGAGCGGCGGAACGCCTCCCATGCCAGCACAAGCATCACAAAGGAAAATGCAAAGCTGTATCGATATGTAAGCCAGTTCGGCTTTGACATGCCGTGCCAGAAAATATCCGCCGTGGACATATTCATGCTCATGATCAAAAGCACCAGCAAAACTCCCGCCGCTATCTTGCGGCGCGGCTTGACATCCGGCAAAAAGAAATAGACCGGCAAAAGCAAAAGCGCCAGCATGCCGCAATAGACCACGGGGAGCCCCTCCGGCCGCACGGTATCATAGGAGCCGGGCAAAAGCTTTGCAAAGAAATCAAGAAAATCAAAGCGCTGGAAGAAGGAATAATCGGTCGTCTGAAAATCGGTTTTGCCGAAACCCAGAGAATACCAGGCGGGCAGGAGAATCACCGCGCTCAGCATCACCGCCAAAATGCCGCCCCACAGCGCTTTAAGAGAGCACCCGGCAAAGCGCCCGAGCCGCCGCAGCGAATGGCGGGAGAAATAATAGCAAAGATAATAGAGTACGCTGAAAATCGCCATCATATAGCCGATATAGAAGTTGGAGAGCAGCGTCAGCGCCAAAACGACGGTGAACATGCGAAAGCGCCCGCCATCCGCCAGCCGCTCAAGGCTCATGGCAAGCAGCGGCAAAAGATACATCGCATCGATCCACATGGTGTTCATGCTTTGGATTACGCCGTATGCGCTCATGGCATACAAAACAGAGAACAGCACAACGCCGTAGCGGCTGCCGGGTCGGCGATGGTGCAGATACAGCCCAAAGCACAGCCCGCAAAGCCCCATTTTGAGCAGCAGCAGGCACAAAATCGCCTCCGTCATCATTGCCTTGGGAAACAGGCAGACGATCCAGGAAAGCGGGCTTGCCAGGTAATATGCGAAAATGCCCATAAATTCGCCGCCGAGCGAGCGTTCCCAGGAATAAAGCAGCGAGCCGCCCTGCGTCAGCACATCGCGCAGCTTCTCAAAATAATAGACATACTGCCCGTTGAGATCAAGCGCCATGCAGGAATATTTTCCGAACGGCCAGACGGACATGAACACATAAATCACATACATCACCGTGACCGGAATCAAAAAAGCCAGAATCAGATACAGATATTCATTGGAGCGGAATCGGGCAATTCCCTGCCGCAGCTTCTCTTTCATAAACAACGTTTCCTCTTTAATTTTGTTTCGTGTCGCCGCGCCCGTCGAGCATCGGATACAAAGAAATTTTACCATAAATTCCGCAAAAGCACAAGGCTTTTTCCGATTTTGCCCCGCTCTGCCCGTATATTTTCGTGCAAAGGAGGCAAAAGATGCAAAGCGGGGCGGAAAAAACGAAAAAAATGCGAAAAAATCAGGCAAAAACCTTGTCAAGCCGCAGGGCGTATGGTATAATTGGAAACGATGCCCCGAAGCGGCTCAGATGCTGCGGGGCTCTCCACAGCAAACAATTTTGAAATCGGAGGATATGAAAACATGAGCAAAAAGTACGTGTACCTTTTCAGCGAAGGCAACGCAAACATGCGTGAACTTCTCGGCGGAAAAGGCGCGAACCTCGCCGAAATGACCAACATCGGTCTGCCGGTTCCCCAGGGCTTCACCATTACCACCGAAGCCTGCACGCAGTACTATGAGGACGGCAAAAAGATCAACGACGAGATTCAGGCAGAAATTCTTTCCTACATTGAAAAGATGGAGCAGATCACCGGCAAGAAATTCGGCGATCATGAGAATCCCCTTCTCGTTTCCGTCCGTTCCGGTGCAAGAGCCTCCATGCCGGGCATGATGGATACCATTCTGAACCTCGGTCTGAATGAAGAGGTCGTCAATGTCATCGCAGAAAAGTCCAACAATCCCCGTTGGGCATGGGACTGCTACCGCAGATTTATCCAGATGTTCTCCGATGTCGTTATGGAGGTCGGCAAGAAGTACTTTGAAACCCTCATCGACAAGATGAAGGAAGAAAAGGGCGTGAAGTTCGATGTTGAGCTCGACGCAAACGACCTCAAAAAGCTTGCAAACCAGTTTAAAGCCGAATACAAGGCGCAGCTGGGCGAAGACTTCCCGAATGATCCGAAGGAGCAGCTCTTCGCAGCAATCAAAGCCGTGTTCCGCTCCTGGGACAACCCCCGCGCAAATGTCTATCGCCGCGACAACGATATCCCGTACAGCTGGGGCACCGCAGTCAATGTGCAGATGATGGCATTCGGCAACATGGGCGACGATTGCGGCACAGGCGTTGCCTTTACCCGTGACCCGGCTACCGGCGCAAACGGTCTGTTCGGCGAATTTCTGACCAATGCACAGGGCGAAGACGTCGTTGCAGGTGTCCGCACCCCGATGCACATCTCCGAGATGGAAACCAAATTCCCCGAAGCATTCGCGCAGTTCAAGGAAGTCTGCAAGACACTTGAAAATCACTACCGCGATATGCAGGATATGGAGTTCACCGTCGAGCACGGCAAGCTGTATATGCTGCAGACCCGTAACGGCAAGAGAACCGCTCAGGCTGCTCTGAAGATCGCATGCGATCTGGTGGATGAAGGCATGAGAAGCGAGCAGGAAGCCGTTCTGATGATCGACCCGAGAAACCTCGACACCCTGCTGCACCCGCAGTTCGACGCAAAGGCTCTCAAGGCTGCAAAGCCGCTTGGCAGAGGGCTTGGCGCATCCCCCGGTGCCGCTTGCGGTAAGGTCGTCTTCTCCGCAGAAGATGCGGAAAACTGGAAGGCAAGAGGCGAAAAGGTTGTTCTTGTCCGTCTTGAGACCTCTCCCGAAGATATCACCGGCATGAAGGCTTCTCAGGGCATTCTGACCGTGCGCGGCGGTATGACCTCTCACGCTGCCGTTGTTGCACGCGGCATGGGCACCTGCTGTGTCTCCGGCTGCGGCGACATCGCAATGGATGAGGCAAACAAAAAGTTCACCCTGGCAGGCAAGACCTTCCATGAGGGCGACTGGATCTCCATCGACGGTTCCACCGGTAACATCTATGACGGTATCATTGAAACCGTTGACGCTTCCATCAGCGGCGACTTCGGCCGCGTTATGGCATGGGCGGACAAATATCGCAAGCTCGGTGTCAGAACGAATGCCGACACCCCGACGGATGCAAAGAAAGCAAAAGAGCTGGGCGCAGAGGGCATCGGACTTTGCCGCACCGAGCACATGTTCTTCGAGCCGGATCGCATTGCCGCATTCCGCGAAATGATCTGCTCCGACACCGTCGAAGAAAGAGAAGAAGCGCTTGATAAGATCATGCCGTATCAGCAGGGTGACTTTGAAAAGCTCTATGAAGCGCTGGAGGGCAACCCTGTTACCATCCGCTTCCTGGATCCCCCGCTGCATGAGTTTGTTCCCACCGAGGAAGCAGACATCAAGGCTTTGGCAGACAAGAAGAGCAAGACCGTTGAAGAAATCAAAACGCTCATCTCTTCTCTGCATGAATTCAATCCGATGATGGGCCACCGCGGCTGCCGTCTGGCTGTCACCTATCCGGAAATCGCAAAGATGCAGACCAAGGCTGTCATCCGTGCTGCGATCAATGTTCAGAAGAAGCATCCCGACTGGAAGATCGTTCCCGAGATTATGATCCCGCTCATCGGCGACGACAAGGAGCTGAAATTCGTCAAGAAGATCGTTGTTGCAACTGCTGATGCGGAAATCGCCGCTGCAGGCGTTGATCTGCACTATGAAGTCGGCACCATGATCGAAATTCCGCGCGCTGCCCTGACTGCAGATGTCATCGCAGAGGACGCCGAATTCTTCTGCTTCGGCACCAACGACCTCACGCAGATGACCTACGGCTTCAGCCGCGACGATGCCGGCAAGTTCCTAAACGCATACTATGATGCAAAGATCTTTGAGAACGACCCGTTCGCAAAGCTGGACCAGGTCGGTGTCGGCAAGCTCATGGAAATGGCTGTCACCCTCGGCCGCAAGACCCGTCCGGATCTGCATTGCGGTATCTGCGGCGAGCACGGCGGCGACCCGTCTTCCGTGGAATTCTGCCACAAGATCGGTCTTGACTATGTGTCCTGCTCCCCGTTCCGTGTGCCGATCGCAAGACTCGCAGCAGCACAGGCTGCCATCCGCGAACAGCGCCAATAAAAAGGTGACGCTGGTAGCGTAGGCAAAACAACTGATATAAATACGGTCACACAGTCCGTTTGGATTGTGTGACCGTTATTTTTTGCCCATATTCAGCTGAACACACCGCAAATCAAGCCGCTGGTTTTCACTATGAAATCAGCGGCTTTTTTCGTTCCCAAAAATTTTTTGAAAATTTTTCGTTTAGGGGGTCTATAAATGAGCCTTCTCGCTGGCTACCTATTGAGGGACAAAATAAGTTTCCTCGTGATCCTTGAAAACAGAATACACATTCAACAGGTACATTCCTGATCGGGGGCGAAAGCCCCAGCCGGATGAAGGTGCGCCACGAACTTCCTGCCCACAAGGGTTATCACGGAAAGCAAGGT
>URPL01000025.1 GCA_900549725.1 uncultured Eubacteriales bacterium | reverse complement strand
ACTTGCCCAAGTCAACTCTCGGAATAGATATAGAGCACGGTTTTGAACCGCATTATATAAATATACGCGGAAAAGGCGAGCTTATAAGAGAACTCAAAAAGGAAGCGAAGAACGCCGACCGCATCTACCTTGCAACGGACCTTGACCGGGAAGGAGAGGCGATATCGTGGCATCTTGCCGCCGCACTCGGACTTCCCGAGGATAAAATAAAAAGAATCACATTTAATGAAATTACGAAAAGCGCGATCAAAGAATCGATCAAATCGCCGAGAAAGATCGATATCGATCTCGTCAACGCTCAGCAGACAAGGCGTATACTCGACAGAATCGTCGGATATAAGCTAAGCCCGTTCCTTTGGAAGACAGTGAAGAGCGGTCTTTCCGCTGGACGTGTCCAGTCGATCGCAACGAAGATAATCGTTGAGCGCGAGGATGAGATACGCGCGTTCCTTCCCCGCGAGTATTGGACGGTCGATGCCGTTCTCACTTCCGACGGGCGTGATTTTACGGCTCACTATTACGGTGAAGCCGGATCGAAGGATAAGAACGAGCTTTCAGCTGAAAGCGAAGCCGTAAGAATAAAGGAAGACTGCTTCGGCAAAAAGTTCGTCTGCACCGAAATCAAAAAGGGAAACCGTACAAAGTCGCCGGCACCGCCGTTTATCACGTCTACACTCCAGCAGGAGGCGTCCAAAAAGCTCAATTTCCAGTCTCAGCGCACAATGCGCGTTGCCCAGGAGCTTTACGAGGGCGTGAACCTCGGTCATGAAAACGGCGGAGTACAGGGTCTTATAACCTATATGCGTACCGATTCGGTCCGTGTTTCGGACGAGGCATACGCCGCCACCGTTTCCTATATCACCGAGAGCATGGGGAAGGAGTACCTCCCCGACAGCCGCAGAATATACAAAACCAAATCGGGCGCTCAGGATGCGCATGAGGCCATCCGTCCGGTCAATCCCTCTCTGCATCCCGATGCCGTCAAAAGCGTTCTCTCCGCCGATCAGTATAAACTCTACAAGCTGATCTGGGCACGGTTCGTGGCAAGCCAGATGGCCTCTGCCAAATTCGACACCGTGCAAGCGGATCTGGACTGCTCCGGCTACCGCTTCAAAGCCGCCGGAAGCCATCTGCGCTTCAACGGCTATCTGACGGTCTATGAAGACGGCGACGGCGATGAAAGCGACAGTCTGCTGCCCGCTCTCATTGAAAATCAACAGCTCCCCAGTGAAGCGATCAAAGCCGAACAGCATTTTCAGAGTATCACTTGCCTCGCTTATCTGTGATTGTGAAGGGCAAGTTTTATCTAATGGAAACAATGACTTTTCCTCAATATATTTCCAAAAAAGCGCATATGTCCTGTTACGGATCCTTTCCAATCGGCATTCTTCAAGTGTCTCAAAAACATAATCGCTAAATTTAATGTTGCATCTTCTTCTTTTTTCACCGGGGAAAAAATTATACACATTGTCATTGGAATCAACAAAAATACCTCCGACTTCTTCGTCATAGTCGATAACAATCAAATCCCGCGTATTTTGATCTGTCTTATGCATTTTAATAGTTTCGACAATCATATTTGACGAGATGCCTGCACGGCTATTCATGCTGTAAACTTCGTAGCCATCATAAAGAATCAATCCATACCGCATTACATATTTCCTCAATTGTGGTCCAAGTTCGACTCCCATTGCCGATTCTGCTGCCTTCACCAATTCATCAGTTGCCGGAAATAGCACTCGTAGCTCTTCAGCATTTTCTCTGATAAATCCATCTATTTTTTCCATGTTTCAATTCTCCTTTCTGTTTTATTATCTTTCATCCGATTTTTCCAGTACTCAACTTTCCGTCGTTTATTTTGCCTCATGAGTTCTTTGGTCTCTCTCCAACTGCCTGTTCTTTTGGGATGAAGCAAATTGTAATTTCCAACTTTTCTATGTTCTGAACTGGTCAATTCTACAAAATTATTTCTCCATTCTTTTTTGTTCTTCTTCAAACCGCTCCAAATAATACTTTGAAAATGATTTATGTGTTGGATAAGCCTCCCCTTTTTCACCGTCAAAAATCAATATTTCCCCGTCATCGTCCGTTACAACATATTTTTCATTTTCCAACACTTCTGTTGTAACCAAATTCTCTGTTTGCGGATACTTCTGCCGCATTTTTATTGTTTCAACAACAATATTCGGGTAGTCACCCAATGCCTTCAAAAGACCGCAAAGATGAACGTTTCCGTAGCTTATTAAGCCATATTCCCTCAAATAAGACTCAATATCAAAATTGCATTCCATCCCCAATATTTTTTTCGCTCTGCAAAGCACGCTCTCGGCTGCTCTTTCGCTATCGGGCGGCAAAGAAATATGTGCCTTGACATAGTCTTCAAAGGCGGATTGCTCGTTGAATCGTTTGACGATTTCCTTTTCTTCTTCCAATCGATCGATAATGTATTCATTCAACTTTTTCCCAAGTGATCTCGGCGGCTCATCATACCAAAGGCACGAAAGCAACCATTCATATACATTATCGTCAGAATCAACAGCAATATAGCTCCAGCCCTCTTCATAATAAATGACCACATAATCATTTAAATAACGTGTGTCTTTTCTTGCGCTTTCCGTCCCGCTGATAAGATCTGAACCAAGCCCCGTTGCCATAGTTAATCCATGTAAGGATACTCCCTCATATGAAAGCCAGCCATATGTCAACAGGTATTCCCGAAGCTGCGGACCAAACTTCGTTTCCAAACGGCTTTCTGCCTGCTCAACAAGTGCTTGGCCTGGAATGTATTGTGTTTGGCAGCCGCCAATATTATTCTCACTGATATATTGTTTCAGCTCATTCATCATGTATGTTTTTATCTCCTTTTTTCAATTTGCTGAAGTCTGGTTTTCCAGTGCTTCTCCCTTTCTTCATTGAATTTACTTTTTTCACCATCAATTTCCCTCCAACTCGGTTTCCTATTCGCATGCCAAATCGAATAGTTGCCGCTCAGTCTGTGCTCTTCCGGCGTCAATTCGACAAACGGGGAATTTGCATCTTGCCCGAGATGGTGCAATTCAATTGGTTTTCCCGTTGCCGCATCCCGCGGAGAATTGCCTTTTTGCATTTGCTCGCGGTTTGAAATTCTCATGCCGTTTTCTGCCACGAACACATAATCGGCATCTATATGATCTTTCACAAGGCAAAGCCTCCCGCAAATCCTTTCTTCATGCAGCCCGGCGCTCTTCAAAAGCTCATATTGTTCCCGCGTTGTGATCCAACGAACGACATCCGGCGACCAGCCGCTTTCCCGCGACAGTTTTACATAGTCGGACTCCTGCAGCAGCGTATATCCGTGCCGCTCTGCCCATTTGATCTCCTTTTCATTGTATAGCTGTTGGTAAGTTTTGTCAAGGACATCTTTCCGAAGCGCGGCAAGGTTCGCCGCGTCCTCTCCGCGGGTTGTGTCCGCCTCATACAGCGCATCTACCGCTTTTTGAACACTTGTTTTGTCTGATTTTGTCGAACGGTTTTTCTTGACCCCGCTCTCTCCTCGTGCTATACTGGGCTCGGCAGAAGCAACAGAACCAAGAGGCGTTTCGGACGTAGGCTGCGGGGAGGTTACCTTCATGTTCAGCGCTTGGTTGAGCTTCTGCCCTTTTTTTGCAGAATCCATATAAGCCGAAATGATTCTTAACCGCTTTGCTGTTGATTCAGGAATTGCTTCCGCAACAAAAAAAGTTCCGTTCACCTTCTTCTTCAGCAACACCAAAGGAGCTCGCGAGCCGTCACTGTTCCGGACAGCACGCGTCCGCTTCGGCAAAAGAGCAATATCGTCATAAGTTTCTACAACATAAGGAATTCGGGCAATGTCTTCAACATTTTTCATGCTGCTGTCATGTTCACCGTTTCCCCCATGTCTTTTCAAAATATGAAGCATATCATCTCTTGTCACTTCGTTATGATAATCTGAAACATCGACCTGAAGCAGCCGACGAATATCCTGCTGCAGTCTTTGAGGAATACTGCCAAACGAATAGCTTTTTCCGACCTGTGCCCCGTTTTTCACCCCCTCTGCATATTCGACCAGATCCGGATCAACACTTTTTTGATATTCCTCAATGATTGCCTGCTCCTCCGGCGTATGCGTTGCGGGGTCGGTATTGACCGCTGTTTTCTCCTGCATCTGTGCATATGTTTCCGCCGTTGCGCCGTCCTGCGTCCCATCCTGGCCGGAGGAGGCGCTTTTTTCTGCGCTATCCGGCGCGCCCTGCTGCTCCGCACCCGCCGCACGCTGCAAATCCGCATCATAAAGCTTGGAAAGTACGGATTTTTCTTCGGCATTTTCGCCTTTTATTTCCCCGGGCGCCGTCTGCTCCGATGCTTGCGGGGGCCGTTTTGAAACCGTATCCCCGCTCTCCATAATTGCATAAAACAGCCGCCCGATCTCTTCATCGGAAAGCGTTTTCTCCCGCTGCTTTGCCGCAAGCTGATCCGCCAGCAGCTTGATCTGCGGCTGCTCCTGCATTGTCTGCGCGCCGCCGATCATACGCTCAACCGTGTCGCTGCCGCTCTCCCGCAGCCGTTTTCCCGCCTCTTGATACTCGGAACGCTGCCATTTTTTTGTGCTGCCGACAGTGACCCCTGCGCCGACCGCCGCCATGGTCCCGCCGGAAAGAAAGCCGCCGAGGAAGCTTTCGCCCATGGAAAGCGCCTGGTCGCGCACCGCAAAGAGAAACGCCTGCTTTTCGCTCTTTCCGTCCGCCTCATAGCTGCGGATGGCTTCCTTCCATTGGCTTTTATCCTTGGCAATCAGCACATCGGCAAAGAAATTGATCACATCGCTGCCGACCTCCTCGGTGCCCTCCGTGAACGCATTCTTGAGAATATATTGCCATGCGCGCCTATTTCCTACGCCCTCAAGGAGCGCCTCCACGCTGAATTTCTCCGTCAGGATTTCCGCTGCCCCTGCAATCGTGCCGAGTGCAAACGCCCGGTCGTCCGTAAGACCGCGGTCCTTTGCCGCAATCGTTGCGTCCGCCGCGGCGCCCGTGCCCATAATGCCGAGGGCAACCGCCTCCGATATCCTTTTCGCTGCGGCAGATCCGGCAGCGGAAAACCCGCCGGAGAGCAGCGTCTGCCAGGCAAAATCCGCCATGCTTGTGCCGACGCCGTAGGCAAAGCTGCCGACCTTTCCCCAGGTGCCGCTGCGGTTCATTTTCTCCATGATGGCGTCCCGCGTGGCGGTGTTCCAGCGGGAAAAGTTATTGTAGGCCGCGTTTTCGTCGATTTTCCCGTCCTCCAGGTAATCGGCAAGCTGCATCAGATAGCTTGCGCCCTTCATCGGAGATTCCAAAACCGAGCCGATGGTTGCAAGAATTGCCGTCCCGGCATTTTTTGTGGCAAACTCCCTCCATTTCCGCTCGCTTTCCTCTCTTTGCTGCAGCATGAGATCGTCCCGCAATCGCTCCTCATAAAACTTTTCCGCCGCCTCTTTCCCGTATTTGCGGTAATAGTAGTTGAAAAATTGTGTTTGCTCCGGAGTGGCAAACTTGGTTTCTGCTTTTCCTTTCTTTGATGTATCGTAGACTATTTGCGCACCCGCGCCGGGACTGCCAAAAGTCTTTCTTGTAGAAGTATATATCGCCTCATCATATAAAGCATCCTGCGCTTCTTTGTTCCCGTTCATTGCCTCATAAAGCGCCGAATACCAGGGCTCGTTTGGTCGTCCGGTCCAATCCTTCTCATATTTTTCCGTCCCGTCTCTCGGGTCCTTCTGGTATTGGCTCAGCTCTGCAAAATCAGCCCGGTTTCGCAAATCGTCGTAGGAAAAATAATGCGCCCAGGAAAGCTCCTCCTCATATTTCTTTTTGACTTCTTCGATCTGTTTAATTTTTAATTCGTTCTCAAGAATTTCTCTGTCATATGTGCCGCTTTGTGCTTCCTGCCTTTTTACTTTCAGCCCTGTCAGAATATTTTCATACTCCTTGATTTAGGCATTCAGCGCGGCAATATCCGCTTTTACCGCAGCCTCGGGCCGCACCGTTGTTTTCTGATAGGCGCGCTGTTTTTCAACCCTTGCAAGATATGCGTCCGCTTTTTGCAGCTGCGCTGAGTTTTTCTCATAAGCCTTTTGCAGGCTTGGCAGATTCTGATATGCGCGGAAATACCGCCCGAGCAAATTCCGATAGTTCTCCGCTGCCGCACGAAGGCTGTTATACCGCAGTTCGCTTGGCATTTCCCGATATGCATGGCTTTCCTGCACGAATACCGTTTCTGCCGCCTTGATTTTTTCATCCAGCTCCTGTAGGCTATGCGCCGCCGCTTCATATTTTTCTTTCGCCTCTGCCGTCTCTTCCGCTTTGCGATTGATCCGGCTCTCATATTCTGCATCGGCTTCAATCTGCGCATCGGTGACATACGGCGCTCGCGTTTGCACAATGCGCTGCTGCGGCTCTGCAAGCAATGCCGCCCGCCGCGGGGCATCGCCGACCGTTTGCTCCATGGCGCGCGGCGGCGCGGTTAATGTATCCCGCGCGGCGGGCGGCTCGTCGCTCGGTTCGAAAACGGTATCCGCCCCGCTTGGTATCCGTGCATTGTGCGCCTGTGCCGCCTGAAGGACGGCTGCCGCTGCAATCGCTCCGAGCAAAGCGGTATCTGCCTTATTCGGCGCCTCTGAACTTGGGTGCCCGGCCGTGGAAAGATCTGCGGCATAAAAAAGAGAATCATGGCGCGCCGTCCCCGGAATGCGGCCTTTGCTGCGCTCCGAATCGGCCCGTGCCAGCACGGCATCCGCCGCTGCCCGCCGCGCATTTCGAACCGCCTCCAGCTGCTGCGCACGGCCTTGCTGCATAGCTTCATGATTTGCAAAATTCGGCGCCAGCTGATACCGAACCGTTGCAAGGTCTGCTGCCTGTAATGCCTGCTCGGATACGGCTTGGGCGCGCATTGCTTTTTCTTCGGATATCGCGCTTTTTTTATCGGCTGCCTGCAGCGCCGCCTGCCCCGCCAAAAACGCTTGCTGCGTATCAACATCCTCGAAAATTCTGTTGCGCGGGGCAGTTAAATTTCGCCTTTCGTTTGCTACATTTTCCATATATGGCATATTTTGTCTCCTCTCCCTTTTAAAAAAGGACGCGTATTGGTGCTACGCGTCCTTTTTTCTTTTTTACTCTGCGCCGTTCAGTCGCCCATGGCTGCGCGCAGCACAGCCGTATCAAAGCCGAGCCGCTCCAGCGTTTCATAATCCTTCATTTGCAGCGCAAGCTGCGCGCGGCGATAGCGCTCTGTTTGCTGCGCCGCGTCAGTGTTTTCCGCATTTGCCTGATGCCATTTCAAATTGTCGAGATATTCCTGCCTGTCCTGTCGGCGGAAGCTTTCCTCCGCGTCCGCAATTTTTGAGGCATATGCCTGCCCCGCCTGCGTCGCCGCCGTCACGGCATAAGAGGACGGAATGCCGCCTGTTCTCTTTGCCGCCTGTGTCATGGCATCGTCGCTTGCGCGCTGCCCCTGCCGCTGTGCCGCCGCGCGGTATTGCCGATATCCCGCATTTTTCTCCGGGTTCCATACATAATCGCCCGGCGCCTTATCGTCCAGCGCATATCCGCTGCCGTCCGCGCCCGCCGTATATCCGCCGTATTGCTGCCTGATGTTTTGCGCAAGCTGATGGGCAAGCGCGCGCCCTGCATCGCTGCGCGCATCGTTATAATCCTTTTGATATTGCAGAATCGTCATGCCGGCAGACGGGTTTTGCCGCGCCAGGCGATCATCCGCATCGCTCAGCGCATATCCAAGCTCCTGCGCGCGCCGACGCACATCCTCATAAGAATAAGAGCCAATCCCTTTTTGATTCATTCCGTGTTCCTCCGTTTCACTGTTTGATTTTAACCGCAGCGCCCGTATGAATCGCACTGCCCGCATGATAAATCCGCGTGATACTGTGCAGCACAGCCGCGCCCTGTCCCTCAATGCGTAGGGAATACCGATCGGCACGATGCGGAGAAAGCGGAATATAAAACAGGGCTTTTCCTTTATTCTTTCCCTGCGCCGTGCAGTCGGCGGCAAGATAAGGCGCGGCGCCGTCGCAGCCGACATAGAGCTTCACCGCAGTATTTTGCGCAAGCTCCATACGTACCGCAAACGCATGCAAATGGCTTTCGTTTGCCGTATAAAGCGTTTCCGTCTCCCTGCCGCAAAGATCGCAAAACTCCACATACCAGGAAAAGCTTTCGCCCTGCTGCGCAGTCAGGCTGCCGTCTTTGCCCGATGAAACAAAAAGCAAATTGCCTTTTTCGGTAAAGAAAACAATGCCGCCGCTTTCTGCATTTTGCGTATAGCCAAACAAAGCAATGTCGTCCTGCGCCGTCCATGTGCCCAAAAGCGTATCATAGACAAGCAGGCGCTTTGCGCCGTCTGCCTTGCAGGAAAGATAATAAAACCGCCCGTCGCTTGCGGCAACCCCGTCCCTCAGCTGCATTTGCCCAAGGCTTTGCGAAATCAGCTGCACCGACGCGCCGTTATAGCGCACAACGCCGCGCGGCGACAGCCAATACAGGCAGTCCCCCGCCTGCGCAATGGATTTTTCGCAGCCGCTTAACACACCGTTGCATTCTTTTGTCTGCACGGAATATTCCGACGGGTCGCTTCCGTAAACCTGCGTGATGGAATGCTCCGTGAAAAAAACGGGGCGATCCCCGAAGGTATATGCCGCGCAAAACCGCATTTCTCTGCCGAAATCAAAGGTCCATGCATCGGACAAAAGCCCGTCAAACCGATCATAATTAAACGGATCTCCGAGGCACGACGCATTGATTTGCCCATAGGGGCTGCATGACCAAATGCGGTTATCACAAACCGTCATAAACGCATACGGCCGCGCCGTATGCACAAAATACAGCTCGATTTCTTCCCCGGTGATTTTTTCGGAGGCGCTTTGCCTGTCCGTGCGCAAAATATATTCCGATGCGCTTTTCTTTTCGATTCCGCGCACGGTCACGGTGCACAGCTTTTCGCCGTAGGTCGGCTGCTCGCCCGAATTATCATAGGCATAGATCGTAACACGGTCTCCCTGCCGAATCGCCGCCGCGTCGGCCCCCGCAAGATAGAGCGCATCGCCCGTTTCGTCCGAAACGAGCTTTGTCATCATTACCGAAAAGCTGTAATTCAGTTTTTTAACTGCGCCCTGCTTCGGGATCACGATTCCGTCCGGCATGATAAGCAGCGCACCGGACAATGCCGCAGTACTGCGCTCATTTGAATCAAAGACGGCGCTGCAGCGCTTGACCTTTCGCGATTGTGGGGTCAGTGGGCCGCTTCTGTAATAAATACCATCGCCCTCTACGGTGTACACACGATTTTCAAACTCCGCAACCGCACGAAATTTTGCGCTTTGCGGCTGCTCCGTTTCATCCGAACCGATGCGCAGCGCACGGGTGGAGAGCGCAGGATATGCGGCGCAGGACATATTTTGCATGTCGTCAATACCGTCCGTTCCGAGGGTGCGGTTTTTTGCAAAGCCCGGGAACGCCGTGATCGTCCGCCGGATCACACTTTGTGCGCAGCACGCCTGCGGCAATCGATTTTTGGCCATGCCGTTTCCCCCTTTCAGAGCAACTTTTGCCCATTATAATACAAATGCCCGCCGCGAAAGCTCCATTGCGCCCCGCTTTCCTCATCCTTTGGGCTCAGCACCGTATCCCGCAGCCCTGCCGCCCCGAAATTTTCCGCGCAAAGGTGCGAAAGCAAAAACGAAAGCGTCTGCTGCAGTGCGGCAAGACTGTCCGCAATCGCCGCGATCTTTTCCTCCGTGCGCATGCCCTGCTCAAGGTGCGGTAAAAATGCCTGTGTCAGCTTGTGATCCGATCGCATCTCATCCGACCCCCAATCGCACCGCCACATAGGAAAGCAGCAGCGTGATGATAACGCCGATAGCGGTCTTGACCGCCTCCTCCCAGCGTGCGGCAGGGCGCAGCGCAAGTGCGGAGAGCTTGTCCTCCATGCCGCAAAAGCGCTTCTCCAGCCGCTCGCCCAGGCCGTCTATCTTTTTGTCCACGCGCATCACCCTGTCCTCAATGCTCTGCAGCTGCTGCTTCATCCTCGCAAGCTCCTGCCGGTCCTCGCTGATCTTCTCGTTCACCTTTTCCATCTGCCTCTGCAGCTCGCGCACGGGCGGGCAGGGGCAGCTGTTTCCCTCGGCGCTCATTTTTTACCGTCCTCTTTTTCGGAAAGCTTCAGCTCCTCCTTATATTCGTCCGCCGCCTGTGCCGGCGCGGTGAAGGAATTGTTCTTCCACCATGCGGCAAAGCTTGCGCAAAGCGTCAGCCCCACCGTCACGATCTGCGTCAGCGTTTCCTCATAGATCGGCAGCGCCTCCCTGCCGAAGATGGCAAGCACCTGATTGCAAAGCGCCAAAATAAGCGCCGCCAGGCGCGCCCAGGTCGCAGGGGTCACACCTCTTAGATTCAGTTTCTTCATTGCTTTTTGCTCCTTTCGTTTTTGTCTCAGCCGCCGAACATGCCCGCACGGTCCAGTATCACAAGCATACGCACCATCTGCTCGGAAAGCCGCAGCGAGGTGCCGTCTCCCTGTAAAATGCCGCGTGTTGTCAGCTTTTTCAGCGTCTCCTTTGCCCATGCGGGCGCCTGCTCCACCGTGTCAACGGTTGCCCCCGCCTGCTTTTCCAGCGTTTCAAACGCTCTTTTTTCTTCTGCTGTCATCGGTTCCTCTCCTCTCAGCTTTGCATTCACCGCATCGGCAATCGCCCCGAAGCGCCGCGCGAGATATTCCCCGGGGCATGCCGTCGGCTGAAAATACCGATGCATGGTGAGATTGCCCGTTTTGTCTCCGGTAAAGCGCAGCGCCCCGATCCCGTTGCGGCGGCATATGTCGGCGCAAAGGCGGATCAGCGCGTCATACGCCCTGTCGCTCACGGGCCAGTCGCCCCCGGCTTTGCAGTTTGAGACCTCAATGGTCACCGCCCTGCGGTCGTTTTCATCGCTGCCGGAGGTCCAGGCGCGGTATTTTTCATCCACATAGCAGCCGATCTCCCCGTCGTTTCCGATGCCGTAATTGGCGGAGCCGCCGCGCGCCGGATTCTGAAAGAGCAGCCCCAGCGTCCTTGCCGAGGCAATGCCCGCCGCATGGTGGATCGTGATGCGGTCGATGCGTCTGCCGCAGCGGCTTGAATAATGCGGGGACGGCAGGATCACCGCTGCAAGTGTGCTCTTAGCCATTGCTCCCGTCCTTTCCGTAAAGATTGAATTCAATGCGCAGCGCATCGTTTCCGAGACGCTTGTATTTCGTTCCCGAAATCGGCGCAAAGAACGATTTTGTGTATTCGTCCATTTCATCAAAGGGCAGCCATGCAGGGTCGAAATTCCCGAAGTTCTCCTCGATCATTGCCTTTGCCTGCGCAAGCGTCGTCGGCGCGGTTACAAAGGTACCCTGCGAGTAGGTGCTCAGATTCCAGCCCTGCGCAAGGGAAACATCGCCAAGGTCCCATCCCGGGTCAAACTGCTGCATGAGTGCCTGCGGAACCGTTTGCGCTCCTTCGCTGCGCCAAAGGATCGCCGCACCGAACACTCCGATAAATACCGGTGCGCTCAGCCCGAGCGTTTCCGAAGCATTGAAATTTGCACACACAATGCCGCGGCCCGTGTCGCCCTCATAGAGCACAAAGCCGTCCTCGTAGCTCGGCAGCTGCCCCGTCGGCTCCTGCACGGTGTATGCGGCGGTATAGGTCCCGTCCGAAATGCCCGGATACCATACAAACGGAAAGGTCTTTTTCCCGTGGATTGACAGATAATTATCTGACATCTCCTTGTCCTCGCTTGTATGATCCGTGCCGTAGTCCGCAGGGTTCTGAAACAGCCGATGCATCCAAAAGTCCGGCAGATTCTCCAGCGTTCGCATCAGCATCGCGCGCAGCCCCGTCCAGTTCCTTGCATCCGTATCCGTCACCGTCGGGATGGGCACCGGGTGTGCTTCATCCATGAAAAGCGCCGTGCCTGCCCCCGCAAAGATCTCGGAAAGACAATTCTCGGTGCGCGTCATGATGCCGCTTGCCCAAAACGCAAGCCCCGTATTCAGCTCCTCATCCAGCGTCTGCATCTGCGAAAACACGTGCTTGTACGGCGCATCCACCCAGGAAATGTTCTTATCTCCCGGACCCCAAACACGGATGCCGTGATAGTCCGGCGTGGCGATGATGTTGCCCTTGCCCGTTGCGTCTCCCCATACTGCAAGCTTTGCCTGATAGGCGTCCGGATTCAGCGTTCCGTCAATGCCCGCAATGCTCACCCCCGTGCGGATATTGCCGGCAAGCAGCCCTGCGGGCTTTTCGATTGTCACGGAGGAAAAGCTCTTGCCCGCCTCCGCCTCCACCGTCTGCGCCGTATCATCCCCGGAAAATGCAAGCTGCACCGTTTTTTCGATCGGCTCGCGGTCATAAAAAACGGCAGTGCCCTCCCCGGTCGGCAGCGCCACGCGCTGCACGCCTTCATAGGTCAACAGCGCGCCGTTTTTATCCTTCAGCTTTACATCTGCCATGGTCCTTCTGCTCCTGTTCCGCCGCTGCGGGGGAGCGCTCTCCCCCGCGGCAGTCGTCTTTTTCTTCTCCGAGCAGCTTTGCAAGGTTCACCCTTGCCACCGCTCTCAGCTCCACATACCGTGCCATGGCATTATTCCAGCGCGATGCGGAAATCGCCCACGCGGAAAATGGGGATCTCGTTCAGCCCGACCGTCACCGTGCCGCTCTGCCCGCTGCTGCCGGAGAGCTCCCCGAAGAAATACGGGTCCCCGCCGCTGACGGCGTCGAAGATACCGAAGCCCACGATGGTGCCGTATGCCTCCTTTTCCGCCTCCGGGAAGAAGATCAGGTCCTGATTGCTCACCCGCGCCGCGCCGACGGAAAAGCCCGCTGCGGTGTCCTTTGCCGCCTCATCCGGGCTCACCGAGGAGGCGCCGACGATCTCCGCCGTGCCCATGATCCGCTTTTCCGAAACGCCCTTGGAAAAGAGCGCCACGCGGCGATAGGTCTTATTGGCAAGCGTGCTGTTCTGCTGCACCTCCACGCCCGCCGTATAGGTATAGGTGCCGTCCGCATTCACCGTTGGCATGGTGGTGAACAGGCCGAGATACGGGGTCTTTGGAAAGGTCACCGTATTCGATGCGTTGGAGGCGACATCCTTGGTATAGAGCATCGCGTCCAGAATTGCTTTGCCGTGTTTTGCTGCGTTGATCATTTTGTTTTTTCTCCTTTTTTCGTTCGTTATGCAAGGGAGAGCGTCTCGCCCTGCTGCGCCGCTTCATACACCATGGTCACCGTCAGGGTGCCGTCCGCAAGAACGGGGGCTTCCCAGGTGCTCCCGCCGCTCTGCTGCGCCGT
Source organism: uncultured Eubacteriales bacterium (assembly GCA_900549725.1). Lineage (GTDB taxonomy): Bacteria > Bacillota > Clostridia > Oscillospirales > CAG-272 > UMGS1225. Next base: position 9,915 of record URPL01000025.1, on the reverse strand, counting down.
GCCGCCGGCGGAGGATCCCGCGGCGGAGCAAAGGGCGGCCGCAAGCGCACGCACGGTTTTCGGCTGCAGCGCGCCGCTTGCTCTCCCCTTGCCCGAAAGCCTTGCGGCGGGTGCTTTTTCTTCCGAATAGACGGCGGCGCTGCATGCGCTGTGTGCCGCTTTTTCCGCGCCTGCGGGGCGTGGGGTCTTTTCGAGTGCCTTTGCGGCATGGCTGCTTTGCCCCGTGGTTTTCTGCCGCGCGGGGGCTGCGCCCGTTTCCGCGGCGGCTGCAGAAAACACAGCTTTGCCGCGCTGCGCCGTCGGCAGGCGTTTTCCTGCCTGCGCCCTTGGCAAAAAGTATGAATCGGCGCCGAATGCACTTGCACATGCCGCGTCTGCGGCAGCGTGTGCCCGCAGGATATTGCGCGCCTTTGTCCTTTGTGCAAGAGCGGCGGGGCGGAGCAGCTTTTGTGCATATGCATGCCCGCGATACAGGGCGCGTGCCCTGCGCTCTGCCGCCGCGGGGGCGGGCTGTGATGCCCGGGCAAAGGCGCTGCGCTTTGTTTTTTGCGCAAGGATGGCGGGGTACAAAAGCTTTTGTGCATATGCATGCCCGCGATACTGGGCGCTTGCCTTGTGCTCTGCCGCCGCGGCGCGCATTCTGCTGCTGTGTGCCGCAGCATATGCGCCGCTTTTTTGGGTGAGCACCGCTGCGCGCAGCAGCTTCTGTGCGTAAAGGTGCGGGTGCATGCGGCTTTGCAGGGTGGGCGAAAATGCCTGCCCCGCGCGCACGGTGCAGCGCAGCCCCTTTGCTGCTTTTGCCGCAGCTTTTCCGCTGCTTTTTGCCGTGATGCGCTCCGTGTCGCTCAGGATCCGCTTGCCGATGCGCAGGCGCAGGTCGCTTTTCGCGGTGCCCGCACCGTATGCCCTGACCTGCTGCGCCGTCCTTTTTGCCCCGGCGGCAGAGGGCTTTGCCCTGCCTGCTTCAAAGAGCCGCAGCCCTGCGGCATCCGCTGCGCCCGCAGCCGCATACCGGGATGCCCTTGCCCTGCCATGCAGCTGTGCATAGCGCTTTCTGTGCAGCCCGCAGAGCAGCAGCGCGCGGCGGCGGTTCATGCCGCCTCCCCGGCGACGATGCACACCCCGTCCTTGACGGAGATCTCATAGCATCGCCCCGCGGCAAATTCCGGCTCCGCCCCCAAAAACCGCGCGCTTTCCGGAAATGTGATCTGCGGTGCCTCTCCCTGCGCCGTCTCAATGCGCAGCCAGCATTCAAATCGCCCTGCGGGGAAAGCAAGCGTCAGCTCGCTCACCCCCGTGAGCCGGTATTCCGTGTTGTCCGCAAGCGCAATATTTGCCGCGCTTTCCTCCGCGGTGATTTTTCGAATCTTCGGCGGCTGCAGACTCTCCAGCCATTGCGCCTCCGTGCCCGCGTACCCGTGCTTAACCGCAATACCGTAAGCGCTGAGATAATATCCTCTTGCCTGTGCCTTGCCGTCCGCGGGACGATAGCGACGCGCATACCATGTGGTATATTCCGCCAGATGCGCATTGAACTGCGCCAAAGAATTTTGATAAGCGGCATATTCCGCATGATAAAAATCTATCATCGCGCACAGATAAGAGCGGTATAGCTTATCATGCGGCGCGCCGACCAAAGGCTCCGCATCTTTATCCTTCTCATAGGAATATGCGATTACCTCACACGGCTCCAAAAGCATGATATCCGTTTGCACCATTCCTTCCGCCTCCGAAAGCCACAGCGTTTTCTGCGCGGCGGAAAACGCATTGGGGCGCAATTCATCCACAGATGCGATGATTTGCGAAATCGTCATAGTTTCCCTCCTTTCTTCGGAAAAGCGCGGCTGTATTTCTGACAATCTGCCGCATACAGCCGCGCCCGTTTTTCTCCCGGAAAAACCCGATTAAGAGAGTGCCGTCCCGCTGCTTATGCCGCCGATGCATGCATAGCGCCAATCCACAAAGCCAGCGGTAAAGCGCGCATAGCCGTCCCAGCGGTTGGCATTGGTATCACGGTCGATGGAGGAGGTGACCTCCATATCCACGCGGTTCTGGAACACGGCAGCCATGTTGTCTTTGAGATAATTGCTGTCCAGCAATACCCAGGGCGTGCCTCTGACGTGCTCGTTCAGATAATTCCAAACGATCACATTCCATCGGCCGAACTGGAAGTTAAACGCGTTGTTTGCCGTTGCAGGATCCTTATCCGCGCCGATTGCCGCAAAAACCTTTTGCTTCAATGCGCCGTTATTGGGGATGAGGATCGTATCCGGACAAATATTCAAAAGCTCCCCGTTTTCGCCCTTGAAATTTTGCATTTTTTCTTCCAATACGGAAAGATTGGAGGCGGAAAAATCCCCCGCATACAAATTCGACTGTGCCTTTCCCTTGCAAAGCGCGGGGTGGTCCACGGCAAAGAGCGCTTTCCCATCCGCCGTGCAGCAGTCAAACCGTTTGCCGTTGATCGTGATTTCGGTCTTGCCGTCCATTGCCGCACCGTAAAGGCTCGCCGCAAAGCGCTCCTTTGCTCTGCCGTATGCCGCAACGAAGGCAGCGGGGCGGCGGCGCAGCTCGATCAGGTTGGAATCGTCCACCATCTCGCGCGAAATGGAAAATGCGCTCTTCCAGGTTTCATTGACAAGCAGCTTGTCTCTGCCCTGCCGCATGCCGTTTTCGGGATGCGAACCGTTTTCTCCGACGGGCAGCCAGTCGTCCATGCCCGTCATAGAGGTATACGCCTCGCCGAAATGCGTCGATTTCTGCACGCTGAACAGCTCGGAAATTTTGGATTCCTTTTCAAACTGCTCTGCCTTCTTTTCGATCATCAGGCGGATCGGCGCCTGATATTTGCCGTATACGGCATCGTTTTGCATGCTGTTTTCCGAAAAAATAATTCCTGCCATGACTTATCTCCTCCTATCGCTCAGTTGCTGCTTTGGTTCGTGCCAGCCGGCGGCGCATCCACAAAAACGCCGCGCACCGTATCGCCTGCGGCTTTCCCGTCGTAATCGATCACGGAAAATACGCCCTGTGCCGTTGCCGTAACACAAGCGCCGTCGGACGCAATGGTATATGCCGTGCCGCGCGCAATGGATGCGCTTGCCACACTGAGGCGGCTCTCGTAAATTACGCCGTCCTTCACGGCGATTACAGGAAGCATCTCTCCGTCTGTTGCAATCGTCTTGTTTGCCATGGCAATATGGCTCGGCTTTACGGCGCCGCTCGCCTTTTGCAGATGCCCGCCGGTCAAAACCAGCGCATCTCCCACGGTGTAGGTGCCGTCGTCTGCAGGAAGATACTGGTGGGGGGTCAGAGTTTCTCCGCCGTAACTATATGGAATAAACATTGTTTTCTCTCCTTTTTGAATTTACATGCGTTTCAGTCCCGCTTGTTTTTTTGATACCATGAACGGATCTGATCGGCGCTCAGCTCCGGGCAAAACGCGCAAAACAGCTCCATCTGCTCCGCGGGAACATCGCTTTGCAGGCTGCCGCGGCTCGCGGTTTTTCCCAGATGCGCAAGTCCGCGCTCCGCATCAAGAGCGGTTTTCTGCGCCGCCTGTGCTGCGTCCTTTTGCAGCTTATCGCCAAAGGTCAGGCGGTATGCCTGCGCAAAGGTCAAGCCGTTTTTGATCACAAAGTCGTAAAATTTCGGGAACTCCTCCATACGACAAAGCGCCTTTACATCCGATATGGCAGGATTCAGCCGCTGCACCTCCGCAAGCTCATGCTCAAGGGAAAGTGCAATTTTTTCGCGCTGTACCGCATCCAGCTCTTCCCGCAGCGCAGTCTGCCGCTGCAATAGCGTCTCCCGCTCTCCCTCTTGTGAGATGCCATCCGGCGTTTGGCTGACAGGGGCTTCCTCCTGCGGCGCCGCCTTTTTTTCCTCGCTTTCCTCTGCCCCGCCCGGCTGCGGCGCATCCGACGCATCGAATGGCTCCCGCTTCGGCGTCGTTTTGAAAGCTTCTCCTTCCGTTTTTGCGGAAGATGATTTATTTGATGCATCCGCAGCCTGCGGAACCAAAAGCGTCTGCAGTTCCTTTTCAAAGCGCTCTTTTTCCTGCACCCGAATTTTTTCCGTCAATTCCGCCAGCTCCCGCTCCCGCCGGCGGGCGGCATTGGCGTGTCGCTGCTGTGCTGTCATAGGCCCGTTTTCCTTCGGCTTGCTGTGGCTTTTGCAATGTGCCTCGGCAACCTCACCGCCCTGCTGCGCCGCTTCCTGCGGCTGCGCTGTCGGCTCGTTTTGCTCTGCAAAATCCGTCTTTTTGGTATCCTGTTCCATGCCTTTTCTCCTTCTCTTTTTTCCCGTGAGACGGGTAATTTTTCAGGTTGCTTATTTCTGTCGCAGATCGGTTCCGGTTTTTTTCACGCTTTTTGCGCGCTTTGGCATCGCAATCGGTGCCTTAACGCTTTGGCTGCCGCTGTTTTTCACACGGCCTATGTAGCTTTTCTTTTCCATGCCGCTTCTCCTTTCTTTCGGTTTTCCCATGTTTGCGCTTTCGGGCTGCGTATCAGCTGCCCCCGTCGGGGTCAAAACTGCTTTGTCTGCATGCTCCCCTGCTCGGCGGAGACAAGTGGAAGCTCCGCCGTTTGAGGCGCATCGTTTGCCGCTTGCTGCTTTTGCTGCTGTGCCTGCAAAAATGCAACCGTTTCCGCGGCGCTCGGATAATGCAGCGCCTCCATCAGCCGCCAGAAATGAAGCTTTACGGATGGCTCGGTCGGCTCTCCGAAGGAACCGCAGAGATAGCTTTGCCGCGTCTGCTCGATCATGCTCGCGCGGTCCTCCGCCAGGGAGGACTGCTGGTCGCAGGAAAACAAAAAAGCATCGTTCCAATAAAAATGCCCGGCTTCATCCCGCTCCAGAAAATCATAGCGATTAAACACGGTGAAGCTCTGCGCCCCGTCGGCATCACGGCAGGGCACCGGGCACGGGCCGCTTGTATAGGCAAGCTTGAACTTGAAAATCAGCTCAAAGAGCTTTGCGAACGCCGCTTCCTTCATCACCCGCTTTGACTGAAGCCTCCCGGCGCTTTGCTTTGCCTGAATTTCCTTGGCTTTCCCGCTCTGCGCGGAGCTGTCGGCCTGCCCCTGATAGGTCAGAGTAATGCCGAGCGTTTGCCGCGCCTCCTCATAAACCTGGTGCAGATAGCTCATATCCTGCGAAATATCCCCCTGGGTGGTATGCACGCCGATCATTGCCTTATCGGCGGGGCTTTCCAGGCGAATGATTTTCAGCTCTCCGCTGTCCACCTTGATCGTTGCATCGTTTGGCAGCGTCAGATACGAGCCCGCCCCCAGCAGCTTTTCAATGATTTTTGCGCTGAGGCGGTTGGTCGTGTTCTGCTGGTCGGCGATTTTATCAATATCGCTCTCGCCGAGCAGCCGCCCGTATGCCGAGGTGTTTTTCTGTAAAACCACCGGGAAAAGCGCCGGGCGATAACGCGGAATATGCAGCGGTTCAACACGCGGCGTCAGCCCGCCGTCCTTATTTTCCGAAAGCGTCTGCCCGGGGCAAAGCATCTCCATGGAAAACCCGCGCTCTGTCGGCAGGTACAAAAGCTCTTCCTCCTGCTCAACATCGATCAGCGCGTCACAGCCGCAATATTGGCAGCGCCCCTGTGCCTGCTCCTGCCCCTCTCCCGCATTTTGCGGATAGGTCCCGTCCATAGTCTTAGTTTGCAGCGGCAAGATCGCCGCATTTTGGATTGCACCGCATTTTTCGCACCGTTTTGAAAGGGGCGCCTGGTATTCCTCAAGCGCCTGCAAAACTGTATCTCCGACCCAGGAAAACAGCCCGATTCCGCCGTTTTCATTTTTGAAATAGGCGATATATTGTGTGCAAAGCTCTTCGTTTTCCTCGCTCTCCTCTCCGACGCCGCGCAGGGACGGATCCTCCGTCGCATCGCCCGCATCAAGCTCCACTCCGTAGCGGCGGGCAAGATATCCCCTTGTCTGCGGGACTGCGAGAATCAGCCATTCCATATCCGCAACATCCGTATAAATGCCGGGCTGCGGATAAATCAGCTTTGGATGCAAAAGGGAGAGGCAAACATCGCCCTTTTGCGCATGCGTTCCGCTGCACGGGTCCCATTCCACAAGCCAGCCGCAGCCGCCCTGAATCGGAACGGTTCTCTCAGCGAGATCGATTAGCTCCTCCGTGTTCATCCGGTCAAGCTCTGCGCGCAGCATATCCTCGATCAGCCTCGCACGCCCCTCATCCTCTTTCCGTCTTGCCCGCACCTTGGGAATCGGCACGGTTGTGCTCACCATGCTTTCGATCAGCTCCATCGCGATATTTCTGACATGCCCCGTGCGCACGACTCCGTCGTCCTCGATCACAGGGTCGATCTTTGTTCTCTCCCCGCGATAGATCTGCTCCCGCCGATCCGCCGCCTCCCCGTAAAGGCGGTCGTGCTCCTGCTTTGCCAGGGCAAGCCGCTCCTGCCATTTTGCCAGCAGCTGCTTTTTTTGTTTTTTGTTCATGCTTTTCTTCCTTTCCGCTTCCGTTTTTTGTTCGCTTTTTCATCCTTTTTCGCACCACAGGGTTTTCAGATATTTCTTTTCTGCGGCACTTGCGCGCTCATAATCCTGCAGCATGCTTTTTGTCCACCGCTCCGTCCCGTATTTTCCGGGCACAAGATATGCCTGCTGCGGGCGGATCATATGGGCAATGGCAAGCGCCATCACATAATCGTCATGCGCGCCCGTCTCCGCGGCGGCACGCATATTTTCGTCCCGCACAAAGCAAAGCATTTCCCGCAGCGTTTTTTCATCCCGCACAAGCTCCGGGTGCTCGCGAAAGCTTTGAATCAGATTTGCAATCATCACAGGGCGCGTCTTGGAATCCGTGCGAAAGCCATAGGACCGCCGCAGCGCATGCGTATAATCATCCACGCTCTCGCGCACATATTGCTTCGGATAATTCAGCCGTTCCAGCTCCCGCGTCGTATAGCTTGAAAAATTCACCTCAACGCCGAGCAGCGCCGTATTGTAATACATGCCGAGGCAATACAGCTGCCGTGCGAAAACATCCTCGTCCGTCCGCATTGCAAGCGTTGCAACCTGTTCTCCCGTGCGGTTGTCCAGCACCTGCGCCACAAAGCTGTCCGAGCCCTCGCCCGCCGTGTCCGCGCCGATTGCATAGGGCACGCCCCGTTCCGGCTCGGTATAAATCAAAACGCAGCCCTGCTCCTGGCGGACAAAGGCCGTTTCTCCCATACGCAGCCCGTCATATGTATAGGAAAATTCGCCGCAGCACAGCGGCTTGATCCCTTTTGCAAGCTGCGCCTCTACTGCCGCGGGTGAAAACACGCTCTTGCCGCTGATGCCCCATTCCCCAAGGGCGTACACCCGATAGAAATATTCATCCGTTTGCCGAAAGCCCTCCAGGGTCGCAATCGCCTGCGCGCTGAGAAAGCGATTGTCCCGATAGGTCGTGCGGCTTGTCCTTGCCCGCGGGTCGTCGCGGTCAAAGAAGCGCTTTTTCAGCCAATGCTGTGTATGAATTGGGTTAAAGGAGAGAATGATTTGCTGATAATACGGGCTGCGGTCCCGCAGACGAATATCCAGCTGATTGAAGTCGCTTTCCGTGATCTCCGATGCCTCCTCAATCCAAATCCCCGTGATTCCGACAATACTTTTCAGTTTTTCCACATCATCAAGGCCGGAAAAAACGATCTCCGAGCCGTTTTTGAATTGCAGGCTGCGCGGCGATTTCAAAATTCTGTCAAGCGCATCGGCATAATAGCGCCCGGCTTGCGCGCAGAGCTGCGAAAAACAGGAAAGCTCTATCGTTTTATCCACCTTGCGGCAAACCAAAAAGCGATGCCCCGGCTCCGTCGCCGCCCGCTCCAAAATTTTTCGCCCTGCAAAAATACTTTTTCCGGAGCCGCCCCCGCCCATGAGTACAAGATAGCGATGCCTGTCAAAAATAAAGGGATAAAACGCCGCATTATTTGTTTTTGTGAATTCCTGCCACCATGCAGCCGCGCGCCGATGCGCTTCCCCCGTTTCCATCTTCGCCCTCCTCTTCGCTTTTGTCGCTCTGCCGCACTTGCCGTTTCTGCACATCACCTCTGCTGCAATTTCTGCGGAAAAACCAAGACAGCGCACTTTGTTTTTTAAACTCCGGACTGCTCTTCCCGCCGCGTACAGCCCGCCCCCGGCGCACAGCCGCGCGGTTGCCCGCTTTTGAGCATATATCCGCAGATCAGAAACGGTGTTCCGCCGAACAGCGGCTGCAAATATCGGCAGCCCGAGCAATCGCGCGCCAGCGGATTTTCTCTCCACAAAGACAGCAAAATTTCCTCTGCTTGGCTGCAGCTCGCAGCAGGGGTGTCCTCTTTCATCTTTCTTCTTCCTCCTGTTCTTCCTCATTACCGCCATACTCGCCTGCTGCACCGCAAAGCTCCGCCGCGGTGCCGCGAAGCTCCTGCACATTGTACGGGCTTTCGGACATTTTCTCCTCCTGCATAGAAGCTTTCGGATTTTCCGCGAAAACCGCCGTAAGCTGCCGCAGCAACATTTCTTTTTCCCCGAGCGTCTGCACGGTGCCGCTTGGCTTTTGTTCATAGCACTGCTCCCGCTTTGCGCAATACTGCGCAAGGCGCTCTCCGAGCGCGCTCAGGCTGCCGCGGTTTCGTGTCAACAGTTCCTGCTCAAGCCATACGCAAAGGCGGCTATATGCATATTCTGCCGCTGCGCGGTATCGGCGCCGTCCGGCTTGCCGCATTCCGGGGCACTGCGGGCATCCCGCGCAATAGCTCTCCCATTCCCGCATGGAAATTCCGAGGCGCAGCACCAGCTCCTCCAAAGTCGGCGCCGTAATAAACACCTCTTTGCGAATCGGCTCCCCGAGTTGATTCAAAGTATCCATTTGGTGTATGGTTGTTATAGAGGAAAAGTACCGTTCTATTTCCGTCCGCAACTGCTGCGGCGTATATTTTAGCCTTTGTTGCATAGATATCCCCCGCTTTTGCCGATCGGCTGAGCGCTTCGCGCCTCTTCGCTTTCTATCATAGCGGGAATACGGCGCAACAATTGACAACTTTTAAAAACCCGGCACCGATTTTAAAAATGCTCTCCGGAAAAACACGCCGCTCAAAAAAGCGGCAGCCTGCCCTGCATCCGCAGCGCCTGCCGTCGCCTTTTGTTTCTCATTTTTGCAAACCGCTCTCTATTCTTCTGCATTCAGCCCGCGCGCCTTTGCAAATTCCCCGCGCGCAAAAGCCAACCAGCGATAAATGGTCCGCTCATCCGCATACGCACCATGGCTTGCATGATAGCGCACCGCCGCACAGCGGTCCCGCAGCGACCGAATCGGCGCGAAATATACGGCGCTGACCGCCGCATATTGCTCTGCGCTCAAAATGGATAAAGCAAGGCGGCATGCCTCCATATCAGCAAGAAAAGCTTCGCTTTTCTCCGCAAGAGGGCAGCCCTGCCGTCTCCACGCGCCGTAACAGGAAAAGGCATGCGCCGCATATTCGGAAATATGGTCCCGCCGCATATCAGCGCGCCTCCTTTGCCTGCGCTCTTTGGGGCGGCAGCACCGTTGCGCTTTCCCGCACGGTCGTCCGCGGTCTTTTTTGCATGCGGCGCAGAATTTCGTTTTCCTCCGTCAGCACAGCGCACAGCTGCACCAAAGCGCCGCGTTCCATCCCGGATAAAATCTGCATCCATTCTTGCCGTAAATTTGCATTCATGTTTCTTTCCTCGTTTCTTTTGTCAGGGAGCGTCTTGCGCTGTCTGTATTTCCATCATACCGCATCGCACATACAACAATTGACAACTTTGCCATTTTTGCGCGGCGACGCAAAAAATCAGTGCGACTTTTTTCGATTTTTTCATTCTTTTTTCTGCCATATAAAGCTCATTTTTTCTGCATAAAACATTCTGAGTTTTTATGGAAAAGATT
>URPL01000024.1 GCA_900549725.1 uncultured Eubacteriales bacterium | reverse complement strand
GCTGCGCCTTGAGGTGAGGAGCGTTTTCACGCTCCTTTCAAAAACGGAGAAGGCGCTGCGCGGCAGGAAAAGTCTTGCCGCCGAGTGTTTTTTTGAAAACCGATACCGTATTTTTACCAGGGTTTTGGCACTTTTTTCGGATCCGCTTTTGTTTGTTCGTCTGCCGGCGGGTAGGGGAAAGCACAGCCGCCTGTTTTTCCGCGTGCTTGCTGCTGTACAAAAGGAGCAAAAAACGGGGGAGGCGCTGCAGGCGCTCGGCGCACTGGCACCGCATCTTTGCGAAGAGGAGCTTCTTGCCTTTTCCCCGGTTTGCGCTTTGGCGCTGTGCGAGGCAATCTGCATTGCGGCAGCACAGGACGATTTTTCGGTGTGCCGCCTGAGCGAGCTCTTTTTCTCTTTGGAGCAGCTGCCGTTTGAACGGCTCTATTGCGAAAATTCCGCAGTGGAGCGCATTTTTTTGCAGGACCCGGAGGGCTCTTACAAGATATGCAGCCGCGGGACCAAGGCGCTTTATCGGGAGAAGCTGCTGCGCATTGCCTATGCGAAAAATTGCTCCCCGCTTTCAGCCGCAAAGGCGTGCCTTGCTGCTGCGCGCCGCGGTGCCACTGCGCGCACGCGCCACATCGGGCGCTATCTCATTGCTCCGAATTACGGGCGCAGGCAATTTGCATGGTTTTTCACGCTTGCGGTGCTCTTTTTTTCCTTTTGTGCCGCGGGCGTCTGTGCGGCGGCATGGGGAAAACCCTTGCCCGCATGGATGATAGCAGCGCTTGTCTGCATGCCGGCGGGATATCGTACGGCGGTGTTTTTCTGTGAAAAGCTGTTTGCAAGGCTTTTGCGGGTGCATGCTCCGCTTTGCCTTGCACACAAAGAGATTCCCGCCTGCGGGCGCACGCTTGTGTGCGTGCCGATTTTGCTGTGTGACAAAGCGGCGGCAGATGAGGTGTTTGAGCGGCTTGAAAAATTTGCGCTGCGCAATCCCCAGCGGCAGATCCGCTTTTGCATGCTTGCCGATCTTGCGCAGGCAAAAAGCGAACGCAAAGCGGAAGACGATGCGCTATTGCGCTATGCACAATCTAAAACGGATGCTCTGAACCGAAAATACGGCGCGCGCTTTTTGTTGTTGGTTCGCCGCCGCACGTTCTGCGCGCCCGACAAAATTTTTATGGGCTGGGAGCGCAAACGCGGCGCGCTTTTGGATTTGGTCCGCCTTTTGCAGGGAGAGCGCGGGGCGCAGGAAGCTTTTCTTTTGCGCTGCGGCGCTGCGGATGCAACGGAGGGGATTTGCTATGTTCTCACGCTGGATGCCGACACGGAAATTTCTTACGATTGCGTTCTGCACATGGTAAATATTATGCTGCATCCGCTCAATCGCGCGGTGCTGCGCCCGGATCAAAGGGCTGTTGTGCACGGCTTCGGAATTTTGCAGCCGGGCATTGCCCCCACGCCGAAAAGCGTTGCTGGCAGCCGCTTTGCAGGGCTGCTTGCGGGGCAGGGCGGTTTTGCGCAATATCAGGGTGCAGCTTTTGAAAGCGCAATGCAGATCTACGGCTGCGGGGCATTTTGCGGCAAGGGCATGTTTGAGGTGCGCGCCTATGCCGCCTGCCTTTGCAATGCCTTTCCCGAAAATTCCGTGTTGAGCCATGATCTGCTTGAGGGGGCGCGCCTGCGTTGCTTATATGTGCCGCAGATCACTCTTATGGATGATGTGCCGCAATCGCCGCGTTCGTTTTTTAAGCGCATGGAGCGCTGGCAGCGGGGAGATGTGCAGGCTTTGCCGTTTGCCCTGCCGCATCATCGCGACGGCACGGGAAAGCGGGTGTCCTGCGCCGCAACGCTGCCGATGCGGTTTTGCCAGTTTGAAAATCTTTTTTCCATGCTGTATGCGCCGTCGGCGCTTTCGGCTCTTTTTCTTTGTGCATTCCTTGTGCTCAAAGCATCCTTTCTTCTGTTTGTTTTTCTGCCGTTGCTGCTCGGCGCGGTTTTGCATATTTCAGCCTGCATGCATGAGGTGCGCACGGTGGGGCAGCCTTGCTCTGCGGCGGCTCGGGCGCTTTTGCTCTTTTTGTGGGAGGTTGTCTTTTCGGCGCGCAGCGCCGGTGTCACCCTCGGTGCGCTTTTCCGTGCGCTGTATCGCATGTTTGTTACGCGGAAAAACATGCTTTTGTGGGTAACCGCTTCGCAAACGGAAAAGCTGCTCGGCAGCGGAAGATGGATGTGGCTCGGCTTTTTGCGGGACGGGGCGTTTTCCGTTTTGTGCGGTGCAGTGCTTTCTCTCAGCGCATCTCCCGTCGGAATGTTTTTCGGCGTTTTGTTTTTGCTCGCGCCGGCGTTTGAGGCGGCGCTCACGGAGTTGACCCCGCAAAAAGCGACGCAGCTTGCCCCGCGGCAAAGAGAGACCGTTCAGGAATATGCAAGGGCGTCCTGGTCGTTTTTTGCCGAAAACGTCGGGGAGGAGACGGCATGGCTCCCGCCGGACAATGTGCAGTTTCAGCCAAAGCGCGGGCGGGCTATGCGCACCTCACCGACCAATATCGGAATGTATGCCATGAGCGTTTTGGCGGCACGGGATTTTGAGCTGATTACAACCGCCGAGCTTTATGGGCGTCTTGATGCAATGCGAAGAAGCATCGACCGCCTCAAGACATGGCACGGCAATCTTTATAACTGGTATGAACTCAAGGGGCTGACGGTGCTCTCGGAGCATTTTGTCTCCTCCGTGGACAGCGGCAACTTTGTTGCCGCACTGTTTTGCGTCGGGCACGGGATTTTGGAATATGCCGATGAATTGCCGGCGCTGCGAGACTTATCGGCAAAGCTTTTGCAAACCGCGGAGAAGTGCTCATTGGCGGTGTTTTATGATGCGGAAAAAGAGTTGTTTTCTCTCGGATGCGACCCGCAGAGCGAAAAAAGAAGCCAAAACACCTATGATTTGTATTTAAGCGAGGCGAGAACGCTGAGCTTCCTTGCCATAGCGCGGCATGAGGTGCCCCCGCGGCACTTACAGGCGCTTTCCCGCGCGGCGGTCCGTATGGGAAAATACGGCGGGCTCGCCTCCTGGTCGGGCACGGCATTTGAAGCATTTATGCCAAACCTTTGGCTCAAAGCCCCTCGTGGGACCTTGGAGGAGCAAGCGCTCGGCTTTGCGGAGTTTGCACAGTGGCGCACCTATTCACCCCTGCACGGGAAACTGCGGGTGTTCGGCAAATCGGAAAGCGGATATTTCGCCTTTGATGCCGAAATGAATTATCAATATCGTGCGTTCGGCGCGCCGCAGTCGGCGCTGGATGTGCACGCGGGAAGGGAGTTGGTCTATGCCCCGTATGCAAGCTTTTTGATGCTGCCGTTTTCCGCGGAAAAGCAAGGGCTCCTTGAAAATCTTGCAGTCATGCGGCGCTTTGGCGCCTATGGGGAGCAGGGCTTTTCCGAGGCTGTGGATTTTACGCCGCGGCGGGTCGGCGGCGGATATGCCGTAGTGCATAGCTGTATGGCGCACCATGTCGGAATGAGCTTATGCGCTTTGGCAAATGCGGCGTTTGACGGCACATTTCAGCGTCGCTTTGCGCGGCAGGATGCCATGCGCGCCGCGGAAATACTGCTTTGGCAACAGCCGATCAGGCGTGTGCAGCCGCATTTGCGGGAACTGTATCGCAGCTTTTATTTTGAAAAGAGTGTGTCGGATACGGGAAATGCAAAACCGCAACCGGCTCGGACGCAGGCTGTTTTGCTCAGCGATTCGGTCAATTTTTTGTATCGGGCGGAAAGCGGGGAAGCATCGCTGTTTCACGGTTCAATGTGTATTTGTCACGAAGATTTTTCGCTGGATATTTTCTGCGGCGGGAAGCAATATCGGCTGCTTGGGGCGGGCAGTTCCTCCGGCGTTGTGTGCAGCCGCAGCGAAGGCACAATGCAGCTTGCTTTGCATACGCCGCAGGGGGAGCTCAGAGCAAGCTTTATGTTTTGGCAGGGCGGTGTTTTGCGGGCGGAATGCGCGGTGCCGCCCAATCTTGCGGCGCAGGCGCGCGTGCTCATTTCCTTTTCTCCTGTTTTGGCACAGCAAAAAGACTATGAGCGGCACCCTTCCTTTTCCAAGCTTTTTCTGGAAGCCGTTTCCGATGCCGATACGGGGCTGCTTCTTTTGCATCGCCGTGCGCGCGGGCGGGATGGCAAAGAAGTTTTTTGCGGCATTGCCGCAGACGGCGCGCATCCGTTGTTTTTAAAAACCGCACCGCAAAAAGAGCACGGCGAAAGTATGGCGCAGGCTGCTCTGCGCTGCGCAGCCGCGCGGGCGGACGGCGCGATGATCGAGCCGTATGCAGCAGTGCTTTTTTCCCCGATCGGCGGGATGTGCTCTTTTTCCATCGCAGTGAAAAAAAGCGCCGCCGAGGTGCGGGACGCCGTTATGCCGCGGCAGGGCAGAATATGCGCCGCATGGCAGATTCCGCAGGGATGGGAAGCGGAGCCATATGCCGCTTTGCTTACGGCACTGTTTGGCGGGGCGCATCGCTTTGCCCCGCCCGACTTTGCGGCGCAGGGAAGCATTGCGGACCTTTGGAAGCTCGGAATCAGCGGGGATGTGCCGATTTTATACTGTACCGTGGCAGAAAGCTCCGATATTCCGTTGCGGCGCGCATTGCTGATGTACCGCTATTTGCGGCTGTGCGGCATATTCTGCGAGCTTTGCATCGGCTATACGGAGCGGGACGGCTATCAATCGGAACGCCAAAAACAAATTTTGAGCGAGATCGATGCGTGCGGGCTGGGGCTTCTTTGCAATGTACCCGGCGGAATTTTTCTTTTGCATCGGGAGGAAAATGAGGCACTGTTTTGCTGCATGCCGTATTTGTGCGAGTATTATTTTGATGCGCCGCCCGCAAAAAAGCTGCCCTCTCTCGCATGCAAAACGCAGGGCGAGTCGCAAAGCCCGGAGATACAAGGGCTGATCAGGCTTTTTTCCTGCGGCTTTGATGCGGCGCAGCGCTGCGTCTGGATCGAAAAAGAGAAGTGCCGCCGCCCGATGAGCTATCTGCTTGCCTCTGCCGCCTTCGGCACACTGTTGACGCAGAACAGCCTTGGTTATACCTGGGTCGGGAATGCGCAAAAGCAGAGGCTGACCCCGTGGTTTGACGGCAAGGGGGAAAACGGCGAGCATTTGCTGCTCTCCCTTGAAAACGGTGCATGCTATGATCTTTGCGCCTGCGCCGATACCGTTTGCTTTACGGCGGACGCAGCTTATTATTACGGCACCTGCAGCACCGTATCCTTCACGGTGCGTGTGCAAATTGCAAAAAAAGGTCATGCAAAATATATCAGCGTTCACCTTGGCTCAAAAACGCGGCAAACGCTGCGCCTTGCTTTTCGAATCACGCCGCTTTTGCGGGAAAACCGCAGCGAGCGGGCGGTTCTCTCGCTGACCAAAACAAACCGCGGCTTTTTCTTCGAAAACCGCTTTTGCGCCGGCGGCGCGATTCGGCGCGGCGGTGTCTTCCTGCGTGAGGCGGAGCAGGGCTCATATTTCAGCGCAGGGGAGGCGCTGTATTGTCTGTGGCAGGGCGAAGCAGGGAGCGCACAGGTGCATTTTACGCTTGCCGCTTATGAGACGGCGCGCGAACTTAAGTATTTGCTCGGGGGAGCCGAGAAGGGTGCCATTCTCCTGGGGGAAGATCGTCTTGCGTGTGATCTGCCCGCTTTTTCCGCGTTCACGGAAAGCTTTTTGCCGCGGCAAATTCTGCGGGCGCGCCTCCTTGGCAGAAGCGGATATGATCAGTCCGGCGGGGCATACGGCTTTCGCGATCAGTTGCAGGATACCCTCGGCTTTTTGACGGATGCGCCGCAGCTTTGCCGCCTGCAGCTTTTGCGCTGCGCCGCCGTGCAGTTTCCCGCCGGGGATGTGCTGCATTGGTGGTATTTACAGAAGGAGGACGGCAGGCAGCGCTGCCTGGGAATCCGCACGCGCTGCTCGGATGATTTTTTGTGGTTTGTTTATGTGCTCTGCGCCTACCTCGAAACGACGCAGGAGGATGCGCTGCTTTCCGCTTGTGTGCCTTATCTTGACGGTGCGCCGCTTGCCCCGGAAGAGACAGAACGCTTCGGCGCTTTTGAAAGGATGCAGATGCGGGAAAGCATGTATATGCATGCCGTGCGCGCGCTGGAGCATGCATTTTCCTTCGGGGCGCACGGGCTGTGTCTCATGGGTAGCGGCGATTGGAACGACGGTATGAACGAAGTCGGCGTCGGCGGGGCGGGAGAAAGCGTTTGGCTGAGCATGTTTTTGGCGCTGTGCCTGCGCGCGTTTTTGCCGATTTGCCGTCGGCGCGGAGACGGCATGGGAGAGGAAAAATATCGCAGCGTGCTGCGCCGCCTTGAGCAAAGCCTTGCGGAGTATGCCTGGGATGAGAATTGGTTTTTGCGCGGCTTTTATGACGACGGTGCGCCGCTTGGAAAAAAGGGAGCCGATGCCTGCGCTATCGATCTTTTACCGCAGGCGTTTGCGGCGCTTTTGCATCGAAAAAGCGTCGGCACGGTGTTTTCCCCGGCGCAGGTAAAGGAAGCGCTTGACAGCGCGATTGCAAAGCTGTTTGTGCCGCAGGGGCATTTGCTGCGCCTTTTGACACCGCCCTTTGACCGTTCCGAGCGCAGTGCCGGTTATATCGGCGGCTATGTTCCGGGGGTGCGTGAAAACGGCGGGCAATACACGCACGGCGCAATGTTTTTCCTTTATGCCATGTTTGCATCCGGGCGCGACGAGGAGGCGACGGCATTGCTTTTTGCGCTCACGCCGGCGCTGTTTTGTAAAGAGGCGGAGGCCGCAAAGGCATATGGAGCGGAGCCGTATGCGCTTGCCGGTGATGTATATGATGCAAGGGGCTTTACGGGGCGCGCGGGATGGACGCAGTATACCGGGGCGGCGGCATGGTATCGTAAAATCGTATATGAATGCTTGTTTGGCATTCATCCGCGCGGGGAAAAGCTTTATCTTCGCCCGCATCTTTGTTCGCTGTTCCCCGCGTTTACTCTTGAAACCGTGATTCTCGGTTCTCCCTATAAAATCACGGCGCGCCGAACGGGCAGCCCCGCCCTGACGCTTGATGGCAGCGTGATGCCGCCCTCCTCGGCGCTCCCGCTTGACGGGAAAGCGCATACGGTTTTTTTGACAATTTAGGCTCAAAACGAGAAAAAATCCCACCGTTGAATTGACAACAGACAGCCGATTATGATAAAATACCATTGTATTTTTGAAAATATGAGGCAGGGCTTATGCAAAACGAACTTGTAATTGTGTTGGATTTCGGCGGGCAGTATAAAGAGCTGATTGCGCGCCGTATTCGGGAATGCCATGTGCTTTCCCGCATTCTGCCGGGCACAACGCCGGTAGAAAAATTAAAAGAAATGAACCCGATCGGCATTGTTCTCACGGGCGGTCCGCAAAGCGTTTATTTGCCGCAGTCTCCGCGGTGTGACCGCTCCCTTTTTGAGCTTGGCATCCCTGTTTGGGGTATTTGCTACGGCGCGCAGCTGCTTTGCCATGTCATGGGGGGCGAGGTTTCTCCCTGCGCGCAAAGTGAATACGGTGTGACAAGCACCGTTTTGGATACAGCTACCGGTCTTTTCAAAGGGCTGGATGCGCAGCAGGGCGTTCTGATGAGCCATACCGATCAGATCAGCCGGCTGCCGCAGGGCTTCATCGGCGCGGCGCATACAAGCAGCTGCCCGTATGCCGCCGTTTTCAATGAAGAAAAGCGGCTCTACGGTACGCAGTTTCATCCCGAGGTCATCAGCACAAAGCACGGCGAGCAAATGTTCAAAAACTTTTTGTTTGACATTTGTCATGCAAAGGGCGATTATACCATGCGCGGCGTGGAAAAAGAATTGATCGAAAGCATTCGTGCGCAGGTCGCCGACGGGCAGGTCGTTTTGGGGCTGTCGGGCGGCGTGGACTCCTCCGTTTGCGCGGCGCTGCTTGCCAAGGCAATTCCGGGGCAGGCATTCTGCATTTTCGTTGATCACGGCATGATGCGCAAGGACGAGGGCGATCAGATCGAGGCGGTTTTTGCTTCGGGTGCATTGCAGTTCATCCGCGTCAACGCGCAGGAGCGGTTTCTCGGAAAGCTGAAAGGCGTAACGGATCCGGAAACCAAGCGCAAGATTATAGGGGAAGAGTTCGTTCGCGTGTTTGAAGAGGAATCCGAAAAATTGCGCGGCGCCGAGTTCCTGGCGCAGGGCACTATTTATCCCGATGTTGTCGAATCCGGCGCCAATAAATCCGCAACCATCAAGAGCCATCACAATGTCGGTGGTCTTCCCAAGGACATTCGTTTCAAGGGTTTGGTTGAACCGCTGCGCGGCTTGTTCAAGGATGAAGTTCGGATTCTCGGCAAACGCCTCGGTCTGCCCGCCTTTCTTGTGAATCGGCAGCCCTTTCCGGGCCCGGGTCTTGCGGTGCGCTGCATCGGTGAGATCACCAAGGAAAAGCTGGATCTTCTGCGTGAGGCGGATGCGATCTTTCGCGAAGAGCTGGAGTGTTCCCGCGTGAAGGCGAGCCAGTATTTTGCGGTTTTGACGGATACGCGCTCCGTCGGCGTAATGGGCGATTTCCGCACCTATGGCTATACGGTGGCATTGCGTTCCGTAAATACAACCGATTTTATGACTTGCGAATATACGAAGATCCCGCATTCCGTTCTCGGCCGCACCGCCGAGCGGATCGTTAACGAAGTGCGCGGTGTCAGCCGTGTCGTTTATGATATCACCGGCAAGCCCCCCGCAACAGTGGAGTGGGAATGATTTCACTCTTGAAAAAGTCCTGTAATACCAAGGCTTTTTCGCCATGAGTGCCCGCTGTGACAACAAAATGACAACATGTTAAGATGATTCCGGAGGAAAGAACAATTCGGTTTTTCTAAGAGACCCCGAATGAAAGAGAGCTCCGCGGCGCGCCGAGGAGCTCTGTTTTTTTTGCAATGGTTGAAATACGATATTGCCTATGAAGCGCCGGGTATGCCGTAAAAAATCCACCGACCGTTCAGCGGTATTTGTTTAGTCTGCAACCTGCCGGACGGTTTTGCCGAAGCGCTTTGCGGGATGGTAGCATAAAAGCGCGACGAAGAGCAAAAGTGCGGTTGTGAAAAGGCTGATAGGGTATGCAATCAGAATGGTTTGAAAGGTTTGATTTCGCACAAATACAAATTGTATCCAGGCAATGCGGATGCAGCACACGCCGAGCATGGTCAAAACGGCAGGCACAAACGAAATTCCAAACCCTCTGAGATATCCGGAGAATACCTCGTAAAGCAGACTGAAAAAGTGAGAGAGCATAACAATTACCAGACGCAAATATCCAAGTTTCAGTACAGCTTCGGTGCTGCCGAAAACGGAGAGAAGAGGTTTGCCGAGGGATAGAATCAAAGCGATTGCAGCGCCCAGCACGATACCGCCTTCCAAAAGGCAGCAAAACAGGATTTTTTTGCAGCGGGGAAATGAACCGGCGCCGAAATTTTGCCCAACAAAGGTTGTACATGCCTGCGCAAAGGCATTTAGAATGTCATAGGTGATCAGCTCAATGTTCAATGCTGCGCTGGAGGCGGCCATTGCGTCGGTGCCGAGACTGTTGACCGCAGATTGAATCACAATATTGGAGACGGAAAAAAGAGCGCTTTGAATCCCCGCGGGGAGCCCGATGCGCAGAATTTGCCCAAGGGTTGCGGGATCAATGCGTAAACGGCGCAGCTGCAGGCGGATGGATTGTTTGGTGTGCAGAAGGCAGAAAAACAGAACCGCTGCGCTGACCGCATTGGAAATGACCGTTGCAACGGCAACTCCGTCAACCCCTCTGTGCAAAACAACAACAAAAAATAAATTCAGCAGCACATTCAAAACGCCCGAACCCGCAAGGGCGATCAGCGGGACCTTGGTTTCTCCGATACTGCGAAAAATTGCTGCTTCAAAATTATATAAAAGAATTACGGGCATGCCGCAAAGATAAATGCGCAGATATAAAAGTGCGGCGGAAAATGCTTCCTGCGGGACCTGCAACAGGCGCAAAACGGGCGCTGCAACCAGCTCCCCGAGCAGGGCAACGCCAATGCCGCCGAGCAGAGCAACGATCACGGAGGTGTGCACGGCTTTTTCCACCGCCTCTTTTTTTCCCTGACCGACTGCATGCGCAATCACTACATTGCTGCCCAGCGCAATGCCGATAAACAGGTTGACGATCAGCCCGATGAGGGGGCTGTTTGCGCCGACGGCTGCAACGGCTACCGTGCTGTCTTGCTGCGAAAAATTGCCGACAACCGCAAGATCGGAAGCGTTGAACAGCTGCTCCAAAATTGCCGTCGTCGCGACCGGTATCGCAAACTGCGGCAGAGCTTTCCATAAGGAACCGTGCAGAATATCAGGCTGTTGCCGACGGTTTACTTTTTCCATGATAAAATCAATCATCTCGCTTTGCTGAATGTCGAAATGGGAAAGGACGGACGAAAGCCGCCTCGGCACGTGGGCGCGGCGAAGCGGCTCTTCTTGGTTCGGGTTAAGTTTTTTCAGATATGGCAGTGAATTTTCAGCATTTCAACGGAAAGCACCAAGGAAAGATCCGCCGAATCCACCACAATGCCGTCCAGTGCGCCGCCGGTGTGCTCGCAATGGCGGATCAGATTTTTATAGTCCATTTGCGTAATCTGCCAGTTCTTGCCCGCCTCGCACATTTTTCGGTAGTCCGGCGCGCCGAGAAGCTTTGCGCTGGCGGTATATACGGGCAAAAGGGTTCGCTTTTGTCCGTTTTGCGTCAACTGTACACAGGGGTGCGTCAGCTTTTTCTGCGAGGGATCGCCGCTTGGCGCGGTTTCCCAAAGGGTCGGCAGAAAGAAGGTCGTGCCGTTAAGCACATCATACATTCGTTTCTCTCTTGCCGAGAGCTCCTGAGGGGGGATGCCGCGGCGCAGCTCCTGCAGAAAAGCAAGCATGGTAAAGCGCGCAGCCGCGCCCTGCGGCACCTCCTCAAGCGAGAAAAGGCTTGCGAGGGGAACCTCAAAGCAGGGGCAGCCGCTTTTATACAGCCGGATGCGCTCAAAGCCGTTAAAGGCAATGCCGCGCAGCATGGCAGGCATTTCGCCGTGCTCCGCGGGCCGCATGACGGCATGGTAGCGGTGCTGCTCCAAATCACGGCAGATATATTTTCCCGCCTCTAAGTCGACGGCGATTGCAGCGGCGCCGTCCACCTCCTGATGGCATTTTGTAAAGGCGGAAAAAATGACATAAAACATGCCGTTTGCAAAAAGTCGCCTGACAAAATCGGTGCGCAGCGGTGCAAAGCGCTGCGAAAGCTGCGGCGCCAAAGAGCCGTTCTTTTGCTCATCCTGCAAAAAAGCCAGCAGGCGGAAGCCCTCGCTCAGGGTGGCATTTCGCATGGCTTCAATGCCGCCGTCCGCCGCGCTTGCGATTTCATCCAGAAGCTCGGTCAGCCGTTCAAATTTCATATGCAACCCCCTGTATCAAACGAACAAGCATTTTCGTGATTGCTTCCATGTCTTCCACGCAGGCAAACTCAAAGCGGGAATGAAAATTCTCTCCGCCTGTGCAAAGGTTGGGGCAGGGCAGCCCAAGATAAGAAAGGCGCGCACCGTCGGTCCCGCCGCGAATCGGCTTTATGACGGGGGTGATGCCGACGCTTTGCATGGCAGCCTTTGCGCGATCGATCAGATCCATGTGCTCCCGAAGGATCGATGCCATATTATAATAGGAATCGCGCAGGGAAAGGGAGACCGTATCTGCGCCGTAGCGCGCATTGAGCTGTTCCGCCGCTTTGCAAAACGCTTTCTTTTTTGCGTTGAATTTATCCGTATCATGATCGCGGATGATATAGGAAAGCGTTGCTTTTTCCACCGTGCCGCTCATATCGCACAGATGATGAAAGCCCTCATATTGCTCCGTTTTCTCCGGTATTTCATCCCCGGGCAGGAGAGATTCGAATTCCATGGCGATGCGGCAGGCGTTTTTCATTCGGCCCTTGGCGTCCCCCGGGTGAATATTGATGCCGCGGATCAGAACCTCGCAGGAGGCAGCGTTGAAGTTTTCGTATTCGAGCTCTCCGATCGCGCCGCCGTCCACCGTATAGGCAAAATCCGCGCCGAAGGCTTTGACATCAAACAAATCCGCACCGCGCCCGATTTCTTCATCCGGGGTAAAGCAAATGCGCACCGTTCCGTGCGGCGCATTGCTTTTTTGCAGCGCTTCCAGCGCGGCGATGATTTCGCTGACGCCCGCCTTGTCGTCCGCACCGAGCAGAGTATGCCCGTCTGTGACGATGAGATGTTTGCCGCGATACCGCGCAAGGCAGGGATAATCGCTCTGACGCAGAAATAAGCCGTTTTGCGCGTCCAGAGCTATGTCTGCGCCGTCGTAAAGCACGATGCGCGGGCGCACAGGATCATCCGGTGCGTCGGGCGAGGTATCCATATGCGCGATAAGCCCGAGCACAGGCAGCTTTTTATCACAGTTTGCCGCAAGCGTTGCGCTGACATAGCCGTTTGCATCGACGGCGGCATCGCAAAGCCCGATCTCTTTTAAATCCTTTACCAGTGCATCTGCAAGCAGAAGCTGCTTCTTTGTCGAGGGGCAGGTCGCGCTGTCCTCGCAGGACATGGTCGGATAAGTGACATATCGTAAAAACCGCTGAATCGGCATGGCGGAATCCTCCTTTTTCGCATACGGATTATGTGCAATGCTCTGTATTTATTATACCCCGCGCTGTATCGCTTGTCAACCAAGATTCGCTTGCCGCCGATTCTTTGCTGCCGCGGGCGAAATCGGCGCCGAGCAGCAGCGCGACCGCCCAATATACCGTTTTTTCAAGATCCGCCTCCCCGTTTTCCGCAAGCGCGGCAGGCGGAAACTTTGCGCCGCTGCGCCTGTGGGCAAAGCGCAGGGTTTCGCTCAGCACCTTTGCGACGGTTTCCCGGTCGGTATGCTCTTTTTTTGCAACTGCGCTCAAAATTCGATCAAAATCCGGCTTGGGGCAATGCGCTTCGTCCAGTTTTTGTTTCATAATCTGACTCCTCTTTCTATCACTGTCATTATGGATTCATCTCTATTTGAGATTATACGGATTCTTTTTGTCGAAAAAAAGAAAAAAGAGGGGGAGAAAACAAAAAATTCGCCGCAAGGGGCGAATTTTTCTGATTTTTCTATTAAGGATTCCGCAAAAGAGTTGCAACGACTGCCAAAACCCGATCCTGCACTTTTTTGTCGCAGCCGGCAAGCTGCTCCGAAAGCTGAGAGCCTTTGATTGCATAACCGGTGTTCAGCACGTCGCACAGTACCATATCCGCAGAGACATTCAGCTGATTGAGCAGGGTGAGCAGTGTTTCAAGAGACGGCAGTTTTTCGCCGCGCTCCAAAATGCCTATGTAATTCGGGCTGAGCCCGGCACGCTCTGCCAGTTGCTCCTGCGTCAGATTCCTTTGCTTTCGATAGGTTCTTAAGTTTTTACCGATGGTTGTATAATCCAAGCTGTGTTCCTCCGTATTGCAAATGCTATCACTTACAGTATAGATGAATCACGGATGCGGATACACAAACCAACAGATTGCAACTATAACAATGAGAAGCCCTTTTACACAAATACTTTTTCGGCTTTCTCATGCATTTCCAAGGGTGTTAATGCTTGCCAAGTCGGATCAAAAGCACGGAAATATCGGCGGGGCTGATGCCGCTGATGCGGGAGGCTTGCCCGATGCTTTCCGGGCGGATTTCATTCAGCTTTTGTACTGCTTCCAGGCGCAGCCCGCCGAGGGTGCGATAATCAAGATTTTGCGGCAGCTTTATCTGCTCCAGCTTTTGAAAGCGCGCGACCTCTGCCCTCTGGCGGCGAATATAGCCCTCGTATTTGATTAAAATCTGTGCCGTTTTGCACACGGCGCGGGGCAGCGGTGGGCGCTCCGGGTCGAACGGGGCGAGCATGTCATAATCGATCTGCGGGCGGCGCAAAAGCTCCGCCGCGCGGATGCCGCCTGCGGGGGCGGGGGTGCCGCGCCGCTCCAGAAATGCCGAAAGCTCCGGAGTGAGATGAATGGTGGTTGCGCAAAGGCGCGCAACCTCTGCACGGATTTGTGCCTGTTTGTGCAAAAAGGCGTCATAGCGCTCCTGTGAGATCAGCCCGACGCGGTAGCCGTGCGGCGTGAGCCGTTCATCGGCATTATCCTGCCGCAAAAGCAGGCGATATTCCGAGCGGGAGGTCATAATGCGATACGGCTCGTTTGTTCCTTTGGTTACAAGGTCGTCTACCAGCGTGCCGAGGTAAGAGCTGTCGCGGCTGAGAATCAGCGGGGCTTCTCCTTTGATTTTCAGGCTTGCATTGATTCCTGCGAGCAGCCCCTGCGCGGCAGCCTCTTCATAGCCGGAGGTACCGTTGAATTGACCGGCGCCGTACAGCCCCTCTACAGCCTTTGTTTCCAATGTCGGGCGCAGCATGGTGGGATCGATGCAGTCATATTCAATCGCATAGGCAACGCGCATCACTTCGGCATGCTCAAAACCGGGCAGAGTATGCAGCATGGCAAGCTGCACATCGGCGGGCATGGAGGAGGAGAAGCCTTGCAAATACATCTCCTTGGTGTCTTTTCCGACGGGCTCTACAAAGAGCTGATGCCGCTCCTTATCCGGAAAGCGAACGACCTTATCCTCAATGGAGGGGCAATAGCGCGGACCGATGCCCTCTATTTTTCCGCTGTACAGCGGGGAGCGATGAAGATTCTTGCGGATGATGCGGTGCGTTTGCTCATTGGTATAAACGATATGGCAGGGCAGCTGCGGCAGCGCGGCATAGGCATCCGGATCGGTGCGCACGGAAAACGGCGGCACATCCGGATCTCCCACCTGAAGCTCAAGCCTTGAAAAATCAATGGTGTCGGCATGAATGCGCGGCGGCGTTCCCGTTTTAAAGCGCATGGTGCGCAGCCCAAGACGCCGGATTGCATCGGTCAGCGCGCGCGCAGGGAGCATGCCGTCCGGGCCGGAATCATACATCACATCTCCCACGATCACTCTGCCGCGCAGATAGGTCCCCGCGCACAGAATCGCGGCTTTCACGGCATGGCGGGCGCCAAGCGAGGTTACAACGGCGCTGACATGCGCCTTGGACTCTTCGTCCGTCACGGTTTCGATATCCACGATCTCTGCCTGGATTAGGCTCAGATTTTCCTGATTTTCCAAGGTTTTTTTCATCAGCGTGCGGTACAGCGCGCGATCCGCCTGGACGCGCTTGGAATGCACGGCGGGGCCTTTGCCGAGATTGAGCATTCTGCTTTGCAACGTTACGCAGTCTGCCGCATACCCCATTTCTCCGCCGAGCGCGTCGATTTCAAAGACCAGATGTCCCTTGCCCGTCCCGCCGATGGCGGGGTTACAGGGCATGTTGCCAACGGCATCGAGATTGATTGTGAAAAGGAGCGTTTTCAGCCCCAGCCTTGCGCAGGCGAGCGCCGCCTCAATGCCGGCATGCCCGGCACCGACAACGGCGACATCCGCTGATTTTGCTGTATAGTTCATGCAAAAGTCCTTCTTTTTTTGCCTTAGTTTATCCGTGCCTCGTCAATGGCGAAAATCACCCAGCCGCATGTCTGCTCATAAGCGCAGATCAGTCCGCGGGAGACAACGGAGATTTCAGAAAAGCACATCGGCAGCACGGTGTTGCCGTTTGCATCGATCAGTGCCTTTTTCCCGTCCTTTTCTCCTACCACGGCAAGCCCCTGGTAAAACGGCGTTGCATAGGAAAAATACGGGTCCGTTACCCAGTTGCCGTAGCAATCCATATAGCCGTATCGGTCTTCGCCGCTCTTTTGCAAAAGAAGCATGCCGTTTGCATAGCCGCGCAGCTCATAGCCCTGCGGCAGAGATATCAGTTCGCCGTATCGGTTATAAAGGCGGCTGTCGTCATAAATTTTGGTGTAGTTGAAGACGCGGTAGGTGCGCAGATTTCGCCTTGTGCGGAACACGGTCAGACCATGGTCAAAGGTGTTCAGGCCGTAGAATTCTTCCCCGAAAGTATGCGGGACGGTGACCTCGGCGTAGGTTAAAAACACATCGTCCGTTTCATAGGGGATCGTGGCGACGGTTTCGTAATTTTCATCCAGAATTAAAACGTTTTTTCGCTCATAGGCAATGGCGAGCCCTTCATGATGGGGGAAAGCGCGCAGATATTTCGCCTCGGTTTTTGTCTCTCCGCTCGGGGTTTTGTATCCGTAAAGGCCGTTTTCAACATAAACCGTCGAGGTGCCGTCGTCTCCGTAGCCGAGCGGGAGCTCGCATAAAAGCGCCCATTTAAGGTCTTCTTCCGAAACCTCTGTTTTATGAAAAGCGCCGTCCCGCAGCGCATAATACGCGCCATCGTTTTGAAAAAGGATGTGTCCCTGCCCGTCGGAGAGTCCCGTGGGGGCAAATTTTTCAGGGTCGTAATTTTGCAGGAGTGTTTTCCCGGTGCTGTCAAGAACGGAAAAAGAATCCCCCTGCGCCGCAATGATCCAGCCGCCGGCAAGCATCACGCTTTGGCGCTCCTGTGTGCGGTATTCCTCCGCAAATTCTGTGCGGTATTTGTCGTCCAAAACTGTTTTGACCACCGTGCGCACCTCTTTAGTGCCGGTGTATCGCGTTTTTGGCAGTCCGTCGATTGCAAGGCGGACAAGGCGGCTGTCGGCACCATGGAACGTCGCAGCCGCATCGAGCGCCGTCGGATCGGCGCAAACGGGAAACGATGCAAGCAGAGCCAAAAGCTCCGGGGCGCTCGGCAGGGCTTCCTCACAGCCGATCAGGTCGTTTGCGGAAATGCCGACGGCAAGATAGGGTGAGGCATCCGCAGGGGGCGGGGTAGGCTCGGGCGCGGTATCTTCGCCTGAGGTATCTGCATTACCGGAATCCGGGCGCGGGAGAAACGAGATGTCATATACGCCGCAAAACCACAAAATAACGGCAAGCGCAAGAAAAAGCAGCAGTACGGCGCCGAGTGCGCGGGGAAGGATATCGGCGCGGCGCGGGCTTGTTTTTTTCATATCTCTTGTCTCCTTTCGCTGGGGGAAGCATGCGGCAGCGGGAAAATCTTCGGTTTATTTGTGATATTTACCGCCGCCGGCGATTTGAAAAGCACGGTAGAGCTGCTCGGTTAAAATCAGGCGCATCATTGTGTGCGGAAAGGTCATCTCGGAAAAAGAAAGACGAAAATCGCAGCTTGCTTTCAGCGCGGGAGAGAGCCCGTAGGAAGAGCCGATGAGAAAGACGATGTGGCTCTGCCCGCCGAGCATGATCTGATGCAGCTTTTCCGAAAAAGCGGCGGAGGACAGCCGCTTTCCCTCAATGCAAAGCGCCACGGTATAGCAGCGCTGCGGCATAGCCGCGGCAAAGGAAAGAGCTTCTTTTTCCAAGGCCTTTTCAATTTCCTTTTGCCCGGGTTGCTCCGGCAGGCGCACCTCCGGCAGCTCAACAATATTCAGCCTGCAATATGCGCCGAGGCGTTTTTGATATTCTGCGATTCCCGCCGCAAAATAGCTCTCTTTGACATGCCCCGGCGCAAGAATTGTGATATTCATACGCTTTCTGGCGAAAACGGGCTCTTCGAAAGCGCTTTTTGTTCCAAAGAGCGCACATAGGTTCCGAAAGGATCCGCCTCTTCCGCAAGGGTCTGCAAATGCAGGTAGGAAAGCCCGAGCGGCGCGACGTTGCGAAAACGCAGCGTGGTTAAAATTCCGCCGGGGCGGCAGCTTTCGGCAGCGTTTTCAAGGCTTTCATCATAAACGCGGGCAATGCCGCGCTCTGTATCATAGCGAATTAAAAGATCCTGCCAGCAGTCTTTTTTCACGCAGGCATCGGAAAGGCAGAAAGAGGCGTTGGTGCGATAGGCAACCGTCGGGTCGCTCGGGTTGAGCCAGTGGTCGCAAAGGCTGATGCGCAGCCCTGCGCCGCCGATCCACAGCCGAATGCGAATTTCGCCGAATACGGAGGCGGGGAAGTTCCACACAGCCCCCTGCACCTCGCTGAACAGGCGCTCATCATGATAGCGGTTGATTTGCAGCACCTCGCGCAGCTCCCCGTCGGGGCTCGGCACGGGCATGGGGCCGTCGGCACGGTTCCAGGCGCAATGCCCGTTCATTTTTTCATCGCCGACGGAATAAGCAAAGCTTGTGCTGCCGCTGACGCTGTTGCGATAGAGAAAAGTGCTCAGATACCGCATGCCGTCTTCAAGGCTTTCCGAGCGCTCGGTTTCATAAAGCCAATCCAGGGAGAAGATTACCGTGCGGCGGCAGGAGCAGTTTTGCCCGACATCGGCAAGAATTCTTCCAAACGGAAGCTCCAGTGCCTGAAACTGCTGCATACCCTTATCGCCGCGCTCGCCGTTATAGCGGTAATCGCCGCTGTTGCGAATGGGGGTGAGCAAAAGCTCGCGCATGCCGCTCCAATGCACGCCGTCGGAGGTGATTGCAACATGGCACACATCGCGGTTTGTAAAAAGCTCCTCCATTTCACCGCGCTCATGAAAATCAAATACATTGATTCTGCCGCGGTGATTCTCCTCGGGCATGGGAATGGTGTTGCACCAAAAAAGGAGTACGCGCCCGTCTCCCAGCCGCAGAAAATTCGGTGTGGTGAGCGTTGCATGGAAGGGCGAAGCCTTCCCCTCGGACCAGGTTTTTCCGCCGTCCTTTGAGCGGTATTCCCATAAATAATCCAAAGAGGTACGGGCAAGCATATAAAGCTCCCCGTTTGGCAGCAGCGTGAGCACCGGCTCCGAGCCGGCATTTTGCCAGCGCAGTCCCTTATCGGGGAAGACGGGGCGGTGGTCCGGCGCCTTGTTTGGCTCGGAGACCGTCCAGCTTTGCGCGTCATCGTCGGACCAGGCGACGGCGGGGCCGTAGCTTGAAGGGTCGGAAAAAGCGCTCATGGTCACGATCCAGCGGTCATATTCCTCTAAGAAGGCGGGTTGGAAAATATCGATATAAACCTTTTCGGAAATTTTGACGGATTGATAGTTGTCGTCATCCGGCCCGAGATCGGAAAACAGGGCATAGGTGCCGTCCTCTTTTGCAACGACGGTGCAATACCGCCCGCTTTTGGGGTTGCGTGTCGCGGCGCCCATTTCGCTTTTTTTCAGCTTGCGGAATCTCCAGGAGAGCCCGCCGTCCAGCGATTCGGAATAGCCGTCGGAGGAGGAATATTGGCGCAGCGCCCCGTTTGGCATCACGCAGGTCTGTCTGCGGGAATTGAGCAAGGGAACGGTGACGCAGCTCGGCTCATGAAAGCCCTGCAGCATGGTTTTCTGCTGTGCATCCAAACGGTCTTCTATGACTTTTGTATACCAGTTCATTGTGCTTTGTCCTTTCTCATTGCTCGGATTCTTCCGAAAGTAGGCGCACATAGGTGCCCCTTGCATCTTCGCTTTGCGCCAGGGACTGCATATGCAGATAGCAGAGCCCCTGCGGGCAGGGACGGCTTGCGCGCACATAGAACAGAAGGCGGTCCTCGTCCTCGCCCTTGCAGCTTACGGCGATTTCTCCCGCAACCGTGTCATAGGAAAGGGTGACGGTTTTCCACCCCTGCTCAAGGTCACTTTTTTCCAGGGTGAAATAAAACGGGTGCCGCTGCGCCATGGTCGGGTCGCTCGGGTTGAGCCAAAAATCCGAGAGGGAAACGCCGACCCCGCTGCCGTCAATGCGCATCTCTATGGAGAGAGTGCCGCGTTTTGCGGCGGGGAAATTCCAAACGAGCCCCTGCTTTTCATTGTAAAGGCGCGGGTCGTGATAGCGGCAGAGCTGCACCACATCGCGGATGCCCTGCTCCGGGTCGGACATCATCGATGCGCCGTCCGTACGGTTCCAGGCACAGTGCCCGAAGTGCGCACCGCAGAGGCTTTTCA
Organism: uncultured Eubacteriales bacterium; assembly: GCA_900549725.1. Classification (GTDB taxonomy): domain Bacteria; phylum Bacillota; class Clostridia; order Oscillospirales; family CAG-272; genus UMGS1225. Next base: position 3,584 of record URPL01000024.1, on the reverse strand, counting down.
GATATTGAAACGTGGAAACGCTTTCAAGGCCGCTTTGGAAAGTATCCTGCCGCTTATGCTCAAGGAGCCAGTCAAGATCAAAACACATCACGCGCCGCGTGGACATGTTCTGACCGCACAGCACAAGGACCTTGTTCAGCGGCAGTTCCCAAATTTCAAATTGCTGCAGGCTCTGATCGCCGATATTATATCTTCCGCCCGCGCGGCGATAATCGCAGCGGTTGCGCGGAGCTGCAAGCAGCACCTCGCGCTGGCCGAGCCAGGCTTCTCCGTCCTCGCTCAGCGCCGCATGGCAGACATCGCGGTTGGTAAAAACGTCCTCAAACGAACCGTTGACATGCCCGTGATGCGTCATGGGGAAATCGTGCAGATGCTCATGCTCGGGCATGGGGCAGGTATTGTTCCAAAGCAGCAGGGTTTTGCCGCTTGAGAGGCGGTGAAACACGGAGGTCGTGTTTGTGGCGTGCAGCGCAAAGGCGCCGTCCGCCGTCCAGCTCTCTCCGTGGTCATGAGAGCGGTATGCGCGCGGGTGATCGTCGCTTGTGCGGGTGATGAGCAGCAGCGTGCCGTCGGCAAGCTCCGTCACGGTCGGCTCGGAGCCGCGGTTGCGCCAGCGGGAGCCCATATCCGGGGCAAACCATGTGTGGTTATCCTCCGTGGGCAGATCGACAACGGTCCAGTGTGCGCCGTCGTCGTCGGAATAGAGAAATACGGGGGAGAAATCCTGGCTGCCGTCCGCATTTTCAATATCGCGATGGCAGGTATTGACCCAGCGCATAGGCTTGTCCCGCAGCAAAAACGGAATTTTGGGGCATCCGAGCTTTTCCTTTGTATAGTGGTGCACGGTAGGATTTTGGTCGTCCGGCCCGATTTTCGAGGTACAGCAGATTGAGGCATCCAGCGGGGCATCGTTATTCCCGAACCGCACCCAAACGCCGCTTTGCGGGTTATACGCGGCAGGCCCGAGCGAGCGCGGCTCCGCATAGCGCGGATGCCAGGAAAGCCCGCAATCGCGGGAATACAGATAGCCAAAGCCCCCGTCCTTTTGCCCCTTGCCGCGGCCGATGGTGTGCCCGTACAGGCGGATCTCCCCGTTTGGAAGAATGCAGGAGGAATTGTAGGATTCCGCGGGGTGCACGCAAAGGGTGCGCGGGCCGGTGGTTGCTTTATATCTTTCGAGGTCGTCTGCATCGAGCAATGCAAGCATCTGATCAAAATACCAACTCATAGTTCACCTTTTTCCGGTTTGCAAAGAGGCAAACCGATCCGAATTTTATAATCGTTTTATTGTACCATAGCGGCGGTGTTTTTGTCAATGAAAATCAAGGCGCGCGAAGATGTGAAAAAAGTGTGGATTTTTCTGAATTTTTATGGTACAATACGATGCATGAACCATAACATAAAAAACTGCCGAAAAATGAGGATGCAAGCATGAAAATCACGATGATTTGCGATGTTCTCGGAGAAGCGAATAACGGCACGACCCTGGCGGCTCTGAATCTGATTGCACATTTGCGGGAGAAGGGGCATCAGCTCACGGTCGTTTCCCCCGATGCTTATCGCACCGAGGCCGGCTTTGTCGCCGTTCCGGAGCTGAATCTCGGCTTTTTGCTGAACAAAGTTTTGCGGAAAAACGGCGTGCATCTGGCAAAGCCGGATAAGCGCATTTTGGAGAAGGCAATCCGCGGTGCGGATGTTGTGCATCTGCTCACGCCCTTTCCCCTTGCCATTGCCGGCCTGAAAATTGCGCGGCGCCTGGGCATTCCGGTTACGGCGAGCTTTCATTGCCAGGCAGAAAATGTCACGGCGCATCTTGGGCTGATGAATTTTCGACCCGCCAATGCGCTCACTTATCGCATTTTTTACAAAAAGGTCTATCGGTATTGCACCGCGGTGCATTACCCGACGGATTTTATTCGCGGCGTCTTTGAAAAAAGCGTGAAGCATAAAACGCCTGCCTATGTTATTTCCAACGGCGTGAACAATATGTTTGTGCCGGATCCGAATGCCGTACGCGACCCGGACGCCCCCTTTACCATCGTGTGCTGCGGGCGATACAGCAAGGAAAAAGCGCAGTATCAGCTGATTCGCGCGCTTTCGCACAGCCGATATGCGGATAAGATCCGCGTTGTGTTTGCGGGGACGGGCCCTTGGGAGAAATATCTGCGGTTTTTGGCAAAGCGCAAGGGGATTGCGGCGCAGTTTTCGTTTTTTGCGAGAGAGGACCTTGTGAAAATTTTGCAGACGGCGGATTTGTATGTACACACGGCGCTTGTCGAGATCGAGGCGATTGCCTGCACGGAGGCGATCTGCTGCGGGCTGATCCCCGTGATCTGCGATTCGCCGCGCAGCGCAACGCGGCTGTTTGCCATAGGCGACCATTCGCTCTTTCGTATGCTGGACCTCAAAAACCTTTGCGAGAAGATTGAATACTGGTATGAAAATCCGGGAAAGAAACGGCAAAGAAGCGAAGAATACGAAGCGCTGCGCAAAAAATTTGCGCAGCGGGAATGCATGGAGCGCATGGAGCAAATGCTGTACGAGGCGGCAAAGCGGGCATGAAGAAAGTTTTTTATTATACCGATCTTTTAGAGGACGATTTTGCAGGGAACGACATTCAAAGGCAGGCCCTGCCTGAGGATTTTTCCTATCGAATCGAGGGGCCGCTGCAGCGCGGCGCGGCATTTTTTCTGCATCATTTTATTGCAACGCCGATCGTGTTTGCCGTGCAAAAGCTGTATTATCGCGAAAAAATCGTCAATCGGCGCTGCATCCGCCCGTATCTCGGCGAAGGGGTTTATCTCTATGGGAATCACACGCGGTCCGCAGGGGATGCCTTTGCGCCGCACCTTGTTACATTTCCGTATAAATCCCATATCGTAGTCGGCGCGGAGACCTTTTCTCTGCCCGGGCTGCGGTGGATTGTCAAGGCGCTGGGCGCCGTTCCCCTGCCGCAAACCATGGCGCAAACGCGGGAGTTTTCGGGTGCGCTGCGCTCCTTTGCCGAAGAAGGGGCGCCCGTTGCCATTTATCCGGAGGCGCATATTTGGCCGTATTATACGCAGATTCGCCCCTTTGCGGATGCTTCCTTTGCTTATCCCGTGCGCTATGAAAAGCCCGCATTTGCCTTTACCGCAACCTATCAAAAGACGGCGTTTCGCCGCCGCCCGCGCACCACGCTCTATGTGGACGGGCCGTTTTTTGCCGATCCGACCCTCTCCCCCGGACAGCAGCGCAAGGAGCTGCGCGACCGGGTGTATGCCGCGATGTGCGCGCGTGCGGAGGCATCAAGCTTTGCCTATGTTGCCTATTATCCCGCTGAGAAAAGCCGGGACTGATTTTTCGGAAAGCGAGGCGGAAAAACGGTAATTTATATCAGCCATCGTCTCGCGCCCTGCCGCTTTTGCGATGCGATTTTGGTTTTCTATGCGGGCGCGGTCGTGCAGCACGGCACGCACGGGGCGCTGCTGTGCGAAGAAAACGGAAAGTATGCGGCGCTGTGGAATGCCCAGGCACAATATTATACGGAATAAAAAATTGCGATCAAAATCGCAGATTTCTCAGCAGCCGTTTCCGGCGCGGTA
>URPL01000023.1 GCA_900549725.1 uncultured Eubacteriales bacterium | reverse complement strand
AAATTATCAACCATTCTCAAAACGGTTGGGAGAAGGATTCCACATACGAAATTTGTGATTTTGAAGAGGATCGTATCAGCTTTTTTTGCGAATGGTTCAAACTGGATGAGAAATAAAAACCAGGATTGTTGTTGCTTCATACCCACAAACAAAATTTTAGAATGACGAGTAGCCGAACTTGTCGGTCGTTTTCGCCCATCTATAACAGTGCGCAGGCAGTATCTATGGCAACGACGTTTCAGATTAGACAAGCTTTGCGCACCGCAACCCCCTGCACTACCGCGGTTATTTTTAGACAGAAACCCGATTCATCAAAGAGAGGGCAGAATTGATGAAATTTTCTTTCCAAAAGGCATCTTTTCTCAGAGTGTTTGCTGAAATCATTTTTATGCTTCAGGTGCTGTACCTTGCATGCTTCCTCTCATTTGATTGGATGAGCGGAGCATTTTGGCGTGATGCTTTGGGGCATGCCGAGCAAATTGCACCGGAAACGCTTTTTCGGTGGCGGGTACCGTTTTTGTTGCTTCTTGCGATAAATGCTGTTTTTTGTTCTTTCTGCCTGAAGAAAGGGCTCTGGTCGTTCGGGAAAAAGATAACATTTTCTGTCGTTTCCGTTGCGGCATCGCTGTTTCAAATATATGCTGTTGTTGCAACCATTTTATCCTACTGCGCAAACAAAGCCCTCCTTCTTCCGCTTATCCTTTATATAAGTGTCGGATGCGGAGATTTGTGTTTTCGTGCTGTCTGGCTGGTTGCATGGATTGCTTTGGAAAAACAAATAAAAGCGGAACGAAAAGGCACAGATGGAATCGCCTCGGTTTGCCTGATGAGTGAAGCGGCGTTTGCAATTTGGTTTTTGCCGTCGGCATTGGGGCAAAACATGAACCTGGCCGTCTTATTGCCGGAAGGGGTATCTTTGACCGCGGCAGATGCTTTTTGCAAAAATCTTCCGCTTCTAATTTGGCTATTGTTCCATATTGCAATATGTCTGCTTTGCTCACAAAAGCAAATGTGGTCTGCCGACACCGTGACAGCACATTGCATTTGCTTTGCTGCCGCGGCGCTGTTTCCGGCGATTGAGCTCATTCACAAAACTGTGACCGGAATAAAAGGTCCGCAACAACACACTTCCCCTACTGCAATATGGCTGTTAACCGCGGGCTACTTTGTTTCTGAGGTTATTTGGGTTTTTCTTTGGAGAAGGCGGCAGCATAATCGAAACATTGCGCAAAAGTGACCGGCAAGCGGGATGTTTGCACGATAAAGCGTCTCAATTTAGAAACGAAAACAGACGCTTTCTTTTCCGAAACACAGAAATAATCCGGCAAATGGGAGTTGAAAATGAAAATCAGCGATATCAGCGTAAAAAGCGAAGGAACTGTTTTCTGCAAATCGAGGTTTTATTCTGCCAGGGACAGTTTATCGGGGCGGTCGCGCTATTCCTTCTCGCAAGGCGTAAACAAGTTGATCGGCGAAATTGATTCCGGCAATTGGGCGATAAGTTACCTGCTGTCTATGTATAAATATCGACCGAAAGATTTTGTTCTGCTTGATCAACCTGAGGTTACGGTAAACAACAAGCATATTTTCATCGCTGAATTATCAGAGTTTTCCTGCTATATGGATCGATTGTATCCGTTGTTTTCCACTGCTGATTCCGTAAAAACGCAGATACGGCGAGGCTTAAATCAAAACAAACTGAGCTGTTCCTATGACGATATTAAAAATTTGTTTTTCCTTGACAATGAGCGCGTTGAACAACCGCTGAGCGGAGTCGGAAATGAAATTTTCAGATCAATGGCGGCGATAGGCTTTTCCTATGAAAAAGAAATTTTTTGTTTTCCGTGGTTCAGCAACAGTCGCTTTGAATACTATCACAAGAACTTGACTTCTTTGTTGCAGATATTGGAAAACCTGAGAAAAACCGTTATTATCCCCATCGGCATACCACCAACCAGCTAAAATGTTAGAGATAAAGCTATGACAATAAAACAATTCATTCTTTGCATGGTGATTCTCTATGGCTTAACTTTTTTTGTGATCAGAGGTTTTATCTCTGGGCAAAAGGTTTATCAATTGAATCGCAGCGCTCTTCGCAAAAGAGAAAAGGGGCAGCCGCGAAAAAGACATAAGAAAAATCATTGAGGCAAAAGCCCCGTTTTCAAACAACACAAGCCGAAAAATATTCTATCAAGAGCGTTATTCTGTGAAAAAAAAGCGCTGCGCCCTGCGGGGCGCAGCGTTCTTTTCAGGAGCCGATGCGGCGATAGATCACCAAATAGCCGGGCACATAGGCGCATTGCTCAAAGTTGCCGTTTTGTTCGTAGGCAAGGCTGCGGTCGCGCTCGCCCTCATAGCGCAGATCCAAAACGATATATTCCGTATCGTACGCACAGGGGTATGCCTCAAACGAATAAATTTCGTTGCGCTGCGCAAGCGGGACTGCATAGCAGGTGGAAGCGCTGACGGAGGCATCGTGCGGAAGTGCGGCAAGCGCCGCCGCGACGGCATCATATTTTTTTGCCTGCGCATCATATTTGGCATATACCGCGGCGCGCTGCGGCAACAGCCCGACGGCAAGCCAAAGGCTGCACAGCACGCAAAGCATGCCGAAAAAGCGGCGCCTCTGCCCGCCGAGGTCGGCAAGATTCAAAATTGCGGCAAATGCCAAAAAAGCAAAGGGGCCGAACGAATACTGGAAAAACAGCTGATGCTGATATTCATAGCCCGGCATCAGATTGCAAAGCACCAGGGGGCAAAGCAGAACAAACCGCTCCCATTTTTTCGTCAGAAGCGGCAAAGCGCCCAACGGCAAAAGCACAAGCAGCACATAGGTAATTTTATCGCCCTGGTCGCAAAGGCTGCGTAAAATCGCATCGGGATTTGTAAAGGCGATGCGGATCAGATCAACAAGACTGCCCTGCTTTCCGATCAGGCTTTCATAGCGATTTGACATAATGCCGTTTCCGAATTGCTTCATCAGTGCCGTTACCGTGAAAAAGACCCCTACGGAAAGCAAAAAAAGCGTCCCCGCCGCAGCGGCCTGCCGTCCGCGCTCCCGCTTTTGCAAAAGGCGCGGTGCGCTGAGCAAAAAATACAGCGCCACGAACGCCAAATAAACAGGCGCATCCTCTTTAACGCACATTGTCAATGCGGCAAAGAGAAATGCCGGGAGATATTTCCCGCGCACAAAGAAATAAAACAGCCATAAAAGCAGCACAGGCAAAAAACAGTTTTCATGCAGGTCATACAAACAGCCGCCGCCGAGCACCGGGGAAAACAAAAGCGCCGCACAGAAAAGCCCCGTCATCGCTTTGGAAAGCCCCTTTTCCCGACAAAGCAAATATGCAGGGACAATGCTTGCCGCCGTGGTTAAAACCTGCAGGATCAGCAGGGTCAGCGCCGCGGGAAATACTGCATAAAAGGGCAAAAACAGATAATAAATCGGCGAGAAATGCACGGAAAAATGGCTCATGAGCGTATTGCGCTCAAGCGTTGTCACCATGCCGAGCCCCTGCCGCATGGAATGAAACATTTGCACGAAAATACCGAAATCAAAGCAAACGCTGGAATAGCTTTTCAACCGATACACCGCGCAGAACACATAAAACGCAAGATAAAACAGAACCGCGCCGACAAACACCGCCGCGCCGACAACACGATGCAGCCGAAAATAATTTCCCTCTTTTTCAAAGGAAAGCAGAAGATACAGCGCAATGCCGAGCAGCGCCGTATACAGCGCATACAGCGGCGTGGAAAATTCGCCCCCCAGGGAAATTGCCCCATAGAAAAACAGGGCGCCGAGCAAGACGGCGGGGCAAAGCATCCGGTTTTTCCCGCCGCGGCAGAAAAAGCTGAGAAGCGCAAAGCAAAGCACGGCGCAAAGAATCACCGCAAACAAATTTTTTGCCGGCGGAACCGCCGTGCCGCCCAGGCACCCGACCGCAAAAGATGCAAAAAGGCGCAGGGCCGTACGCCCGAGGATGCCCTGCTGCTTTCTTTGTGCCAGCATGTTCTTTCTCCCTGTGCAAAAAATTTTCCTGCTTGCATTATAGCAAAGAGGCGGCGTAAAGTCAACCGCTTCCTAAAATGCAAAAAAAGCGCCGCCCCTGCCGAAATTTCCGTGCAGGGGCGGCGCTTTTGCGGTTTTAGTGCCAAGGAAAACTCTGCCGAGTTATGCCTTTGTGTCAGTCCTCATCATCCACATCGAAGAAATCATCATCGTCTGTGGTGAGAAGGCTCTTCAGCGTCCGGTGATAGGTATACACCAGATACAGCAGCGCGCCTGCCGCGGCAAGCACTGCGGCGACGGCACCCAGCACCGGGGCTGCGCTTTTCTTCTTCTGCAGTTCGTTGTTTTTCATACGATATACTCCTCTCTGTAATTCTCCGCTTCTTTGCGTTTGATTTTCTGTGTGGTGGTGCGCACAAAATTTTCCGTGCGCAAAACGATACGCGTCATCGCCTTATAGGAGGGGAACATAGCGTTTACCCGCGCAACCTCTTTTTTCACAAGCGGCGCAACGGCATCCAGATATTCCTTTTCCGGCGGCTTTTGCTCTGTGCCGAGCAGCCGCAGCGCCTCCGCCTCATTCGGATACACCGAAACGGTAACGGAGCCGTCCTTGCCCTCATATACAAGGCTTTCCTCAATCAAAGACGATTGATTCAGAAAATGCTCCAGCTCTTCTGGAAAGATCTTTTTCCCGTTTTTCGCAACGATCATGCTCTTGCGCCGCCCGCAGATGCGGTATGCCCCGTTCGGCAGCTTCTGCGCAAGGTCGCCCGTGTGGAAAAAGCCGTCCTTCAGCACCTGCGCCGTCTGCTCCGGGTCGTGATAATAGCCGAGCATCACATTCGGTCCGCAAACGCACAGCTCGCCCACTCCCTCTTCATCCGGGCCGTCGATAATCACCGTCTGCCCCGGCAGCGGGAAGCCGACATCGTTTGCGCTGTGATACCAATCATCGTGCACGGTAATCACGGGGGAAGTTTCTGTGAGCCCATACCCAAGATATACCCGATATCCAAAGCGCTCATATGCCTCAAAAATATGCGGCGGAAGCGGCGCCGCCCCAACCAGAATACGGGTCAGCTTTCCACCGAATGCCACGCTGACCGCGGAAAACAGCTTGCGGCGCGCCGAAGCGGAGGGCAGCGTTTTGGCAAGGGCAAACTGCGTGCGCATCAGCGCCTCGCCGCCTTTCATTTTTTTATACTTGCGGCTGACCGCGGAATAGAATGTTTCCAGCACAAGCGGCACACACACAAGCACCGTGGGCGAGAAAATGGAAAGATCCGCCTGCAACGTTTTCAAAGAGCGGTTATAGGCAATGGATGCGCCGGAATAGAAAAAGGTGAGGAAGCCCGCCATGCATTCAAAGGTATGATGCAGCGGCAGCATGGAAAGAGATCGATCCTGCGGGCCAAGGTCAATGCGGCTGCGCACCGCCATGATATTGCTGCAGATATTATATTGGGAAAGCATAACGCCCTTGCCCACGCCCGTGGTGCCGGAGGTGTAAAGCAAAATGGAAAGTGCCGTCGGATCCACCGTGTGCTTTTCAAAGCTGCGGTCGCCCTCGCGGCGGAGCTCACGCCCGCGGCCTAGGAAAAGATCGATCTCATCCAAAGCAATCAGCTTGCATTCTTCGGCAAGCGGCGCAACCTTTTGCTCCTCTTCATGCGTATAAATAATCGCAGCCGCCTCGCTGTCTCGGACCAGGGAGGCAACCTCGTCTGCCCGCAGATCCTTATCCAGCGGAACGATCGAGCCGACACCGGAAAGCACCGTCAGATAAGAAAGTGCCCAACCGTAACAATTTTTTCCGATCAGCGCGATACGCTTGCCGGAAAGCCCCTGCTCGTGCAGATAGGAGGTAAATGCCAAAATTTCTTCATATACTTCGCGATAGTGCACCGTGACAACGCCGCCTGCCGCCCAATATAAAAATGCAGGGCGATCCGCATACAGCCGGCAGCTGCTTTGCACCAGGTCCCGCATGGAAACAAGCGGGCGAACACTGTAACTGAGATTTGTTTTTTCTTTCATGTGCAATCCCTGATTTCTTTTTAAATTTCTTTTCGCCGTCAGAATCGCGGCAAAAGGTCAAGATCCGCTATATTCACGGCATCCTCGCAAATCGGATACAGCGCATACAGCGCATGATTTTCATCCAGCTCGATCACGGGGAAGCCCTGCCCCTCGCAACCGTGCCCGAGCCAGTTGACAAGAAGAATGTGACCCGAGGGCAACGTGCGGAAGTTCAGCGCCCAGCAAAGCCCCGCGGGCAGAATGTCGGCGGAGTCCATCCGCCAAAGCTCCCGCCCGGCAGAGTCAATCTCGCAAAGCGCGGTATGCTGCGTATAAATCAGATTGCCGTTCTCTTTTTCTTCCATTCCGAAGGTGTCCGGCCCGGTCGGAATTTCGGCAAGCACCGTGCCGGAATAATCATATTTGCGAATCATCCGGTCCCCGGGCTGCACGACAAACACATTGCCGTCACGCGCGGGATAAACGCCGCGCATAACCTCATGCAGATTCTCCCCGCTATACTTTACGGGAAAACGGGAAACCACCTGCAAAGAGGCATCCAGCCTTGTCACGCACTTTCCGCTAAGCTCGCCGACAAGATAGCCGCCCTGCGGCAGCTCATGCACGCCGAACACTTCGTTTTCGGTGCGGTAGCGCGCGAGGGTATTGCCTGCGCGGTCGCAAAGCACAAGGCCGCTGGTCGTTCCGTCGCAAATGGAGGAATATAAAATCGTTCCGTCGCGGCGGGCAAAGACCGAGAAGGCACAGCCCACGGTCGGCAAAGCGCGAATTTTACCATTCTCGCACAAAAACAGCTTCCTGCCGGAATCGGCAATCACCGCATCATAGGGAAATATTTTTTGAACCCGTTCCGTCATTTTGTATCCCCGCCTCCCGTTTGTTCCTTTTCCGTTTCTGTATCGGCGGCGCTCTTTTCCTTTTGCGGTGCGTCCGTATCCGCAGAATACGGAATGGAAACACCGCCCACACCCTGCAGGGTGTTTTCTTCTGTCATATCGTCAAGCGGATCTTTTTCTTCTCCTTTTTTCCGCTTGCCGCGTTTGCGGTCCCCCTCTTCGATCAACGGCAGATTTGCCGTGAAGCGGAATCCGCACTTTTCGCAAACCCGCGCATTCTTGCGGCAGCCCTTGCCGCAGCGCGGGCAGCTCTTCTTTTGTGCAAGAAAACGAATAAGAATGGCGATCATGGCAATCACGGCGATCACCAAAACGGCACCGAGCCAAATGAAAATGCAAATGCCGAGCGGCTGCGAGCAATGCCCGCAGATCGGGCATGCGCCGTATTTTGAAGCAACCGTTACCTCTGCCTCGGTTGCCGATTCGACCTGCTCTTGCGGCGCCGTCGTCACATCTTCATGCGCCTGCGCCTTGGCAAAAATGGTTTGCGAGGGATCGGTCGGCTGGCTTGTGCCGTCCGGGAGAGTTACGGTGTAATACATTCGGAGCTGGGCAAAGGAATAATCCTGTAATGTCCCCTGCGGCAGCGGCACGGTGACTTTTTCCGAGACAAGCAGCCCCGTATTTTCGGGCAACTCCGCCTCCGCAAATTCCGCGGAATTGACGGAATATTCAAAATGCGGTGCAATCGCGCCCGCTTCTCCATCCTCACGAATCAAAAGAAGCGCCGCATAGGTGCGAATCTGGGGCGGAACACTCAAAAAGAATGAAATGCTTTGGTCTTCGATCGAGAGCTCCGCATCGGAAATGCTCGGCGCGGAAAAGCTTGAAGGAAATGCGGGGAGCTCTGTTGTCTGTGCGCCAAAGCACACCGCCTGCGACCACTCCCCCGTCTGCTCTGCGACCACTATGCGCATTCTTGCATACAGTGTAACATCCTCATTGAGATACCAAACCGTCACGCGGGAGGAACCGCTGCGCTGCGTTTTATAGGAAAAATATGCCTCGCCGAGTTGGCTGCGGGTCGTTTCCGTCTGAATATCGCCGAAGGAAAACTGCGTCAGCGGCTGAATTCCCTCATCAAAGGTGAGATAGCTTGCCTCATCCGTATGAAACGAATTCTCGTTTGCCGCAAAATCCAGCTGTACACGAAGCTCTTTCTGCTCCGAAAGCTGCAAGAGCGTTTCTTCGGAAAGCAGATAGGAAACGGTAATATCCTTGCCGCCCTCCTCGTTTTGTGCAGGGTCATGCGGCGCATAGGAAAGCACAAACAGCTCCGGCGCCGCAAGTGCCGCCTCCTGCGGCTCCGGCTCCGCGGCAAATACGCCAACCGCCGAAAAAAGCATCAGACAGCCTGACAGGAAACCGCAAAGAAAGCGCTTTTTGCGTGTCATATTGCATCATCCTTTCGGTCAAAATCTTATGTTCTGCTCTCAGTATAGCAGAAAATCATGTCGCTGGCAACGATTTTGAATGAATAAATTTCAAACAAAAGCCACATCACTTTTTTCTTTCCAGCGCGAAGAAATACGGCGCATCCGGCGAATTGACGATACGAAGGCAGCTCACGCTGTATTCAAAACGGGAAAGCGCCGCAAACCATGCGCCGAGCGCCTCCCCCTCCGCGCGCCCCTCCGCATGCCCCGGATACACCGCAACAAGCAGCAGCCCGCCCGGCGCAACCAGGCTGACCGCATCGCGCACGGCGGGCAGCGTCGTGCGGCGGTCGGTGGTTACGGTTTTATCCGAACCGGGCAGCCAGCCGAGGTTAAACACGCCGGCGTCAAACGGCTCGTCAATGTAGGAAAGCACCTTATCATGCGAATCATGAATCAGACGGCAGCGCAAAAGCACCCCCGCCTCCAAGAGGCGCTGCTTTGTATGCTCCACGGCGGCGCTTTGAATATCAAAGGCATCCACATGGCCCGTCGGCCCGACCGCCTGCGCAAGCCAAAGGGTATCATGCCCGTTGCCCATGGTAAAATCCACCGCATGGCTGCCCGGGGAAAGATGCGCCTGCAAAAATTGTTTATGCATCGAGAGCAAATCCATCATTTCGGCTTTCTTCCTTTCTTTTATTTCTTGCGCAAAGCCGCGACCTTTTCTTCTTCCGGCGTGACATAAGCGCTCCAATAAGTGTGATAGATCACCATGCCCGGTTTTGCACCCGCGGGCTTTTTCAGATAGCGCACCTTTGTATAATCCACGGGAATATTTTTGGTCTCCTTTGCATCGCTGTACCACGCGGCAATCATGGCAGCCTGCGTGAAATCCAGCTCGGAGGGCTCCTCCATCCCCGCGCAGAAAAGAACAACATGCCCGCCGGGGCGATCCTTTGCATGAAACCAATAATCGTCTCTGCCTGCAAGGCGATGCGACAGATATTCGTTTTGCCGATTGTTTTTGCCCGCCAAAACACGATATCCGCCGCTTGTGCGATATTCGGCAAGGCGCATCGGCGGCAGCTTTTTCTTTTGATATTGCTTCATGCGGGAAGCGTAGCCGCTTTCATACAGCTCCGCGCGGATCTCGTCCAGATCGCTCTGCCCCTCGGCATGCCGCAATGATTCCGCGACGCTTGCAAGATAGGAGAGCTCTTCTTCCGCCGCAGCCACCTGGCGCGTGAGCTGCTCCTTTGCCGTCTTTGCCTTTTGATAGCGCTTATAATACCGCTGTGCATTTTGCGCGGGCGTCAGGCGCGCGTCCAGCGTGACCTGAATTTCGGTGACCGGGTCGGCATCGTAATCGCAAAGTGTTGCTGTTTCCATGCCGCGCCGCAGCTGCCAGATCCCCGCCGTGATCGCATCGCCCCGACGACGGTATTCGTCCATTTTTTCGCATTCGGCAAGCTCCTGTCGCTGCGCCGCAAGCTTGCGCTCCAGCCGCGCGGTGGCGGTGGAAAGCAAGTGAGAAATATCCTTTGCGCGCAGGCGCATACGGTCGATTTGGTCACGCCGGGTGAAATAGCGATCCAGCAAAGCGCAAAATGACGGCATGGTTTCCGCCGCGGCGGCATCGCCGTATTGCAAAATGGGGAAAAAGCTATATTCCATAGGTCTGCCGTCTCCGTCGCTGAGAAGCATCGGTGAAAATTTCCCGGTGCGTATCCGCGTGCAAACCTTTGCAAAGCTCTCCCAAAGCATCCGCAAAATGCATGCATCAAGCGCCGCGTCCGTCCGCTTTGCCGCACAAAACACAATCTCTCTTGCGCTCAGCGCGCTCAGCCCCGCATATGCGGCTGTTAAAAATTTGGCAGCCGGCATGGTGCCGTCCGACGCGCGCGCAGCGGCAAAAAAGCCCTCCTGCGTCTCCGTGAGCGGGTTTTTCTTCTCCTGCGCCGGCGGCAGCTCATAGCGCATGCCCGGCAGAAGCTGCCGCTTTTGGCTCATGCTGAAATCCACGGGGCGCAAAACGCCGAGAATCTTGTCGCTCTCATCCAAAAGTGAAAGATTGGAGTATTTCCCCATGATCTCAAGGATAAGAAAACGCTGCACGGCAAAGCCGAGCTCATCCTTTGTGCCGAAGGTAAAGCGCACAGCGCGCTCAAAGCCGATCTGCTCGATCTGCAGAAGCCTTGCGCCGCCGAGATGCTTGCGCAAAAGCATGCAGAACATCGGCGCCGCAATCGGGTTTTCCTTCACGGTTTCGGTAAAGCCGAAGCGCGGATTGGAAGCGCCTGCCGCCAAAACAAGCCGCCTGTTTCTGTCGGCGGTATGCAGCAGTAAAACAATTTCGTCGCGGTCCGGCTGAAGCACCTTTTCCACGCGCGAGGGCACCGCCGCCTGCAGCTCCGCCGTAATTGCGGCGACCATTCCCGCATCAAATGCCATAATTCTGTTCCCCTCCGTGGTTTTGATCGGTGCCTCGCTTTAACAAAAGCAAAGCGGCGCGGGCAAATCGCTTGCAATCACGCGCAGCTGCGGGAAAGCCGCCCGAAGCTCTTTTTCAAAAAAGGCGCAGCAGACCCGCTCCGTTTCGAAATGCCCCGCTTCCACCGCGTTCATACCGAGCGCCTGTGCGTCCAACATGGCGTCATAGCTCATTTCTCCCGTCAAAAAGACATCTGCGCCCGCGGCGGCAGCCGCCGCAAAAAAATCTTTTCCGCTGCCGCCGAGCACCGCAACGCGCGCCACATGCGCCCGTGGCGCAACATATCGCAGCACCGCGGTGCCGAACACCTTTTTTACCTGTGTGCAAAATGCGGAAAACGGCATTTCTTTGACAGAGCCGATCCGCCCGAGCGTTTCTCCCTCCGGGCCGAACGCCCTCACGGCATCAAGGCCGAGCCTTTGTGCAAGCAGATCGTTGATGCCGCCTGCGGCTGCATCCAGCCTTGTGTGATAAGAAAGCACCGAGATGCCCGCCTCAAGCAGCGCGATCACCTGCCGCGAAGCAACGCCCTGCGGCGTGATGCTTTTCGCGGGATGAAACAAAAGCGGGTGGTGCGTCAGCAGCAGCTGCGCGCCGCATTCCTTCGCCTTGGCAATGGTTTGCGGCGTGACATCCACGGCGGTCAAAACCGTATCAACGGGAGCCGAAAGGTCAGCGCAGACCATGAGCCCGTCGTTGTCCCACGGCATGCGGTCGCAAAGGGGCAGCCGCCGTTCAAAATACGCATAAATTTCCGCAATACTCGGCATCGTTTTTTCTCCTTTATCAAGCATTTGCTTTTTCAAACATCAACGGTGCTGCATCCGATAGAAAAATGCAGACCAGCTTTTCCCAAAGGCAAACCAGACCGCGCCGCACAAAAGCACCGCCGCGCGCAGCGCGAGCAGCAAAACGGCGCCCCCCTGCCCTTTACTGACAAAATACAGAACCGACCATAAAAGCAGCGCCGCCTGCGAAACATTCACGGCAGCCAAAAGATATTTTGCCCATTCCCCCGCAAGGAACAAAAGGGCAAAGCAAACGGCATGGCTGATCAGCTGCCACCATTGTCCGTCTCCTAAAATTGCAAGCACATCGCTGCCCAAAAACAAAGCGGCGCAGAGCAAAAACAGGAAAAATCCGAGACGCGCCTGCTTTTGCTGCTTCTTGCGTGCATTTTCCGTTTTTTCATTGCTTTCCCGCGGCAATGCCGCAAGCCCCGCGCAAAAAAGCGGGAGCGGATCCTGCGCATGCGCCTTCAAAAAGCCAAAAAGCACGCTTGTGCGCCGCACCCGCGGCAAAAGCGCCTCCGTTTCCTTTGCAAGGCAATCCTCGCTATGCAAAATCCGCGCGGCCGCCTCTGCGGAAAAGCCCGCGCCGCGCAATATCTCGGCTTGCCGCAGCGCCTCTGCCGCCGCGCTTTCCTCCGCATCATTCCCGATGCCCCGCGCACGGTAATACCGCAAAAGAGGCACGCTGATGCCCGCCGCCGCGGCAAGCGCCTTTTCTCCGTTTTGCTTTTTCATGGCTTTTCTCTCCTTTTCGAAAGGGTAGTCAGCTCGCGGAGCAGACCGTCCGTTTCCTCATTGGAAAGGCCCGCCTCCGCTCTGCCCTGCCGCTGCAATAAAAGCGCATGCAGCCGCCTTTCCAGCAGCTCGGAAAACAGCGCATCCGTGCCGTCATAGCGGTCAATATGATATTTTCCGAGCAAAAGCTCCGCTTTTGTATACTGCTGCACCTCTCCCGTATAGCCGGCGCAAATTACGGTATAAACCCGCCCCTGCGCGCGGCAAAGGCGTTCCTGCAAAATCGTATACCCTTGTGCAAGTAAAAAAGCGCGCAGACGGTCGGGCTGCGTCATGGGCTGCAAAATCAGCCGCACGGCTTCGTCCCTGCAAAATGGCGCGCGCGCAAGGATCCCCGCAATGGTTTCCCCGCTCATGCCGAGAATGCAGATATCACGCAGCCCCCTCCCCTCAAGCCCCGCAAGGCCGTCGCAAAGCACGGTCTCCACCCGCGCGGAATACCCTGCCGCCGCAAGGGAGCGCCGCGCCGCGGCAAGCGGACCCGGGCGCAGATCCGAGGCAATTCCGCGTGCCGTTTCATCGCGGCTGCACAAATAGCAGCTCAGATATGCATGGTCGCACCCGACATCCGCAAAAAAAGTGCCGCGGCGCACAAATTCCGCTGCCGCCCTCAGCCGTGCATCCGGCCCCTTATAAAGCTTACGCGGGATGCTTTGCAGCGCCTGCTTTTTTTCTTCCATGGAATTACCTCCTTTCTGCCCTGTTTTTCGGAATTTTCAGAAAAAGAGCCAAAGTGCCCGCTGGGCGCTTTGGCTCGGCTCTTTACTGCTTTGCGGCAAGATACGCGTTGATCTTTTCGATCAGCTCGTCCGCATCCGTCCCGTGCACCGCACAGGCATCCTCAATGGATTCCCCGCGGGAGGCAGGGCAGCCGAGGCAATGCATGCCGATGGCGAAAAAGAATTCCGCGCAGCCCTCATCCATATCCAAAACGTCTCCGATCAAACTATCCTTTGTCACTTTCATGATTTTTTCTCCTTTCGAATTTTCAAACAGCATTTTATTATGCACGGGCTCAGCCCGGACGATACAGCTTTTTGGTTTGATACATCGGCTCGCAGGTGACCTGCACGCCGAGCTTATGCAGTGTTGCATCATCGCGGGAGGAAAGCACAACGGAGGAATGCACCTCTGTGCCGCGCAGCCCGCCGAGCCGGTCAAGGGCAGCCTTTGCCGTTTTGTTCTCCACTGCGCTCATGGCAAGCGCCGTGAGCACCTCATCGATATGCAGCCTCGGGTTTTTGTTTCCGAGATAACCCGTTTTCAGCGCCTGAATCGGCTCGATGACCTCGCGCGCAATCAGCAGCGCCGCGTCGTCGACCCCCGCTAAGGCTTTCAGCGCATTCAGCACCATTGCCGAGGTCGGCCCCATGAGCAGCGAGGAACGGCCCGTGATAATTCTGCCGTCCTTGAGCTCCATTGCAGCTGCCGGCTGCCCGGTCTCCTCCGCCTTTTGCAGCGCCGCACCGACCACACGGCGGCGGGAGGGCTCGATGCCAGCCTGTTTCATCACCGCTTCGATCTTATAAACCGCGCTGTCGTCACAGCGGCCGATCAGCCTGTCGCAGCAGGTTTTATAATAGCGCCGCACGATCTCATCCTTGGAGGCTTCGCAGCAGACCTCGTCGTCAATGATGCAAAAGCCCGCCATATTCACGCCCATATCGGTCGGGGATTTATACGGGCTCTCTCCGAGAATGCGCTCAAACATCGCATTGAGCACGGGAAATGCCTCGATATCGCGGTTGTAATTCACCGTCATTTCCCCGTAAGCTTCCAAATGGTAGAAATCAATCATGTTCAGATCGTTCAGATCTGCCGTGGCTGCCTCATATGCCAGATTCACGGGGTGCTTCAGCGGCAGATTCCAAATCGGGAAGGTTTCGAATTTCGCATAGCCCGCCGCAACGCCGCGCTTATGCTCGTGATAAAGCTGCGAGAGGCAGGTCGCCATTTTTCCGCTGCCGGGGCCAGGCGCCGTCACAATGACAAGGGGGCGAGAAGTACGGACATATTCGTTTCTGCCATAGCCCTCTTCGCTGACGATATGACGGATATTATGCGGATAATCCGCAATCGGATAATGCAGAAATACGGGAATGCCGAGATGCTCAAGGCGCTTACGGAAGGTATCCGCCGCATATTGCCCCGCATATTGCGTGATCACAACAGAACCGACAGAAAGCCCGATGCCGCGGAATGCATCGATCAGGCGCAGCGCGTCCAGATCATAGGTGATGCCGAGATCCCCGCGCACCTTGTTTTTTTCGATATCCACCGCATTGATCACAATCACGATCTCTGCCTGGTCCTTCAGAGACATCAGCATTTTCACCTTGCTGTCCGGACGAAACCCCGGTAAAACGCGGGAGGCATGATAATCATCAAAGAGCTTGCCTCCGAGCTCCAAATACAGTTTATCCCCGAAGCGCCCGATGCGCTGCATGATATGCTCGGATTGCAGTGCAATATATTTGTCGTTATCAAATCCTACAGCGTCTCTCATGGCTCTCTCCCGATCTATGCTTTTTCTTTTTCGCTTTTGATATCAAATTCATATTTCAGTATACCATAGTTTGTCCGTTTGGGCAAGTATTTTTTCTTGTTTTTTTGCATATTTCGCCTGCACACACGGAAAACTGCCATGGAAAGAAATTTATCAAAAAAGGAGAAAACCATGTATCGCCTTCGCTTTCTTTTCTCTGCAGCGCTGCTTTTTTGCACCTTGCAATTTTCTGCGGCGGCAGCCTTTGAAACAACGCCCGCACCCGTCTCGCACGGGGTTGAGGTGCTTTCAAACCGCCTCCTTGTATTTCATGCCTGAATGCGAGAAAACAGGCAGGGCAAGCCTTGCCTGTTTTGCTTTATTCCCGCAGCTTTTCAAGGTCATAGGGCGTTTTTTGATAAACATAATAGTTCAGCCGGCCGGAAAACAAAGGGTTCGCATGCCCGCGCCGGAATTCTGATCGGCACCGATTTTTCCCCGTTTCGTTTTCTTTTTTGTGCGGTGCAAAAGCGAGCTCAGCCCTGCCCCTTTTTCCCATCGTTGCGCGCCGCCGGAGCTGTCGGGATTTCGAGATAGGGCAGTTCAAACCCCTCGCCGATGACCTCGTGCGCCTCGCTCACCACGACAAATGCGCGCGCATCGCAGCTCTTCACAATCTCTTTGATGCGATACAGCTCTGCCGGGCGCACCGCGCACAGCAAAACCCGCTTGCGCTCGCCGGAATACCAGCCATAGCCGTCGATTATTGTGATGCCGCGACCGAGCAAACGGTTGATTTCCGCGCTGATTTTTACATGCTCTTCGGAGATAATCCAGATCAGCTTTGCTTTGCCTGCGCCGTCGATCATCAGATCAATCACATAGCCGAACAGATAAATGCTGATCAGGGAATAAAAAACGCTCTCATAGCTGTGCTTGGCAAGCGCCGCAAGCAGCACAATGCCAAGATCGCAAAGAGAAATCAGCTTGCCCGTCGGCACGCGGCGCCAGAAATAGCGGATCGTCCATGCCATAAGATCGGTGCCGCCGGTGGTATAGCCGCGCGTGAACATCAGCCCGCAGCCGATTCCCATGGTGACAGAGCCGAATATGGTGCACAGCAGCGGGTCGGTCGTTGTGATGGGGAAAAATTGCAGAAATTCCACCGCCGCCGAGGTTGCAACAACGCCGATCGCCGTCTTCAGGCAAAACCGAATGCCGTACAGCTTCATATTTACCGCGATAAACGGCAGATTGAACAGCAGAATCACAAGGCTAACATTGATACCGAACATCGAATTCAGAGCAACACCGAGCCCCGATGCGCCGCCCAGCACAATGCTTGCCGGAATCAGAAACTGATTCATCGACATGGCATACAGCACAGAGCCGATCAAAACAAGCGCCGCATCCGCGGCAATTCTTTTCCAAAGCGGTTTTTCCATGCAAAATTCCTCCAGGGTTTGATTTTGGTGCCGCCGCGCTTCATATCCGGCAGATAAGCAAGCATACACTGTTTGCGTCACGGGGGTGAATCAAAATGCGCCGCACGCAGCGTTTTTTTCTCAACGGAGCGGTTAACGCCCTTTCCTCGCTGCTTTTGCGCGGAATCGGCATGGGCTTTTCCGTTTATCTTGCGCGCCGCATCGGCGCTGATGGGATCGGGCTGTTTTCTCTTGTGATGTCCGTGTATTCTCTTGCGGTCACCTTTGCCGCTTCGGGCATCAACCTCGGAACAACGCGCATCGTTGCGGAAGAATACGGAAATTGTAATCTCCCTGCCGCCCGGCGCGCCCTGAAAAGCGCGCTTTGCTATGCGGCGTTTTTCGGCAGTCTTGCCTGCGTGCTTTTATATTGCCTCAGCTCGCTGCTCGGGCAGCGCTGGCTATGCGATGCGCGCACGGTTCCTGCGCTGCGGCTGCTTGCCTTTTCGCTCCCGCCCCTTGCCTTTTCCAATGTGTGCAGCGGCTATTTCACCGCAAAACGCCATGCCTATAAAAATGCGCTGTTTGGCATTCTGTCGGAATGTGTCCGCATCGCTTTTGCGGTGGCGCTGCTCCTTTTGCCTCATTTTCACGGTATGCAGGGCGCTTGTCTTGCGCTTGCGGCTGCTAGCACCGCCGCCGAGAGCATTTGCGCGGTGTTTTGTGTTTTTTTGCTTATTTTTGAACTGAAGCGGGAAACAAGATCATCCCCCAAAATGTGCAGCAGGGGCGTGACGCGCCGTTTGCTGCGGGTTTCCCTGCCCATCGCCCTGACTGCCTATGTGCGCGCCGCCCTTTTAACCGTTGAGCATATTCTCATTCCCCTGGGGCTGCGGCGCAGCGGGGCGCAGGCATCTGCGGCGCTTGCAGCATACGGCACGGTGCATGGCATGGTGCTTCCCGTGATTCTCTTCCCGCTCTCGTTTCTCAGCGCCTTTGCGGCGCTTTTGGTGCCGGAGCTTGCGGAATATCATGTGCGCGGCGACAAAGAAGCGATTCGCCGCTTATGCAGCCGCAGCTGCACGGTAACACTGTGGTTTTCCTTCGGGGTCTGCGGCATTTTTCTCTCTTTTTCCGTCGGGCTCGGCACCGTTTTATACGACAGCAAAAGCGCGGGACAATATCTTTATTCTCTCGCCCTTTTGGTTCCTCTGATGTATTTTGATCACATTGTCGATGCCATGCTCAAAGGACTGGACGAACAGTTTGCCTCCATGCGCTATAATATCATCGATGCCGCACTTTGCGTGGCGGCGGTTTGGCTTTTGCTGCCGCGCTTCGGCATTGCCGCGTATCTGTGGATTCTCATCGGCTCGGAGCTGTTCAATCTCTCCCTCTCCGCCTCGCGGCTTTTCCGCGTGGTAAAGATTTCGTTTCAGCCGATGCGCCTTTTGGTTTTGCCCATTCTCTGCTGTGCCGGCGCGCTCGGAATAACAAGATTTCTCATGCGGCGGCTGGATGCATTCTTTTCCTACGAGGGATGGGCGTTATTTGCGCATATAGGCGCTTCGTTTGTGCTGTATTTTGTGCTGATGCGCCTTTGCGGCTGCATCCGCAGGGAAGACGTAGACTGGGCGCTGCATCTGTTTTTTCCGCAGCGCGGCAAGAAAAATCCGCAAAACGCTTCGCCTCAGGCAGCGCCGAGCGGAAGCACGGAAAGCAAAAAGCTGAACAGGCAAATAATTACATAACAAATAAAACCGACATTGCCGTACAGAACACGGGCGGCGCGCCGCCCGCAAAGCGGCAAAGCTTCCTGCGCACCCGCCGTCGGATCGAATTCCGATGCCTCCGGCGGCACAAATGCCTGCCGGCTTGTTTGCGCCGCCTGCAAATTTCGTGCCGCTTTGCCGCGCACGGCCGCGCAAATACGGCGGCAGAGCCACACCGCGCAAAGCACCATGCCGCCAAAGGCAAGCAGGGAAAGCAGCATCGAAAAAACGACGGAGAGAATTGCATATTCTCTTTGCCCCGGCGCAAGGGCAAACAGCTGCTCCGGCAAAACATCGCCCTGCAGCAAGGTTTGCGTTTCCTCACTCAGCTTGGTATCCAGCAAAATCGGCATAAATCCGCCGCAGAAATTCGCAACGGCATGCAGCAAAACGGTATAGTGCAGCTTTCCCGTTTTCAGATAGACCGCCGCAAACAGGCATCCCATGAAAAACGCATAATAAAACTGTGAAACATTGCCGTGTAAAAGCCCGAAGGCAAGCCCGCAGGCAATCACGGCGACCCTTCGGCTGACAAAGCCGAGGCGATCCAAAAAGAGTTTTCGAAAGAAGAGCTCTTCCAGAATCGGCGCCAAAATCACAACAAGAATCAGAACCACGCCGGGTGAAATACCGCCCAGCATCTGCTCCACAACATTCTTCCCGACAAGCCCCGGGATTCGGTCGATCAGTCTTTCGCTGATCGTGCCGAGCACACTGCCCGCCTCCATCAGGAAAATCGTTACGGCGCACAGCCCGAGAAATTTCGCCGCCGTAAGGCGATGTTTTTGCGGCGCGCTGTGCGGAATGGAGCGCAAAAAGAAATAAATCGGCGGGAGAACAAACAAATACGTCGGCACCGAGCCGAGCAGCGTCAGCGCAGTCGGGTTATCAAACAGCTGCGGCGCCGCAAGCAGGAGAATAAGCTCGCAGAGAAAAGCCGCCGTCTGGCTTCCGATGATATATAAAAGATAGCCGCTCCAAAAGCGCGCGCTGCGGCGGCGTAAAACAGACTGAATATAGCGCATTGCATCATCCTCCGGGCATTTTTAATCGTCAAAGCGGGCGCTCATTGAGAGCATTGCCGAAAACCTGGCGCAGCAGTCGGGCAAGGCACATTTTCAAGAAAGCGGTGTGCATTTTCCCACAAAATTTTTTCGGCAAAACGCTCGGGCAGGTCAAGACGGTCAAACAGCGAAAGCTCATCGCGTATCCGAAACACGGGATAATCCGTTCCGAAGCAGATATGCTCCGAGTCCATGCGGTGCAGCAACTTTTTTGCCGTTTGCGGCGGCAGATACCACAGTGTGCTGGAGGTGTCAAAAAACAATTCCTTTTCTCCGTACAGCACCTCGGCCGCATGCTCCGCTTCCCGATACCCGCCGAAATGCGAGGCAAGCACGCGCAGCTTCGGAAAATCCCGCAGCAGCGCCCGCAGCTTCTCCGGCGCGGAGAACCGAAATGCCGGTCGATCGTCCCCCATATGCAGGCAAAGCGGCAGATGATTCTGACACAGATAATCATAGGCAGGATAAAACCGCCTGTCGTTGATATCGGCGCCCTGAATATCCGGATGCAGCTTCAATCCGCACAGCCCGTCGGCACGCGCGCTTTCCAGCGCCGCCGCCATATCCGGCGTGTCCTGATGCAGCCCCGCAAAGCCATATGCCGCATAGCCCTGCGCACAGGCGCTGCGAACGCATTGCGCCAAAAAGCGATTGACACTTGCCACCTGGTGCGCGTTCGTTGCAACGCCGAGCAGCAAAAAGCCCTGCCGCATACCGCTGCTGTCCTGCAGAAAATCGGAAAAGGTCCCGCCGCCGCGCGGCTCAAACCGATAAAACGCCCCCAGCGCCTGCGCCGCCCTTTGCGCTATGGCGTCCGGGTAAACATGCGTATGAATATCAAAAATTTTTCGCATTACTCTTCAAATCATTCGAACGGAAAGTGCAGTGCCGCGCACTGCCGCAACAAAAAACAAAAGTGCCGCACCCGGAACATGGGTGCGGCACCGCAGCGTTCAAAGCAGAAACCTCATTTCGTGCCGAACAAACGGTCTCCGGCATCGCCAAGACCCGGAAGGATATAGCCGTGCTCATTCAGACGCTCATCGACGCAGCCGGTATAGATCTGCACATCGGGATGATCCTTGGCAAGGCGCTCAAGCCCCTCGGGCGCTGCGATGATGGACATGAATTTGATATTATTGCAGCCCTTCTGCTTAATAAAGGAGACTGCGGCAGAGCCGGAGCCGCCCGTTGCAAGCATCGGGTCAAGCATGATAACGGTTCTTTGATCAATATCGCTCGGCAGCTTGCAGTAGTATTCGTGCGGCTCCAGCGTCTGCTCGTCGCGATACAAGCCGACATGGCCGACCTTTGCAGAGGGAACCAGCGCCAGAACGCCGTCCAGCATGCCGAGCCCTGCGCGCAAAATCGGAACAAAGGCAAGCTTCTTTCCGGCAATCATGCGGACCTTGGTGCGCGTCAGAGGCGTTTGAATCTCAACAAGCTCCGTCGGCAGGTCGCGCATCGCTTCATAGCCCATCAGCATTGCAATTTCGTTGACAAGCTCGCGGAACTGCTTGGAGCCCGTCGTCTCCTGACGCAAAATTGCCAGCTTATGCGCAATCAGCGGATGATCAAATACCGTTACATTCTGAAATTCCATTGGTTTTCGTCCTTTCTTTTTCCTTTCCGCTCCCTGCGGAAGATTTGCTCCGGAGCCCGCCCGGAGCCCCGCGCCGCCAAAGCAGCTCTATCCCCGAAAAACGGGTGCCGCACCCTGCGGTGCGTCACCCGTTTCATCAAGAAACAAATCCGTTTTCGACCAGCGCCTGCAGCGCCGCCGTATCCTCACAGGTGCAAAAAACCACAGCATTTTCAAACTTATATACAAATGCATTTTCCAGTTTCTTCACCTGATCGGCGCGATAGTCCTTCCAATAGCCGATCTGCTCCGTTTGATAGGCGCGGAGCGCTTTTTCCACCGCACCGGCGGCAGCGGCGTCCTTTGTCACAAAAACGGCGACACTGTCGGCATATGCGCCGCTGGGGCTGCAAAAAGCCGCGGCAGAGACAAAATCCGTATCCTCAATTTCATAAACGACGGAAATTCGGCTTTCCTTCAGCGCAACAAGCTCCTCCGCCCAAACACCGGTATCCGCAAGCTTTTGCGCCGCTTCTTCGGCGGTAAGAGAAAGGGTTTTGGCAGGTGCGGCAGAAGATGCGCCCGTCTCGGAGTCGGACGAGACGTCCCCGCCTTTTCCGCAGCCGACAAAAAGGCAACCGATACATGCAAGCGCCGCAAGCAGCAGCGCGATTTGTCCTTTCCGTCCAAACATTATAGTCTCCTCATTTCTCACAGCATAAACGGTAAAGGCGGTTGCAAAGAGCCGCAGCCGCTGCAATTCGTTTACTGTGCCGTATGCGTTTTCAGATAATCGCTCCACATCGCAACGCAGGCGCGATTGACATGCAGCCCGTCCGAAGAATTGGCAACGGGCATCTTCCCGTCCTCGCCCACAAAAAGGGAGTGAATATCAAGATAGTAAACACCCAGGCGCTCGCACATGGCATAAAGCGCCTCGTTAAATTTAGCGACATTTCCGTTGTTGACATTGGTGCCGTATCCGTTTGACTGCGCCAAAAATTCGTTGACGGGAAGAACGGATTCGACATATATGATCATATTCGGGTTATTTTCGCGCAGCGTCGCAATGACCTGCTCGTATTTTGCAACAAACGCATTGACGGAACTCCATCCGAATTCGTTGACGCCGAACAGAACATATGCCTTGGAAAAGCTTTGTCCGCGCAATGCCTGCGGAATGGTTACCTTCCCGGCGGAGGTCTTTGCAACCGGGGAGGTGAAGAAGGAGCTTGCATTAAGCCCGACGGCGCAATAATAGGTGCCGGAAAGATCGGTGCTGTTGGCAAAGCCGACCATCTGCGAATTGCCGATGAATACCGCATCGTCAAAATAGGAGGCATCCGCGGCTGCGCTCTGCGCAACCAAAGTGCTCCCGCTCGGAACAAACGGGGTAACCGGCGCGGGATCCACCGTCGGCTCGACGGGCTCCGGCTCCGGAACAGGCTCGGTCTGCGGCTCCTCCACTCTCGAGAGCACAGCTTCGGTTCCCAGCGCGGAAAGCGGCTTCATCTGGAGCGTGCGCGGCAGGGAAAGATCTTCCCCCTTTTCCACATCGGCTGCGATTGCCCCCTCGCCGCCCAGCGGCAGGCGAACGGCAATCAGGGCGACTGCAAGCGTAACAAGCAACACCGCAGCGCCATTGAGCAGTCTGCGGCGGCGTCTGAACTTGCGATATTGCATTTTGCGGGCATTGCCCTGCAAGTTTTTGTCCATTCGCATTCGCCTCACTTATCGAAAAAACGGGAAAAAGCGTCGCCATTCTCCCTTGTTTTTTTCTTTTGTTTATTATACCACACTTTTCTGTGCAAAGCAACAAATTTCGAGAAATAATTTTCACGGATTGTGCCGCCTTTTTTTGTGAAATTTCACCGCAAATCGCCTCTGCCGTATGAAAAATTCCGAGGGGAAATGGAATAAGGGCCCTGCGAGCATCTTTTTCGCGGACCCTTATTTTTCATGCAATGTGAAACAACCGCCGCAAAAGCCCCGCCAAAAAGCGCGGCGACTTCCAAACAACGACTTTCATGTAATTACCCCCTCCGCAGACGCTGCTGTTTTCAGTATATGCGCCGTTTCCCAGCTCTGTTCCTCAAACAAACGCTCCGCCATGTGCCGCAAGCGGCTCCGTGCGTTCGGCACCGAGCCCGAAGCTGACGGCAATCGCCCCGTTTACTCTTGCCATCGCCCGCTCATCCAAATGCCCGATATGCTCCCGCAGGCGGCGTTTATCTATGGTTCTGATTTGCTCCAGAAGGATCACGCTGTCCTTTGCCAGCCCGCAGCGTGCGGCATATACATTGATGTGCGTCGGCAAATGCGCCTTTGCCTGCTGCGATGTGATCGCCGCGGCAATCACCGTCGGGCTGTAACGGTTTCCCACATCGTTTTGTACGATCAAAACCGGACGCAGTCCCCCCTGCTCCGAGCCGACCACCGGGCTCAGATCCGCATAAAAGATATCTCCGCGTTTTACGGTCACTTTCTTCTCACTCCAACTTTTCCGCGGACCGCAGTCCGCTTTCTTCATGCCACTGATAGTATTACCGCGCGGAGGGGGAAAATAAACATTGCTTTTACATTCTTTTTGAAAAACTTTTCCTGTGAGGACCGCGGTCCTCTTTTTCAGTATATGCAAAAATTTCGGCGGCGCGCCGCGCCGCGGCACAAAAAAAGAGCGTCGGCAAGCAGCGCCGACGCCCGTATGTTTTGTCCCGGCAGCCGCCGCGACATCGGCTGATTGTCAGCCGTTGCACATGCAGCAAAGAATCACAAGCGCAAGCAGAATGATCCACATGCAGTTATCCCCGTCAAACAGATTGCAAAGGCAGTTCATACTATCGTCCTCCCGTAACAAAATCTCGTTTTCAAAGAGCCTTGCGCTCTTCGATAGCAGCATATGCCGGGGCGCGCGCTTTGGTGCGGCGCCTCCGAAAATACCGTAAAGACGCAAAAAAACGATTGACAAATGCTTTGGCGGTGTGGTATAATGGCTTTCGCGATGGGATATAGCCAAGTTGGTTAAGGCACAAGACTTTGACTCTTGCATTTCGCTGGTTCGAGTCCAGCTATCCCAGCCAAAAGAAGGGACGCTTTTCTTCCGAAAAGCGTCCCTTCTTTTTTGTTTTTTCCCGTGTCGCTTCCTCCGGGGTCCCCGCCCTCTCTGAAAAGAAAATGCGCAACCGTTTTTCTCTTTACAAAACGCGCTTTCTATGGTATACTTTCCTTACAAAATCCCCAAAACCGATCAGATTTCGGAGGTTTTCCATGAAAAGAATCAGTGTTTTTCTGTCTTTGATCCTGCTTTTGACTTCTCTTTCCTCCTGCGCTGTGATATCCGACCGTTCCAATCCCTCATCGGAATCCGATTCCAACACCATCGACAGCCGGACACAAACCGCGCCCGGGCAAACGGCGGAATCCTCCGCAACAACCGACACGGCACATACGGATATTACCTCCTATCTGCAATATTTTGTGAGCTATTTTCACGAGCCGTATCAGCGCGGCGACGCCGTTACGCAGAACAACCTCTTATATCTGAGTTTTCTCTTCTGCTTTTCCAATCGGGACTTGCTCGACTTTGTTGAAATCGATGAAGAGAAATCCCTGATGAGCATTCCGGGAAAAGAGCTGGAACGCATTTCCTCGGATCTGATTTCCCATTCGGGCGACCTCTCGGCATACCGCACGACCATGGAGAATACCTCCGATTCCTACTCCACCGAAACCGGCACATACACCGTCTGCTATGCGCGGGACTATTGGAACGAGGATCCCTATTATCTCGATTTTGATGAAAACGAAAAGGTCAAAAAACCGCAAATCAGCGAAACCGAGACCGAGTTGGCCGCAATCGTTGAAACATACTATGCTCCCGATTTGGGCATGCATGAAACCGTTCGAAAAATGGAGTATAAATTCGAAAAGGTAATTGACAACGATTTTCTGTTTTACCGTCTTTTAAGTATTCGGGAAGTATCGTAAAAAACGGCCTGCACGCTTTTGCCGTTTGCCGGAATACTTTACCCGCGCCGTGCAACAATATATCGCCGCCCTTTCCCGAAATAT
>URPL01000022.1 GCA_900549725.1 uncultured Eubacteriales bacterium | reverse complement strand
TTTTCGGCTTTTTTCGCGGCGGCGCAAAAACGAAATTTTATGCATCCCGCGCGGCGCTTTTTCATCTGCGGCGGATAAACATGCAAAAAATGCAGGATTTGCAGCAAAAAAATGCAAAAAGCGCTTGACGACGGCGCTTTTGCATGGTATCATGATAAAAACACGCAGGAAAGGAGCGCCGCAAACCGCGGCAGAGGAAGATAATGTTCTATTATTTTTATTTTGCCGGCTTTTCATACGGAAAGCACCACGATTTGTGAGCGTGATTTTTCGCAGCCGAACTTCATCGGCGCATCCCCGGATGCAAAAAGCGTTTGGTCGTTCCTCACGGGTCTTGGTCCGTGAGGAATCTTTTTTTAGAAATTTTCAGGAGGAAACAAAAATGAAAGCAAAACAAATGAAGAAAACCGTTTTGGCATTGCTGCTTTGCGCGGTGATGCTGCTGATTGCCGGCTGCGCAAAAACGCCGCAGGGCGGCTCGGATACCGCAAAGGGAGACGGCGACACGGGCAAGACCGTTTATAATATCGGCGTTTGCCAGCTGACGCAGCATGTGGCGCTGGATGCGGCGACGCAGGGCTTTTCCGATGCACTTAAGGCAATTCTGGGTGAGGAGAGCGTAAATATCGATGTGCAGAACGCCGCGGGAGATTCCGCCGCATGCCCCACCATCGTCAACTCCTTCGTTTCCAAAAAGGTGGATCTGATCATGGCGAATGCCACCGCAGCGCTGCAGGCGGCGTATAATGCCACCGCGGAGATCCCGGTGCTCGGCACCTCCATCACGGAATACGGTGTGGCGCTCGGGCTGAACGATTTTAACGGAACCGTAGGCGGCAACGTCAGCGGGACCTCCGACCTGGCACCGCTGACGCAGCAGGGCGATATGATTCTGGAGCTCTTCCCGCAGTGCAAGACCGTGGGGCTGCTCTATTGCTCCGCAGAGCCTAATTCCGAATATCAGGTGCGCGTGATGGAGGAATACCTCGGCGGCAAGGGAATTGCGACCGAGCGCTATTCTTTCAGCGATACCAATGATATCTCCGCCGTGGCAACGGCAGCCGCCAAGGCAAGCGATGTGATCTATATCCCCACCGATAACACCGCCGCCTCCTGCACGGGCACCATTTCCAACATTGTGCTGCAGGAAAAGGTGCCGGTGGTTGCGGGCGAAGAGGGCATCTGCTCCGGCTGCGGCGTGGCTGCGCTCTCCATCAGCTATTATGATCTCGGATACAAAACCGGCGAAATGGCTGCAAAGATTTTGCGCGGCGAGGCGAAGATCTCCGAAATGCCGATCGAATATGCGCCCGCAAAAAAGGTGTATAATGCCGAAATGTGTGCAGAGTTTGGAATCGAGGTCCCAGGCGATTACGAAGCGATTGCAAAATAAGGCGGCACGGAAAATGCAGAAAAGGAGAGCATACATATGATGGGCTTGCTCAGTGCGCTGCCCGGAGCGGTGGCGCAGGGGTTGATTTGGGCGATTATGGCGCTCGGTGTTTATATTACCTATAAAATTCTGGACATTGCCGATTTGACGGTGGACGGCTCCATTTGCACGGGCGCCGCGGTCTGCGCCGTGATGATCCTTTCCGGCTGCCCCGTATGGCTCTCCATGCTGTGCGCGGCGCTGAGCGGCGTGCTTGCCGGGCTTTGCACCGGGCTTTTGCACATTGCGCTCGGCATCCCGGCGCTGCTTTCCGGCATTTTAACGCAGCTGATGCTGTGGTCGGTCAATCTGAAGATTTTGGGGCAGGCGAACCGCGCGCTGCCGGCGCGCGGCTATGCGGTGCTGCTCTCCTCCATGCAGATTCCGCATGCGCTTTTGGTGCTTGGCATCGGCGTGGCGCTGCTCATTTGCCTTTTGTATCTGTTTTTCGGCACGGAGCTCGGCTGCGCGATCCGCGCAACGGGCGCCAATGCGGCAATGAGCCGTGCGCAGGGCATCAACACAAGCCTGATGAAGCTGACGGGGCTTGCCCTTTCCAACGGGCTTGTGGCGCTTTGCGGCGCGTTTTTGTGTCAATACCAGGGATACAGCGATATCAACATGGGGCGCGGCGCCGTGATTATCGGGCTTGCCGCGGTGATCATCGGGGAGACGCTGCTTTCCAAAATCGCAAAGAATTTTGCCGTGCGGCTGCTCGGCGTTGTGCTGGGTGCGGTGATATATTATATCGTATATCAGGTCGTTATCTTTATCGGGTTTGACCCGGATCTGCTCAAGATGTTCTCGGCGCTTGTCGTTGTTGTGTTTCTCGGCGTTCCGTATGTCAAGGAGCGTATTTCCCAAAGTTACGCTGTGCATAAGGGGGAGAAAAAAGATGCTTGAGCTTTTGAATGTTACAAAGGTTTTCTATCCCGGCACCGTGCAGGAGAAGGTTGCGCTGGACGGGCTGAGTCTGCGGCTTGATGCGGGCGAATTTGTCACGGTCATCGGCGGAAACGGCGCAGGCAAGAGCACCATGCTCAATGCCGTGAGCGGCGTGTGGAAGCCGGACGGGGGCAAGATCCTCATCGACGGCACGGATGTCACGGCGATGCCGGAATATAAACGCGCAAAATATCTCGGCAGAGTATTTCAGGATCCCATGCTCGGCACGGCGGCGGATATGCAGATTGAAGAGAATCTGGCGCTTGCCGCACGCCGCGGCAAACACCATACGCTGCGCCCGGGGATTTGCAAGGCAGAGCGCGAGAGATACCGCGCGTTGCTCGGGCAGCTGGAGCTCGGCCTTGAGGACCGCATGGGCGCAAAGGTCGGTCTTCTTTCGGGCGGGCAGCGCCAGGCGCTCACGCTGCTTATGGCGGTGATGCAGAAGCCGAAGGTGCTGCTGCTGGATGAACACACGGCGGCGCTCGACCCGAAAACGGCGGCGCGCGTGCTCTCCATCACGGATCGCCTGGTTGCGCAATACGGGCTGACGACGCTGATGATCACGCATAACATGCGCGACGCCATTCAATACGGCACGCGCCTGATCATGCTGCATCAGGGCAAAATCCTGATCGATATTGCGGGGCAGGAAAAGAAAAATCTCACCGTTGAGGATCTTTTGGAGCTGTTTGAAAAGGCAAGCGGCAGCGAGTTTGCAAACGACCGCGCCGTTTTGGCATAACAAGGATGATAAAAAGCCGTGCTTTCGGCGGAAGGCACGGCTTTTTCGTTGCTTTCTTGCTCTTTAATTTGCGGAATATTGCTCCCCGAACAGGCGGTCATAGGTCAGCAGACGATGCTGCTCTGCAAATTGCAGCACCGTTTCGTCCGCATTGACGGCGCGGCGGACGGCTGCGCAGTAATACGGCTGCACGGCGGCATAGCGCTGCAAAAACGCGGTCAGCCGTGTCCCGGGCGCGCCGATCATTTCGCATGCGGCACCGAGCAGATGATAATCGGAGATGAGATTTTCCGCGCCTTTTTGCACGATCGTGCTTTCTTTGAGCGGGAAATTGGCATAAATGAGAAACGGCGTATGCCGCAGCGCAAGGGAATCCGAGGCGCTTTCCGGCTGGCTGATCATACCGCTTTGCACATAGGCTGCCCGATTGGTGCCGAGGGTCGGCAGATGATCCCCAAACCAGATCAAAACGGTGTTGCGGTCGCGGGTTTTCACATATTCGGCAAGTTCCCCGAGCGCATCATCTGCATCCTTCAGCCCCTGCACATAATTACCCAGGCTCTCCATGGTTGCCTCGTCCAGCGCGGGATTTTCCGTATAGATGGAGAAATCCGGATTTTCGAGGCTGTACGGCGCATCGGAGAATTTATGCTCGTATGCCTGGTGATTTTCCATGCTGATACCAAAGCAAAATACGGGCGCGTCACTATCCGAATGCTCCATGTAATATTTGATATATTCAACAAAGGTGGCATCGCTGATCTGTTTGCCGCGAATGTGCGGCTCAATTTCTTTCACCGTCTTCATATCGTCGGAAAAATAGGCTTCTTCTATTCCGATGAGCGGGTAGGCACGGCGGCGGTCATAAAAGGTCGCAGTATAGGGGTGTACGGCAAGAGTGCGGTAGCCGAGCGAGCGAAACAGGGCGGGATAGGACGGTGTCTGCTCCGAAACATATTGCCAGGGCACCGCGCCCGAAGGCAGCGCATCCACGCTCAGCCCCGTTAAAATATCAAATTCCGGGCGCACGGTTCCGCCGCCGAAGGCGCTTTGCACGATGTCGCCGCTGACGGTATTTGCATCGGCGCAAAGGGCATCGTAATTGCGGAGCGGGTTTTCGGAAAAGGTTGTGCCGGGCAGGCGGCGCACATCCCAAAACGATTCGGAAAGCACAAGGATAATGTCCGGGGAGAAAAAGGAATCGGAGGGGGAGGAATCGACTTGATCGTCCAGAATTGCATTCACGGTCTGCTCGGAATAGTTTTGCGGCACGGAGACACTCATGCTCAGCGCATTGACAAAAAAGCCGCCGACAAAACCGTTTGCCGCATAATTGGAATATTGCAGCGACATATCCTCAAAATACAGATTGTTCTTGGCGAGAATTTTCGCGCAGCGCGCCGGAGTTGAGGCGGAAAAAACCGCGCCGAAGACCAAAAGCGCCGCAAGCGGGGCGCGCAGAGAAAACCGTAGGGGCAGGCTGAGGCGCGAAAGCGCCGCAATCACGATGAGCAGAATGCCGAGCGCAACGAAAAAGAGGATACGCTTTGACGGGGCGGTTCTCACAAATTCGAACAGTTCGCCCATATTTTTCGTTGCACCGAGGTCCCAAGGATAGAAAAAATCTCCGGTGAGGGTAAATTTATAGTAGTTGACGGTCATCATCGCCGTGCTGAAAAAGAGCAGAATTCCCGCGGCGATCCAGCCCTTTTTGCACAGCAGCAAAAACAGAAGATAAAATATGCATAAAACGCCAACGGCAAAGAGAAAGGCGTTGCCGTTCTCCGAAAAATAAGCGCGCAAAGAGCCGTAGCCCGTGGTGCGGCATAACGGAAAATGCACGGCTTCCATCATCAGCGTGCAATACAGCGGCATCAGCGCAAGGATAAGAAAGCCCGCCGCGCGCAGCAGCGTTTCAAAAAACGGGCTGTGCCGGAAAACGGCGGTCGGCTTTTGTCCCGAAAAAAGCGCGGGCGCTATGCGGCATAAAGGCTTTTGAAAAAATGTGCGGCACAGCAGTGCAGCCGCATCCCACAGCGCTTTTGCAAGAAGAAAAACCGGGGCAGAATGCAGCGCGTCGAGCGCGAAGAATGCCGCTGCGGCGGCGCATGAAAAAGCCGCGGCGACCGTGCCGAACAGATACAGGCGCGCCGCCCCGCGCAGTGCGGCAGGCGTCGCTCCGCCGCGCCGTGCGCGCAGCAGCAGATAACAAAGCGCGGCGCTGCAGCCCCCGGAAAGGAGCGCTGCCGTGCCGCCGAGCACAGCGGCAGCCCCGCCGCGCGCCAAAAAGTCGAAAAGCAGCGCGCCGCAGAGGCGTTGCAGGGCGCGGCGAAACAGATAAAACAGGAAAAACGAAAGCCACAGGTCTAAAAGGGCGCAGCATGCCGCGGTATGCGTGCCGCAAAAGGCAAAAAACCGTTTCATGGCATCTCCTTTTCAAAACGGATTCTTTTTGAGTATGATACACGATTTTTGCCGAAAATGCAAGGGGGGCACGGGATTGACTTTTTTTCGAAAATATAGTACCATAATAAGAAGAACAGCCGAAAAAGGAGATCGTGAGCATGGAGCAGACCAATGAAAAAACAGCGCAGAGAATTGCGCAGCTGCGACGCGAGCTTGAGTATCACGCGCGCAAGTATTATATTGAAGATGCGCCGGAAATCTCCGATTATGAATACGACCGTCTTTTTTACGAATTGAAGGGGCTTGAGGAGGCGCATCCGGAATTTGACGACCCGAGCTCCCCTACGCGCCGCGTCGGCGGAGCCGCACTGGATCGCTTTGAAAAGGTGGTACATGACAGCCGCATGGACAGCCTGCAGGATGTTTTTTCTTATGAAGAGGTTGCGCAAAGCATGGAAAAGGTTGCGCAGGCGCTTGGAAAAGAGGCGCTTTCCTGGTCGGTGGAATGCAAGATCGACGGGCTTTCCTGCGCGCTGCGCTATCGGGACGGAAAGCTTTTTCTCGGCGCAACGCGCGGCGACGGGCGCATCGGCGAGGATGTCACGCAGAATATCAAAACCATCCGCACTGTGCCGCTGACGATTCCGCAGGCGCTGCCGTATTTGGAGGTGCGCGGCGAGGTATATATGCCGCGCGAGAGCTTTACGGCGCTCAATCAAAAGCGCGAAGAGGAGCAGCAGCCGCTGTTTGCCAATCCGCGCAATGCGGCGGCGGGCTCTCTGCGCCAGCTGGACAGTACCGTTACTGCAAAGCGCAATCTTGCAATTTTTGTTTTCAATCTGCAGGCGATCGAGGGCAAAGCGCTTCCCTCTCACAGCGAAAGCCTTGCCTATCTGGAAAGCCTCGGCTTTACGGTGATTCCCTATCATAAGCTTGTGCAAACGCCGCAGCAGGCGATTGCCTGTATTGAAGAGATCGGGGCGATGCGCCAAAGCCTGCCTTATGATATCGACGGGGTTGTGCTGAAGCTGGACCGCTTTTCCGATCGCGCCGCCGCGGGGGAAAACGCGGCGACCCCGAAATGGGCGTTTGCCTATAAATTTCCGCCGGAGGAAAAGGAAACAAAGCTGCTTGATATTACCGTGCAGGTCGGGCGCACGGGGGTTTTGACGCCGAACGCCGTACTGGAGCCGGTGCGCCTGGCAGGCACGCTTGTCTCCCGCGCAACGCTGCATAACGAAGATTTTATCGCAAAGCGCGATATGCGCATCGGCGATACGGTGCGGGTGCGCAAGGCGGGCGATATTATTCCCGAGATTGTCTGCGCGGTGAAGGAAAAGCGCAGCGGCACGGAGCAGCCGTACCGCCTGCCGCCCGTTTGCCCCGCCTGCGGAGAGACCGTCACACGGGATGAAGAGGCGGCGGTGCGCTGCACAAATGCCGCATGCCCCGCGCAGCTGCAGCGGAATTTGGAGCATTTTGTCTCGCGCGATGCCATGAATATCGACGGGCTCGGAAAAGCGCTCTTGCAGCAGCTGCGCACGCAGGGACTTGTGCATACGGCTGCCGATTTGTACGATCTGAGCGCGCAGCAGCTCAGCCCTCTTGAGCGCATGGGGGAAAAGAGCGCGGAAAACCTTGTCGGCGCCATTGCGCGCTCCAAGGAGGCGGGGCCGCAGCGGCTCTTGTATGCGCTCGGAATCCGCCAGGTGGGCAAAAAGGCGGCGCAGACGCTTATGGAGCAATACGGTGATTTGGAGCGGCTTTTCACGCTGACGGAGCGGGAGCTGTGCGCGGTGCCCGATATCGGCCCGATCACGGCGCATACCATAACGGAATTTTTCACGCATCCGTCCACCCGCGCGCTGATTGATCGGCTGCGCACCGCAGGCGTTGTGACAAAGCAGGAAAAAGCGGAGCCAAAGAGCGATCGGTTTGCGGGCATGACCTTTGTGCTCACGGGGACGCTGCCGCACATGACGCGCCAGGCGGCATCCGCATTGATTGAAGAAAACGGAGGAAACTGCGCCTCATCTGTCTCAAAAAAAACCACCTATGTTTTGGCGGGGGACGCGGCGGGCTCAAAGCTTGCAAAGGCGGAGGCGCTCGGCATTGCGATATTGGATGAGGCGGCATTTCTTGCAATGCTGCAGGACTGAAAAGCGGGAAAGGAAACGGGCATGTTTATTGACAGAATTACGATTTATGCCAAAGCGGGCAACGGCGGCAACGGCTGCGTCTCGTTTCGGCGGGAAAAATATGTAGCAAAAGGCGGGCCGGACGGCGGCGACGGCGGCAACGGCGGCAATATCATCTTCCGCATCGATCCGGGTGCCAATACCCTGCTTGCATTCCGCTATCACCGCAAATTTTTCGCGGAAAACGGCGGCGACGGCAAGGGCGCAAAATGGCACGGAAAAAACGGGGCGGATACCGAGATCCTGGTGCCGCGCGGCACGCTGATCCGCGATGCGGCAAGCGGCAGAATTTTGAAGGATATGTCGGACGATGCGCCGTATCTCTGTCTGCGCGGCGGAAGAGGCGGCTGGGGAAACAAGCATTTTGCAACGCCGACACGCCAGATTCCCCGCTTTGCGAAAAGCGGCATGAAGGGGGAAGAGGCGGAGCTTTTGCTGGAGCTGAAAATGATTGCGGATGTCGGGCTTTTGGGGCTGCCCAATGCAGGCAAATCGTCTTTGCTTTCCCGCATCAGCAGCGCGCGCCCGAAAATTGCGGATTATCCCTTTACCACGCTTGCGCCGAGCCTTGGTGTGGTGGAAACGGAGCGCGGCGGATTTGTCTGCGCGGATATTCCGGGGCTGATTGAGGGCGCCGGGCAGGGCGCGGGGCTTGGGCATGACTTTTTGCGCCATGTGGACCGCTGCCGGTTGCTGCTGCATCTTGTGGACGGCTCGGACATGGCGGCGACGGACCCGGTGCAGGCGGCGGAGCTGATCAACGGCGAGCTTGCCGTATATTCCGAGGAGCTGAGCCGGCGCGAGCAGATTTTGGTGCTGAACAAGTGCGACACTCTGCTTGAAGCAGAAAAAGAGGAAAAGCTTGCGGCGCTGCGTGCGCATTTCGGCTGCGAGGTTTATCCTGTTTCCGCGGTGAGCGGGGAGGGGATCGAGGCGCTTTTGTATCATGTGATCGACCGCCTCGCGGCGCTGCCGCCCATAATGGTATACGATGAGGAGCAGGCGCCGACACAGGCACCGCAGGACCCGATGGCATATACCGTGCGGCGCGAAAGCGGCAGCGGGATTTTCATTCTGGAGGGCGCGTGGCTTGAAAAGCTGGTCTCCAATGTCAATTTTGAAGATCGGGAAAGCCTGAACTATTTTGAGCGTCGGCTGCGCGAAGCGGGTGTTTACGAGCGCCTCGGTGAAAACGGCTGCAAGGATGGGGATACGGTCTCTCTGTACGGCATAGAATTTGACTTTGTGGAATAAAAACTCGGGGGCAGCCTGCATTGGTTGCCCCTTTTTGCGAAAAAAAGAAAAATCGTGTGATTTTTCTCCGATTTTTCAAAAAACCGACACATATCGGCGGTATAATTACCCTATGGAATCAACAACAGGGAAAGAGAAAAAAGACATGGAAACGGAATTTGAATCGCTTTATTTGCAAACGAAAGCCGCATTTGCGGAATATTTTGAAAAGTGCGCCGCGGCGCAGCATCCCCTGCAACCGGGTGCGCTGCTTGCCGTCGGCTGCTCCACAAGCGAAATTGTCGGCGGCGAGATCGGACATTGCAGCGTGCCGGAGGCGGCGCAGGCGGTGATGCGCGCCGTAGGCGAGGAGCTCGTGGCGCGCGGGATTTTTCTTGCCGCGCAGTGCTGCGAGCATCTCAACCGCGCTTTGATCACGGAGCGGGAGTATGCCGTCTCGCACGGGCTTGAGATCGTATCCGTTGTGCCGTATCCGAAGGCGGGGGGCAGCTTTGCAACGGCAGCGTATGCCGCCATGCGGGATCCGGTTGCGGTGGAGGCGGTGCGCGCACAGGGCGGCATTGATATCGGCGGAACGCTGATCGGTATGCATCTTTGCCCCGTTGCGGTGCCGCTGCGCCTTACAAACGACCGCATCGGCAAAGCGCGCCTGCTTTGCGCTTATACGCGCCCGAAATTCATCGGCGGCGCGCGGGCAAGATACGAATAAGGGGGCGCTTTGATGGGCGGAGGAAGAATGGGGCCGCCGCCAGGCGACCCGATGAAGCTCAATGAAAAACTGAAAGAACCAAAGCCGAAAACCCTAAAGGAGGTGCCGGGGTATCTTTTCCGTGTTTGCAAGAGCCTAGGCGGCAGGCTGCTCTATATTTTCGGCGTGGTGTGGAACACGCGGCCATGGATCCTGTTTTGTATGATCTTCATGGCGGTGTTCAACGGGGTGATGCCGGTAATCGGGCTGAAAATCACGGCGAACCTTTTAACGGCGCTGCAGGAGGCGATCGCACAGAAAAGCGTGCAGGTCATCTTCGGTGCACTTTTTGTTCAGTTCGGCTTTCTTGTGGTGCAGAGTGTGGTTGCAAACCTGTATAATATCCTGTACCGCATTGCGGGCGAGCTTGTTACAAATCAGATCAAGGTCGGAATTATGCAAAAGGCGCGGCAGGTCGATCTTTCTTCATTTGATAAGCCCGAATTTTACGAGCGCCTGGAAAACGCCAACCGCGAGGCGGGCATGCGCCCCGTGCAGATCCTTTCCAGTACATTTGACATTTTTTCAAGTCTGATCACCCTTGTCTCCTGTATTGCCATCATGTCCGGCTTTTTGCCGTGGGCGCCGCTTGTGCTCATTGCCGTGAGCGTGCCGAGCGCCGTGGTCAACTTTATCTATCGCAAGAAGAACTTTCTTTATATGCGCCACAGCTCCGTGCGGCGGCGGCAGATGAATTATTACAGCGATCTTGTCGTGGACAAGGATATGGTGAAGGAGGTGCGCCTCTTCGGTCTGACCGATCGGTTTTTACAAGGGTATCAAACCGTGTTTGAACGCTATTTCGGCGGCATTAAGCGCCTGATTTACGCCGAGGGCGGATGGAATATCGCCATGCTTTTGCTCTCGACCGCGGTCAGCTGCGGGCTCTGGGTTTTGATTGCGCTGCATATTGTGCACAGCGGCGGCCCGATCGGCGATTTCAGCTATTATACCGGCGCGCTTTCCTCTATCGGCACCTGTGTTGCAAGCCTCATTTCCACCACGGCGACGATTTATGAGGGCACGCTGTTCATCGATAACCTTATCAGCTTTATGAAAGAGAAGCGCACGATCGTCCCTGTGCTCCAACCGGGCGAAAAGCCCTTGCTGCCTGCCCGCCATGCGGGGCATACCCTTGAGCTGCGGCATGTCTCTTTCCGCTATCCCGGCGGCAAGAGCGATGTACTGCACGATATCAGCCTCACCATTCGCGCGGGGGAGACCTGTGTTTTGGTCGGGCTCAACGGTGCCGGAAAAACGACGCTGATCAAGCTGCTCACACGCCTTTACGACCCGATACAGGGGCAAGTGCTGCTCGACGGCGTTGATATTCGCCGCTATGATGTCGCGGCACTGTATGAGCTGTACGGCATCATTTTCCAGGATTTCGGCAAATATGCTTTCTCCGTGCGCGAGAATATCGCCTTCGGCGCGATTGACCGCGCGGTGGATCAGACAGCCGTGCAGGCAGCGGCGCAGCAGGCGGCGGCGGAGCCGTTTATCCTGCGTTTGCCGCAGCAATACGACACGCCCCTGATGCGCTATTTCAGCGAGGACGGCATTGAGCTTTCCGTGGGGCAGTGGCAAAAGCTTTCCGTGGCGCGCGCCTTTTATGCGGACAGCGATATTTTGATTTTGGATGAGCCGACGGCATCGCTGGATGCCATTGCGGAGCAGGAAATTTTCAGTCAGTTTGATACCTTGCGCCGCGGGAAAACAACGCTGTTTGTTTCGCACCGCTTGTCCAGCGCAACCGTTGCCGATCATATTATCGTGCTGGATCACGGCGTGCTTGCGGAAGAGGGAACGCATGCCGAGCTGATGGCGCGCCGCGGGGAGTATTATCGCCTCTTTACGACACAGGCAAAGCGGTATCAGATGCAGGAAGAACCCAAACAAACAACAGAGAACACACCGCCGCCACCGCCGCACGGCGCGGCGACGGGCGGCGCAAAGGAGAAGGGGGAGAGCTATGGCAGCAGTGATCATTGACGGAAAGCAAACGGCAGCGGAGCTGCGCGCACGGATTGCAAAGGAATGCACCGCGCTGCGCCGCAGCGGCGTTTTACCGGGGCTTTGCGTCGTCGTGGTCGGAGACGACCCCGCAAGCGCGGTTTATGTGCGCAATAAGCATCGCGCGTGCGAGGAGGCAGGCATTTATTCGGAAATCATTTCCCTGCCCGCCGATACAACGCAGCAGGCGCTGTGTACCCTGATCAGGCAGCTTAACGAAGCCCCGCAGATTCACGGCATTTTGGTGCAGCTGCCGCTGCCGCCGCAGATCAATCCGTCGGCGGTGATTGCCGCAATCGACCCGCGCAAGGATGTGGATTGCTTCCATGCGCAGAATGTGGGGCTTTTGTATCTCGGAACGCCGCGGTTTTCCCCCTGCACGCCCGCCGGAGTCATTGCACTTTTGGAGGAATACGGCATTGCGATTGCGGGAAAGGAATGTGTTGTGCTGGGGCGCAGCAATATCGTCGGAAAGCCGCTTGCCGCCATGCTTCTTGCAAGAGACGGCACAGTGAGCATCTGCCATTCCAAAACGCAGGGGCTGCGCGAGATCTGCGCACGCGCGGATATTCTGATCAGCGCGGTCGGGCATGCGGGCTTTGTGTGCGGCGACATGATAAAGCCCGGGGCGGCGGTGATCGATGTCGGCATCAATCGCGGTGCGGACGGAAAGCTGTGCGGCGATGTCGTTTTTTCGGAGGCGCTTGCCCGCGCGGGGCATCTCACGCCGGTGCCGGGCGGGGTCGGCCCCATGACCATTGCCATGCTGCTGCAAAACACATTGACGGCGGCAAAGCTGCTCAGCGGGGCATTTTGACGGCGCTTGCGTGCGTTCACAAAAAATTAACACAATTTGCCGCACGCGGATGCGCACGACGGCGCGGTTTTTCTTGACACGCGGCGGCATTTGTGATAGAATGGTAAAGCCGCTTGGAATCGGGTCATAAAAAACCGCACGGTTTACCCGCACCAGCGAGACATCAAAGAAAGAGAGGTGCTTTTCGTGTACGCAATTATTGAAACCGGCGGAAAGCAGTACAAGGTCCAGGAAGGCGACATCATCTTCGTCGAGAAGCTGAATGCCGAGCAGGACGCAACCGTTACCTTTGACAAGGTGATCGCAGCCGCTGACGGCAAGGATCTGAAAATCGGCACGCCGACCGTTGCAGGTGCATCTGTCAGCGCAAAGGTGCTCAAAAACGGCAAGGCAAAGAAGATTTACGTCATGAAGTACAAGGCGAAGAAGAACGAGAAGAAGAAGCTCGGTCACCGTCAGCCTTATACCAAGGTTCAGATCGAGAAGATCGCGCTCTGATGATTCATATCGTTTTTTACGAGCAGGGCGGTATTTATTACGGCTTTGAGGAAACGGGGCACAGCGGGTTTGACGAAGCGGGGCATGATATTGTCTGCGCAGCTGTCTCCGCGATGACGATGTTCCTCATCAACACCGTTGAGGTGGGATATGCCTGTGATATTCAATACGCCATCGACGAAAAGACAACGGACGTCCGGATTCTGGCGGCAAGCGCATTGCCCGAATATGAGCCGGATGAGAAAAAGCAGTTTGCAGTAGCGGGGCTTTTGCAAAGCTATTATCTGCAGCTTTGCGATATGCTGGAGGACTACTACGAATATCTCGATGTCAAATGCGTTGAAAAGCCGTATGACGAAGCGCTCGCAGAGCAAAAGTACAGCGAATAAGAAAAATGGAGGAATAATGCCATGTTGAAGC
The DNA here is from genome assembly GCA_900549725.1 of uncultured Eubacteriales bacterium. Classification (GTDB taxonomy): domain Bacteria; phylum Bacillota; class Clostridia; order Oscillospirales; family CAG-272; genus UMGS1225. Next base: position 13,414 of record URPL01000022.1, on the reverse strand, counting down.
TGAATCTTCAATTCTTCGCACATAAAAAAGGTGTCGGCTCTACCAAGAACGGCCGCGATTCCAACGCGCAGAGACTGGGCGTGAAGAAGAGCGACGGACAGGCTGTTGTCGCCGGCAACATCATCGTTCGCCAAAGAGGCACGAATGTGCATCCCGGCAAAAATGTCGGTATCGGCTCCGATGACACTCTGTTTGCCCTGGCAGACGGACATGTCAAGTTTGAGCGGTTTGCAGGCAACAAAAAGCGCGTCAGCGTATATGCCGACTGAGCAAAGAAATCGGAAAGACCGACGGGCGGGAAACTGCCGCGTCGGTCTTTTTTCGCATCTTGCATTTTTGCGTCGAATATGGTAGAATAAAGAAAAAAGAGCCGCGCGGGGGACAGATGCGCGGAAAGAGGATAGAGATGAGCAATAAGGAAAGCGTTATGGGAACGGGGGCAAAGCAGCGCATGGCATTTCGAACAGCAGTGCGCGGATATGCCAAAGAGGACGTCAACCGATATATTGGGAAAATGGACGCAAGCTTCCGCGGAATTGAGCAAACGCTGAAAAATACCATCACCGCACAGCAAAAAACCATTGAGCAGCAAACGGAAGAAAAGGAAGCCTTGCTTGCCCTGCAGGCACAGCAGCAGATGGAGCGGGACGCGCTTTTGCAGACGCTGGAGCAATGCCGCCTTTCTCTTTCGGAGCGCTATGCGGAATGCGAGACGCTGCGTGCGGAGAATCAGGCGCTGAGAGATGTGCCGCATGACCTTGCCTCGCCGCAGACGCAGGATGCGCAATTCTGGCGGCAAAAGGCATTGCAGCTGGAGGAGCTCCTGGCGGTGCAGAACCGCAAGGAGGAAGCAGCCATTTCCGCTTTGCGGGAAAAGGCGGAACAGTATGATATGGTTTCAAAGGGTGTCGGCAAATGGATCACCGATGCCAATGAAAAAGCGGATGCAATCTTGCAGGACGCGCGGCGCCGCGCGCAGGAAATTCATGCGCAGGCGCTGCAACAAAGCGAGGCTGCCCGCTGCGAGGCGGAGCGAACCTTGCAAAAAATGAAACGGGAGTTTGCGCAAAGCCTCGGCGCGCCCTGTGAAAAGGCATGCGCGGATGCCATCGAAAAACTCACGGTGCTGCAAAACAGGCTTCGGCACTTGACGCAGCCGCAGAGTGAAATTACCGTGCCGCTGGGGGAAGAAACGGCGCAGACACTGCCCCCCGAAGAATTTTCCGAAAAACAACCGTAAAAACACAGAGCCGGCAAGACCCATGGCAGGTCTTGCCGGCTTTTTTCAAAACGAAAAACGCAGAGAAAAACGTGTTCCTTGCGCCAAATTGCCCCGGAGGGCGGAAGGGTTGTTCTCTGCGTTTTATTTTTATCTCGGCTCGTGATCCTGTCGGCCGGAGAGGTGAATAAAGGTCTTTGTCAGATTGATTTTGCTCATGCGGTATTCATGATAGCTCTGGCGGCGGCGGGACAGGTCTTTATCGATATAGCTTTGCCGGTGTTCTATCGCGCGATCCAGGCGGTCCTCCCATGCGATAAAATCGCTCAGGACCTGCACGCGCCCGCGCTCAATCATCACAATGCCGTCGCCCGTGGCAAACCGCTTTTTTTCTCCGCTTTGCAGGCGGATATCCGCCATGCCGAGCGTGATCGAAAAAAGCATGGGCTCATGCCCCGGCAGAATCTCTTCGCGCGCCCCATCCGCGCCGACGGAGCAGCACAGGGCGGCAACATCGTCCTCAAATACAATCTTATCGGGGCGCATGACGGTCAGATGAAACGTTTTCATAGGGCAATCTCCGGGCATATCTCGCTGATATCGCCGATGAAGAAGAATTGCTCCTCCGGAATCTCATCGCATTTCCCGTCCAAAATGGCGCGGCAGGAGGCAATCGTGCGTGCAAGAGGTACATAGCGCCCCTGCATGCCCGTGAAGGAAGAGGCAACAAAGAAGGGCTGCGAGAAGAAGTTTTTCAGCTTCCTTGCGCGGAACACAAGGCGTTTATCCGCATCCGCAAGCTCATCCATGCCCAAAATGGCGATGACATCCTGCAGCTCCTTATAGCGCTGCAGCGTTGCAAGCACGCGCTTTGCCGTTTCATAATGCTCCTGCCCGACAATGGAGGGCTCGAGAATACGGCTGGAGGATTCCAGCGGATCCACGGCGGGGTAAATCCCGGACTCCACAACCTTACGGGAGAGCACCGTGGTCGCATCCAGGTGGCTGAAGATCGTTGCGGGGGCAGGATCGGTCAAATCGTCCGCAGGAACGTAGATCGCCTGCACGGAGGTGATGGAGCCGTTTTGTGTGGAAGTGATCCGCTCCTCCAGCTGTCCCAGCTCGTTTGCGAGCGTCGGTTGATAACCGACGGCGGAGGGCAGCCGCCCCAAAAGCGCGGAGACCTCGGAGCCCGCCTGTACATAGCGGAAGATGTTATCAATGAACAAAAGCACATCGCTCTTTTCCCTGTCGCGGAAATATTCCGCCATGGAAAGCCCGGTGAACGCGGCGCGCATTCTCGCGCCGGGCGATTCGTTCATCTGCCCGAACACAAGCGATGTTTTCCCGAGCACGCCCGATGCCGTCATCTCCTCCACCATTTCATTCCCCTCGCGGGAGCGCTCGCCCACGCCGATAAAGACGGAGCGACCGTTATGCTTTGTGGCAATGGTGGAAATGAGCTCCTGAATCAGCACTGTTTTGCCGACACCGGCGCCGCCGAACAGACCGATTTTTCCGCCCTTCGCATACGGGGTGAGCAGGTCGATGACCTTGATACCTGTTTGCAGCACATCGCGCACGGGGCGCTGCTCAAGCAGCGTCGGCGCGGGGGCATAAATCCCGCGGCGCGGCCCCTTGATCTCTCCCTTGCCGTCGATGGGGCGGCCGAGGGCGTCCGTTACGCGGCCGAGCGTTCCTGCGCCGACAGGTACCTGTAAGCAGGCGCCGCTTGGCTGCACGGCAAGCCCGCGGAAAAGCCCGTCGGTCGGCTGCAGGGCAATGCAGCGGCAGACGCTGCCGCGGCGATGCGCCATGACCTCAAGGGATACGGTGCCGGTTTCGGTTTGGATCGTCAGAATATCGCCCTGCCGCGGCAGGTGCCCGGGAAAGCGGACATCCACAACGGACCCGACAATTCTGACGACAACTCCTTGCATTGTTTTTTCCATAATGACTCTCCGTTTTGCTCAGCGGGATTTCTGTTCCCCATGTGCAAGTGTTTGCAGCTCTGCGGTGATGCGTTCTTTGCGCATGCGATGGTATTGCAGCGTCAGCCGACGCACCATCTCCTCACCGTTTTCCGTTGATTTTCGCATGGCAAGCATGCGGTCATACTGCATGGCATAGTCGCTGTCTGCCAATGCGCTGTAAATCTGCGCCATTACCGTTTGCGAGAGCAGCCCGGTCAGCTCCTCGCTGCCGCACGGCTCCATGGGAAGCGCCGAGGGCTCCGGCGCCGGGGAAACGGCAATGGGCAGAAGCTTTTCCACGGTTGTTTCATATATGCCGGGGCGGAGCATTTTCGTGAAGGCAAGATATACGGTATGATATTGATGCTCCAGATATTGCTTCAAAAGGTCGTCCGCAAGCATAATGGCGTCATAGGCGTGCGGCTCCTGCAGGTGCGCATAGTAGTTATTCATTTTATAGCCGCTTTGCCCGAAATGCTCCACGGCGGTATAGCCCACAGCCAAAATGCGGTCAACGGACGGGTGCTGCGCCAAAAAACGATCGGCATGGCTCAAAATCGCATGATTGTAATCGCCGCACAGACCTTTGTCTGCGCTGATGACGATGAGCGCATCCTCACCGCCCGCATGCCCGGACAAAAACGGATGCGAAAACGGCTTTGCTGCAAACAGGCGGGAGACGGCATCATGCATGGTTTCAAGATATTGCGTGCTGACGACGGAACGCCGCATGGAGCCCTCCAGCTTGGAGGAGGCGATCATCTCCATGGCGCGCGTCGTTTTTCCCGTCGCGCGGATGGCATCAATGCGGTTTTGCAGCTCTCTTGTGTTCATTGCGTCACCCCATAGCTGTCAAATGCCGAAAGAATCTGCGCTTTTTGTGCATCGGTCATTTGCCCGCTTTGTTCGATTGCATCGACAAGGGCTGCATTGGTATCCTCAAATCGATCACAGAAAGCATCCAGCACCGCGCGCACATCGGCGGGGGCGACCGAGCCGAGCTTGTTTTCGCTCATGAGCATCAGCTCCGTAGCCATTTTACAAACGCTGCGGGGACTGTGTTCGTTTTGCTTGAGCAGCTCTGTCAGGCGCTCACCGCGCAGAAGCGTTGCTTTTGCGCCCGCCTCGAGATCGGCGCCGAACTGGCTGAATTGCGCGATTTCGCGGTAATGCGCCAATTCCAGCCGAATTTTTCCGGATACGGCACGAATCGCGGGATACTGCGCGCTGCCGCCCACGCGGGAAACGGAAAGCCCGACATTTACGGCAGGGCGTACACCGCTGTGAAAAAGCTCGCTTTCAAGATAAATCTGCCCGTCGGTGATGGAGATGATATTGGTCGGCACATAGGCGGAAATATCGCCGCCGAGCGTTTCAACAATCGGGAGCGCCGTCAGCGAGCCGCCGCCGAGCGCATCGGAAAGCTGTGCCGCACGCTCCAAAAGGCGGGAATGAATATAGAAAATATCACCCGGATATGCTTCGCGACCGCTTGGACGCCCAAGCAGCAGGGAAATGGCGCGATATGCCACGGCATGCTTGGAAAGATCATCGTAGACGATCAGCGCATCGCGCCCGGTATAGCAGAAATGCTCCGCAACGGCGGTGCCGGTGTACGGCGCGATATACTGCATCGGGGCGCTTTGCCCCGCAGTGGAGCAGACGACGGTGGTATAAGAAAGCGCGCCGTGCGCCGCAAGCGTATCGATGATCTGCCGCACGGTGGAAAGCTTTTGCCCGATTGCGACATAGACGCAGGCAACGCCTTTGCCCTTTTGCGAAAGAATGGCATCCACGGCAACGGTGGTTTTTCCGGTTTGCCGGTCACCGATGATCAGCTCGCGCTGACCGCGCCCGATCGGGATCATGCTGTCGATGGCGGTGATACCGGTAAACAGCGGGCGGCTGACCTTTTTCCTGCCGAAAACATCGGGCGCGGGAAATTCAATGGGGCGCTCCGTGTCGGCATGCAGCGCGCCTTTTCCGTCCAAAGGATTTCCGAGCGGGTCGATCACGCGGCCGAGCAACGTATCCCCGCAGGGAACACCGATGATTTTTCCGGTGCAGCGCGCAATATCTCCCTGCGAAACCTCATCCGCATCGGAAAGCAGAATCGCGCCGACGCAATCCTCTTCCAGGTTCATTACAAGCGCATGGGCATGCTCGCCGAGCAGGATCAGCTCTCCGCAGCGTACCGCGGGAAGCCCCTGTACGGTCACAACGCCGTCTGCACAGGCAATCACACGCCCTGCGGATACCGCCGGAGTGAGGTTTTCCTCAATGCTGCCCAGCGCCTGCTTAAATTCATCGGTTAAAACACGCAAATCAAGACCCATGGCTGTCCTCCTGTGCCTGCACGGTGTGCAGAAGCTTTGCCCTGACGGCGCCGAGACGCCCGAGTACGGTGCCGTCAATCATGGTGCCGTTGTCAAAGATGCGGATCCCGCCGATGAGCGCCTCGTCCACAAGGCATTCCAGCGTATAATCCGCCCCATAGCGTGCGGCGCATGCCGCATGCAGCTTGGCAAGGCGCGCATCCGAAAGCGGTGCCGCGGTGACGACGGTGACGGAATGTGTTTTTGCTTCCATGGGCTGCCTCACTTTGCGCTTGTCCACGCGCGAAGCGCATCGTCAATCAATGCATCCTCCGCGGCAGGATCCAGTTCTTTTTCCAGCACGGAAGAGGCAATTTTTACGCTGAGCTCCGCAAGCTCCGAACGGGCATTTTCCAGCGCTCCGGCACGGATATCTTTTGCGTCCTGTTCCGCTTTTGCGCGGATTGCGGCAGCTTCTTCCTTTGCCTGCCGGAGCAATGCGGCGGCTTTTTCCTCCGCTTCCTTTTGCATGCGGCTGCAATCTGCGGCGGCGCGCTCCTGCGCCTGTTGCTCAAGCGCTTTTGCATGGCTGAGAATATCCTGCTGCTGCTCCGCCTTCTGCGCAAGATCCGCCTCTTTCTTTGCAATATCATCGTGCCGCTTGTTCAGGAAACGGCGCACGGGGGTATACAGCAGAAGTCCGAGCCCTGCAAACAGGATCACGAAATTCAGCATGTGCAAAAGAATTTGTTGAAAATCAATATTTAACGGCATTGCTTTGCCCTTTCTGTTTGAACGGTTGAAAAACTCAGAGAACAAATACGATCAGGATTGCAACGATGAGGGCATAAATGATTGCCGTCTCGATAAAGACCAGACCGAGCATCATGCCCGAACGGATGGAATCGCCCGCTTCCGGCTGGCGCGCAATGGAGGAAACCGTTTTCATAATCACAAGACCCATTGCAAGCGCACCGACGGCTGCTGCGACGGCGATGACAATGCCGGCAGACCATGCTTTTGCGCTTTTCAGCGTTGTCTCGGCAGCGGCGGTGCTTGCCGCGGAATCGGCTGCGCCTTCCGTCTCGGACTGGGCTGTGGCGGCAGGTGCCGTGGGCTCCTCATTTTCAGCGGATGCCGCAAGTGTGCACACGGAAAGAATCAGTGCCAAAAGGGTGAGAAGGGCGACAAGACGCGATTTGATGTGTTTCATTGATTTGTACCTGCCTTTTGTAATTTCTTTTTTTCTTTTTTGGGTTTCTCGGTATGCGGTGCGGTTGCTTCGCCGTAAAACATGGCGGTCAGCATCGTCAGCACATAAGCCTGAATCAGCGCGTGCAACAGCGTGAACAGAATGCCGACGATGACAGGAAGCACAAAGGAAAGAGATAAATAGTAGTATACAAGCTCCGTCACAAGCAGACCGCTCAGCAGCGCGCCGAACAGACGAAAGCTCATGGAAATAGGCAATGAAAAATCCTTTAAGGCATGGAAAGCGCCGCGCGGACCGTTGATGATGAGCCCGCCGAAGAGAATCACGCCGTAGGAGAAAAAGCCGAGCGCGATTGCGGCATTGATATCTGCACTGACGGCCGGCAAAGAAACGGATTCTCCGCTTTTTGCAACGACCTGCAGCCCAAGCAGCTCAAAGCAGGTGCCGCAGAAGATGTAAACGCCGGCGCTGAAGCAATAGGCGCCGATAAAGCCCTGATGGGCGGGGCTGTTTTGCCGCGCGAGCTTTTCAAACAGCTCTGTGAGCGCCTCAATGCAGTTTTGCAGCTTTCTCGGGACGAGTTCAAAATGCGGAATGACAAACAGCCGCAAAAGCAGCGCAAGAAAGAGCAGGGCAGCCGTCAGAATCAGCCCGGAGAGCACGGAGGGGTTGACGGACAGACCGAAGAGATCGATCTTGTCGCCCTCATGCAAAACGGCGTCCCGCATGAGCTGCCCGACCGGTTCTTTTTCTCTGCCGCCGACCAGCACGCCGCTGATGGCGAGCACCACGCAGACAAGCCCGATCACCGAGAGAAAAATGCCCTTTTTTGAAAGTCTCTTTTTTGTTTTTGTTGTATTTTCTTTGGAGTTCAAGGGTGTATGCTTCCTTTCCAAGGGATGCGCGCGAAAAGCACGGCATTCCTTTTCCGATACCGCGTTTATTATATCCATTTCGACAGAAAAATAAAGGTATAAATTATGGTTGAAGTGTGTCTGAGATGTGAACGAATGAAGGCGATAAAAAGAAAAGAAAAAGAGCCGCCGCGCATGTTTTCTGCGCGACGGCTTTACCCGATCAATTCAGATTGCTCTTGTAATCTTGTTGGAACGGAGACAACGAGAACAAACATAAACGGTTTTCGGAGTACCGTTTACCACGGCTTTGACTCTTCTGATATTTGGCTTCCATGTTCTGTTGGTTTTTCTGTGGGAGTGGGACACATTGTTACCGAACACAACACCTTTTCCGCAAACACTGCATTTTGCCATGACAGCCACACCTCCTGTACTGAACTTTTTCGCTCCGCCCGCCGTTTTGACGGGGGGGAATGCAAACATATAAACCGTCCGAGTCGGACACAATTGTTATTGTATCACAAGTTCTGCGGGAAATCAAGAGCTTTTTTTACATTTTTCAAAAAATCCGCTTCGTCGGACGGAAAATCGGGAAATTCCCGCAAAAACCAGATATGCGCGGGCGGTGCAAAGAAAAGCCGACCGGAAAGATAGCCGAAAAAGTGCTCCGGCGGCAGTGAAAACCGCAGGCATGCGGCATACAGCGCCTGAGATTTATAGCCGAGCGCGCGGTCCGCTTTGTTGACGGCGTATTTTCCGTCTCCTAGCAGCGGCATGGCCGCATTTGCAAACTGCGCGCGGATCTGGTGTGTGCGCCCGGTGATAAGACGCACAAGCAGCAGGGAAAGCGTTTCGTTTTTTGCAAGCGTGCAATATTGCGTCAGGGCAAGCTTTGCGCCCTTTTGCGGCATTTTTGATAAGAACACGCGCTTTTGCTGTGCGTCCTTACGCAGATAATCCCGCAGCGTTCCGCAGCACGGCGCGGCAGCACCGTGCACGGCGCAAAGATAGAATTTTTCAAGGCCTTCTTTCTCGCGGATCACAAGATTCATCTGCCGCAGCGCCTCCGCATTTTTTGCCGCAAGGACAAGCCCGGCGGTATTGCGGTCGATGCGGTTGCACAGCGCAGGGACAAACGATTGCTCCGCGGCAGGGTCATATTCGCCCCGCTCATGCAGATATGCCTTGATATGATCGATCAGGGTATCGGCATTTTCCGCGCCGTCTCCGTCTCCCGCGTGGCAAAGCTGTCCCGCGGGCTTTTCCGCGATCAGAAGATTTTCATCCTCATAAATCACACAGACACGCGCCTTTTTATGTGCAAAGGCATCGGCGGCGCTCGGCGCCCGGAAAAATTCATCGCGGATATAAAGGGTGAGCACATCGCCGCGGCAAAGCCGGCGCTCTCCGCTTTTGCAGTGCTCGCCGTTGATGCGCACACGCTTTTCGCGCAGATACCGATACATCAGCGCCTGCGGCAGTGCGGGCATGAATTTTTGCAGAAATTTATCCAGCCGCTGCCCGCCGTCGTTTGCCGAAATTGTGATCTGCCGCATGCATTCACCTCGCGCCGCTTCAGTCTGCGGCGGTTTCTTCCTCTGTTTTGGTTACGGCGATATTCAGCTCCTGCAGTGCATTTTGATCGGGCAGGGAGGGCGCGCCGCTCATCAGTTCGCTTGCGTTCTGCACCTTGGGGAATGCAATTACATTGCGGATATCGTCCGTTTTGAGCAAAAGCATCACAAGGCGATCCAGCCCGAACGCCATGCCGCCGTGCGGCGGAACGCCGTACCGGAAGGCATTGAGCAGAAAACCGAATTTTTCGTTTCGCTCCGCCTCGCTTATGCCGAGCACTTCAAACATTTTATTCTGAATTTCGGGAGAATGAATCCGAATGGAGCCGCCGCCCGCCTCATAGCCGTTGATCACGATATCGTAAGCCTTTGCACGCACGCGGGCGGGGTCGGTGTCCATATAGGGCAGGTCCTCGTCCATGGGCGCGGTGAAGGGGTGGTGCATCGCATAGTAGCGGTTTTCCTCTTCGTCGTATTCATAAAGCGGAAATTCGGTGACCCAAAGCAGCTTGTATTCATTCGGATCGCAAAGGTCAAGCCGGCGGGCAAGCTCGCAGCGCAGCGCGCCGAGCGCATCGAAAACAACCTTGTTTTTATCTGCAACGAGGAAGCAGATATCGCCGTCCTTCAGGGCAAGGCGCGCAGCGACCGCCTGCATTTCTTCCTCGCTGAGGAATTTGGCAAAGGAAGAGGAAGCCTCGCCGTCCGCGCTCTTCCACCAGGCAAGCCCTTTGGCGCGATACGATTTTACAAATTCTGTGAGCGCATCGATTTCCTTGCGGGAGAAGCGCTTTGCCGCGCCCTCGGCTTTCACGGCGCGCACGGAGCCGCCCTTTGCCAGCGTATCGGCAAAGACACGGAACGAGCAGCCGTGCAGCACATCGGAAAGGTCGCACAGCTCCATGCCGAAGCGCAGATCGGGCTTATCGGAGCCGAAGCGCTCCATCGCCTCTTTCCAGGGCATTCTCTGCAGCGGCAGGGAAAGCTCGATGCCGAGAAATTCGGAGAAGAGCTTTTTCAAAAAGCCCTCGTTCACGGTGATGACGTCATCCTCGGTCACAAAGGACATTTCAAGGTCGATCTGTGTGAACTCCGGCTGGCGGTCCGCGCGCAGGTCTTCGTCGCGGAAGCAGCGGGCAATCTGCATATAGCGGTCATAGCCCGAAAGCATCAAAAGCTGCTTGTAAAGCTGCGGGGACTGCGGCAGCGCATAAAACTTGCCGGGGTGAATGCGGCTGGGCACAAGATAATCGCGCGCGCCCTCGGGCGTCGGCTTGATCAGACACGGCGTTTCGATTTCCAAAAAGCCGTTGTCGTCATAATAATCGTGTGCGATTTTGACAATGCGGTGGCGCGCGATGAGGTTGCGCGTCATATCCGGGCGGCGCAGATCGAGATAGCGGTATTTCAGCCGCAGCTCGGCGCGCACGTCGCTGTTTTCTTCAATTTCAAAAGGCGGCGTTTGTGCCGCAGAGAGAATTTTCAGCTCCGAAACGGCGATTTCGATCTCGCCCGTTGGCAGATTTTTGTTGATTGCGCCTTCCCCGCGGGGGCGCACCTTGCCCTTTGCCAAAAGGACATATTCCGCACGCACGGCAAATGCCTTTGCAAACACATCCTTTTCCGTATCCGGGTCAAATGCCAGCTGAATGATGCCGCTGCGGTCGCGCAGATCGATAAAAATCAGGCTGCCGAGGTCCCGCTGCCGCTGGCACCAGCCCATCACGGTTACTTCTTTGCCGATATCCGCTTTGCAAAGCTGTGCGCAATAACAGCTGCGGTTGTCGTTCTTGGAAAGTAGCTCTGCCATAGTTTTCACACCATGCCTTTCTGTTTGAATCGCCTCAGCGGCGCTTTGTTAAAATTTCGCCGCATCGTGCGCATTGCGCCGCGGCGGGGGCATTTTCCGTACCGCAAACCGGGCAGACGACTTTTTGCGCCGTGCGGCGTTTTTTTGTTTTCCGCTTCGGGTTTTGTTCCTCCTGCGCGCGGCTGAGCAGTCGGCGATATTCGTGGGAGACATGGCAAAGCTGCAAAAACAGCTTGTCCGTCAGCACGGTTTTTTGCGCGTCCTCCACATAGGAGAGCAGCTGCTTTGCCCCGAGCAGCGGGTTGATCAGCCCGCGCTTGAGCACAAAAATCAGCATCAGCGATAAGATCACGGCGTAGTAGGAGTAGGCGGAAAGTCCGATTGCGCCGAACAGCGCGATCATGCCAACGGAGAGCAGCGTGGTCGGCAGAATGATGAGCAGCGCCTCCAGGGTAACGATTTCGGTTGCATCCTTGGTCAGGCGGCGCCAGTTGTAGGCATAAACGGCGACCCCGTCCGACATTGCCTGAAACAGCGGCATATCATGGCACCAAAAGCTGTACCCGATGCAGGCGTTGCGCACAAAGCGCAGATAAAGATGCTGCAAAAACTTGCCCGCCGTGACCAAAAGCCCCATGCCGGGCATATCGCCCGCAGGGTCGCTCACGCGCTCAAAATAGCTTTGCAGCTGGCGAATCGCGCGGGAGGCATTTTCTCTGGCATCGCGATATTCCTCATAGGAGGAAAAACGGTATTTTGCAAGGTTGCGCGCCGCCAGGACCGGGTCCTGATAAATGCGGTTTTCGGTGATGCGCATGGTCATAAGCCCGATTGCGCCCGCTTCAATGCGCCAGCCGATGTTTTTCCAATAGAAGTATGCAACAAAGGCGCATACAATAATCCAAACCAATGCAAGCAGGATGGCGAGCCATACCGAAGCCAGGGAACCAAGCCCGACGGATACGGCGAAGAGCCCCGTGAACAGGGCGACAAGAGCAAGCTCCCACAAAAGGCCCTGCCGAAATGCGGGGGCAGCTTTGCGATAAACATCCGAAGGTCTCACAAAAACGCTCCTCTCTGTTTTACGATCGGATTTTCCGATATCCCAGTAATTATACTAAATTTTGCCCTTAATTGCAACTTGCGCCGCTTCATGTTTTCAATTTGTTCACATTCTTGTCCGGGATTGCGGCAGGAAGGCGATAATTTTTTCGTTGCCTCTTGCCAAGGGGCAGGGGGTGTGCTATAATCGGATGAGAAAGTGCAGGCAGTGCAAAGAAAGGCAGGAATACAATATGGATCGTAAACTCAGAGTCGGTATTGTCGGTACCGGCGGGATCAGCCAATATCATATGATGGGCTATCAGGCTTTGCCGGATACGGTCGAGGTGGTTGCATGCTGCGATATCGACGGCGAAAAGGCAAAGAAATATGCGGAAAAATACGGCATTCCCGCGGTTTATACCGATTGCCGCGAAATGTATCAAAAAGAAAATCTGGATGCAATCAGCGTAACGACCTGGAACAGCGCGCATTGCGACCCGACGATTGAAGCGCTCGAGGCGGGCATCAACGTTCTTTGCGAAAAGCCTATGGCGCTCAACGCTGCGCAGGCACAGAAAATGCTGGACACCGCAAAGCGCACGGGCAAGCTGCTTGAGGTCGGTTTTGTCCGCCGCTTCGGCAAGGATGCCGAGGCTATCAAAAAATGCATCGACGCAGGCCTGCTCGGCGATATTTATTATGCAAAGGCCGTTTATCTGCGCCGCAGAGGCTGCCCGGGCGGTTGGTTCGGCGATAAGGCGTTTTCCGGCGGCGGTCCGCTGATTGACCTCGGCGTGCATGTGATGGACCTGGTGCGCTATCTTTCCGGCAGCCCTATGCCTATCAGCGCTTTCGGCTCCACCTTCTCCGGGCTTCCCCTTGGGGACGATCTGGATCCCAAGGCATGGTTTATCAAGGACGGCGGCGACCATCCGTTCAATGTCGAGGATTTCACCAGCGGCGTTGTGAAATTCGATAACGGCCTGACGCTGACGGTTGAGGCAAGCTTCAACCTGAACATTGAGGATGATTACAGCTATGTGGAGCTGTTCGGCACCAAAGCCGGTATCCGCCTTGACCCGTTCAAGGTATACACAAAGCTTTCCCCCGAGGACCAAAAGCTTCTGCCGAAAAAGGACCCCGAATTTGAATTTGAGCCGACCTTCTGCGCGGAAATTGCGCACTTTGTCGATTGCTGCCGCAACGGCACGCCATGCCGCGCTCCCGCCGAGGACGGCGTTGTGCTGATGAAGATGATCGATGCGATCTATAAGAGCGCCGAGACGGGCAAATCCGTTGACATTCACTAAATGAAAAAAGGAGAGGAATATTTGCACAAGTCCGTTAAAAACGGACAATTGAAAAAAAAGAGCCTCCTATGGTAGAATAAAAACATCTACCATAGGAGG
>URPL01000021.1 GCA_900549725.1 uncultured Eubacteriales bacterium | reverse complement strand
AAGAGGAAGCTTCTTCAAAAGCCTACACATATTCCATCATAGCATATCCTGTGAAAAAATTCAATCTTTTTGCGAAAAATGCGTTCTGTTGCAGGTAATTCAGTATTTTTTGCATATCATTTGCGTCAAAAAATCCGAAATCCGAAACATTTTCAAAAAAGATATTGACAAGGGCGAAAGTGCGTGCTATAATAACTAAGCTTTCAAATTGAGGTATCGCCAAGCGGTAAGGCACTGGACTCTGACTCCAGGATTTCGGAGGTTCGAATCCTACCACCTTAGCCAAAAAACGACCGTTTTTGGGAAAAAAAACCGTCGTTTCTTTTTTGCCTTGCTTCAAAAAAACTGCGGCGCACGATGCGCCGCATTTTTTTCTGTATTTATTTTTTTGCTTCGTTTAATAGGTCAGCTTTGCGCGGTCGATCAGGCTGTGAATGCGGCCGGCGGGGTTGAGCAGATCGCTGATGGATTCATCGCGGTTGAGCGTGTCGATAATATAGGCGACATATTTGCACATGGAAACCTCGCGATACCAATCACGCTCCAAAACGGAACGGTCGCGGTAGTTCAGGTTTGTTGTATAAATGCGGTTGAACAGCCCCTGCGCATATGCTTTATCGAAGTTCTCAAGCCCGTTACAGAACAGACCGAAGGTTGCGAAAACAAAAATTTTGCCTGCGCCGCGCTCTTTGAGCTGATATGCAACATCAATGATGGAATCACCGGAGGAGATCATATCGTCAACGATGATAACATTTTTGCCCTCCACGGAATTGCCGAGGTATTCGTGCGCTTCAATGGGGTTGCGTCCGTCCACGACGATGGTGTAATTGCGGCGCTTATAGAACATGCCGAGATCCAGCCCGAGCACGGAGGAATAATACATGGCGCGGCTCATACCGCCCTCGTCCGGGGTGATGAACAGAGTCTGATCAGGCAGGAATTTCACCTCCGGATCATATTTTACCATTGCCTTGAGCATCTGATAAGAGGTACGGACACTTTCAAAACCGTGATAGGGGATGGCATTCTGCACACGGGCATCATGGGCATCAAAAGTGATGATATTCGTAACGCCGGCGTTGACAAGCTCCTGAAGGGCAATGGCGCAGTCCAGAGATTCTCTGGCAGAGCGGCGATGCTGTCTGCCCTCATAAAGCATCGGCATAACAACATTAACGCGGCGTGCCTTGCCGCCGATTGCGCCGATCATGCGCTTGAGGTCCTGGAAGTGATCATCGGGAGACATAGGCACGTTCTGCCCGTACATCTTATAGGTCACGCCGTAACTGAACGGGTCGCAGAACAAATAAATGTCGTGTCCGCGCACGGTATCATGCAGAATACCTTTCGCCTCGCCTGTGCCGAAACGCGGGCAATCAGCGGGGAGCAGATAGGTTGGCTCTTCTTTTTTGCGCCAATCGGTCAGGTATTCGTCCACACGGCGTACAAAATTTTCCGTTCCTTTCATACCGATAACGCTGAGCTTGCCGAAGTAGTTTGAGTCCATGATTTTCTCCTTGTTCTTCTGATATTCGTTTTCTTTTTTTATTTCCGCTTATAAACATGCAAAGCGCTGTGCCCGGCACAACGCTAAACGAACAGTTATTTTGTGATTGTAATCTTTTTCAGCACAGCAGACTGATCGGGATCGATGCCTTTGACCTCGGTCAGCTTGAGCGCGAAGAACTGCAGAGCTATGGCAAGCATAAACGGCGCAGCAACATCGTTTTTCATGCCGGGCACCACAATGCAAAGGGGATATTTTTCGCCCAGGGCTCCGTCGTCGGTAATGACAAGCGTTTCCGCACCGGTGGTACGGGCTTTTTCAAGCATTTCGATTGCGTCATCCTGCGTCTGGCCTGCCGGCGCCAAAACAATGGCAAGCGTTTTGGAGCTCAGCTGCGCCATCGGGCCGTGATGAAAATCGGAGCTTGCATAGCCGCGCACCCGGATTTTATTGGTTTCCAAAATTTTGAGCGCGCCTTCGAGTGCAATCGGATATGCCATGCCTCTGCCGAGCACAAAGGCATCCTCAAGATAGCGATAGCGTGCAATGATCTTTTCGATCTGCACGGGAACGGTCTGCATCAGCTCTTCGGTCATTTTCGGAAGGCGGCGGAGCATTTCGGTGATTTCGGCATCGCCGCAAAATGCCTCGCAAAGCATTGCAAGGGCATACATCTGCGAGGTAAAGGTCTTGGTAGCGGCAATGCTGCGCTCGGGGCCTGCATTGCAGTAAAGGTGAAAATCGGCACCGTGTGCCAAAGGGGAATCGGGGTTATTGGTTAACGTTGCGGTGATGGCACCGCTTTGCTTTGCGTCCTGCAGAACGGAAAGCACATCCTGCGCGCATCCGGATTGAGAGATACCGATCACAAGCGCATGCTCATAGTGCATATGTGTGCCGTATTTGGTAACAACGGAGGGGGTGGCAAGCGAGCAGGGAATGCCCGTGTAGCGATGGAACAGATATTGCGCGTAAATTGCGGCATGATCGCTGGTTCCGCGGGCGGCGAAAACGATCTGATCGATCGCATGCGCCTTTGCAGCTGCCGCAATCGCTTTTACCGTTTCGGAATTTGCGGCGCCGACGCCTGCAAGAACCGTCCCTTGTTGACGAATTTCTTTTTCGAGATTGATCATAGTGACCTCCAGAGCTAAACATATCTAAAAGCAGTATACAGTTTTTTTGCGGGAAAGTCAATGAAAAAGGGTGCTAAAAATTTTGTCGAATTTGATTTCTTTTTATGAAAAAGTAAAAAAACAAAAATTTGCCTTTACAAAAAACAAAAAGTGTGCTATAATCTCAGCGTTCAAAAATGCATCTGCCCGTGGCACAGCTGGATAGCGCGTTAGACTCCGACTCTAAAGGTCAGCGGTTCGAATCCGCTCGGGCAGGCCATGAAAAAGCACTTGCAACGCAAGTGCTTTTTCAGTTATATTTGCCTTTTGGCGAGTGAGATTGTTCGCGAAAGCGGCGTTTGGTTTTTTCGCCGAATACCGCTTTGCGCGCGCAATGCAACTGTCTTAACGGAGAAAAATTATAAATTCGGAGGGGACCCATGAATCAACGCGAAACGGCGGAGCTGCGCCGCCATTTTCATCCGGAGCGCACGAACATCTCGGTGGTGCACGGCTGCTATATCAATGATAAAAAGGAAATACTCAAGCGCTTTTCCGTACCGTTTTCCACGCTTTCGGAAAATGAGAGCGAGGCAATTCTGGCGCTTTTGAAAAAAACGCTCAGCGGTGCCGTCGGGCAGCGCCTTGCAGAGGTCTCTTTCACAAACGAACAGGTGCTAAACGGGGCGGAGCAGCGCCTGCTTTCCGATCTGCGCGGCTGCGGCTGTGCAGACGAAGCCCTGCGGGAGAGCCTGTATGGAAAAATCGCCTCGGGGCTTAGCTGCAAGGAAAACGAAAATCATGTCGTCTTGCTTGCAAGCGATACCTATGATGTTTTTTCCACCGGGGCGAGCGGCTCCGGAAGCCTTGAATCCTCCGAGCAGTTTACCTATCTGACCGCGGCGGTCTGCCCTTTGAAAAACGGGAAAGAGCATCTTGCTTTTTCCGCCTATGAAAGCAAGTTTCAAAGCTCTGTGGAAAACGGCATTGTCTGCCCGCCGACCTTCGGCTTTACCTATCCGGCATTTGACGACCGCAAAAGTAATATTTACGGCTGTATTTGCTATTGCAAAGACGGCAAAGCCAGCTATGCGGATCTGTTTGCGGCGCTGTTTGCCGCGCAGGCGCCTATGCCGCCCGCACAGCAAAAGGAATGCTTCAGGCAAGTGCTCTCGGAGAGCGTGCAGGAAGGGTGCGATCTTTCCGTGATGCAGGCGCTTCACGCAAATGTCAGCGCGATCGTTCGGGAGCATCGTGAAAGCCATGACCCGGAGCCGCTGCTTATCACGAAGGATTCCATTGAGCAGATTTTACAGGTCTGCGATCTGCCGCAGGAGCAGCTGCGGTCCTTTTCCGCGGAATATGACGAGGCATTCGGCGTCGGCACCGCGCTGCCGCCTGCCAATTTGGTGGATGTGAAGCAGTTTGCGCTGCAAACGTCCGATGTTACCATTCGCGTCAATCCGGAGCGGGCGGATCTTGTCAGCACAAGGGAAATTAACGGCACCAAATATATTTTGATCCGCGCGGACGGCGGGGCGCAGGTAGGCGGCGTAAATCTTCGCTTTGAAACGCCGCAGACGCCGACGGAAGAAAATGACGGATAAATAGCCCGCCGCTTTGAAAACACGACGCAACAACGAAAGACGAGGGAATACCATGAAAAAAACAGCATTTTTTTCGGCTTTTCTTTTCTTGCTTTGCATGATTTTGCCTGCCTGCAAGCAAACGGCGCCCGAAAAAGCGGACGAGGGACTTTTGGCGGGAGATGATTTTTCCCTGCAAACCTCTCTTTCCTATACTTTGTATGACGAGGGGGAAAGGGAAATGTTTTCCTCCTATAAAAGTCTGCTGAATGTGTGCGGAGGGGCGGAGCATATTGCGCGCACGATAGCATATTACGGCTTGCCCATGGAGGAAGAATACACCTATGCGCAGGGCGTGTACTATTATAAAGGGTTTGATGAGACAAAAATCAGTGCCGAGCTTTCCGCACAGGAGTATGCTGCCCGCCGCGCAGATCTGCTGTTTTTATCGCTTTGTGACCCCGCGCTTTATCAAAACCAAACGCAAGCCGAAAATGCGCTTGCCTTTGACGGCGCAACGGCAGAAATGGAGCAATATTTGAAAAAATGCCTCGGGATCGGCGCCGACGCCGCTTTTTCCTCTCTTGAGATTGCAGGAACAACGGAAAACGATGAAAAGGCGGGGGTCGCCGTGAAAGGGGAGTATCGCTTCTTAGGGCAGAATAAAAGCTTTGAAGCAAAATTCACGGCACAGCGGCAGGCACGGGAAGGCACAGAGCCGATCACGGTCCCCTCCGATGCCGATGCCTACCTGCGCGTTGCCGACCTGACCGATGCGATGAGCATCAACGCGGCGTATACCAAACTCTCCCGCAGGGCGGATTTTTCGCTGCAGGATGACGCAGTCTTTTCGCTGTCATATGCGGGGGTTTCTCTGCAGGTTTCGGATGCGCATACCTATCGGCAGCAAGTGCTCGGCAATGCGTTTACTTTTCATGACGCTATCCGCCGTGAAGTCAGGCAGGGGGAAGCCGAGAAAATTCTGAATCATACCGCAAATTACCAAGACGGTATTCTCGAAGCGGCATATGACGGAGCCGTGTATCAGCATGACGCTGTTGACGCAAGCGATATGATCGTGGATTCCCGCTCCTATTACAATGCTGCGGCGCCGGTCGGCGAATATCTTGAGGATATTGCAAAAAAGCAGGAGCAAACCGATACGCTTTATACTTATGTTTACTCAGAATCCTTGATTGACGAAGTGTTTTCGCAATACATTACCTCCCTGTATGACAACATGGAAGGGTATCTTGCAAAAGCGACGGAGAAGCAATATGCGCAGCGCAGCGGGACGCTCAGCATTGATGAAAACGGCACGCTGCTGCAACAGACGCTCTCTTTTGATGTCAGCTACGAAATTGACGGGCATACACTGCACTGCACCCTGACGCGCACGATCACAAAGGAATAAGTTTTTGCAAAAAAAGCCCGGCATGTGCCGGACTTTTTTGTTGCGGCTTACCGATGAGCGGTTATGCAAACAAACCGATGAAAAAGATAGCGAGAATGAGCAGCGGCAAAACAAGACGAAAATACCATTTCATCCAGGTGTGCACCCGCAGCCCTTTGCCCGTATTTGCTTCTGCCTGATATTTTTCAAAGCCCCAACCAAAGCGTGAGACGCAGAAGAGCAGATAGACCAAAGAGCCAAGGGGAAGCAGCACATTGCTGACGATAAAATCCTCGCTGTCCAAAATATCGCGCCCGCCGATCGGATGCACGCCGCTCCAAACATTGTAGCCGAGCACACAGGGAATGCTGAGCGCAAAAATGAGCACGCCGCACAAAGCGGAGGCTTTCTTTCGGCTCCAGCGAAATGTATCCATGCAGGTGGATAAAATGTTTTCAATAACCGCGATGACCGTTGAAAAGGAAGCAAAGGTCATAAAAAGGAAAAACAGGCTGCCCCAGATTCTGCCGCCCGGCATATGCAAAAACACATTGGGCAGGGTCACGAAAATAAGGCTCGGCCCCGCGGTTACCTCAACGCCGTAGGAAAAGCAGGCGGGGAAAATGATCAGCCCGGCGGAAACGGCGACAAAGGTGTCAAGCATGCAAATGCGCGCTCCCTCGCCGAGCAGCGTATGCTCGCGGCTCATATAGCTGCCGAAGATCTCCATGGCGGCAATGCCGAGGCTGAGGGTGAAAAATGCCTGGTTCATTGCAGAGGCGATTACATTACCGATGCCGACCTCACGGACATTTTCAAGATTCGGAACAAGGTAAAACGAAAGCCCCTCTTTTGCGCCGCTGAGGGTGAAGCTGTGCACGGCGAGAATCAGAATCAGCAAAAACAGCGCGCTCATCATCCATTTGCTGACGCGCTCAAGCCCTTTGCGGACCCCAAGACTGCAGACAAGGATCCCGCCAAGCACCGTTACTGCCATCCAAAAGCCCATTTCGAGCGGATTTGCAAGCATATCGGTGAAAACGGCGGCGCTTTGCTCCGTGTTCATTTGAGGGGAAAAGGTCCCGCTTGCAAACTTAAAAAAGTAGTTGAGCATCCAGCCGGAGACCGTGGTATAATACATCATCAGCACAAAACAGCCGATGAGCGCAAACCAGCCGTGAATATGCCATTTTGCCTTCGGCTTTTCCAGCACCCGATATGCCAAAACAGCGCTTTTTCTGCTCGCTCTGCCGACCGCCAGTTCCATCGAAAGCACGGGCAGCCCCATAATCACAAGCATGATCAGATAGATCAGAACGAAAAACCCACCGCCGTTTTGCCCCACGACAAAGGGAAACCGCCACACATTGCCGATGCCGATGGCGCAGCCCGCGCTGACGAGCAAAAAGCCGAGGCGTGATTTGAAGGACTCTCTCTCCATTGTATAACTTCCTTATATTGATTCAAGCGGATTTATTATACCGAATCGCAAGCGCTTTGTCAACGAAAAATCGCCGACGGGATGCGTCGGCGATCTTCTTATTTTTTTCAGGAAAGGGCAAGCCGCAGCGCATCCCACTCTGTCAGAGGAAAGCTTTCCTCTGTGCCGTCCGCGAGCCGCACCGTGAGCGTACATACGCCCTCTTTTTCGTTCGCGGCGCAATATGTCCGCCCGAGAAAGAGCGCCGAGCAAATTTTTTCGGGGTCGGTACAGCTCAGCTGCTCCCCGGTGTCCTTGTTTTGGAGGACGGCGGAGCAAACGGCTGTTTCGCCCCCCGCGCCCTCTTCCGTAAGGCGGAGCCTGAGCATTTCGTAAAGCGCGGCACAGCGCTCTTTTTTCGTTTGCACCCCGCCGTTTTCCCATTCCTGTTCCATTTGCTGCGCATCGCCGGGGATCCCTTTTTCCCCGTCGTCACGCGCACTTTTTGTTCCTGCATTGCGCAAAAGAGCGGTAATACCGCCGAAAATGATCAAAAATGCGCAGCAGCCGCCGGCGATTTCGAGCAGCATTTTCCGTCTTTTTTTGCGATAAGCCTCCCGCTTTGCAAAAACGGCGGCTTTGAATTCTTCATTTGTTTTCAAAACGCTGCCTCCTCTCCGAGCGCTTCGCGCAGCTTTTTCTTGGCGCGTGTGAGCAGATTATCGAGTTGCTTTGTGCTTTTTTTCATAATTTTTGCCGCTTGCGCATAGCTTTGCCCCTCAAAATAGCAGAGCGATATCGCCGCCTGCATATCCGGCGGCAGCGCGTTGATCGCTTTGTGCAAAGTGCGCTCCCGCTCGTTTGCATATGCTACTTCAAAGGTCGGATCTCCCGTGTTTGCGGTCTGCGGCGGCACATCCTCAAGAGCGGCTTTGCCGAAATGATATTCGTGCCGCAGAAAATCCACGGCACGGTTGCGCCCGATGGTGAATAAATAGGTTTTTACGGCACTTTCAGCGCGGAAATGATGCCTGTGGACCGTGAGACTGAAAAACGCATCAATTGCAATCTCCTCCGCAACTGCCTCATCGGCAACATAGCGATTGACAAAACGTGTCAGAGGGAGGCGGTATTTTTCAACAAGACAATCAAATGCCGCTTCCTCGCCTGCGCAAAAGCGCCGAAACAGAATCAGATCATTTTCCATACATCCTCCGTTTTTTCTCCCGATCGGTTAGACGAATGAGAAGGAAAAATTCCTACCGTGCGCTTCCGCTGTTTTCGGAAAGCAGGGTGGTTTTTGCGGCAACGCGCTGCCCGTATCCTTCCCGGATCAGGGTATGATATTGCGCAAAGGAGGTGTCCCCGCCGCAGCAAAGCACCTCAAGGTGCACGCCGTTTTGCAAAACAAGTATCCCGCTCGGCTGTATTCCGTTTCTAAGATAAAAGCGCCGTCGGCGCAGGCGCTGTTCCTTGTTTTCGCAGGGGATATCGCATTGCTCAATTTCAAGCAAGAAGCGTCTTTCACCGCAATGGTCCCGCAAAAGGGCAAGCGCCCGGGAGCCGATCCCTTCGCCTCTGCTTTTCGGCATCACCGCAAAATAGTCCAAAAGGGCATGCGTATCGTTTTTCAGCAAAATTGCAATGCCGCACAGTATATTTGCATCGTCAAAAATACCGAGCAGCTCCGCCTTACCGCGGCGCCGCGCATGCAAAAGCTGCAAAACCGGCTTGCGCTCTGCCCGCGGGAAGGCCGCGCGGTATAACCGAAAACAGGCACGATATTCCGCCGGGCTGCTGATGTTTCCGAGTTTCATTTTTATAGTTTATACCTTTCTGTTTTCTCTCAGTATACCATATATTTTTCGCCTTTGCAATCAAAAGCGGAGGATGGTGTGGAATTGCGTAAATGTAAAAAAACACGAAAAAGGCTTTTCAAGCGCTTTGCGGCGTGGTATAATAATAAAGTTAAGGGGGATGGATATCATGCAGCTTGAATTACACGGCGCGGAAAATGCCTATTATGTGCAGATGCTTTGCATGCTTTTGTTCCCCGGTGAAAATTTTCACGATGCCGCATTGCCGCATGTCTGCCTTTCCGTTTCCGAAGAGAGCG
This sequence comes from uncultured Eubacteriales bacterium, assembly GCA_900549725.1. Lineage (GTDB taxonomy): Bacteria > Bacillota > Clostridia > Oscillospirales > CAG-272 > UMGS1225. The sequence continues at coordinate 17,963 of URPL01000021.1, read as the reverse complement.
GCGTTTGCCATGCCGTTCTGAGTGTTGACGACGGCGTGCGCACCGTGCGGGTGCAAAGCAGGCAGCAAACGGGGCAGGGGGCTTTTTCCGCCGAAAAGCTTTGCGTCGGCTATGCATTTATGCAGGCTTCGGAGCAGCTTTTTGCGGAGCGTCCTGCCTACGGTATTTTGACAGGCGTGCGTCCGGGCAAGCTTGCACTGCGCGCTTTGGCGCAGGGAAAAACGCCGGAGCAGACACGGCAGATGTTTTGCAAAGAATATCTTGTGCGCCCGGAAAAAGCAAAGCTTGTTTGCGAGGTTGCCTCCTTTGAACAAACGGTTTTGCAAAGCATGCCGAAAAACAGCTGCTCGCTGTATCTTTCCGTTCCGTTTTGCCCCAGCCGCTGCAGCTATTGTTCCTTTGTCTCGTTTGCAACGGAAGGGCTTTTGCGGCAGATTCCGGCATATCTTGATAAGCTTTGCGATGAAATCCGACAAACGACGGCGCTTATCCGCTCGCTCGGCCTTTCGCTTACCACCGTATATATCGGCGGCGGAACCCCGACGACATTGAACGAGGCGCAGCTCAAACGGCTGCTGGACACGGTCTGTGAAAATGCGGATGTCGGCGCTTTACGGGAATTTACATTGGAGGCGGGCCGCCCGGACACGATCACCGCGGAAAAGCTTGCCATAGCAAAAGAGCACGGCGTTTGCCGTATCAGCATCAATCCGCAAACGCTGAATGATGAAATTTTACGCTCTGTCGGCCGCCGCCACACGGTCGAGCAATTCTATTCCGCTTATGAAGCGGCGCGCAAAAGCGGCATTCCGATCATCAATACCGATCTGATTGCGGGGCTGCCGGGCGAGAGCGCCGAAAGCTTTTTTCGCAGTGTCGACGAAATCATGCGCCTCGCACCCGAAAACTTCACGGTACATACTTTTTGCGTCAAGCGGGCGGCGGATCTGCGCCACACGGAGCAGTCTCATTTTTCCCGCAGTGCGGGCAGAGTCGGCGAAATGGTGGAATATGCGAGGGCGCGCGCCGCGGAGCACGGATATGCGCCGTATTATCTTTATCGGCAGAAAAACACGGTCGGAAATCTCGAAAATGTCGGATATGCAAAGCCCGGTACGCAAAGCCTTTATAATGTCTACATGATGGAGGAATTTCACAGCGTGTTCGGCTGCGGCGCAGGCGCCGTGACCAGGCTTGTCGGGAACGATCCCTCAAAAATACTGCGTATTTTTTCCGCAAAATACCCCTATGAATACCTTTGCGAAAACAAAAGCGCAATGAGCGCGGAAAACACGGCAAAAATTCGCGCTTTCTTTGCCGAGGAACCCAAATAAAAAACAAAGGAGAATGCAATATGCAGCGTCCTCAAATCGAAACATACCGCGAGGCTGCCGAGTATATACGCGCGCAGCTTCCGCAAGTGCCGCGTGCGGCGGTGATTCTCGGCTCGGGGCTGGACGGGCTTTGCGCACGGCTTGAGCAAACTATTGTGATTCCGTATGCAAATATTCCGAATTTTCCGCTTTCAACCGTCAGCTATCAAAAAGGCGAGCTGCTGTACGGAACGATCGACGGCATTCCCGTGCTTTTAATGAGCGGGCGCTTTCACTATTATGAGGGGTGGGAGATGTGGCAGACCTCGTTTCCGATCGTTGTTTTTCATTTGCTCGGAATCGATAAGCTTGTGATCACCAACGCGGCGGGCGGCATCAACCGTGCCTTCGCCCCGGGGGATTTCATGGCGGTGCGGGATCATATCAAGCTTGCGATCGAATCGCCTCTGCGCGGTGCAAACGAGGAATCGCTCGGGCAGCGCTTTTTTGATTTGCAAAGCGTTTATGATAAAGACTGGATTCGGCAGGCAAAACGCATCGCATCGCAGCTCGGTATAACTTTGCACGAAGGCGTTTATGCCTACATGCCCGGTCCGCAATATGAAACGCCGGCGGAGATCCGCGCGCTCGGTGTGCTCGGGGCGGATGCCGTCGGCATGTCAACGGTCGCTGAGGTGATTGAAGCGGCGCATTGCGGCATGCGCGTATTCTGCGTTTCCTCCGTTTCCAATATGGCTGCGGGAATCACGGGGGAAGCCCTGAGCGAGCAGGAGGTGCTGGATACAGCAAAGGAAAACGGGCAGAAATTCTGCGCACTCATCGACGCTATGCTGCATTATATTACAAAACAGGAATCGGGAGACGGCAAAAAATGAAGCTTTTGTTTCGGGATATCACCCTTTTAGATCATGACGGCACGGTGAAACCCCATGCCGACCTTTTGACGGACGGAGTCAAAATCGTCGCTGTTTATGACACGGGCAAAACCGCGCCCGATGCCGACCGTGTGATCGACGGACGCGGCAAAGCGCTGCTTCCCGCCTTTTATAATTTACATACGCATGCCGCCATGACGCTCTTTCGCGGATACGGCGAAGACCTGCCGCTGCACCGTTGGCTGAATGAGCGAATTTTTCCGGCAGAGGATCGGCTTTACGACGAAGCGGTTTATGCGGCGTCGCTTTTAGCGGGCGCCGAGATGCTGCGCTGCGGCGTGGTGAGCTTTTCGGATATGTATTTCTTCTGCGAGCAGACCGCAAGGGCGGTGGAAGCGCTCGGCATGAAGGCGAATATCAGCCGTGCAATTTCCTGTTTCGACCCGAATATGACAGCCGAGCGAGATTATCGCTTTGCTCAGGCAAAAGCGCTGCACCGTGCATGGCATAATGCCTGCGACGGCAGAATAAAAATTGATATGGCGATTCATGCGGAATATACCATGACGCCAAGTGCCTGCCGCTGGGTTGCGGAATATGCGGCGGAGCAGGGGTTGATTTTGCAGATGCATTTGTCGGAAACCGCAAAGGAACAGCGCGAATGCATAGAGCGCCACGGAAAGACTCCGGCTGAGTTTTTCCATTCCCTCGGTGTATTCAAGGCGCGTACTGTTGCCGCACACTGCGTGCACCTGACGGAGCACGATATTGCGCTGCTCAAAGAGGACGGTGTGACGGCGGTTCACAACCCCGTGAGCAATCTCAAGCTCGGCAGCGGGATCATGCCCCTGTCGGCGTTGTTTGCTGCCGGCGTTCCAGTCACCCTCGGCACGGATGGTGCCGCCTCCAATAACCATCTTGATATTTTGCGCGAGATGAATTTTGCGGCGCTGTTGCAAAAAGGAAGAGACGGCGTTTGCGATACCATGCATGCGGCGGACTTTCTGCATATGGCGACCCGCGCCGGCGCGCTTGCCCAGGGGCGCGAGGATTGCGGTGCGCTGCGTGAGGGAATGCGTGCGGATTTTTGCATGCTGGATCTGTCCGACATCGGCATGCAGCCGATTTACGATGCCGCAACGGCGGTGGTATATGCCGCGGATTCGCGTGCGGTGTGTATGACCGTGGCGGACGGCAAAATTCTTTATGAAAACGGCACATATCCAACGATTGATATTGAGCGGCTGAAAGCGGAATTTTCGGAAATCGTCGCCACCTATTTTACAAGATAAGGCGGGGGAAAAACAATTCATGAACGAGACGAAAGAATATAAGGCGGAGAAGGCGGCGCAAACAAATGAACAAAGCGCCTCCGCAGGCTCAGAGTTTTCAAAAAAAAATAAAAAATTGTTTTTCTCGGGCGTTTTGATTCTGACGGTTTCCAATATCATGATCAAGCTGTTCGGGCTTTTGCTCAAGGTCCCGCTGACCAATATGATCGGCGAGGAGGGCATGGGGTATTTTAACCTCGCCTATTCCATGATTTCAACTGCCGGGCTGCCCGTCGCCGTTTCGATCATGATCTCCGAGGCGCGTGTGCGCAACAATCGGCGCGAGGCAAAGCGTATTTATAATGTCACGCTTCTCATTTTTGTCATTGTCGGCCTGTTTGGAACCTGCGCCATGTTTTTCGGCTCGGGGCTGTTTGCAAAGCTTGAAAATACTCCGAATGCACGATTTTGCATCATGGCGATTGCCCCGACGCTGTTCCTCATTTGTATTTCCAGCGCAATCCGCGGGTATTTTCAAGGATTTCAGAATATGTTCCCGACCGCTGTATCGCAGATCATCGAGGCTGTCGGCAAGCTGACGCTCGGCATTCTCTTTGCTTATTATGCTCTGGAAATTGCAAACGGCGGAGAGGGATATCCGATTCATATTGTCGCTGCCTATGCAATCACCGGGCTTGTGGTGGGCGTGTTGTTCGGTATGGTGTTTTTAATCATTTCGCGCATTTGCTATAGACCGATCTTCAACGATTCCGTTCCGGAATGCACCGTCCAAAAGGGCAAGCGTGCCATCGCGAAAACCCTGATCCTTACGGCAATTCCCGTAACGCTGAGCTCCTCCGTTCTGAGCCTGACCGATATGATCGACTCTGCGATCGTGATCCGCCGCCTGATGTCAATCGGTTTGATCAATAAAGAAGCTGTTTCCCTGTACGGCAACTATACCTCATTAGCGGTACCGATGTTCAATATGCCCCCTGCGCTGATTTATCCGATTTCTTATTCCATTGTGCCGCTGCTCTCCGGTCAGCTCGCATCAAACGGAAAAGAGCATGCGCATAAGATCGTGACATCGGCACTGAAAATTGCGCTTGTGATTGCGCTGCCGTGCGCGTTCGGGCTTTCCGTGCTCTCGGCACCGATCCTCTCCCTGCTTTTTGACAGCGAAAAGGTTGCCACAGGTGCGCCGCTGCTCTCGATTTTGGCGTTTGCCGTTACTTTTATCGGCATCATTGCTATTTCCACGGCAGTACTGCAGGCATATAAATTCGAAAAGAAACCGATTCTGTCTATGCTTGCAGGCGGCGTTGTCAAGCTTATATCCAGCTATATTCTCGTCGGCAGCTCCTCCGTCGGCATCTACGGCACGCCGATTTCCACGGTGCTGTGTTACTTTACGATCGCCTCGTTCAATTTGTATTTCATGATGCGCTACACGAAAAACATACCGAATTTTGCCGATGTTTTCATTCGTCCGCTGCTTGCGTCTGTCGCTTGCGCGGGGAGTGCGCTCGGTGCTTATAAGCTTATTTCGGGTTTCCTTGGCGGAAAGCTCGGCTGCCTGCTCGCCATTCTCTGCGCAATGGTTGTGTATCTTGCGCTTTTGCTGCTGCTGCGCGCCGTTAAGAAGGACGATGTAATGCTTCTGCCCAAGGGCGATAAAATTTATGCGCTGCTGCACCGCTGCAGGCTGATGTAAAATTCCGTAAAATTGGACAAAGACGCCCGTATTTTTTCGGGCGTTTTCTCATTTTTTCGCAAAAACACTTGCTTTACGGCGGATTTCATTGTATAATAATGACAATGCTGTACGCAAGGTAAATTTGATTTTTTCTTTACCGACATGTTGCGTCAGTTTGGATTTTCCCGTTTGAAAGGAGATAAACTATGGGACTTATCAAAGCCGGTATCGGCGCACTCGGCTCAACCCTTGCGGATCAATGGAAGGAATTTTTCTATTGTGAAGCGCTGGATCACGATATGCTTGTGGTCAAAGGGCAAAAACGGGTCGGCAATCGCTCCTCCAACACAAAGGGCAGCGATAACATTATCTCAAACGGTTCCGGGATTGCCGTAGCGGACGGTCAATGCATGATCATCGTTGAGCAGGGCAAGGTGGTTGAGGTGTGTGCGGAGCCGGGTGAATTTACCTATGACTCTTCCTCCGAACCGAGTATTTTTGCAGGCAATCTCGGCTCTTCGATTTTAGAAAGCTTTAAAACGCTCGGCCGCCGCTTTACCTACGGCGGTGATACCGCCAAGGATCAGCGCGTATACTATTTCAACACCAAGGAGCTCATTGATAACAAATTCGGCACGCCCAACCCCATTCCGTTCCGCGTGGTGGATTCAAAGATCGGTCTTGATGTGGATGTTTCCGTGCGCTGCTCTGGTGTATATTCCTATAAAATTGCGGACCCGATCCTGTTCTATACCAATGTGTGCGGCAATGTGGAAAAAGAATACACGCGCGACACGCTGGATTCCCAGCTGAAAACGGAATTTATCAGTGCGCTGCAGCCTGCATTCGGCCGTCTCTCCGAGATGGAGCTGCGCCCCAATCAGATTGTGACACACAATACAGAGCTGGAACAGGCAATGAATGAAGCCCTCAGCGCAAAATGGGGCGAGCTGCGCGGGCTGCAGGTCGTCAGCGTGGCGCTCGGCTCTGTCACTCTGCCGGAGGAAGACGCAGAGATGATCAAGCAGGCACAGCGCACTGCAATCATGCGTGACCCGACGATGGCTGCCGCAACGCTGGTCGGCGCACAGGCAGATGCAATGAAGGCGGCTGCCGCAAACGAAAACGGTGCAATGACCGGCTTTATGGGCATGGGCATGGCGATGAATGCCGGCGGCGGCATGAATGCACGGAATCTATATGCCATGGGGCAGCAGCCGCAACAACAGCAGCCGGCTTCCGCACAGCCGCAGGATGGCTGGAAATGCAGCTGCGGAGCTGTGGTAAGCGGCAATTTCTGCCCGCAGTGCGGCACGAAGAAACCGCAGCAGGGCGTTTGGAAATGCAGCTGCGGCACGGAGAACAGCGGAAATTTCTGTCAGAACTGCGGCGCGAAAAAGCCGGAAGCGCCTGCAAGATACCGCTGCAATAAGTGCGGCTGGACTCCGCAGGATCCGTCCGATGCGCCGAAGTTCTGCCCGCAGTGCGGTGATCCTTTCGACGAAAACGACCGCGTGTAATATTTTTTCGGGGGCAAACGCGGCTTTTTTGGCTGCACCCCTTTCTTGATCTCAACTAAACTTTTCGGAGGTAGTTTATGGCGGAGCTTTTGGAATATAAATGCCCCTGCTGCGGCGGCGCGATTGCATTCGACCCGGCACTGCAGAAGATGAAATGTCCGTTTTGCGATACGGAATTTGAAATGGAAGCGCTGCAGGGATATGACGAGGCGCTCAAAGAGGAAACGCCCGATGAAATGCGTTGGCAGACGGATGCCGGCACGCAGTGGAGCGAGGAAGAAAAATCACAGCTGCATTCCTATATTTGCAAATCCTGCGGGGGCGAAATTGTCGGGGATGACACTCTTGCGGCAACCGCCTGCCCGTTTTGCGGCAATCCCGTCGTTATGGCAGAGCAGTTCAGCGGCACGCTGCGCCCGGATTATGTGATTCCGTTTCGGCTTGACAAAAAGGCGGCAAAGCAGGGGCTGCAGAATTATATCGCTAAGAAGCGCCTTCTTCCGAAAATTTTCAAGGACGAAAATCATATCGACGAGATCAAGGGCGTGTATGTTCCGTTTTGGCTGTTTGATTCTGAAGCGGATGCAAAAATTCGTTATCGTGCAACGACCGTGCGCTGCTGGAGCGACAAGGACTACGACTATACGGAAACCGACTATTTTATGGTGCACCGCGCCGGCAGCCTCGCGTTTGAGCATGTCCCGGTCGACGGCTCACAGAAAATGGCGGACGATCTGATGGAATCGATCGAGCCGTATGATTTTTCCGAAGCGGTTGATTTTGCAACGGCATATCTTGCCGGCTATGTTGCGGACAAATACGATGTGGACGCCGAGCAAAGCATTGAGCGCGCCAACGAACGCATTAAAAAGTCAACCGAGCAGGCGTTTGCCGCAACAGTAGAGGGCTATTCCACGGTAACGCCGGAGAGCAGCTCCGTTGTGCTGCAAAACGGAAAAACAAAGTATGCGCTTTTTCCGGTCTGGCTGCTCAACACTACCTGGAACGGCAAGCAATATACTTTTGCCATGAACGGGCAGACCGGTAAATTTGTCGGCAATCTGCCCGTGGATAAAAAGGCGGCAAGGCTTTGGACGCTCGGGCTCACCGCGGCGATCGGCGCTGTGTGCTACGGGCTGTGCTGGCTTTTGTATCTCGGCGGGATTCTGTAAGGAGGCGACACCATGAAAAAACGAATTTTTGCATTGGCTTTCTCTTTGGTGCTGCTTCTCTTTTGCACAGTGCCCGCTTTTGCCGACACGCCCGATCCCCTTGAAAACGGGGAAGGGGTCAGCGATTCCGACGGGTTTGCACTTGATACCGCGGGCGATATTGTTTGCGCCATGCCAGCCCCGCTTTTGGTGGATGAAGCCTCCCTTTTAAGCACAGACGAGGCAAAGGAAATTTCCGATGCGCTTCACGCTGCACAGGAAAATATGCAATTTACCACGGTGATTGTTACCGTAACCGATCTTGACGGAAAAACACCGACGGAATTCGCCGATGATTTTTATGATGAGAACGGCTATGGCGTCGGTGATAAGCACGACGGTGTGCTTCTTTTGATTCATATGACCGAAAACCGCGGCTGGTATATCTCCACCACGGGTTACGGCATTACCGCTTTCACGGACGCAGGCATTGAATATGCCGGCGAACAAATCAAGCCGTATCTTTCCGACGGAGACTATGCCGAGGCATTTCGGAAATTTATTTCGCTTTCGGAGAATTATGTCACCGAAGCGAGAAACGGTACCCCGTATGATACGGAAAACCTCCCCCGTGCCCCTTTTTCGTTCATTTGGCTTCCGCTCTCTTTGCTTGCGGGCTTTTTGATTGCTTTGATGGTGGTCGGCTCGATGAAAGCCAAGCTGAAAACCGTACAGCGCAAGAGCGCTGCGGACGATTATGTTCGCAAGGACAGCCTTGTTGTCACGCAGAGCCGGGATCTGTTCTTATATCGCACGGTAAACCGAATTGCAAAGCCGAAGGAAACGGAAAGCTCCGACGGCGGCAGCAGCACGCACACCTCATCCTCCGGCACAACGCACGGCGGCGGTGGCGGCAGCTTCTGAGCAAATCAGTAATACGAAAATTCAATAAAGGGGAAACGGCAATGACTGACAACGGCATTCTCTCATCCCTTGATGCAGCATCCGCCGACGCGGCGGATGTCGGCGAAATGACCTTTTCTTTTGACGCATTACCCGACAGCCTCTCGGCACTTACCGCGCTGCCGCAGGCTGCCCTGCGCACTTCGTTTGACGCGGCAGCCTTAACCGTGCTTGCGCTGTGCGTTTATACCACCGACGCGCCGACGGGCATTGAAATGCTGAATTGGCTGCGCGGCCCGCGCCCGCTTAACGGCATGGAGCTTTCTTTTCTGCGCGATCGCTTTCGCGGCGGAAAAACCTATTTGCCTTTTTCTTATTTTGCGGGCGCCGTACCGGAAAACCGCTATACGCCGAACCATCCGTTTCTGTTGACGGTTTTCCGCGGGCAGGTTGCGGATGCGGAGCCGGGGTATGCAAGGCTCTATATCCGCAGCGGCGGCGCGGATACGCCGCGGCCTATCCGCCTGCGACGCAAAAAAGACGGCAGATGGCTTTTATGGGAGCATTATCTTCTGACCGATATCCGCCGCCCCGAAGAGGATATTTGGGGTTGAGACCGGAATGAGAAAGGGGCTCCGCTTTTTAGCGGGGCTCCTTTTTACAGTTCCGAATCAATTGACAAAAGCTTGCAAGATGTGTATAATAAACATATCGTTTTGGATAGCGAGGAGTTACGGATGCTGAGAATCGATCGCCCTGTGATTGTTGAGGGAAAATACGACAAGGAACGGCTCGGCCGTGTGATCGATGCGGTGATACTCACAACAGACGGCTTCGGCATATTCAAAAAAGAAGAAAAAAAACAGCTGATTCGGCGGCTTTGTGCCGACCGGGGCGTGATTGTTTTGACCGATCCGGACGGCGCAGGGCTCGTAATCCGCAATTTTCTGCGCGGCATTCTGCCTGTCGATTGCGTGACACATTTATATATTCCCCGCCTCGCGGGAAAAGAGAAGCGCAAAGCGGCCCCTTCCAAAGAGGGGGTGCTCGGTGTGGAGGGAATAGACGAAAAAACGCTGGAACAATTGTTTTTACCGTTTGCGGGCGACGCAAAATCCGTGCCGCATACCGAAACGGCAGTTACAAAAGCCCGTTTTTATGCCGACGGCTTTTCCGGCTCTGCCGACAGTGCCGAGCGGCGCAGAGCGCTTTCAAAGCAATGCGCTCTGCCGGATAACCTCAGTGCAAACGCGCTTCTGGAAGCAATCAATTTGCTCGGCGGCATGCCGTTTTACGAGGAAGCGCTACACAAAATCCAAACATCATGAGGATGGCAATGAAGAATCGACTGAAACACTTGCTTGAGAAACACCATATTTTAATTACATATGCACTCTTCGGCCTTTTGACGGTGGCGGTAAACTATGGGGTATTTTGGGGTGTGAATGCGCCGCTTTCCCGCGTTTCCAACCGCTTTATTGCCGAGCATGTCTATTTGCTTGCGCATGTACTTTCCTGGATCGTCAGCGTTTTATTTTCTTACTATGTTACAAAGCGCTTTGTTTTCCGCATCCGCTGCGACGGTATTCATCTGGCGCGCTTTTTCTCTTTTATACTAATCCGTGCGGTAACAGAGCTTGGCGCGCTGCTTGCAATGTATCTGCTCGTCACGGTGCTTTCGCTCAATACCTATGTTATGAAGTTTATCACCGATGTGATTCAGGTGCTGGTCAATTATTTTTTCACCAAAGGCGTTTCTTTCAACGGAATTGATGAAAAATTAAAGGGAAAACGCAATAAAGCCGAAGGGAACTGAATAGCGCGTTATGCAAACAAAACGCTTTTTAAAAAATGATCAGGGCTTCCGCTGTACCGTATGCGGCAGGGAAGTGCTGCCCATGCTGTCCTCCTCGCGGGATCACTGCCCGTTTTGCCTGTGCTCATTGCATGTGGATATCAACCCCGGGGATCGGGCAAACCCCTGCGGCGGCATTCTGCGCCCCGTCAGTGCCGTTCCGGATACGAAAAAAGGCTATATTATCATTTATCGCTGCGAAAAATGCGGTGAGCTGCACCGCAATCGTGCAGCCGTTGATACGCCGCAGCAGCCTGATAATCTGAAAGAACTGATTCGCCTGACCAGTTGCCAGTATCGTGAAGCAAAAGCAAAGAGGTAGGAAATTTTACTATGAAAAAATTGATTTTCGGAACGCTTGGCGTGCTCAGCGCGCTGCTCTTTGTCGGAATTTTGCTTCGTATGGGGCAATCCAACCCTCCCCGTGAATATAAAAAACTGGTTGAGACCGCAGAAATCGGTACCGCTGCGGCAGCGGACGGCTCTGTGACCGCGGAGCGGCAGATGCTGCGCTCCTATATTACGGAATTCGGTTATTTTCATTGTGATTATATCGATTATGTGAAGCAGTGCTCTCAGGCGCAGATGACTGTTTGGTTTAATCGCAGCACGTTGTATAAAATTCCGCAGGCGCTTGAGCAAAAATATAATAAAGCCTTCCCGCAGCTTCATGGCATGCCGTTTACTTTTGAGCTGATCGACGAGAGGGGCAACCTTGTCTCGCAGGGGACTGTTTTGCTGCAGCGGCAGCGCGGCCGCTATACCTTTTTGCGGCTCTCTTTTGAAAATCTTGATTTTTCGCAGTTCAGCCGGCTCACGCTGCGCTTTTGCTGTGACAGCCTGCCGCAGGAGGATCGCGCAGTTACCTCCATGCTTGTTTATCATGCCGATATGGATCGTAAAAGCAGAACCGTTACCTTTGCAAACTGATTTTTTCTTCTTTAAAGCAAAATGCGCTTCCCCGCACAAAGCAGGGAAGCGCATTTCTTTATTTTTTCAGCGCTTGACGCGGGCATTGCCGTTCCAGATGGAGAAAATCTGCTCTTCATCCGCCGGCTGTGCATAATCGGTAAGGAAAGTCGTCGCAAGTGCGCCGCTGCTCCAAGCAAATGCAAGGCAGCGCTGCGGATCCCATCCACGGAGAATCCCGTACAAAAGACCGCCGACAAAGCCGTCTCCGCCGCCGATCCGATCAAGCACCTCAATTCTGCGCGCGGGCGCTGTATAGAATTCGTCGCCGTAAAGCATTACGGCGCCCCAAAGGTGAGAATTGGCGCTCTCCACCTCGCGCAGCGTTGTTGCAAAGACAGAGGCATTCGGGAAAACCGTGCGCACACGGTCAATCATGCCGCGAAATGCATCGGTTTTTGCTAAGAGGTCCTTGCCGCCCGCCTCCGGTCCATCAATGCCGAGTGCCAGCTGAAAATCTTCTTCATTTCCGACAAGAATATCGGAAAGTGAAGCAATTTCCGTAAATGCCGCACGCAGCTCTTTCTCGCGATTTACCCAGAATGAAGCGCGATAGTTTAAATCAAAGCTGACAAGGGTGCCGTTTTCCTTTGCCTTGCGCGCAAGCGCGAGGCAGAGCGCGCTTGTCTTTTCGGAAAGCGCCGCGATCAACCCGCTCAGGTGCAGCACCTTTACGCCGTCTTTGACAAAGAGCTGCTCAAGATCAAAATCGTCGGCGGTCATGGTGCGGCCGACCTCGCCGGCACGGTCATTACAAACGCGGGGCCCGCGCACGCCGCTGCCGGAATCGGCAATATTGAATTGGTGGCGATAGCCCCAAGGGCCGCCCTGCGGCACTTCTTTGCCTTCAAAGCTCATTCCGCGGGCGCGGAGATTGGATTTAATAAAAGCGGAAATCGGGCTGTCCTTGACAAATGCCGTCAACACGTGTACGGGCAGGCCGAGATAGGAGGCAATGCTCGCCACATTGGTTTCCGCACTGGTTGCCTGCATAAAAAATGTGTCGCTGGAGGCAACGGGTTGACCGTTTGCGGGGCTGATGCGAACCCCCATGCTGGTCGGAACGACCAGGGCATATTTTGCATTTTCTTTCAGCTTCATTGTTTGTTTCCTTTCGCGTTTACGCATTATAGGCGGAGGAGGAGGTATTGCCGCCGTGCCCGGTCCAGTCCGTGTGGAAGAATTCTCCGCGCGGGCGATCGACCCTTTCATAGGTATGTGCGCCGAAATAATCGCGCTGCGCCTGCAAAAGATTTGCGGGCAGGCGGGCGCTGCGATAGCCGTCGTAGTAGGAAAGCGCCGCGCAGAGCGCCGGTGCGGGGATGCCGTTTGTGATCGCAGAGGCGCAAATTCTTCTCCAGCCTTTTTGCCCTTTCTCCAGCTTCTCACGGAAATAGGGGGCAAGCATCAGGTTTTCCAGTGCCGGATCGGCATCGTATGCCTCTTTGATTTTTCCGAGGAATACGGAGCGGATGATGCAGCCGCCGCGCCACATCAGAGCAATGCCGCCCCAGTTGAGGTTCCAGCCGTAGCTGCGGGCAGCAGCGCGCATCAGGGCATACCCTTGGGCATAGGAAACGATTTTTGCGGCAAGCAGTGCGTCTTTGAGATCGTTGATGAATGCTGCGCGATCGCCCTCAAACAGGGGCGTGGGTCCGCTCAAAATTTCGGATGCCTTAACGCGCTCCTCTTTCTGTGCGGACAGGCAGCGGGCAAACACAGCCTCTGCAATCAGCGTCAGCGGAACACCTTCGTCCAGTGCGGAAATTGCCGTCCATTTTCCGGTGCCCTTTTGTCCTGCGGTATCCAAAATTTTTTCAACAAGCGCAGAGCCGTCCGTATCCTTATATGCCAAAATGTCGCGCGTAATCTCAATGAGATAGCTGTCAAGCTCGCCGCGGTTCCATTCGGCAAAAACATCATGCATTTCGTCCGCCGTAAGACCGAGAATATTTTTCAGCAGGGAATAGGTCTCGCAGATCAGCTCCATATCACCGTATTCGATGCCGTTGTGCACCATTTTCACAAAATGTCCCGCGCCGTTTTCACCGACCCAGTCGCAGCATGGGGTGCCGTCCTCCACTTTGGCGCAAATACTTTGAAAAATAGGCTTCACCGCCGCCCATGCGGCAGGGGAACCGCCCGGCATCATGGAGGGGCCATTCAGTGCGCCCTCTTCACCGCCGGAAACGCCTGTTCCGATATACAGCTTGCCTTTGCTTTCAACATAAGCGCAGCGCCGCATGGTATCCGGAAAATGCGAGTTTCCGCCGTCGATGATAATGTCGCCGTCGTCCAAAAGCGGGAGCAGCTGCTCAATCATATCGTCCACCGGCTTGCCGGCCTTGATCATCATCATGACCTTGCGCGGCTTTTCCAGGGAATCCACGAGCTGCTGCAAAGAATAGCAGCCGACGATGTTTTTGCCCTTGGCGCGCCCGTTTACAAAGCGCTCTACCTTTTCTGTTGTGCGGTTGAATACGGAAACGGTAAAGCCTTTGGATTCCATATTCATAACGAGGTTTTCGCCCATAACGGCAAGCCCGATCAGCCCAAGATCCGATTTTTTCATTTTTTTGTGCTCCTGTCTTTTTAATTTGTATGTGCAGCATCCCAAAGCCCGAGCGCCGGGTTGCCGATATAATAAATTGTCTCACCGTGCACGGTTTGTATTCCGTCCCGCAGCGTTTGCGGAGGATACAGCGCAGCCGCCTCCTCGTAGGGCAGATAGGAAAAGCCGACGCCGCGCACTTCGTCTTCGCTGAGCAGCTTTGTGCAATACGTGACAGAGAAGCGGCTGTCGGACGAGCCATGGATGAGATGCGCGGCGACCGAGAGATTTTGCGCAAGCTCCGGCTCCGTTTTCACCAGGGAAAGAATTTTCTCCCTGCCCACATATCCATAGCGGCGGATCAGGCGATCTACCTCGCCGTCCTCCCCAAAGCGTTCAACTCCGGGGGCAAGGATGATGAGCTGCCCGCCGTCCTTAATTGCCATACGCGTGCGGTAGATTGCTTTGTTTCCGAGCCATGTGCTCTTAAATTCGCGCGGGTCCAGATAAACAACGCATTTTTCAATCGGGTTTTCAAGATGCGTCATATTGCGCGCCTGGCTCTGTGCAACGGCGGCTTCAAACAGCGTGCGGGAATTGCCGAGATACAGCCCGTGCAAATTGGTTACATCGCCCGTATTTGTGGTACAGGTCAGAACATAAAGCAGGGGCAGATCTTTGAGAAAATGCTCCTGCGCATAATCAAAAACGCGCCGCACGGGGGAGAAATCCTTGCCCATGATGCGTTCCAGCCCGTAAAATGCGCCGAGCATGTGGCTTGCATTGATCATGGAAGCGCCGCCGCAGCCGACAAAGATGTTTTTGGAATAATTCGCCATGCCTACAACCTCATGCGGCACGACCTGCCCGATGGAAACGATCAGATCATACGTCGGGTCCAAAAGGCGGCGGTTGACCTCAACATCAATTGCGGTATCAACCAAGCCCTCCGAAACCGAAGCGACAAAGTCGGCGGGCACTTCTCCGATTTTTTCGACATCCGTGCGCCAGTTATGCACGATGAGCTTTTCGTAAGGGACGCTGTCCCCGAAAAAGGAATGCGCCTCCTGCCGTGTCATGGCGACATGCGTACCGAGCGCCGGCATGATATCCACCTCGGCACCCACAGAAAGCATTTCGTATAAAATGCGGGTAATCATACCCGCGCCGGAATACATTCTTGTAAAATCAGGCGGCAAAAGAAGCACTTTTTTGAGTGGCTTTTTCTGCTCAGAAAGCGTTTTTTCAAGCGCCTGTGCAACCTGTTGTTCGCTGATCACTCCGTCTGTTTGCAGAATCATCAAAATCATCCTCCGATCCGAATTATTTTAGCATACCTTTTGAGAGAAGTCAATGAAAAGGGGTGCAAGTTTTCGGTTTTGCCTCATTTCGGCGGGATTTTATGCATATAGTAAAGCGCATACAGTTTTGCATGGGGGGAAAGAAGATGTTTGTATATTCCTTCAGGGCCGCAACGATCAGATTTGTCGCGGTTTTGACAATCGGTATTCTTGCACTGGTTGCGCTTTTGGTGCTTGTTCCGAGCTATGAGCAAACAATGGCGCCGCTGAACGAGGGAAAGGTATCCTACGATAATATCAAAACCAATGAAGACCGCATCGCTTTTGCCAAGCAATTCGGCTGGGAGGTAGGGCAGAGCCCGAAAGAAGAGACGGAGGTAACGGTTCCGCAGGAATTTGACAAGGTATATGAAAGCTACAATGCCATCCAGCAGGCACAGGGGCTGAATTTGGAACGCTATCGCGGAAAAACCGTGATGCGATACACCTATGAGGTCACAAACTACGGCGGATACGAGGGGCCCGTTTATCTGAATCTTTTGCAATACAAGGATAAGATCATTGGCGGGGATATCTGCTCCGCCGCGCTTGACGGCTTTGTACACGGCTTTGAAAAATAAGTTCAGAACCCTTGCGCGGCAAGGTCTTCCGATTCTTCGTACAGCTGTAAAAGCTGTTCCTCCAATGCTTCCTTTTCCGCATTCAGCGTGCAAAGGCGCATATAATCAAACGCTGCGTTTTCATTTGCCTCTTTATCAATCTCGGCAATCCGTTTTTCGATTTTTGCGCATGCCTCATCTACTCTGCGACGGGCATTTTCTCCCTTGCGGCGCTTTGCAACGGTTTCCTTTTGCCGCTCATACGCCTCTTTGCCTTCGCTTTTTTGTTCCGTTTTTGCCGCGGCATCTCCCCGGCTCTGCGTCCTCTTTGCAAGATATGCTTCGTATCCCATGGGATAGTCGGCAAAGGCGGCGCCCCCGAGATCGAAAATGCGGGTTGCAAGCTTTGCGATAAAATAACGGTCATGCGATACGGCAAGGAGCGTGCCAGGAAAGGAAAGCAGCGCCTGCTCCAAAGCCTCGCGCGAGGGAATATCAAGGTGGTTGGTCGGTTCGTCCAAAATGAGGACATTGGCATGCGAAAGAATCATTTTGCAAAGCGTGAGCCTTGCCCGTTCCCCGCCGCTGAGAGATGCGACCTTTTTCTCCATATCATCCGCGAAAAAGAGAAACCGCGCAAGCAGCGCGCGAATCTCTTTTTCGTTTTTTTCTTCATAGCAATCCCACAGCTCGTCAAGGACGGTGTTTTCGTTGCACAACTGTTGCTGCTCCTGGTCATAATAGCCGATTTTTGTACGATAACCGAAGAAGTATTCGCCGCTGTCCTGATGCAGCTTTCCGGCAAGAATTTTGAGCAGAGTCGATTTCCCGCAGCCGTTGGGCCCGAGAATAAAAACGCGGTCATGCCGTTTGACCACGGCGCTCACATCGCAAAACAGCGGTTTTCCCGGATAGCCTTTTTTCAGCTGTTCCATGGTGAGAACATCATTGCCCGTATCCGAGTCGACCGTAAAATCGATTTTAACCGAGGCCGGATCGTCGGCGGGGCGTTCCAGCTTCACCATGCGGTCCAGCATTTTTTGGCGGCTTTCCGCGGCAATGATATTTCTCTCGCGGTTCCAGCGGCGCTGCTGCGCGATATATGCCTCAATTCTTGCAATTTCCTTTTGCTGGTTTTTATAGTGCTTTTCCGCAATTTCGCGGTCTTTTTTCTTTTTTTCGATATAGTCGGTATAATTGCCGCGATAGAGTGTGCCCGTATGGTTTTCGATTTCAAGGATCCGATTGACGACGCGATCCAAAAAATAACGGTCATGCGAAACAACCATCACGGTGCCGGTGTAGGCGCGCAGCTCCGTTTCAAGCCATTGCAGCGTTTCGAAATCAAGATGGTTTGTCGGCTCATCCAGCATCAAAAGCTGCGGCTGCTGCAATAAAAGGCGCACAAGGCAAAGCCGCGTTTTCTGTCCGCCGCTGAGAGCGGTAATCGGCAGGGAGAACATGTCCTCCGGAAAGCCGGCGGCAAGCAGCATTGAGCGGGTGCGGGAGCGAAAAGCGTACCCGCCGATTTGCGCAAAGCGGTCGCATTTTATGGCATATTCCGCCGCAAGCGCTTCATGCTCCTCGGGTGTGAGCAGATCCCGGCGCTCTAACCTATCGTGCAAATCGTTGATCTGCCGCTCCAGCGCAAGCGCGGAAGAAAAAGCGAGAAGCATTTCGTCAAATACGCTGCCGCTTGCCTCAAAGGAGGCATTCTGCGTTAAAATCCCGATAGAGACATTTTTCGAAAGATAAATTGCACCGCTGCTCGGTGTCAAATCGCCGGAAAGAAGACGAAACAGGGTGGATTTTCCGGCGCCGTTGACGCCGACGATTCCGAGGCGGTCCTTTGCTTCAAGCACAAAGCTGATATCGTGAAACAGCGTATATGCGCCGAATTCCACGCCGACTTTATCAAAGCTTACAATACTCAAA
>URPL01000020.1 GCA_900549725.1 uncultured Eubacteriales bacterium | reverse complement strand
GTATTGAGACTATATATATATTACAAAACGATTTCTTTGCATGCTATGCATAATTGATCACCGGAGGTAAATGTGATTACGGTTTCAAAATAATCAGCTTGATCCGTCAAGGGGCAAAATTGATAGTTGTTTTGATGTTTCTTATCAAACAGCTTTGGAATCAATGTCATCGATTTTCGATCGATATATTCGAAATCCAAAACATATGGAGAGCTTCCCCAAAAATCGCCCGAGGTCATTTCGAAACCGATAACCGTTAAAAAATCAACAGAAAATTTTCTGTTTGCAGCCGGTTGCTCTTGCTTATCCTCGGAAAATTCAAGATGCAAAATCTTTTCATTGCGGAAAAAGCGAAAGTCTTCCAAAATGCAGTCGTGAATATAGATGTCTTTTGAATTTATGACTTCGCAATTTGATACGGTAATTCTCATTTCTATTCTCCGAAATAAATTGAATTCCATGGCTTTGGAACCAAAGTCCCGAGGGAGGCGGCGCCTGCCGCGATGAAAGCTTTCATTTTACATACAGGCGGTAAAGCTCATCATACAAATACTGCAAGGCATTGCTCTCGGACGGAAAACCGATACAATTATACGCCTTCCCTCTTTCCCGGCAAAAAACCTCCCAACGATAATAATTCGTCCTGACACAGTATCCATCTTTCGCCGTATCATCAAATACCACAAGGTTTTCATTTATATTATGTTTTTTCAGAAGTTTCAGAAATTCGATCTTTGTCATAACTACCGCCTGAAAATTTTCGGAATCTTTTCACGGTGCCGTTGTCGGAGAAGTATTTTGTGATCGGTATTGAATCGTCCCGGGTGCTTTTTGAAAGGATTGCTTGTGAAAACTATACGGTTTTTATTCCGCAGGCTCTCGGTGTGTTGACTTTTATGCGCGCGGGGCGCTTTTTTCCTTTTTGAACACCCAGTTTTTCTGAATGGAATAGCTCAGGAAAAAGAACACGGTGCTGACAAGCGCAAGTGCCAGGGTATTGAGCGCGGGGCTCGTTGTTTTCAAAAGCTGCGAGATGCCCTTTGTGCAGAGCAGGGTCAGCGCGGTTTGCGGGATGCAAAGCGCATAATAGCGCAAAACGGTCGTGCCCCAGCCGCTTCGGCAGGAAAAGACAAGCTTTTTATTCAGAGTGAGATTGAGCGCGGAGGAGCAGGCGCGACTGATGCCGCCGGCAAGCCAAATGTGCAGATGCGCGGGAACGGCAGTGTGCAGCAAAAGATGCAGCAGCAAAAAATTGCAAAGCCATTCCGCGCCGGTGCTGAGCAGCGAGGCGCTGAAAAATTTCAGAATCTGAAAATAAATGGAGACGGAATCGCGCAGCGGGCGGAAATGCGTGCCGCTGTTGCCGCCTTCATACACCGTTTCGATGGTTTGCTCTTCATAGGGGATGCCGTCGCGGCAAAGGTCCAGCAGCATTTGCGTTTCATATTCGAAGCGCTCGCCGCGGGTGCGGCAGAAGCGGTCCAAATATTCCGTTGGGATGGCGCGCAGCCCCGTTTGCGTATCGCTCAGGCGCAGGCCGCAGCCCGTGCGGAAGACGAAGCTTGTGAGCCGGTTGCCGAAGCGGCTTTTCGGCGGAACATCGGGCAAAGAGAAATCGCGCACGCCGAAAATGATTTTATGCTGCTGCTCCATGCGGCGCGCGCAGGTGCAGATATCGGCGGTTTTATGCTGCCCGTCCCCGTCCGCCGTGACGACGCCGGGCGCCTTTTCAAAATGTGCGAGGCAATAGGCAAACGCCGTCTTCAGCGCAGCGCCCTTGCCTTTATTTTCTTCGTGATGCAGCACCGAGCAGCCGCGCAGCGCGGCAATCTGCGCAAAAATCGGAGTGTGGGCATTGTCTGATCCGTCGTTGACGACGACCGCATGCACAAAGCCCGCCGCAAGCGCGGAATCGACCACCTGCAGCAGCGTCTTATCCGGATTGAGGGAGGGGATGATCAAAACCGTTTCGATTTTTTCCAAAGGGCGCGCCTCCTTTTTTATTTTCCGTATTTATCATACTACGAATTTCGCGGAAAGTCCACACTTTTTTACATTTCTGTAAAAGCTCCGCGCGGGGTCTTGACAAAGTGAAAATGTGTGATACAATAACGGTATCCTATAAAGTGGAGGTAGTTATCATGGCATACAAGATCGGTGAAGAATGCCTTGGCTGCGGCGCTTGCGCAAGCGAATGTCCCGTCAATGCAATTTCCGAAAACGGCGGCAAGTACGAAATCAATGCAGATGAATGCATCGATTGCGGTACCTGCGCAGGCGTTTGCCCTGTTGAGGCTCCCAAGGCTGAGTAATGCAGACGCAACAATGAAAGAGGGTCGTTTCGAATGGCTATCCGTTTGCAAACGATCCTTTTTTTATCATCAGAATGACACCGTGCGAAAGGAGGGGGAGAGATGGAGGCTGAATCGATTACCCCGATCAACGACGCGCTTCGGATGCGCCAAAGCCAAAACGGCTTGCTCTTCGGTACCGACGCTTATCTTTTGGCGGCATATCTGCGACGCAACGCTTCGGGGCGCGCATATGATCTTGGCAGCGGCAGCGGCGCCGTTTCTCTGCTGGCTGCAAAAAACCGCGCGTTTTCCAAAATCACGGCGCTTGAACTCCAGGCGCATTCTTTCTCTCTGCTTTGCGAAAATATAACGGATAACGGCTTTGAAGGGCGCATTGAACCATTGCTTTGCGATGTGCGCCGCGCAAAGCTGCGCCCGGGCGAAGAGGCGGCAGATGTTGTATTCTGCAATCCGCCGTATCTTGCGGCGCAAAGCGGCTTTGCCCGCCGCCATACGGAAAGCGAAATCGCGCGCAGGGAAATCGAGGGCGGCATTGCGGATTTTTGCGCCTGTGCCGCGCGGCTGCTGCGCAGCGGCGGATATTTTTATGTCTGTTTTTTGCCGGCAAGGCTGACGGATCTTCTTTTTGCCATGCGGCAAAATTGTATTGAGCCCAAGCGCCTGACGCTTGTATATCCGACCGAGGCGCATCGGCCGAGCCTTGTCCTTGCGGAGGGGAAAAAGGACGCCGCCCCCTCACTGTATGTGACAAAGCCGCTGCTCATGCAGCAGCGGGGCGAGGACGGGCAGCTGCGCGATACGCCGCAGCTTGCCTATATTTATCGGGAAGGAGCGTTTTTGCAGGAATATGAAAAGCCTTGATGAACTGTTTTCGGCACATCCCGAGAAAAATCGGGTGGAAAGCGGAACGCTGTATCTCACGGCGACCCCCATCGGAAACACCATGGATATCACCGCGCGGGCGCTGCGCGTTTTGGCAGGGGTCAGCTTTATCGCTGCGGAGGATACCCGCGTGACGGGGCGGCTGCTCTCTTTTTACGGCATAGAAAAACCGCTTTTGTGCTATTTTGAACACAACAAGCATCAGCGCGGCCCGCTGATCTGCGAGCGGCTGCTGGGCGGAGAATCCTGCGCTTTGGTGACGGACGCGGGCATGCCTGCCATCAGTGACCCCGGGCAGGACCTTGTGGCACTTTGCCGGGAGAGAGGTATTCCCGTGCGCTGTGTGCCCGGCTGCTGCGCCGCGCCGACGGCGCTTGCCCTCTCCGGCATGGACAGCACGCGTTTTGCCTTTGAGGGTTTTTTGCCGCAGGACAAAAAAGAGCGCGCCGCGCGCCTTGAGGCGCTGCGCCGCGAAGAGAGGACGATGCTTTTTTACGAGGCGCCGCATCGGCTGCAAAAGACGCTGGAGCAGCTTTATGAGGCGTTTGGCGAGCGGGAGATCGCGCTTTGCCGCGAGCTGACAAAGCTCAATGAACAAACGCTCCGCCTGACGCTTTCCGCCGCCTTAGCGCTGTGCGAGCAGACGCCGCCGCGCGGAGAATATGTGCTGGTGGTCGGCGGCGCGCAAACGAAAGCGGCGCAGGCGGAGGCATTCTGGAGCGGTATGCGCATAGCGGAGCATGTAAAGCATTATATGGAAGAGGATCCCACCCTGCGCAAAAACGATGCACTTAAGCTTGTCGCAAAGGACCGCGGCATGCCGAAGGCGCAGGTGTATCGCGCGCTTTTGGAGGAAGAAGCGCAATAAATGCACAATCAAAAAATGCGATTCTGCCATGCGGCAAAATCGCATTTTCTTTTTTTGCTTCAGGCAAGAGACATCGCTTTTTCGCCCGTGCGCAAAAAGGAAAGGCAGCGGGAGAAAATATAAACCGCAAATGAGAGCAGCATGATATAAAAGACGGTATTTTCGCTGCTGACGGAGGAAGCGCTGTCCCCGAGCACGCGCCAGATGCCGATGCTGCCGAGCAAAAGATCCGGCAATGCGTAAACAAGAATCAAAACGATGCAGAGAAAAGCGCAGGGGAAATACAGCCGCGGCCGCGGCGCTCCCATGTTATAGCGCGTTTCATAAACGAAATACAGCATCAGGCAGATCAGAACAAGCTGGCTGAGCAGCTTATCCGGGCTGTTGAACGAAACGGAAATGTCGAGATAGGTTGCGATCAAAAGGACGGTCGCCCAGACAATTGGCACCATGGAGAGCAGGCAAAAGCCGTTTCCGCTGCCCCGGTTGACGGCGGCAACACGGAAGAAATACAGCGCCGCGGGCACAAGCAAACACAGCTGCAAAATCACGAACAGCGCGCGCAGCTTTTCGTTGGATGCCGCACCGGAGCCGCTGCGCAGCACGGACAGGGTGACAAAGCTTGTGCTGTAAAGCTGATAAACCGAAACAAAGAGATACGCCAGCATCATAAAGCTGCACAAAGAACTTGAAAACACGGTGAATAGTGTTGTGGAGCGGAAATCGACACTGATGCGTTTTTTGCGGAACATAAAAAACGATGTGCACAAAACCACGCAGATTACGCCGCAGAGAATGCGGAACAAAAGGGGAAAGGAGGTGCCTCTTTCATACATTTGCTTGGTTGGGTCATACCATTGGTACATCATAAAGGCGCGCCCACCCGCCAAAACAACGCCTGCCGCACTCGCAAGCAGAAGATAAAACAGCAAAAGCCGACGCTGTATCGTTTTTTCCATCGTGCACAGTCCTTTCTTTCGGGTAGTCCTTAACAGTACGATTATAGCCTGTAATTGTTAAAATTTTATCATCTTATTTCCAACTTTTTTATGAATCGGAGAAAATATTTCGGTGCAGGATCGTATGATTCTGCTTGACAAAAGAAAGACAATATGGTATACTGTTCTCAGTGAAAGGGAGTAGAGGAGCGTTTTGTGCTCTGCGTTTCGTCAAGACGGCAGTTCGCCCGGAGCGCAGAACCTGTCCCGAAAAACAGGTTTTCAAGACTTTTGCGGCGTATGCCGTAAAAGTCTTTTTTCATGCCGGCCTTTTCACAATACAACAACGGAGGAACTGAAATGAACGGATTTTCCACCCCCATTCTCATTGCAATCGCAGTGGCGGCACTGTTTGTGGTTTTGCTGATTCTCGGGTATCTCAAAGCGCCGCCGGATACCGCTTACATTATTTCCGGTCTGGGAAAAAAGCGGATTCTGATCGGCCGTGCCGGTTGGCGCGTGCCGTTTTTCGAGCGGGTTGATAAGCTTTCTCTCAAGGTAATGCAGGTCGATGTGAAAACATCGGAGGCGGTTCCGACCAATGAATTTATCAATGTCAGCGTGGACGGCGTCGCCAACATCAAAATTTCATCCAACCCGGATCTGCTCAAGCGCGCCGCCGAGGCGCTGCTCGGCATGAAGCAGCAGGAGCTGATCAGCCTTGTGACGCAGGTGCTGGAGGGCAATATGCGCGAGATCGTCGGTTCGGTCGGACTGAAAGAAATGGTGCAGGATCGCCAGGGCGTTGCAAAAAAAATCACGGAAAATGTTGTGCCGGATATGGAGAAGCTCGGCATTGAGGTTGTGAATTTCAATATTCAGAACTTCAAGGACGGCGCCGGTACTATCGAAAACATGGGTATTGACAATGTGGAGCAAATCCGCAAAAATGCCCAGATCGCCAAGGCAAACGCGCAGCGCGACATTGCCATTGCAACCGCGAAAGCACAGGAGGAAGCCAACGCCATCAAGGTTGAGGCGGATAAAAAAATTGCCGAGCAGAACGCGGCGCTTGCCGTGCAGCAGGCGGAGATGCAGGTGCGCGCGGATACGAAAAAAGCAGAGGCGGATGCCGCCTATTCCATTCAGCAGGAAAGTCAGCGCAAGACCATTGAGATCACAAAGGCAAACGCCGACATTGCAAGACGCGAAAAAGAAGCAGAGCTTGCGGAAAAGGAAATTGCCCTGCAGGAGCGCAAGCTGGATGCCGAGGTGCGCAAGCAGGCCGATGCTATGAAGTACCAGGCGGAAAAGCAGGCGGAGGCGGAGCTGATCCGCCGCCAGAAAGAGGCGGAGGCAAAAAAATTCGAGGCGCTGAAGGAAGCGGAGGCGAAAAAAGCCGAGGCGGAGGCGCTGCGCTATGCCATGGAGCAGCAGGCTCAGGGTATCCGCGCCAAGGGGCTTGCCGAGGCGGAAGCCATTGAGAAAAAGGCACAGGCGCAAAGAAAGATGGGCGAGGCATCGGTGCTGGAGATGTATCTTGCAGCGCTGCCCGACATTGTGAAAAATGCAGCCGAGCCGCTGTCCAAAACCGATAAGATCGTGATGTACGGCGACGGAAACGCAACGAAGATGGTAAAGGATGTGATGGCAAGCGCCTCGCAGATCATCGACGGCATGAAGGAATCGACGGGGATTGACCTTACGGCGCTGCTCGGCGGCATGCTTGCCGGCCGCGCCGCTGCAGGCAGCGCGCTCGCACAGCCGCAGGCGGAAGGGGCGCCGGGCGAACAGACAAGTAAGGCGGAATAAAGAAAAATGCGAAAAGCAGGAAAAGCAGGAAAAGCAGGAAAAGCAGGAAAAGCGGGGACGGAGTATGAAAGAGGCACACATGCCCTATCGCGCGGCGACGCAGGCACAAAAGCAGTTGTTTTTGCAGGCGTTGCAGGCGTCGAAAAATGCGGACGGCGAAAAAAGCGGCATCGGGACGCTTGCGGAAAAATCGCTGCATCGTACTCTGAAATATTATCTGGAACCGCTGCCTGATTTGCATGAGCATAAGATCGGTGCATTTTATACGGATATTTTCAACGAAAACGGCATCACCGAGGTGCAGACCGGTTCCTTTTTCCCGCTGCGCAAAAAGCTTGCGACCTTTTTGCCGCTGACGCCGGTGACGGTTGTGCATCCGTTGCCGTATGAAAAAACGTTGCTTACGATCAATCCGGAGAGCGGAGAGGTGCTTGCGAAAAAACGCTCTCCGCGCCGCGAAACGATTTATACCTGCGCAAGGGAGCTGTATTGGCTGCGCGAATTTCTGAACCATGAAAATCTCACGCTGCGCTTCCTCTTTCTTGCCGGAGAGGAATATCGTATCGCCACCGCGCAGGGACAAATCGAAAACCGCGGCTTTGTGCCGACGGAGCTGCTCGGGGAGCGTACGCTGCATGCCGCGCAGGATTACCGCGCCCTGATCCCGGAGCAATGCGGGGCGGAGTTTACGGTTTCGGCACTGCGCGATGCCGTCGGCGGGCAGCAGAAAACCGTGCGTTTTTTGGTGTATGCCATGCAGCATGCGGGCTTTTGCCGCGAATGCGGGAAAGACGGAAGGAAAAAGCTGTATACTCTGAAAGACGACATATAAAAAGGAGGCGCAAAGCCCGTGAACTGCCGCGGGCGCGCCTCCTTTTTCGTTTTTTGAAGGACTGTGCAAAAAAATTTTTGAGAGTTTTGCAAATTTTTTGCTAAGCTTGCAGAAAGATATGCGGCGCACATTTTTAAAACGAAACATGAACGCGCAGTGGCGTGCCGCAGCGGGCGAAATTGTGAAAAAGCGCCGAAAAATCTTGCATTCTTTTGCTGCGCGCGGTATAATAACCATGGATTGAAATTTTGCAAAACCAAGGGAGGTTTAAGATATGAAACTGGAAAAACTGAAAAATTTTGAAGGCGTCAGCGGCCCTGTTCTCACTATCGTGATGGACGGTGTCGGTCTTGGACACGGGGACGACGGCGACGCCGTAAAAAGAGCGTATATGCCCGTTTTGAAAGGGCTTTTGGCAAAGAACCCCTGGGTAAAGCTGAAGGCACACGGAACGGCGGTGGGGCTTCCCTCCGATGACGATATGGGCAACAGCGAGGTCGGGCACAATGCGCTCGGCTCCGGGCAGGTATTCAGCCAGGGCGCAAAGCTGGTCGGCGAATCCATCGAAAGCGGCAGAATGTTTGAAAGCGAGACCTGGAAAAGCGCCGTTGCCTGCGGCAAAAACGGCGGCACCATGCATTTTATCGGTCTGTTTTCCGACGGAAATGTGCATGCGCATATCGACCATCTGAAAGCAATGCTTGTGCAGGCGAAAAAAGAGGATGTGCGCCGTGCACGCATTCATATTCTGCTGGACGGAAGAGATGTCGGAGAGACCTCCGCATTTGAATATATCGATCCGTTTGAAGCATTTCTGGATGAATTGCGCGCTCCCGATTTTGATGTGATGATTGCCTCGGGCGGCGGCAGAATGCAGATCACCATGGACCGCTATGAGGCGGATTGGAGCATGGTGGAGCGCGGCTGGCACACGCATGTGCTGGGCGAGGGCAGACAGTTTGCAAGCGCCCATGAGGCGGTGCAGACCCTGCGCGATGAGACGGGCGCGATCGACCAGGATCTCGGCGCGTTTGTCATTGCAAAGGACGGCAGGCCCGTCGGCACGATCAACGACGGCGACAGCGTTATTTTCTATAACTTCCGCGGCGACCGCGCCATTGAAATTTCCCGCGCCTTTGACGAGGCGGATTTCAAGGCGTTTGACCGTGTGAGAGTGCCCAAGGTGTTTTACGCGGGCATGCTTGAATACGATGGAGATCTGCATATTCCGAAGCACTATCTCGTCGCGCCACCTGCCATTACCAATACCATGGGCGAATATCTTGCAAACACGGGCGTGCGCCAATTTGCCATTTCCGAAACGCAGAAATTCGGTCATGTGACCTATTTCTGGAACGGCAACCGTTCCGGCAAATTCTCCGAGGAGCTTGAAACCTATGTGGAGATTCCCTCCGATATCGTTTCGTTTGACCAGCGCCCGTGGATGCAGTGCGCCCTGATTGCGGACCGTCTGATCGAAGAGCTGCGCGCAGGCAAATATCGCTATTACCGTGTTAACTTTCCCAACGGCGACATGGTCGGCCACACGGGCAACCTGTGCGCGACGATCTGTTCTTTGGAGGCGCTTGATCTGCAGCTGGGCAGAATTTTGAAAGTGATCGACGAGCTGCACGGCGTGGCGCTGGTAACGGCGGACCACGGCAATGCGGATGAAATGTATGAGCTTGACAAAAAGGGTGCCGTGAAGCATTCCGCCTGTGGCGCGCCCAAGGCAAAAACGAGCCATACGCTCAATCCCGTGCCCTGCGTGATTCACGATGCAAACCCGGATCACAAATGGGTGATGAAAGAAGACAAGGGCACCTTCGGCCTGAGCAATGTTGCCGCGACCATGGTAAATCTCATGGGCTATGAAGCCCCCGCAATGTGGGATGAATCTCTGATCACCTTCCGCGCATGAGAGTGCGGAGAGTGACACGGGCGATTGTTTGCGCCGCCCTGATTTTTGCAGTGCTTTGCGGAGTATGCGGATGTGCGCGCGAGGAGCGTGACCCGATCCCAACGGGCGGCGCTGTCACGCTCCCGCAGGGCGAAACGGATGCGTTCTCTGCCGACACGACCTCTGCCGATACGAGCTCTGCGCCCGATACGACCGCGGAGCCGACGCCGGAAAAACGGGTCACATTTATCGCCGCCGGGGATAATGTGATCCACCCCGGCATTTATATCGACGCGCGCGAACGCGCCGCGGCGCTCGGGCAGGGGCGCGCCTATGATTTTCGCCCGATGTATGAAAATGTGCGCGAAAAGATCGCGGCGGCGGATATTGCCTTTATCAATCAGGAAACGCTGATGGCGGGGCAGGGCTTTGAGCTCTCCGGCTATCCCACTTTCAATTCCCCGCAGGAGCTCGGCTATGATCTGTGCGAGGTTGGGTTTGATGTCGTGAGCATTGCCAACAACCACATGGCGGATAAGGGCGCCGCTGGCCTTGAGGCGACGATTGCCTTCTGGAAATCCCTTTCCGACCGCGCGCTGATGATCGGCGGATATGAAAACGAAGCGGATTACAATACGGTGCGCACGCTTGAAAAAAACGGAGTGCGGTTTGCCTTTTTGGCATATACCTACGGCACAAACGGGCTTTCCGTTTATAATACGGACGCCGTTTTGCCCTATCTTGACAAAGCCACCGTGCAAAAGCAGGTTGCAGCGGCAAAAGCGGCGGCGGATGTTGTGATTGTTTCCGCGCATTGGGGCGACGACAACGGGCAGCCCGTAAACGAAACGCAGAAAACCTATGCAAAGCTGTTTGCCTCTCTCGGGGTGGATGTGATTATCGGGCATCACCCGCACTTGATTCAGCCCATCGAGTGGATCGAGGGAGAGGAGGGACATAAAACGCTGTGCTTTTATTCTCTCGGAAATTTTCTTTCCGAGATGGATTCCGCCAAGAATATGGTCGGCGGGCTTGCGGGCTTTGAAATTGTTTTGCGCGGCGGAGCGGTCAGCGTGGAGAATGTTACCTTTACGCCCACCGTGTTTTTCTTCAATGCGCGCTATCGGGATACCAAGGTGTTTTATATGACCGAGTTTACCGATGCCGATCTTGCAAAGCATTGGTGCGTTTGCTCGCCAAAGGGGCGCTTTACCCCATACGGCAGCTATTCCGAGCAGATAACAATGCAAAAGCTGGTTGAATATACAAAGGGGATCATAGATGCACGGTATCTGCCGGAGCAGCTATGCGGATAAAGATGCAAACGGAGTTGTGTCCGACCGAGTGCGCGCGGCAGTTTTCGATTGCCGCGCGCTTTTTCGGCGGGTTTTCCTATGAGCGGCGCGGAAAATATGCCGTGCCGGCGCGGCGCTTTTGCGGCATGCGGGAGGCAGTTTTTACAAAGGACGGCTGCTTTTTCGGCGCCGCTGCTTCCGCCGCATGGCAGAGCGCGCAGGCAGCGTGCGCGGCGCAAGGGTATGTTTTGCAAAAAGAGCGCGCCCTTTTGCTGTTTTTGCCGCAGGCGGCGCCCGCTGTGCCGAAAGAAACAAAAGAGCTCTGCCTTGCGCTGCGGTGCGGATGCGGCATTGCAAACGAAACGCCGCTTTCCCTGCCGCATGCCTGCGCGCCTTATGCGGCATACGGCATTGTGCAAAACGGGCGCATTTGTGCCCTTGCCGCATGCAATACGCCCCGCAGGAGGGACGGCTTTGTGCAAATCGGAGTGTATACCGTGCCCGCCGCGCGCGGCAAGGGCCTGGGCGCGGCATGTATCGCGTCGCTGTGCGGTGCGGTTGCGGCGGCGGGGGAGGAGCCTGTTTTCCGCACCGAGATGCAGAACCATGCGGCTGCAGCTGCCGCGGCGGCGGCTGGCCTTGTCTTTGTCGGCACGGAGCATATGCTGCTTTATCGCCGCGCAGAGGCGCAGTAAAAAACGTTTTTCAAAACAAAAGGAGAGATGCCGATGCAAATTGAAATTACGGCGCAGCAGGACGGCATGAGCGTCAAAAGCTATTTATACGGCATGCTGCATCTTTCCACAAGAATTGTAAAACGCCTTAAATATCAAAGCGATGGGCAGGGCATTTTAGTAAACGGGCAGACGGTGAGCGTGCGTCATGTGCTGCGGCAGGGAGAGGTGCTCTCGCTGCGGCTGGAGGACAGCGCCCCGTCCGAGAATATCGTGCCCGCGGGGGATCTGCCGCCGATTTTATACGAGGATGCGGATTTATTGGTGCTGAATAAGCCGCCCTTTATGCCGAGCCACCCGACCCACGGACACAGGGAGGATACCGCCGCCAATGCCGTCGCCGCTTATTATGAAAAACAGGGTGTTCCCTTTGTGTTTCGATGCGGCAGCCGTCTTGACCGCGACACCAGCGGCGTTTTGCCGATTGCAAAAAATCAGCAGGCGGCGAATTGCTTTTACCGCGCGCACCGTGCGGGAGCAATGGAAAAGTTTTATCTTGCGGTGCTTTGCGGCGTGCCAGCCCCTGCGGCGGGGGAGATCGCTCTGCCGCTTGCGCGGCGGCAGGACAGCGTGATGATGCGCACCGCCGCGCAGGACGGCGCCCCCGCGCTGACAAGATACCGCACGCTTTTGCGGGGAGAGGATACAAGCGGCGGAGTGTCGGCCCTTGTGCTTGCCCGCCCCGTTACGGGGAGAACGCATCAGCTTCGCGTGCATTTTGCGAGTATCGGTTGCCCGATTCTTTCCGATTCATTATACGGCGCGGCGCATACGCTGATTGCAAGGCAGGCGCTGCATGCCGCGGCGCTGCGCTTTGCGCACCCGGGCAGCGGGGAGCCGCTTTTGTTTCGCGCGCCGCTGCCTGCGGATCTTTCGGCGGTGCTGCGGGCATGCTTTCAAAAAGAGGAAGCGGCGCGGTTTTTCGAGCAGAGCGAGCAGGGGCTTATCCTGCGGCAGGAGGTGCTGGATTTATGAAAAAAACGGTTTTGCGGCTGCGGCGGCGCGTCGGCGTTTACGGCATGATCGGCTTTTCTGTCTTTTTGCTCGGCATGGCGGTTTTATCGGCTGCAAGGCTTTCCGCGGCGTTTGCCGATTTTTATGTGCGCCGCATCGGCAGCGCGCTTTCGGCGGCGCTTGCCTTTTGCTCCTCCGTTTTCCCGTGCTCTTTGGCGGAATGCCTGCTGCTGTGCGTGCCGATATTTTTGTTTGCGCTTATTACAGCGGCGGTGTATCTTACGCGGCGCGGGCGGCTCTGCGTGACGCGGCTTCTCTGTGGAATCCTGGCGACGCTTCTCTTGCTTTTGGGTATGTTCGGCCTTACCTACGGCGCGGGCTATCGCGGCAGTGCGCTTTCCGAAAAGCTCGGGCTGCAAAGGCAGGATGTCGCCGCGCGGCAGCTGCGGGATACGGCGCTTTGGCTTGCGGAAAAAACCAATGAGGCGGCGCGCGAGGTTTCCTTCGGCCCAGACGGCTTTTCCGAAATGCCCTATGATTTTTCCGCCATGAGCGAAAAGGTGCTTGCCGCTTATTCCGCCGCAGCGGAGCAATATGCCTTTTTGCCGCGTTTTTCTTCGCGCGCCAAGCCCGTGCTGCTCAGCGAGCCCTGGACCTATACCCATACCGCTGGCATTTACACCTTTTTTACGGGAGAAGCAAATATCAATATCAATCTGCCGGAATATACGCAGCCGTTCACGACAGCGCACGAATTTGCGCATCAGCGCGGAATTGCGCCGGAAAACGAGGCAAATCTGATGGCGTTTTTGGTGCTTGCGCAGTCCGAGGATCCGTATCTGCGCTATTGCGCGTATCTGGGTGCGTTTGAATATTTCCGCTCCCCGCTTTACCGCACCGACGCGGCGCTTTATACCGAGGTCATGCAGGCGCTGTGCCCGCAGGCGCGCGGCGAGATGCGCGCCTATTCCGCATTTTTTGAAAAATACAGCGAAAATGTCGCCGCAAATGTTTCGGGCGCGCTCAACAATGCTTATCTGCAAAGCCAGGGGCAGAGCGCGGGCAGCCGCAGCTATGGGCTTGTGGTCGATCTTTTGGTTGCATATTATGAAAAGACCGTCGCCGCGGGGGAATGAATCCCTGCGGCGCCTTCTTTTGCCCGATGCAAAGGCTATGTAAAATCTATGTATTTTCGCTGTGGGAACGAGGATTTTTTCTTGCATATGGGGGCGGAATATGCTACAATACAAATGAAGACGGTTTGTTTTTTCAAAAACCGTACTGCAAAGGATCGAGGCGGG
The DNA here is from genome assembly GCA_900549725.1 of uncultured Eubacteriales bacterium. Taxonomy (GTDB): domain Bacteria; phylum Bacillota; class Clostridia; order Oscillospirales; family CAG-272; genus UMGS1225. The sequence continues at coordinate 13,567 of URPL01000020.1, read as the reverse complement.
TGATTTTTTGTCTGATGAGGATGTTTTTATGACAACGAAAGCGACACAGCTGCAAAAAAACACCGATGCAATGCCGGCATATCTGTTTCATCAGGGCACCAATTTCTGCGCATATGAATTTTTAGGTGTGCATGCACGCGCGCTTGCAGACGGGAAAACGGAATATACCTTTCGCACCTGGGCGCCCCGCGCAAAAAGCATTGAGGTCACGGGGGATTTCAACGCGTGGCAGGCAAGCTTCAAAATGCAGCGGGAGAGCGAAGGCGGGCTTTGGGTCTATCGGCATATCACGGACAAGTCCTTTGAGGGGATGCGCTATAAATACCGTGTGACCGGGGAAAACGGCATCCGCCTGAAGGCGGACCCGTATTGCGTTTATGCGGAATGCCGCGAGCATACCGCAAGCATTATTCACACGGGAAATTATTTTACCTTTGACGACGGCGAATGGATGCGCCGCCGCCCGCAGCTGCTCGGCACAAAGCGCTCGGGCTATTATCCTTATCCGCTCAATATCTATGAATTGCATCTCGGCTCCTGGCGCACGCGGGACGGTCGCTGCACCAAAGAGGGAGACGCTTATCTGGATTATCGCGAAATCGCAAAGGAGCTTGCACCCTATTGCAAGGAAATGGGCTATACCCATGTGGAGCTGCTGCCGGTGATGGAGCATCCCTTTGACGGCTCCTGGGGCTATCAGATCTGCTCGTATTATGCGCCTACCTCGCGCTTCGGCACGCCGGAGGATTTTAAGTTTTTCATCGAATATCTGCACAAATGCGGCATCGGTGTGATTCTTGACTGGGTGCCGGCGCATTTTCCCAAAGATGCGCACGGTTTGTTTGAATTTGACGGCTCGCCTCTTTATGAATATCAGGGGCAGGATCGGCAGGAGCATGCCACCTGGGGCACGCGCATGTTTGATGTCGGGCGAAACGAGGTGCAGTGCTTCCTCATATCCAACGCGCTGTATTGGCTCAGAGAATTCCATGCGGACGGCATTCGGGTGGATGCGGTTGCGGCAATGCTCTATCTTGATTTCGACAAGGCACCCGGGACCTGGCTCCCAAATGAGGACGGCTCCAATCTTAACCGCCAGGCCATCGCCTTTTTCAAGCGGCTTAACAGCGCAGTCGGCGCGGAATTTCCCGATGCCGTGATGATTGCGGAGGAATCCAGCGATTTTCCCGGGCTGACGCATCCCGTCTCGGCAGGCGGGCTCGGCTTCCATTTCAAGTGGAATATGGGGTGGGCGCATGACATTTACGACTATGTCGCCTCCGACCCGATCTATCGGCAGTATAAGCATGCGGCGCTGACCTTTCCGCTGATGTATGCTTTCTCCGAGAATTATATTCTCCCCGTCTCACACGATGAGGTGGTGCACGGAAAAGGCTCGCTGCTCGGAAAAATGTGGGGCGATTATGAGCAGAAATTTGCCGCGCTGCGCGCATTTCAGTGCTATATGATGACGCAGCCCGGTAAAAAAATGATGTTCATGGGCTGCGAATATGCGCCGTTTCGCGAATGGGACTATGAAAACGAGCTGGAGTGGTTTATGCTGGATTACCCCGCGCACAGAAACCACCGCCTGTTTACCGCAAAGCTCAATCATTTTTATCTTGCGCACCGTGCGCTTTGGCAAAGAGATATGAGCTGGTCCGGCTTTACCTGGCTTGCAGCCGACCAAAAAGAAACCAACACCATTGCCTACTGCCGCCGTGGCGCGGGAGGCGCCGCATTGCTGATCGCGGTGAATTTTTCGCCCGTTGGCCGCCCGAACTACCCGATCAAAACGCTCGGCACGAAGCCTGTGCAGGTTGTGTTTCACACGGATGATCTTGCATTTGGCGGAAAGACGGATGTGCAAAAAATCGGCGCGCTTGTCCCGGGGCGCCTTGGCAAGGGAAAGGAGCATTATGTCACGCTGGATCTGCCCGGTTTTTGCGCCGTGATTCTGGAGGTGCAGCCGCCGCAGCTTTCCCTTTGAAAAATAAAACACGGCGATGCTTTGCCGTGTGCAAATATAACACGGAACGGAAGAAAGGAAACGGATTTTATGAAGGTCAAGAAAAAATGCGTTGCAATGCTGCTTGCGGGCGGGCAGGGCAGCCGGCTTTATACGCTGACGGAAAAGACGGCAAAGCCGGCGGTGCCCTTTGGCGGGAAATATCGCATCATTGATTTTCCGCTGTCCAACTGCATCAATTCCGGCATTGATACCGTCGGCGTTTTAACGCAGTATCAGCCCCTTGTGCTGAATGATTACATCGGAAACGGTCAACCCTGGGATCTTGACCGTAACTTCGGCGGCGTGACCGTTTTGCCGCCGTATCAGGGGCACAATAAGGCGGATTGGTATTCCGGCACGGCAAATGCCATTTATCAGAATCTCAATTTCATCGAGCGGTACGACCCGGACTATGTGCTGATTCTCTCGGGCGACCATATTTATAAGATGGATTATGCCGCAATGATCGAGGCGCATGAGCAAAGCGGGGCGGACTGCACCATTGCCGTGATCGAGGTGCCGATCAAGGAAGCGAGCCGATTCGGCATTATGAGCACGGATGAAACGGGCCGCATCACGGAGTTTGCGGAAAAGCCGAAGCAGCCGAAGAGCAATCTTGCATCCATGGGCATTTATGTGTTCAACACGGCGATCTTAAAGCAATATCTCACCGAGGATGAAGCCGACCCGACCAGCGCAAAGGATTTCGGAAAAAATATCATTCCGAAAATGCTTGCCGACGGCAGAGCGATGTATGCCTATGCGTTTCACGGATACTGGAAGGATGTTGGTACCATCGGCTCTCTTTGGCAGGCAAATATGGACCTGCTCGGAGAAAAGCCTGCCTTCAGCCTGTATGACAAAAAAGCAAAAATCTATTCCCGTCATTCCGGCAGCCCGGCGCAGTATATCGGCCCCATGGCAAAAATCCGTAATTCGCTTTTGACCGAGGGGTGCAATATTTACGGCGATGTGAAAAATTCGGTGCTGTTTTTGGATGTTACGGTGGAGCAGGGCGCCGTTGTGGAGGACAGCGTTGTCATGGGCGGCTCGGTGATTCGCAGCGGGGCATGCGTCAGCCATGCCATTATCGACAGCGATGTGGAGATCACCTCGGGCTGCGTGGTCGGCTCGCCCGATGCCGATGAGAGCGGCATTTGCGTGGTCGGCACGGGGCTGCATCTGGGAAGCGGCACGGTGATCGGAAAAGGAGAGCTTGTCAACGAAGAATGGCTTGCAAAGCACAGCGGAGGTGAAGCAGAATGAGCGCCGTCGGTATTATTTTCGCAAACCTGCATGAAAGAAACATTCCGGAGCTGACGCGCATCCGCGCAATGGCGTCCGTTCCCTTCGGTGGGCGATACCGCCTGATTGATTTTCCGCTTGCCTATATGGTCAACGCGGGCATTACGGATATCCGCGTGATTACCCAGGCGCATTATTCCTCCCTGATGGACCATATCGGCTCGGGCAAGGACTGGGACCTTGCGCGCCGCTCGGGCGGAATTAAAATTTTGCCGCCGAATATCAACGAGCAGTCCGGCGGGGTGCTTGTGCCCGCTTCGCGTCTGGAATCGCTGAAAAATATCAGCGTGGCGCTGGACCGCATCAAATCCGACTATGTGGTCCTGTCCGACTGCGATGTGATCTGTAATCCCGATATCGGCAAGCTTTTGCAGCGCCATGCGCAAAGCGGCGCAAAAATCACCATGCTGGTCCGCCGCACGGAATTTCACGGGGCGGTGCAGGATAAGACCTCTTTGGTGGATTTTGACGAGCAGGGGCGGATTACCGGCGTGCAGGTCAACCCGATCTATGTCACGGGGGAGCGGTACAGAGACCTGAACATTTGGGTCGTCAATACGGAATTTTTGCAGTATGTTGTGCGCGAGGCGATTGCCCGCGGCTATGACAGCTTTAACCGCGATGTGATTTCCCGCTATTGCACAAAATACGATTTCCGCGCGGTGGAATTCGACGGCTTTTTTGCCTGCATCACGACATTTTCCGATTATTATATGCACAGCATGGATCTTTTGGAGAGCGCCGAGGTGCGCGACGCGCTGTTCGGCGTGAAGGATCGCCCGGTGTATACAAAGCTGCATAATTCCGCACCTGCCTATTATGCGCCGGATGCCATTGTGAAGAATTCGATCATTGCGGACGGCTGTCAAATCGAGGGCGTGGTAGAAAATTCCGTGCTTTTCCGCGGCGTTAAGGTCGGTCCTGAGAGTGTTGTGCGCAACTGTGTGCTGTTTCAGAATACGGTGGTGGGCAGAGAATGCTTCTTAAGCTGTATCGTTTCCGATAAGAATGCAATCATCGGCAATGAGCAGCTGCTTGCGGGACATCCCTCGCTGCCGTACTTTATCGATAAGGGGCGTGTAATTTGAACGGTTTGCCGCCTGATGAGGAGATGAGAGTGTGAAAATTTTAATGGTCGGTTCCGAGGCGATTCCATTCGCCTCCACCGGGGGGCTTGGCGATGTGATGGGGTCGCTGCCTGCCGCGCTGCGCAAAGAAGCGGGCGAAGGCCCGGATGTGCGCGTGATTTTGCCGCTGTACGGCACAATGCGCGCGGAATATCGGGAAAAGCTGACGCACATCACCGATATTTACGTCAATCTGTCCTGGCGGCACCTGTATTGTGGTATTTTTTCGCTGGAGCGGGACGGGGTTCTTTATTATTTTTTGGATAACGAGTATTATTTCAAGCGCGAAATGCTGTACGGAAGCTTTGACGACGGCGAGCGCTATGCGTTTTTCTGTCGCGCCGTGCCCGAGGTTTTGCATACCGTCGGCTTTTTCCCGGATATTCTGCATGCAAACGACTGGCAAAGCGCGCTGAGCATTGTTTATCTGCGGACAAAGTTTGCAAACGACCCCGCCTTTTGGCACACCAAAACGGTGTATACCATTCATAATATCGAGTATCAGGGCAAATACGGCCATGAAATTTTGGGTGATGTGTTTGATCTTGGTCCCCAGGAGCAGCCGCTGCTGGATTATAACGGCTGCATTAACCTTGCAAAGGCGGCGATCGTCTGCTGCGATAAGCTCACTACGGTCAGCCCGCATTATGCGCGCGAGATCAGAGAGCCGTATTTTGCGCATGGGCTGGAGCATATCATCCGGCAAAGCGAATATAAGACCTGCGGCATTCTCAACGGTATCGATACGGCATATTATGACCCTGCAAATCCCGCCGAGGTCAAATTTCCCTTCACCGCGCAGACGGCAAGCCGCGTAAAGCATAAAAACAAAACCGAGCTGCAGCGCATGCTCGGCCTGCCCGAGGATGCCGGCGTGCCGATGATCGCAATGATCACACGGCTGACGGCGCACAAGGGGCTTGATCTTGTGCGCGCGGTGCTTGAGACGATGACCGCGGGCAATGTGCAGTTTGTTCTGCTCGGCACCGGCGAGCGGGAATTTGAAGAATTTTTTGCTTCCATGGCGGGGCACCATCCCGATAAAATTGCCGCTGTGCTGCGCTTTGATAAGGCGCTTTCCAAGCAGATCTATGCAGCGGCGGATCTGTTTTTGATGCCCTCCAAGAGCGAGCCCTGCGGGCTTTCGCAAATGATTGCCTCGCGCTATGGCTGCGTGCCGATCGTGCATGAGGTGGGCGGGCTTGCCGATACGATTTTCCCGTATGATCAAAGCCGCCACACCGGAAACGGCATTACCTTCTACGGCTACGATTGCTATGATATGCTGGATGCGGTCAACCGCGCGGTGCACCTTTATGAAACCGATATGACAGAGTTCCGCAAGCTGCGGCGCAATGCCATGCATATGGATTTTTCCTGGGGAGCATCGGCAAAGCAATATCTTGCAATGTATGCGCAGCTGTGCGGAAAAGGGCTTTCAAAATAACGCTGCGGCAAAACAATTTTTCGGGAAAAAGGGAATTTTGAGGACATGGAAAGAGAGAAAAAAACAGCGGGCACCGCAACAGAAAACGAAAAGCAAAAAGAGATACTGCGCCAAAGCGTGCAGGGGAAGCTTGCGCGCTATTTCGGCGTGACTCCGACAGAGGCAGACCCGGATATGATTTATCGCGCGGTTGCCATGACCGTAAAAGATCTGCTCAGCCAGAAGCGCGCGGATAATAAAAAGCAGCTGCGTGCACAAAAGCCCAAGCGCATTTATTATCTCTGCATGGAATTTCTGGTGGGGAAGACGCTGCGCAACAATCTGCGCAATCTCGGCCTTTACGATGCCATGGAATCGCTGCTTTGGGAGATGGGCTATCCAATTGCCACGATTTTGGAGTGTGAGCCGGATCCGGGCCTTGGAAACGGGGGGCTCGGGCGCCTGGCTGCATGCTATATGGATGCGCTCACCACGCAGAATTACGCGGCGATGGGCTATTCGCTTCTTTACGAATACGGGTTGTTCCGCCAAAGAATCGTAGACGGCGAACAGATCGAGTTGCCCGACGACTGGCTCCCGCAGGGTGAGGTCAATCTTGTGCCCCGCCCGGATAAGGCATGCACGGTCAGCTTCGGCGGGCATATTCGTGAGCAATGGCACGACGGCAAGCTTGATATTATCACCGAGGGGGCGGAGCAGATTCGCGCCGTGCCGTATGATCTGATGATCTCCGGTGCGGATTGCGGCACGGTCAATGTGCTGCGGCTGTGGCGCGCCCGCAGCGAGAGCAATTTCAATATGAAGCTGTTTTCGCAGGGAGAATATGAGCGCGCCATGGAGCAAACAAGCAATGCAGAGGTGCTCACCAAGGTGCTGTATCCGGCGGATAATCATACCGAAGGCAAGCTTTTGCGCCTGTCGCAGCAGTATTTTTTGGTGTGCGCTTCCTTGCAGACGATCATTTCCGATCACCTGGCGCTTTACGGCACGCTGGATAACTTTGCGGACGCGGTTGCCATTCATATCAACGATACGCACCCCGCTCTCGTGATTCCGGAGCTGATGCGTATTCTGGTGGACATCTATTCCTACCCGTGGGAGAGCGCGTGGAGCATTGTGCAGCGTACGGTCAGCTATACTAACCATACCGTAATGCCGGAGGCGCTGGAATGCTGGAACGAAGATCTGTTCGGGCTGCGGTTACCCAGAATTCATGCCATTGTCAAGGAGATTAACAGGCGTTTCTGCGCTGAGCTTTGGAATGCCTATCCGGGGGATTGGGACCGCATTTCGCGCATGTCCGTAATCTGCAACGGCAGCGTACGCATGGCAAACCTCAGCGTGATCGGATCGGATCATGTCAACGGTGTTTCCGCGCTTCATTCCGATATCCTGAAAAAAACGATTTTCCACGATTTCGATAAATATACCCCGGATAAATTCACCAATATCACAAACGGCATTGCGCATCGCCGCTGGCTGTGCTATTCCAACACGGGGCTATCCGCTCTGCTGGATGAATGCATCGGACCGGAATACCGCAAGGAGCCGCAGCGGCTTTCGGAATTTGCAAAATTCAAGGACGATGCCTCCGTGCTTGACCGTCTGGCGGCGATCAAGCGGCAAAACAAGGAAAACTTCGCCGCTGTTTTGGCGGCGCGCGGCATCGTCGTCGATCCCGCCTCCGTGTTCGATGTGCAGATCAAGCGCATGCACGAATATAAGCGGCAGCTGCTCAATGCTTTGCGTATCATTGCGCTGTATCTGCGTCTGCGGGATAATCCCGGCCTTGATATGGTGCCGCAGACCTTTATTTTCGGCGCAAAGGCTGCGCCGGGGTACCAGATTGCAAAGCAGACCATTCGTCTGATCTGCGCTATCGGAAGAGAGATTGAAAAAGACCCGAAAATTTCGAAAAAGCTGCGCGTGGTGTTCCCCGAGGAATATAATGTGACTCTGGCGGAGCAGCTCATTCCCGCGGCGGATATTTCAGAGCAGATTTCCCTGGCGGGCAAGGAAGCAAGCGGCACGGGCTGCATGAAGCTGATGTTAAACGGCGCGCTGACCATCGGCACGTTGGATGGCGCCAATGTTGAGATACTCGAGGCTGTGGGAAGAGAAAATATGTATCTCTTCGGGCTTGACACGGGCGAGGTGGACGAGCTTTGGAAGCGGGGCTATAATGCCGCCTCCTATTATATGGATCATCCGCTTCTGCACCGCGCAGTGGACCGCCTTGCGGAGGGCTTTGACGGAATCCCCTTCCGCTCCTTTGTGGATTATCTTATCATTGGTCCCGGCATTGCAGACCCGTATCTCTGCCTTGCCGATTTCGATTCGTATTATCGCGTGCATGAGCAGATGATCGAGGATTATCGGAATGAACCGAAGCGCTGGCAGCAGAAATCGCTGATCAACATTGCGGGCGCGGGGCGTTTTTCCGCCGACCGCGCAATTCGCGAATATGCAGAACGCATCTGGCATGCGGAGCCGATGCATTTCGGCGAAAAATAAAAGAACGATACTGCTATGGGAAAGCGTGCTGCCGACATTGCTTTCCCATGGCGCATGAGAGGAAGCATTTGCAATGAAACTTGGCGGATTTATGAAAATGACGCTGCTGGATTTTCCGGGGCGGGTCGCGTGCACGGTGTTTACCCTCGGCTGCAACTGGCGCTGCCCGTTTTGCCATAATGCGGGGCTTGCAACGGGGCACGGCGATGCGATCGACGAGGAAGAGCTGTTTGCATTTTTGAAAAAGCGGCAGGGCATTTTGGACGGCGTCGCCATTACGGGCGGCGAACCGACGCTGTGGCAGGATCTCGGCACGTTCATTGAAAAGATCCGCGCGCTCGGATATGCGGTGAAGCTGGATACCAACGGCACCAATCCCGAAATGCTGCGCCGGCTTTGCCAAGACGGGCTTTTGGATATGGTCGCCATGGATATCAAAAATGAGCCGCAGCGGTATGCAAAGACGTGCGGCGTGCAGGATTGCTCCTTCGAAAAAATTCGGCAAAGTGCCGAATTTTTAATGGAGGGAAATGTGCCCTTTGAATTTCGCACGACCGTGGTCATGGGTCTGCATGATGAGGAGGCTTTTCGTAAAATCGGCGAATGGCTGCGCGGCCCGTGGGCATACTATTTGCAGGCTTTTCAGGATTCGGGTGAACTGATGCAAAGCGGGATGCAGGGCTTTGAAAAGGCGCAAATGCAGCGCTTTTTAGAGGCGGTAAAACCCTATTTGCCGCGCGCCGAAATCCGCGGAGAATGAAAAAGCGACAACTATATATTGTGGTATTTTCACAAAAATATAAAAAAAGAGCCCAAGATGTTGACATTGCATGACGCGTGTGTTATACTTTTCTCAGGCGGCGCACCAAGAGCCGGTGCGTCGCTTTTTTCTAAAAAACAGCGGGCGGGAAAATCGCCTGCTTTTGTGCGATATTGAGAAGATACCAAGAAAAAGAAAGGACAAAAAAGCATCATGTATCAGGTCATCAAACGGGACGATAAGGTCGTAAATTTCGATCTTGCAAAAATTCGCGCAGCCATTGAAAAGGCATTCAAGGCATGCGAAAAGCAGTACAGCGACGATACGATCGATTTTCTTGCCCTGAAGGTTACGGCGGATTTCGAGCCGAAGATCAAGGGCGAAAAAATCGCGGTGGAGGATATTCAGGACAGCGTTGAGACCGTGCTCGGCAGAGCCGGCTATGAGGATGTTGCAAAGGCATATATCCTGTATCGCCGTCAGCGTGAGAAGCTGCGCAATATGAAATCCACGATTCTTGACTATAAGGAAATCATGGATCAGTATGTCAAAAATACGGACTGGCGCGTGAAGGAAAACTCCACCGTCACCTATTCCGTCGGCGGGCTGATTCTTTCAAACTCCGGCGCAATCACCGCAAACTACTGGCTCTCCGAAATTTATGACGATGAAATTGCCAATGCGCACCGCAATGCCGATATCCACCTGCATGACCTTTCCATGCTCACGGGATATTGCGCGGGCTGGTCGCTCAAGCAGCTGATTCAGGAGGGGCTGGGCGGCATTCCCGGAAAAATCACCTCTGCCCCCGCAAAGCACCTTGCAACGCTTTGCAACCAGATGGTCAACTTCCTCGGCATCATGCAGAACGAATGGGCGGGTGCGCAGGCGTTCTCCTCCTTTGATACCTATCTGGCGCCGTTTGTCAAGGCGGATCATCTGAGCTATGACCAGGTGAAAAAATGCATCGAATCGTTTATCTACGGCGTCAATACGCCCTCCCGCTGGGGCACGCAGGCACCGTTCTCCAATATCACGCTGGACTGGACCGTTCCTGCCGACCTTGCCGAGTTGAACTGCATCATCGGCGGTAAAGAAGCCGATTTCCGCTATAAGGACTGCAAGGCGGAAATGGATATGGTGAACAAAGCGTTCCTTGAGATCATGATCGAGGGAGATGCAAACGGAAGAGGCTTCCAGTATCCGATTCCGACCTATTCCATCACGCGGGACTTTGACTGGTCCGATACCGAAAACAACCGCCTGCTCTTTGAGATGACGGCAAAATACGGCACGCCGTATTTCTCCAACTATATTAACAGCGATATGGAGCCGAGCGATGTTCGCTCCATGTGCTGCCGGTTGCGGCTGGATCTGCGCGAGTTGAGAAAGAAATCCGGCGGGTTTTTCGGCAGCGGCGAATCCACGGGCTCTGTCGGCGTTGTTACGATCAACATGCCGCGCATTGCGTATCTCTCCAAAACGCCGGAGGAATTTTATGCGCGCCTTGACCGCATGATGGATATTTCTGCGCGCTCGCTCAAAATCAAGCGGGATGTGATCACAAAACTGCTGGATGAGGGGCTGTATCCGTATACCAAGCGCTATCTCGGAACCTTTGCAAACCATTTTTCCACCATCGGGCTTGTCGGCATGAACGAGGTCGGCCTCAATGCGGCATGGCTCGGCAACGATATGACCGACCCGAAAACGCAGCGCTTTACCAAAGATGTGCTCAACCATATGCGTGAGCGCCTTTCCGATTATCAGGAGCAATACGGCGATCTTTATAACCTGGAGGCGACTCCGGCGGAATCCACGGCATATCGCCTTGCGAAGCACGATGTCAAGAAATATCCGGGTATCCGCACCGCTTCCTGGAAAACAGGCGGCACGCCGTATTACACCAACTCTTCGCACCTGCCCGTCGGCTATACGGAGGATGTGTTCTCCGCGCTTGACATTCAGGACGAACTGCAGACGCTGTATACCTCCGGCACGGTCTTCCATGCCTTCCTCGGCGAAAAGCTGCCGGATTGGCATGCCGCAAGAGACCTTGTCCGCAAGATCGCGGAAAACTATCGCCTGCCGTATTATACGCTTTCTCCGACCTATTCCGTTTGCAAAAACCACGGATATATCTCCGGCGAAAAATACACCTGCGACGAATGCGGTAATCCGACCGAAGTTTACAGCCGCATCACCGGCTACTATCGCCCCGTGCAGAACTGGAATGACGGAAAATCGCAGGAATTCAAGGACCGCGTGACCTACGACATTGCGCACTCTCACCTGAGCCATCACGGCTGCTGCTCAGGCGGTGATTCCGCCGCTGTGGAGCAGGAGCCGAAGGCGGCAGAGCAGGGCATGTATCTTTTTGCAACCAAGACCTGTCCCAACTGTAAAATTGCCGCTTCGCTGCTTGACCGTGCGGGCATTGCCTATGAAAAGGTATATGCGGAGGAAAATGAGGAGATGGCGGTGTCCTACGGGGTGCGCCAGGCGCCGACGCTTGTTGTGATTGAAAACGGGGCGGCAACGCTGCACTGCGGCGTGTCCGATATCCGGAAATTCATCGAGAGCAAGTAAAGAGCTGATAAGCTGTTAAAAATGAATCTGTCACAAACGCGGGGGCGGGGCTGCGCCACATGGGCACGGCTCCGCCCCCTTTGCAAAGGAGAACGCTATGGAAAACAAAGCATATGATATCATTGTCGTCGGGGCGGGCCCGGCGGGGCTTACCGCGGCGATCTATGCAAGAAGAGCAAACCGCACCGTGCTTTTGATTGAAAAGGGCGCCTTCGGCGGGCAGATGACCTTTTCTCCGAAGGTGGAGAATTATCCGGGCTTTGAGCAGATCAGCGGAAACGAGCTTGCCGACCATATGACCTCACAGGCGCTGTACCAGGGCGTTGCCGTGGAAACTGCCGAGGTGCTGGGGCTGAAAGGGGCACAAGACGGCTCTTATACCGTTATGACCGATTACGGCGATTATACGGCGCGCGCCGTCATTTTGGCGCTCGGCGTGAAGCATCGCCTACCGGGCATTGCGGGGGAGGAAAAATATCTCGGCAACGGCATCTCCTTTTGCGCTGTGTGCGACGGGGCGTTTTACCGCGGCAAGGAGGTCGCGGTGCTCGGCGGCGGCAACAGCGCCGTGCAGGAAGCCGTTTTGCTCAGCGAGAACTGCAAAAAGGTGACCGTGATTCAGGATCTTGCACAGCTTACTGCCGATGCGGCGCTTGTCAAGGCGCTGCTGGAGCGGGAAAATGTTCATGTGCTGTGCGGGCGAAAGCTGCTCGGGTATACCGGGGAGGCGGGGTTTTCCGGCGTTGTTCTTGCAGATGGGGCGGGCAAAAAAGAGGAGCTGAGCTGCGACGGCTTGTTTGTGGCAATCGGGCTGATTCCCTGCAATGATGCGTTTGCCGCCGTTGCCGCACTGGACGGGCGCGGCTATTTTGCGGCGGATGAAAGCTGCACGGGCAGCGCTAATGGCATTTTTGTGGCGGGCGATTGCCGCGCAAAAAAGATACGGCAGATCGCAACGGCTGTCGGCGACGGGGCGGTTGCGGCGCAGGCTGCCTGCGCCTATCTCAATGGCAAGGGTAGAGATTAAGAAAAAAACAGGACAAAAATAACGCGGAGAAAAAAGCATGACGGATCGGAAACTGAAAATTGCAATTATCGGCTGCGGCAGTATTGCGCATGCCCATATGAATAATTATGTAAAATTCGAGGATGTTGAGGTGGTGGCTGCCGCCGATATCGTGCCCGGAAAAGCGGAGGCATTTTTGCGGGAATACGGCCTTTCGGGGGCGCACGCCTATATCGACCATGCTGCGCTGCTTGCAAAGGAACAGCCCGACGCCGTGAGCGTTTGCACCTATAATCGCCAGCATAAGGTTTGCGCGATTGACGCGATGCGCGCGGGCGCGGATGTGCTGTTGGAAAAGCCGATGAGCGTGACGCTGGAGGAAGCGATTGAAATGATGCGGGTGGAAAAAGAGACGGGGAAAATTCTTTCCATCGGCTTTCAGCCGCGCTTTTCGAAAAACATGCAGCAGATCAAAAAAATTGTGGACAGCGGGGTGCTCGGCAAGATCTATTATATTCAGACAGGCGGCGGCCGCCGCCGCGGAATCCCTCTGCGCGCAGACGGAAACACCTTTATCCGTCGCGAAACGGCAGGCATCGGGGCGCTCGGCGATATCGGCTGCTATTCGCTGGATATGGTGCTGCATGCAATTGGCTATCCGCGGCCGCTCAGTGTGGACGGCTGCGTGAGCGATTATTTCGGCAAAAGCGAGGAATATTACGGAAAAGAACCCTGCTGTTTTCAAGCGTAAAAAGGGCGAAACACAGTATTCGGTGCGTGTTTTTCCGATAGGCGGCTATGTCTCCAT
>URPL01000019.1 GCA_900549725.1 uncultured Eubacteriales bacterium | reverse complement strand
AAGCGCCCGCCGCTGCGCCCCCGTGGGGGAAAACGGCAGCACCCCGAGAAACGGCGCAAGATCCGTATTTTCAAAAATGATGCCGCGCATTGCCGTGCGCCGGGTGCGGTTCAGGCACATGCGCAGCCCGTAGCAAAAAAGCTCCTCGAACACAATGCGGCGGCGCGCGGCTGCAAGCTCTGCCTCATCGGCGGGAAAATGCATATGATACAGCGCAAACGAGCGCGATGCCAGGTCGTACCTCTCCCGAAGTGCAAGCGGAATGGAATCCGTCTGCTCTCTTTGCGCCGTCAAAACAACGGCAAGCGCCTTTGCCATGGCGCCCCGGATAATGCCCTGCGAAAGCGGCGCGCGCGTCGGATATACGGGAACGACCGCCTCAAGGCTCTGCCCCGGCGAATATTCTTCCATGCTCGGATTGACAAAGGTCGGGACCCCCCGCAGCAGCGAAAGACGCCCGTATATGCGGTATTGCGCCCCCGCCCTGATCTGCTTTTTGCGATAGGGCATATTGAAAAAGCAAATGGCAGCTTCAGCGCTGTCATCACTGATTTTGCAAAACACGCGGCTCTTTTTTCCGTACATCTGCAGCCGCGGCTCTTCCGAAATGCGCACAATATGCGCGGTGGTTTGGCAAAGCTCTCCCTGCGCAAGCGGAATAACCCGTCCTCGCAGCTCATATGCGCGGGGATAAAGCAACGGAAGCTGTCCGACCGTACAAATACCGAGCGCCGCAAACGCTTCCGCGCGCGCAGCGGAAATTCCTTTCAGCGCCGTCAACGGCGCATCCGGCAAAATGTCTGCCATGCCACTCCCCCTTTTTTCAAAAGAACGGCTCAGTGCCCCTCAAACCAGTTTTCGCCCGCTTCCACATCCACCGTGAGTGCCACCGGCAATGAAACCACATGCTCCATTTTTTCCTTAACAAGCGCTTTGACCTGCTCCTCGCATTCCTTTGCGCAGTCGATCAAAAGCTCGTCATGCACCTGCAAAACGAGCGCCGCATCCAGCCCCTGCTCGCAAAGGGCGCGATCAATGGCGATCATCGCCATTTTAATGATATCTGCGGCGGTGCCCTGAATCGGGCTGTTCATCGCAACGCGCGCGCCGAACGCCTGCATCGCTTTTTTCGATGCGGAAAGCTCAGGGATAGCGCGGCGGCGGCCGAACATTGTTGTGACATAGCCGTCCCGCTTTGCGTTTTCCACCACCTCTTTGAGATAAGAAGCGACGCCGGGATAGCCCGCAAGATATGAGGCAATATATTCCCCCGCCTGTTTTTTGCTGACACCGATATCCTGCGCAAGCGAATAATCACCGATGCCGTATACGATCCCGAAATTCACGGCTTTTGCTTTTTTGCGCTCCTCTCTTGTAACAAGCTGCGGCGGCGTGCCGAAAACGGAGCTTGCCGTTGCCGTGTGAATATCCTCGCCCGCGGCAAACGCCGCAAGCATGTTTTTATCGTTTGAAACAGCGGCAAGCAGGCGCAGCTCGATCTGCGAATAGTCGGCATCGATCAAAACGCGCCCGGGGGCGCTTGGCAAGAAGAAGCGGCGCAGCTCTCTGCCAAGATCCGTGCGGATCGGGATATTCTGCAAATTCGGGTCAGAGGAAGAAAGGCGGCCCGTCGCAGTGACTGTCTGATGAAAGGTGGAATGCACACGCCCTGCAGCATCCGCAAGCTTCAAAAGACCGTCCGCATAGGTTGATTTCAGCTTGGAAACCTGACGGTATTCCAATATTTCATCAATGATGGAATGATACGGGCGCAAGCTTTCAAGCACCTCCGCCGAGGTAGAGCGGCCCGTTTTTGTTTTCGCGCGGCATGGCAAGCCGAGCGTATCGTAAAGCACGGCGGCAAGCTGCTTCGGCGAATTGATATTAAAGGTCTGCCCGGCGGAAAACCAGATCCGCTGCGCATACATTTCGCAAAGCTGCCCGAGCTGTTCGCCGAATTTTGCAAGCCCGGGGCAATCAATGGCAAAGCCGCGCTGCTCCATATCGCACAACACAGCCGCCAGGGGCAGCTCCACCGTGCGATAAAGCTGCATGCTCTGCGTTTGCAAAAGCTGCCGCTCAATTTCCGTCCATGCAGCAAGCATTTGCGCCGCGCGCCCGCGGCCGCCGCCGGCAAACGATTCTTTGCAATATTGCAGCACCAGACGCTCCGGCTCAAAATGTCCCTGCGCGGCACCGAGCACATAGGCGCCGAGCAGAATATCCTGTCCGACCGCACGGACATGCTGCCCGCACGCCCCCATGGCATGATAAAACGCCTTTGCATCATATACAATAAGCTTCTCCGCGCACCGGGCGATCGTTTGCGCCGCCTGCTGCAGCGTTCCGAGCAGTACGCCCTGCGGGGCAAATGCGCCCGCGGCATACACCGTTTTCTCTTCAATCCAAATTGCCGCCCCGGTTTCGGCTTTTTCGGCAAACTCCGAAAGCTCCATCACCGTGTCGCTCTCAGGGCGCTCCGGGGTGCTTTGCTCCGCTTCGTTTCCGAGTCGCTTCAAAAAAGCGGAGAATTCAAGCTCCTCAAACAGTGCGCGCGCCTGTGCCGTGTGCACTCCGGTATATTCCATCTGCTGCAAAGTATATAGCAGGGGCGCCTCGCGGCAAATCGTTGCAAGAAAGCGGCTTTGAAAGGCGCTCTGCTGCCCCGCCTCCAGCTTCTCCTTCTGCCCCTTCGGAATTTCGGCGCTTGGCAGCGCATCGTAAAGCGCCTCCAGCGTCCCGTACTGCGCAATCAGCTTCAACGCCGTTTTTTCGCCGATCCCCGCAACCCCGGGGATATTATCCGAGCTATCCCCCATGAGCGCCTTGACATCGGCAAACTGCTCCGGTCTGATGCCATAATGCTCCGTAAAATGTGCTCTGTCAAAGAGAATCGTTTCCTTATTCGCGGCAAGCAGCACCGTTGTCGTATCGTCGATCAGCTGCAATGCATCGCGGTCCCCCGTGAAAAGAAAGGCTTGCGCCCCCGCTTTTTCGGCAAGGGTGGCGCAGCTGCCCAAAATATCGTCTGCCTCATAGCCGACAAGCTCAAGGACGGTGAAGCCGAGCGCCTCGGCACACTGCTTTGCAAATGGAAACTGCTCCGCAAGCTCCGCCGGCATGGGGCGGCGTCCCGCCTTATACGCGCCGTATGCCTCATGGCGGAAGGTCGGTTCTTTGCGGTCAAAGGCAACCACGGCATAGTCCGGCTTCAGGCTTTCCAGCTTTCCGAGCAGGACATTGCAAAAGCCGTAAATCGCATTGGTGTGCAGCCCTTTTGAATTGGTCAGAGGGCGAATACCGTAAAACGACCGGTTCAGAATGCTGTTTCCGTCCACGCAAAGAAGCGTCTTCATTTCTCTAAGTCCTCCTTCTGTGCCGCATGCACAACGAGCTGCGGAAACGGAATTTCGATGTTTTCCTGCTCAAAACGTCTTGCAATCTGCTCCCGCAGATCAAAAACGACCGTCCAATAATGCTCCGTTGCGGTGCAGGCGCGCATTGTGAATTCGAGGGAGCTGTCCCCGAAATTTGTCATGCGGACAAACAAGGGCCGGTCGGAAAGCACAAACGGGTGCGCCGTAGCAATTTCCGTCAAAACGGATTTTACCCGGTCAACATCCGTGCCGTAAGCCACGCCGATTTTAATCTCAGCGCAACGAACCTTTTCCGCAGTATAATTGATAATTGGCGTGTTTGTGATCTGCCCGTTGGGCAGAGTGATGCGACGGCGGTCAACGGAGATAAGCACCGTATAAAACGGCGTGATATCATGCACCGTGCCCTCCGTATCGCCAACCTTGATATAATCGTCTACTGCAAAGGGCTTGAAAAACATCAGCATCAGCCCGCCCGCAAAATTGGAAAGGGAGCCCTGCAGAGCAAGCCCGATTGCAACGCCGGCGGATGCCAAAATGGTGACAAAAGAGGTCGTCGGCACACCGAGAATCATTGCCACACTGACAAAGACAAGAATATTGAGCAGAATTTTGGTGAAACTGAGCAAAAAGGTCTGAAGGCTTTTGTCCAGCCGCGCAAACCCTTTTCCGCGGGCAATCTGCTTGCACAAAAACGATACGATCTTCAGCCCGAGCACCAGCACGGCAAGCGCCGCCAGCAGCCGCAGCCCCGCAGTTGTCAAAAATGTTTTGACAGTCGCAAAAACCTGCTCCACCTTTATTCTCCCCTCTCCTCAAAGATCCGATAAGTCGGAGTATCGGCTGCGGCAATCACCGTCGTTGACGCAGGGACGGAATGCGTCAGCCAGACATTGCCGCCGATCACACAGTCGTCCCCGATAAAGGTCTGCCCGCCGAGAATCGTCGCACCGGCATAAACGACCACGCGCTCTCCGATATTCGGATGGCGCTTGATGCCCTTGACGGGGTTGCCGTTTTCATCGGTATCAAAGCTTTTGGCGCCAAGCGTTACGCCCTGATACAGCTTGACATGGCTGCCGATTACCGTGGTTTCCCCGATGACAACGCCCGTGCCGTGGTCGATGAAAAAGTAGGAACCGATTTTTGCCCCCGGATGAATATCAATCGCCGTTGTACGGTGCGCATATTCCGTCATAATACGCGGCAGCATCGGCACGCCGCTTTCGTATAAAAGATGGGCGAGGCGATAAATGCTCACCGCCTGGAAGGACGGGTACGCCAAAACAATCTCCGCCTTGTTTTTTGCTGCGGGGTCGCCGTCGTATGCCGCCTGAATATCCGTTTCCAACAGCTTCTTCACCTGCGGAAGCGCCGCAAAAAAAGCCTCCGTGATTCGCTCGCTCTGCTCCGGGCTGAGCAAGCGCTGCAAAATCTGCAAAAGGCGGGTATGCGCCCGCTGCAGAAGATAGCAGACGGTGATCTCGCTCGGATGCATGCACTCGCTGCCCGGGCAAAAAATATGCGGATACATGGCGCTCTGCAGCTCCTCGATCAGCTTTTGCACCTCTTCGTTCAGCCCCGCCAGAGCTCCGTTTTCCCGATCGGTTTCCGAAACAATGCCGCAAAGCTGCTTTGCAATGTCCCCGAGTGCCGTTTGCGTTTGCGAAATCGATTTCATGCGCAGTTTCCCCCAAGCAATTAGTCCTCTTATTATTGTATCATTTTCCCCTGTTTTTGTCAACCGATGCAATCGGCACGCATGCGCCGAAAAACCGCAGTGCTTCGGCAGATATTTCACAAAAATATTGCGATGCTCTTGATTTTTTTGAAAAATTGCGTTACAATGAACTAAATTAGTTTGGAGGAGAGAGATAACTATGGCTGCATCATTCAGAAGAATCGGTATTTTGACCTCGGGCGGAGACGCACCCGGTATGAACGCCGCCATTCGCGCCATCACCCGCGCGGCAATCGACAAAGGCGTTGAGGTAATGGGCATATATAAAGGCTATCGCGGCATGATCGACAACGAGATGAAGCTGCTCACCGCGCGCGATGTCTCCGGCATCATCACAAGAGGCGGCACGGTTCTGTTTTCCGATCGCTGCGACGAATTCAAGACAGAAGCCGGCATGCAAAAGGCGATGGACAACCTGAAAAAGAACAAGGTCGACGGCATCATTGCCATCGGCGGCGACGGCACTTTCCGCGGCGCAACCGACCTTTCCGACCGCGGAATTCCCTCTGTCGGCATTCCCGGCACAATCGACAATGATATTGCATCCACCGATTATACCGTCGGCTTTGACACGGCGCTCAACACCATTTTGGCAATGGTCGACCGTCTGCGCGATACCTGCGAATCACATGCGCGCTGCAGCGTTGTTGAGGTGATGGGCAACCATGCGGGCGGTCTTGCGCTGCAAAGCGCGATTGCCTGCGGCGCTTCCGTTGTCAGCGTGGGCGAATTTGAATTTGACGAAGAAGCCTGCATGAAGAAAATTGCGGAAGAAAAGGCAAACGGCAAAAGAGAATTTATCGTGATCGTTTCCGAGGGCAACGGAGATTTTGCCGAGCAGCTCGCAAAGCGCATTCGCGAAAGAGTCGGCGTTGAGGCGCGCTTTGCCCGCCTGGCGCATGTACAGCGCGGCGGCAGCCCCACCCTGCGCGACCGCCTGCTTGCAAGCGAGTTCGGCACGGCTGCGGTTGACCACCTGCTCGCGGGAGAAAGCAACATCGTTATGTGCTATAAAAACGGCAAGATCGTTGCAACCGACATTGATTATGCGCAAACGCTTGACCGCATGTATAAGCACAAGCTCACGCCGGAGCAGCTTGCAGCTATCCCGGCAGACCGGCGCGCGGAAATGGAAAAATATTGTGCAGAGCGCCTCGCAGGCCTGCGCGAGCTGTATGATCTGACCTTCCGCCTTGCAAAATAAACTCCGGTGAAACAAACAATACGGGATCGCATTTTTCCGTGCGACCCCGTATTTTTTGTGTTTTTTTGTTTTTGCCCGCTCCGGGTGTTGCCCTTTGCCTCAGATCCAAACGATTTTCGGATGTTTCTCCGCCTTTTCGGTGCAAAGGGAGATCACAAACCCCTTTTCAAAAAGCGTTTGATAACAGGGCGATGCCTTGGCGCCGCCTGCGCCATCCAGAACGCAAAAGGAAGAAAGCGGAACGGTAATTCCCTGCCCCGTATATTTCAAATAGCTTTCTTTTCTTGTCCATAGCATGAAAAAATCCCGTGCGCTTTCCCCGCGCGAGTGAAAATACGCCTGCTCCCGCGGCGTAAAAAAACGCTGCACAAGCGCCGCCCAATCTCTTTCCATCTGCGGCGCAACCGCCTCCGTATCGGCGCCGATCGGCGCGTCAAACAGCGCACACAGCGCGCCGCCCTCCGTATGCGAGAGGCAAAAATGAAACGGACTGTGCAAAAGGCGAGGCTTTCCGCCCTCTGCAATTTCATAGCAGCAGCCGCTCTCATCGATTCCGTGCGCAAGGAGCGCTGCACGCAGTGCAAGAGAAGCGGCATGTGCATCCGCCCTGCCCCGCTCTGTCTTTGCGGCATCGATGCGCGCACGGCGATACGGCGAAAAGCAGGAGAGTGCCACCGCATCGGCGGGCGGCTGCGCGCCGCGGCAAACATAAAGCTCAATATTCATTCGCACACCTCCGCCATCCTTCTCCCGGTTATTTCTATCGCTATTATACCGCGACGAACCACGTTTGGCAAGCACAAAAAAAGCGGAAGCC
Organism: uncultured Eubacteriales bacterium; assembly: GCA_900549725.1. Lineage (GTDB taxonomy): Bacteria > Bacillota > Clostridia > Oscillospirales > CAG-272 > UMGS1225. The sequence goes on along the minus strand of URPL01000019.1, from coordinate 25,134 downwards.
GCTTGGGCTTCCGCTTTAAATTCGTTTTGCAATCAGTTGACTTCGTACTGATCGAATGCTTTTTCAATGGAGGTTTGGATACGAGCCTGGAACGAGGTGAACGTAGACGCCATGTTCGGGTTCTGGTTGTTGAACATCAGAAGCAGTCTGTCGTTGAAGCCGCCCCAGTTGGAAATCAAACCGAAGTCATATGCGCGGGTCTTATAGATGAGGTCGAGCATCGGCTCGGATTCTTCATCACGCGTGAGGTTGCCAAGCAGCACCTTGTCATAGAATGCGGGCTTGAGGGTGTACATGGATTCATAGTTCAGAGCCTCAAGAACATATCCGGTGTTTTCAAGGTCGCCGTTTGCGATCGGGATGCAAAGGAAGTTCGTGCCGTATTCATGCACGGGAGAGATATATTCTGCCTGCGCGGTGTCATACTTGGGGAACGGAACAATACCGAACTCAAAGTTGGAATCGCCTGCACGCAGGTTTTCAATCTGTTCCATATAGTCCGCCATGAACAAAACCTGATTGTTATAGAACATGGTGAAACGCTTTGCAACATAGGTCAGGTGCCAGTTGAAGGACCAGTTGCCCTTGGTCATATCGATCAGATCTCTCCAAAAACCGTAGGTCTTATCGTTGTTGAACGCAACCTCCATAGGAGGATCTGCTTCGTTGTTGATGCGACCGAGCTTGATGCCGGCAGCACCGAGGAAGCCGACATAAGAGCACTGCGGATAGCTCAGACCGTATACATCGTTTTCATCATATTTTTGGTTACCGTCAACATCGTTGCCGACATAGGCTGCCATGGTGACCATCTTATCGAAAGTCCACTCGCCCGCATTAACGATATCGTAAAGGCTCTTGCCGTCTGCGCCGAACGCGGCGTCATTCATATTGCGCGCGTACATGCTCTTATTGAATGCGATGGCATAGGTTGCTTCCTTTTCGTTGTTGCGGTAATCACCGACAAGGAAGTAAAGCTTATCGTTCAGCGTGCACTCGTTGACCATCTTGTCGTCCCACCACTCGTTCTGCGGGTTGATGGAGCTGATCTCATTGACATCGGCAAGATAGCCGGTGAGCGCCAGGTTGACACAGTCGCTCGCGCGGGTGGAAATTGCCTGGAATGCGCCGTCGTTACTGTCAAGGCTGTTCTTGATCAGCGCATATGCGCCGTCCTGCACGCCAAGACCGTAGGGCTTGCCAAGGTCAATCCCGTAGCCTTCACTGAGCTTGTTGTTTCTCTCAATGATCGCGTCATAAATCGGGTCGCCTGCGCTGCTGCTGTTTTCCTCGCGCCACATATCGTCGCCGTCGCTGCCCCATCCGCCGGATGCGACACAGATGGTAAACGTCTTCCCGCCGTAGTCAAACGTATCGGGAATGCCGGAGGGCACTCTGCTGTCATCCGCGGTGGAACCGCCCTTGGACGTGGAATTGTCCGTCGGCTTTGTATCGTCTTTACACGAAACAAGCACAAACGGGAGCACCATCAGAAGCGCGAAAAGAATCGCCAGAAGTCTGGTCGTCTTTTTTTGTTTCATAGAATTGAATCTCCCTTCAATGAGTTACCTTTGTTTTACATTCTCATTTTACCCGCCATGTTGTGCCTTGTCAATGACATATTTGTAAACAAAAAAAGACTGCGCCGAATTTTCATATGTTTTTTCACCCAGTTCACACATTCAAAACATCATCTCAACATTTTCGCACCGTACCGCGGCCCATGCGCGTTTTCCTTTCTTAACGAATTGTAAATTTCACCGCAAAACCGTAGCGCCGCAGCGCGGTTTATGGTATAATACTATGAATCGATATATCCTCAAATACTCACGGCATTTTCAAGAGAAGAAAGGCTTAGCAATGACCGAACTCAATCATCAAAGCATTCTCACAACAATTTGCATTCCGACCAAAAGCCCCTGCGTCTTTCCGCTGAACAGCGTCAGCATCGAAATGGACCGCAAGGAGCTTGTCCCAGCCTGCAAAAGCGCTTTTCGCCATGCAAAGCCCCTGTTTTGCACGGCGATGCTGCCGGATCGCGAAGCGGTCCGCACCCCGAGCGATTTATATGGTAACGGCTGTCTTGCCTCTATTGAGCAGATCATCGTCCGTCCGGACGGTACCCTGCAGCTGCTTTTGCGCGGCGTTTGCCGCGCACATGCTCTGCGGTATCTCAAAAAGGGAGAAGGCTCGTTTTATGCGACCGTGTTTTCAATTGCGGAGGAGCCCGCTCGGGATCCCGCCGCGGAACTGGCGCTGATTCGCGAGGTGCAGTCGATTTATGCGCGCTATACCAGGGCGCTTCCGAGCCGCCCCTCCGCCGAGCTGCAGGCGGCGGTGGACGCGCTGGAGCAAAGCGGCCCTCTTGCCGACTTTATCGCCATGCACATTCTGCAAAACCCGGAGCAAAAGCAAAAAATCATCGACGCAACGGATCCTTTTGAGCGGCTGCGCACGGTCGCTTCGCTTTTGCTGGGCGACACGGAAATTTTAGAGCTGCAGAAAAACATTCACAAGCGCGTGAAAGAGCAGGTGGAGCGCAGCCAAAAGGAATTTTTCCTGCGCGAGCAGCTGCGCGTCATTCAAAACGAACTCGGGCGCGGCGGCGCGGCGGAGGAGGAAGAGGACGGGGAATTTTACGAAGATGCCGACGATATCGGAGAATATCAGTCCCGCATCGAAGCCATTGCGCCCTTTGCCCCCGAAGAGGTCACCGCAAAGCTGCAAAAAGAGCTGCGCCGCCTTTCCAAAATGCCCTTCGGCAGCGCGGAGAGCAGCGTGTTGCGCAATTATCTTGATATTTGTCTTGATTATCCGTTCGGCAAGCAGACGCAGGACTGCGTCGATGTGGCGGCGGCACGGAAAATTCTCGACCGCGATCACGACGGGCTGGAAAAGGTGAAAAAACGGATTTTGGAATACCTTGCCGTCAAGGCAAAAAGCCCGCAGCTTGACAGCCAGATTTTATGCCTTGTAGGCCCTCCGGGCGTCGGCAAAAGCTCGATTGCCGCCTCCGTTGCGCAGGCGATGAACCGAAAATTCGTGCGCGTTGCGCTGGGCGGCATCCGCGACGAGGCGGATATTCGCGGGCACCGCAAAACCTATGTGGGCTCCATGCCGGGCAGAATTGTGAGCGCCGTCACGCAAAGCGGCGTGACAAACCCGCTCATTCTTTTGGATGAGCTTGATAAGCTCACACGCGATGCGCACGGCGACCCCGCCTCCGCGCTCCTTGAGGTGCTCGACCCGGAGCAAAACCGTACCTTCCGCGATCACTTTATGGAAATCCCGCTGGACCTTTCGGACTGCGTGTTCTTTGCCACGGCAAACACCCTGGAAACCATCCCCGCTCCCCTGCTCGACCGCGTGGAAATTATAGAGCTTTCCTCCTATTCCAAGGATGAAAAATGTAAAATTCTGCGGCACCACCTGCTGCCAAAGCAGCTCCTGCGGCACGGGCTTGACAAAACGGCGGTACATATGACCGACGGTGCCGTTTTGACCCTGATTGAAAAATACACACGGGAAAGCGGCGTGCGCAATTTGGAGCGCGAGCTTGCCTCCCTGCTGCGCAAGTGCGTAATGGAGATGGAGCAGACAGGCGCAAAAGAAATCCGCCTGACCCCGAAAAAGGTCACGCAGCTCTTGGGCAGACCCAAGGTTCTGCAGGACGGCATTTCCGCCCTGGACGAGGTCGGCGAGGTGAACGGCCTTGCCTGGACCGAAAGCGGCGGCGATATGCTGAAAATCGAAGCGCTCAGCCTCCCCGGCAGCGGAAAAATCGAATTGACGGGGTCTTTGGGCGATGTAATGAAGGAATCCGCAAGGGCTGCGTTCAGCTATGTGCGCGCCCATGCCGAGGAATACGGCATTGCACCCGATTTTGCGCAAAAGAAGGATGTGCATATTCATGTGCCCGAGGGCGCCATTCCGAAGGACGGCCCCTCCGCCGGTGTCACAATGATCACGGCGCTGGTCAGCGAGCTTTCCGGAAGACCCGTGCGGCGCGACATCGCCATGACCGGGGAGATCACGCTGCGGGGCCATGTGCTGCCCATCGGCGGCTTGCGCGAAAAGACCATGGCTGCGGTGCGCGCGGGCGTGCGTGTTGTGTATTTCCCGGAGAAAAATCTGCCGGATCTTGATGAGCTCGATCCCGCGGTGCGTGCGGTGCTGCGCCTGATCCCGGTTAAAACCGTCGATCAGATTCTTACCGAGGTTCTTCTGCCAAGGCCGGAACACAAGCCGAAAAAGCGGCATGCCGCTCCCGTACTGGCAAAAAAAGCTGCGGAAAGCATCCGCGCCGACGCCGCAAACCGATAACGATTTGAACCACGCGGAGAGAAAGAAAAGGATTTCACCATGGAACACACCGCTAAAATCGCAGGCGTGAATTTGCAGAATGCCGCGCTCTGCACAACGGCAGGGCTTCGCGAGCAGTTCCCGTGCGACGGGCTGCCGCAGTTTGCCTTTTCCGGCAGATCCAATGTCGGAAAAAGCTCGCTGATCAATACGCTGCTGGGGCGCAAAAAGCTGGCGCGCGTCAGCTCCGAGCCCGGAAAAACCATCACCGTCAACTTTTATGATATCGATCATGCCTTCTATCTTGTGGATCTGCCCGGTTACGGCTTTGCCAAACGCCCCCCGCAGGATAAGCAGCGCTGGTCGAAGCTGACGGACAGCTATTTTCGCAAAAACGAAGCGCTGCGCCTCGTCGTGCAGCTCATAGATCTCAAGGTCGGCCCCACGAAGGACGACGATGTGATGCTGAAATGGCTCTATGAAGAGCGCATGCCCTATATCATCGTCGCAACCAAGGCAGACAAGCTCAACGCAACCAACCGCGCCGCCGCGCTGAAAGCGCTTGAAAATGACCGCATGATCCTGCGCGGCACGCGCGTGATTCCCTTTTCTTCGCACACGGGGCAGGGGCGCGAGGCGGTATTTGATGCAATTTTTCATATGCTCGGAAAAGAAATCGCCCCCGCCGGGCAAACACGGTAAAGAACAGGAGCCTTCTCATGTTTTCAAGATTTGTATCGCTTTTTTCGGATCTGCCGATGTTTTTGCTGCGCATCCCGGTTATTCTGATCGCGCTTTGCGTGCACGAATGCTGCCATGCTCTTGCTGCGGATAAGCTTGGGGATCATACCGCGCGGGCATTCGGCCGTGTGACGCTGAACCCCTTAAAGCATCTGGATCCGCTCGGCGCCATTGCCATGCTGCTGTGCGGCGTGGGCTGGGCAAAGCCGGTACCGGTCAACAGCCGCAATTTTAAAAAGCCCCGGCGCGACATGGCGCTCACCGCGCTTGCCGGACCGCTCTCCAATCTTTGCCTCGGCTTTCTCGGCTGTATTATTTATTGTGTGCTGTACCTGATTTATACCAAAGCCGGGCTGATTCAAAGCGGCTATATTACCGCCGACGGTAACTTTGCTTCCTCTGTTATTTATTATTCCGTACAGTTTGCGCTGATGTTCGTCTCACTCAATGTCAGCCTTGCAGTGTTCAACATGCTCCCCATTCCGCCCTTTGACGGTTCGCGGCTGTTTGGCCTTTTGCTGCCGGCAAAATGGTATTACACGATCATGCGCTATGAGCAATATATCTATATCGGCATGCTGCTTTTGCTCGTGCTCGGCAGCAATCTTATCTCCGTCCCGCTCGGCTATGTGACAAACGGCATCATCAACGGCATGTTCTGGCTGCTTGAGCGGCTCCCGTTTTTCAGAGTTTGAGGGATTGCCTTTGAAAGGATGCGACAATGGAAGAGCTCACCTATAAAATTGAGACATTTGAGGGACCGCTGGACCTTCTGCTCGCGCTGATCATGAAAAACAAGATGGATATCTGCGATATCCGCATTTCCGTCATTTTCGATCAGTATATGGAATATCTTGAAAAAATGCGGGCAATGGACATGGAAATTGCGGGGGAATTCATCGTCATGGCGTCAGAGCTGATGTTTATCAAAAGCCGCATGCTGCTGCCGAAGATCGAACCCGAGGAGGAAGACCCCCGCGAGCGACTGGCGCAGGCGCTGCTGGAATATCGCCGCGCAAAAGAGGCAGCCTCCTTTTTTGAAGAACAATTTGCAATTTACGGCCGCCGCATGGCGAAGGAAACAGACGAGTTGCCCTCGGACGACCACTATATCGCCCCGCAGGATATCCGTCTTTTGGAGGAAGCGCTTGCGCGCCTGCTCACCAAAAAAGAGGTGCGCCGCGCCGAACCCATGAGCACCATCTCCCCGATCATTCAGCGCGTGATCGTGCCGATTCCCGCCATGCTGCAGCGGATTGTAAAAAAGCTGCATACCGTACGCCGCACGGAATTTGAGACCCTGTTTTCAGAGGCTTCTTCCCGCGCCGAGGTTGTTGCAACCTTTATCGCGCTGCTCTCCCTGATCAAAGAGGGGCATGTCACAATCGAAAAAAATATCACATGGCAGGAAAACGCTGCCGAGCCGACGGAGGAGCTATACTGCACCCTGAAAGATGAAGAGGGCGCCCTTTCCATGGGCGATGCTCTTTCCGAATTTGAATAAAAGGACGAATAAACGATGGAACAAAACGAATCGGTCAAAAAAGAGCCTGCCGGGCTTGCTGCCGATGCCGCCGAAGCTCCCTCGCCCGAGGAAGCGTTTCGCATCATTGAGGCATGCCTTTTTGCGGCAGGGCATCCCCTGCCGCTGCAAAAGCTTGCGGAGCTGTGCTCCATGACGCCCTCTGCCGTGAAAAAGCTTTGCGAGGCGCATCTAAGCGACTATGAAGGGCGCGGCATTCAGCTGCTGATTCTGCAGGATTTTTGCCAGCTTGTCACAAAAGAGGCATACCGCGAATACATTCGCGCGGCACTCGGCATTCGCCGCGGCGGCAATCTTTCCCGCTCCTCTTTGGAAACGATTGCGATCATTGCATATAATCAGCCCGTCACCCGCGGATATGTGGATGAGGTGCGCGGGGTGGATAGCGCCTATACGATCAATTCGCTGCTGGAAAAGGGGCTCATCGCTCCGAAAGGGCGGCTGGATGCCCCCGGGCGCCCGATGCTTTACGGTACCACGCCGACCTTTTTGATGGTATTCGGGCTCTCCTCCTTGGATCAACTCCCCCCGGCTGACCTGTTTTTGCAGGGCGGCGCCCCCGAGCAGCTTGCCCTGCCCATTGATCAGACCCCGGCAGCGGAGCAATCCGGGCCCGCCGACGCTGCAAAAGCTGCGGAGGCAGGCGCTGCAAAGGCGCCGTAAACTCGCCGCCCGCAAACCGCGCGGCACAAAAAGAAAGGAGCGATCGAAAAGCTATGCAGATTATGGGAACTGTATTGCTTTGCATCCTTGCGGCGCTTGTGCTCCTGTTTTTCCTGCCCGTGACGCTTCGGCTGCGATGCGACGGCGCCGTTTCTTTGAAGGCGCGCTATTTATGCTTTGCGTTTTTGCTTTATCCGCGCCCCGAAAAATCGATCTGCGCGCAGGACTATACCGATCAAAGCCTGGAAAAGCGCGCAAAAAAACTGAAAAAGAAAGCGGCAAAGGCAGCCGCAAAAAAACAGAAAAAAGAGACAAAAAAAGCACAAAAGCGAAAAAAAGCCGCGCAAAAGAAAGCGGCGCCGCCCGGCACCATGGAGCAAATCATGGAGCAGCTTCCGCTGCTTTTGCAAATTGTCGGAGGTGTGGTAAAACGTCTGCGCCGCTATCTGAAAGTGCGCACCGCCTCGCTGCAGCTTGTCGTTGCCTCTTCGGATTCCGCCGCCGCCGCCCTGTGGTACGGGGCTGCCGCCGGTATATTCGATACGCTTCTCGGGCTTTTGGAGAGCCTCGGGACTGCGCGCCGCGCCGATCGGCGCAATATTTCCCTGTGCTGCGATTTCTGTGCGGAAAAGCCGCAGTTTCACTGTGATCTGCGTTTTTCCCTGCGGCTTTGGCAGCTTGCCGCAATCGCACTCGGCGCGCTGAAAGCCTATCTCGGCGCACAGCTTTCCGGGGAAGAAAAATCAAGCGGCGATCCGCAAAAGGCGCAGGCAAAAGAAAAAGCGCAGGCAGCGGCACGCGCAGCTGTTTTGGAAGAAATCACCGCAAAAAAATCATGAGCCCCGGGCCGCTTTGCTTGGGCTCAAAAAGAAAGGTACGGTAAACGCAAATGGCACAAACGAAAATCAGCGACATTATTGAAAGCTCTTTGGCAAATCTGAAGGAAATGATCGATGCAAATACCGTCGTCGGCAAGCCGATCGATACCGGCACGGGCACCGTCATCATCCCGATTTCCAAGGTCTCCATGGGCTTTGCCTCCGGCGGGCTTGATTATCCCGGCAAGAAAGAAAAGCAGCCGGGAGCGCAGGGCTTCGGCGGCGGCGGCGGAACCGGGCTGACCGTATCTCCCGTTGCATTTTTGGTCATTAAGGAAAACGGCGATGCCGATATTTTAAATCTCGGCGGTTCCTCTTCTTCGGACGGGCTTGCCGCAGTATCTGCCTTTATGGAAAAATCGCCCGAGCTTTTCTCCAAGATCAAATCCGTCTTTTCCTCCGGAAATTCCAAAAAGGAAAAGAAAGAGAAAAAAGAAACCGCGGCACCGAATGACGAAGAAATCGAACAAACCGTCGTCATCGAAGAGACCGTCGCGCAGGAATAAACGCATAGACCGCCCCGTTTTTTCATATCCTTTTTCTTGAGAAATGCGGTGTTTTTCCGCGCAAAGAAAGGATTTTGATTCGATGAAAAAATGGGGCTGTGCAGCACTGGCTGCCGCAATGCTTTTTTCCCTTTTTCCGATCGCTGCCGCGGCGGACGGAATGCCCGTTGATGTCGCAGCGGCGGAACAAGCGCCCGCCCGTGCGCCCGCCCTCGGCGCAGACTGCGCCGTTTTGATGGATGGGGCAAGCGGAAAAATTCTTCTGGGGCAAAATGAAAACAAACGCTGCGGCATGGCAAGCACAACAAAAATCATGACGGCGCTGGTTGCCATTGAAAACGGCGACCTCACAAAATCCATTCGGGTCCCGAGGGAAGCCGTCGGCATTGAGGGCTCCAGCATCTATCTGTGCGCCGACGAAGAGCTCACGCTGGAGCAGCTGCTCTATGCGCTGCTCTTACAAAGCGCAAACGATGCCGCCGTGGCAATTGCCGCAGGAGTATGCGGCTCGGTTGAAGCTTTTTGCGAAAAAAATGAATGAAAAAGCGCAGGTGCTCGGGCTTGAAAACACCCATTTTTCAAACCCGCACGGGCTTTCTTCCAAGGAGCATTACGCCAGCGCCGCCGACCTTGCGCGCCTCGGTGCCTACGCCATGCAAAATGAAACCTTTGCGAAAATCGTCGGCACGTATCGCACGGAAATCCCGATGAAAAACGGCGAGGGAAAACGCCTTTTGATCAACCACAACCGCCTGCTCAAAAGCTATGACGGCACGCTCGGCATTAAAACCGGTTATACCAAGGAAAGCGGACGCTGCCTTGTCAGCGCGGCACAGCGGGACGGGCTGCAGCTCATCGCCGTCACACTGGACGATGCAAACGACTGGGCAGATCATCGCGCCCTGTTTGACTACGGTTTTGCAACCTATGAGCGCGTGGAGCTGTGCCGCGCGGGCGAATATTCGCTTTCCTTGCCCGTTGTCGGCGCTGCGCAAAACGAAATCACTCTGCAAAACGAAACGGCGCTGTGCGTAACCCTGCCCCGCGCGCGGGAGGAAATCAAATGCCGCGTGCTTGCCCCGCGCTTTTTCTATGCGCCGCTTGCAAAAGGAAAAGCATACGGCACACTGCAGTATTTTTGCGGCAAAGAGCCTCTCGGGGAGCTTCCTCTGCTTGCCGCACAGGATTGCAAAGCGGCGCATCGCCCCTCTCTTTGGGAATTTTTTATTACGATGCTGCGCGGGAAAAAGACATCATAAACGATAAGGAAAATTCGGCATGGAAGAAATCAGACTGCAAAAATATCTCAGCGAAAACGGCGTCCTTTCGCGCCGCGCGGCGGAAAAGGAAATCGAAAGCGGCGCGGTGCTTGTCAACGGGCACGCGGTACCGCTGGGGACAAAGGTCGTTCCCTTTCGCGATCAGGTCTCCTATCGCGGCAAAGTAATTCAGCCAAAGCGTTCGGACGAAGAAAAAACCTATCTTATTTTGAATAAACCGCGCGGCGTCATCACCACAATGCACGACGAGAGAGGGCGCCGCTGCGTTGCGGATCTTATCGATCTGCCAAACCGCGTGTTCCCCGTCGGCAGGCTCGACCGCGAATCGGAGGGACTGCTGCTGCTGACCGACGACGGCGAGTTTGCAAACCGCATGATGCATCCGCGCCACGAAATTCCGAAAATTTATCAGGTGCTGCTCGGCGCAAAGCTCAGCGAAGCGCAGCTTGTGCAGCTGGGCTCCCCCATGGTCATTGACGGCTATGAGATAGACCCCGTTAAATGCCGTGTGCTTGAATACAATGAAGCGGGCACGGTGCTTGAAATGGTGCTGTATGAGGGCAGAAACCGCCAGATTCGCAAAATGTGCGAGAAATGCGGCATTCCTGTACTCCGTCTGCGGCGCGTTGCCATCGGCAATGTCACATTGCAGGGTCTTGGCAGAGGAAAATGGCGGCAGCTCTCCCCTGCGGAAAAACGTGCGCTGCGCATCGGGCGCAGCGCAAAGGACTGAAAAAGGAGCATTTTATGCTGAAGATCATACCCGTGCAGGACAAGCCTCGGCAGGCAGCGCTGTGCGCGCTGTGCGGCATAGGCAATGTGCCGCGCAGCTTTTGCTATGAGATCACCGTGGATGAAAAAACCGTCGGCGTTTGCCTCTTCTCTCTGCACGGTAAAACCGCCTCTTTGGATGCGCTTTGCAACACCCCGGACAGCACCGACGAAGACGCGCTGTTTATCGCCGGGAGGCAGGCGCTGAACTTTTCCGAGCTTGCCGGTGCGGAGGATGCAACGGCAGAGCCGACCCTCTCCCCGGTGCTGCTGCGCCGCATCGGCTTCCGCGAGGCGGAGAACGGCACATATTACATGCATATCAAAAATTTCTTTTTCTCCCCCTGTCAGCATCCCTCAAAGCCAGAATAAAAATCAAAAATAACGGCGAGGTGCCCTATGACGGAAAAAAAGTATCTTCTATCCCTGGATGAGGGAACAACCAGTGCCCGCGCAATTATATTTGACCTTGGCGGAACACCTTTGTTTGTCGCGCAGCGGGAATTTCCGCAATCCTATCCAAAACCGGGCTGGGTCGAGCAGGACCCGATGGAGCTTTATGCAACACAGTCGGGCGTGATGAGCGAGGTCGTTGCAAAAAGCGGCATTTCCCCTGCCGAAATCGCCGCAGTCGGCATCACAAACCAGCGCGAAACCGTGGTGGTTTGGGATAAAAAAACGGGGATGCCCATTGCCCCCGCAATCGGTTGGCAATGCCGCCGCACCGCTGCACGCTGCGAGTCGCTTACCCGCGCAGGCTACGCGGAAATGATTCGCCGCAAAACGGGGCTGCCGCTGGATGCTTATTTCAGCGCAACAAAGCTTTCCTGGATTTTGGAGAATGTTCCGGGCGCAAAAGAGCGCGCAAAAAACGGAGAACTGCTTTTCGGCACGGTGGACAGCTGGCTTTTGTATAAACTCACAGGCGGCAAGGTGCACGCAACCGACCGCACCAATGCCAGCCGCACGATGCTTTATAATATTGAAAGCGGCGATTGGGACGGGGAGCTGCTCCGGCTGTTTTGCGTGCCGCGCTGCATGCTGCCGAAGATTCAGGACAGCGCCTCCTTTTTCGGTGAGCTGCTGCTCCAGGGCGAGCGCATTCCGATCTGCGGTATCGCGGGCGACCAGCAAGCCGCGCTGTTCGGGCAGTGCTGCTTTGAAAAAGGGGAAGCCAAAAACACCTACGGCACGGGCTGTTTTCTGCTGAGCATCACCGGGGAAAGCCCTGTCTATTCAAAGCAAGGGCTGATCACCACCGTTGCCGCGAGCCGCGCCGGTGCGCCCGTTTGCTATGCGCTTGAAGGCTCCGTATTCACGGGCGGCTCCGGCATTCAATGGCTGCGCGATGAAATGGGGCTCATTCATGAGGCGGGCGACAGCGAATACTTTGCATCCAAAGTGCCCGATAACGCAGGCGTTTATTTTGTTCCCGCGCTCACCGGCCTCGGCGCGCCGTATTGGGACATGCATGCAAGAGGCACCATCGTGGGGCTGAGCCGCGGCACGGGCCGCTGCCATCTCATCCGCGCGGCGCTGGAAGCAATCGCCTACCAATCCGATGATGTGCTCAAAAGCATGGAGCGCGATACGGGCATTTTGATTCAGACTCTCAAAGCAGACGGCGGCGCCAGCGCAAATGCGCTGCTGATGCAATTTCAGGCAGATATTTCCGCCGTGACCGTTTTACGCCCGAGAACCGGGGAAGCCACCGCGCGCGGCGCCGCATTTCTGGCGGGGCTCAGCGCGGGCATCTATCCCGATCTTGCCGCTCTGCGCGCATTGCAGCACGATGATATCCTGCGCTATGCCTGCACAATGACAAAGGAGCGGCGGCGGCAATCTCTTGACGGATGGCACAGCGCGCTGCAAAAAGCGCTGACGCACGAATAAATCTCGCAAAGGCAGGAAAATACAATGCAAAAACGAATGCTTGAAGTTCCCTCCACGGACGGCGTGCACACTCTGCGCGGCATTTTATATCTGCCGCAGGAAGCGCCGCGCGCATTGATACAGATCTCGCACGGCATGACCGAGCACATCGCAAGATACGAAGCATTTATGGAATATCTTGCATCTCTTGGCTATGCGGTCTGCGGGCATGACCATATCGGGCACGGCAAAACTGCCGAAAATGATTCCGAGCTCGGCTTTTTTGCGCAAAAGGACGGCTGGAGCATCCTGCCCGACGATGTCTATGCCTTCGGAAAAGCCGTGCGCGCGGAATTGGACCCCGCGCTGCCGTATCTTTTATTCGGGCACAGCATGGGCTCTTTCATCGCCCGCATTTTTGCCGCGCGCTACGGTGCGGAGCTTGGCGCCCTGATTCTCTGCGGCACGGGCGGGCCGAACCCCGGCGCAAAATTCGCTATTGCGCTTGCGCGCCGCCTTGCAAAGAAAAACGGGCCGCAAAGCTATTCTGCCTTTGTGGAAAAGCTGGCATTCGGCTCTTATAACAAGCGCACGGCGCAGAAAAGCCCCGTGGATTGGCTCAGCCGCGACGAAGCCGTTCTGCTGCGCTACGCTGCCGACCCGTTTTGCACCTTTCATTTCACCGTCAGCGCTCTGGCGGATCTGTTCACCCTTTCCGACCGCGCAAACAGCGCCCAAACCTATGCGGCAATCCCGAAGGATCTGCCGATTTATCTGATCTGCGGGGACGGCGACCCGGTCGGAAACTATGCAAAGGGTGTGCGGCGGGTCGCAGAAGAATTTCGGCTCACCGGCCACACAAAAACCGATCTCACCGTGTATCCCGGCTGCCGCCATGAGCTGCTCAATGAAATCGGGAAAGAGCGCATCATGCAGGATATTGCCGCATGGACAGACGAAGTTTTATCCGCCGCGGAAGAAAGCGCAAAGAACCCCACCGCAGCTGCACCCGCATCGGAAAACGGACAGTAAAAAAGAAAGAGGCATGCACTTATGTATAATGATTTGTTTCAAATCGGAAAAATCACGATTCACGGCTACGGTCTGATGATCGGCATCGGCTTTGCGCTTGCCGTGATCTTCGGCGCGCGCTTTGCCAAGCGCCGCGGGCTTTCGGAGGATGCCGTCTATTCCTTCGGTCTTATCGCTATCATCACGGGCTTTTTAGGCGGAAAGCTGCTTTATATTCTCACGGAATGGAAACAGTTCATCGCCTCGCCCCGCTCCGTGCTCGGCTCCTCGGGCTTTGTTGTATACGGCGGCATTGTCATTGCCGTCGCAGCGACGTTTTTGTATGCAAAGCTGAAAAAGCTCTCGTATCTTGCCTATCTTGACACGCTGATTCCCTTTGTTGCCCTGGCGCAAGGCTTTGGGCGCATCGGCTGCTTTTTGGCGGGCTGCTGCTACGGCAGGGAAACCGATAGCTTTTTGGGCGTTATCTTCCCATACGGCTCCATTGCGCCGAGCGGCATCAAGCTTTTACCGACGCAGCTCTTCTCAAGCGCCGGAGATTTTCTGCTGTTTCTCGGGCTTTTGCTGCTTGCCGGGCGCGTGCGGCAACGAGGCGTTGTCGGCTCTGCCTATTTGATTGCATACGGCATCGGCCGCTTTGCAATGGAATTTCTGCGCGGGGACGACCGCGGTGTCACCGTCGGCCCTCTCTCCATTTCGCAGTTCATCTCTTTGTTCTTCGTGCTTTTCGGGCTCGGGCTGCTTTGGTTTTGCCTTGCCCGCAAGCCGCGCGTTTTGCCGACGGACAAAGAGGAATATCCCGTTACGGATGAAAAAGCGCCGACTGCAGTCGACGCCGAAACCGAAACCGCAGCGCTCGCGCCGCAGGAACCGAAAAGCGCCGCCGCACAAAGCGACGACGCCTCCGAAACGAAAAAAGACCCAAAAGCTTAACGATCCAAAATCAGATATTTCATAACGCCGGCGATCTCGCGAATAAAATATGTCGGCGCTTCGAAAAAACCGCAGGATGCACTTTTTGCCGCCGGATCCAATCCGGCGGCTTTTGCATACAAAAACGCCCTGTACTCATGATAAAACTGCGTTGCGATTACAACACGGCGCGGCAGATTCTCCCGCGCAATGATCTGCGCGGCATTGGCAAGATTCTGCTTTGTGTTTTCCGAGGTATCCTCAAGATACAGCCGCGTACTGTCAATACCGCGCGCCGTCAGCCATTCATATTCCGCCCGCGCCTCGGTGATATCCTCGCCCTTGCCCTGCCCGCCGCACAAAACGGCGCGGGCATCCGGATTTTCCTGCAAATAGGCAAGCGCCGCCTCAAGGCGCCTGCGCAAAGATTTTTCCACCTTTGTTCCGCGGACATAGCAGCCGAGCACCACCAGCGTCGCCTCTTCGCCGGCATGCGGCGCGGTAAATGCCGCTGCAACCATCCGCCCGCCGATTGCCGCCGCAACGCTTGTAAACAACAGGCAAACGGCGCAAAAAACAATCAGGGCTGCGCGCAGCGCCCTTTTGGCAGCAGTGCTCCACCATATCGGACGGAAAAACAGGGCAAACAGCATCAGAAAAAGGCCGAGCCCCATGCCGAGCACCGTGCCCGCATTGCACACAAGCGACGCCGCAGGCGTGCACCAAAGGAACAGCAAGCCGCCGACGACAAAGAGCACCCATTCCGCTGCGCGGAGCTGCCGAAATCTGTTTTTCAACCACTGCATATCGTTTTCTCCGTTTTCTCTTTTCCATCAGTTTATCCGAAAATTATGACGCCAATAAGAACAAGCAAACTTTTTTTGCAAAACAAAGCCGCTCTTGACGGCTCCTGCCTTCTGCGGTATAATGGTTGCGTTCAGTTTTATCCACAAGGAGTCTCTATGAAAAAAAGAAAAGCACTGCTTCTTGCGCTGCTTGCCGCCCTTTTGCTTTGCGCATGCGCAAAAGGGGCGTCCTCGCCGGAGGATACTACGCCGCAAAGTGAAGAAGCGACGACAAACGAGCGTGACCTCGGCGCACTGCTCGGCGAAGAAAAAAACGAAAGCTATCGCTATCGCAAATATGAAAGAGGCATCGTGCTCACCCGATATCTTGCGGAAGAGACCGCCGTCGTCGTCCCCGCAAAAATCGACGGGGTCGCCGTGCGCGGCATCGGAGAAAACACATTTTCCCGGCAAAATTTCTTAATCTCCGTTTCCATTCCGGACAGCATTTTTGAAATCGCGCAAGGGGCGTTTTCGGAATCTCCCAAGCTTACCACCCTTACTGTCTCCGAGCACAACAAATGGTATGTCAGCATCGACAATGTGCTCTATGATGCGGAAAAAACAACGCTGCTCGCTTTTGCAGGCGGCAATGCGCTCAATGACTTCACCGTGCCGAATACCGTTACGGTGCTCGGGCGCCAGGCCTTCGCGGGCGCCGTGAATCTCAGACGCGTAACCCTCGGCGCAACTATCAAGGACTACGGCACGGGCACCTTTTCCTCCTGCAGCGCGCTGGAAAGCGTGATTCTTGAGGATGAAACGCTCCGCGCGATCCCGGAAGATTTTTTCAACGGCTGCATTTCCCTGCGCGATTTTTCCATGCCGCCCGCCGTCGAGCGCATCGGGGCGCGCGCCTTTCAGCTTTGCTCGGCACTGGAAAGCATTGATTTGCCGCGCACCCTGACAGAGCTCGGAGACAACGCCTTCGGCAAATGCCAAAAGCTGAAAGAGATTGCCGTCCCGGACAGCGTTAAAACGATGGGCGAGAGCGTTTTCACCGGCTGCGACCATATGCAAAGCGCGTCGCTGCCGAAATCCATGACGGTGCTCCCCGCCGATACCTTCAGCTTTTGCTATGCGCTGCATTCCATCAGCCTGCCGGAGCAGCTCACCGAGATCGGCGCAAACGCCTTTTATCATTGCATGGCGCTGCGCTCCCTGCCGATTCCGACCACGGTCGTCAAAATCGGCGCGGAAGCATTCAAGGATTGCTACGGATTCGGAAGCATTTATATTCCGGCAACGGTGAAATCCATCGGAAAAGATGTTTTTCTTTTGGGCAATCCAAACGCCAAGCCGCGAAAATATACCACCGTGCGCTGTGCCAAGGGCAGCGCCGCCATGGAATATTGTATTGAAAATGAGGTGCCGTATACCGCCTCATAAAAACATATGGTCTTCCATGCGAAAAAAGCCTTCCGCTGCAGCTGCGGAAGGCTCTTTTTTATGCATTGCCGCCTTTTTTGGCGAGCAATTCCTGTTTGATATCAAAAAGCTTTTGCGAAAGGTCGACATAATAGGTATGCGGATTTTCAAACCGCTTGACCTCATCCCAAAGCGTGTCAAGCTGTTCCTTGCAATAAGCGCGGATCTGTGCGGTACCGGGGGAGGTATAAACGCATTCCCCGCCCAAAAAGATCGGCACCTGCAGCTCCCGCAGCGTATAGTTTTCAAAGGTTTTTCTCTTCCAGGTCGCCTCCGGATCAAAAAGCTCCATGGGGCGGTTTTCATCGAGCACTTCGTCATGCACGCAGATCAGATCCGCCATGGCATGGCCGTCCGCCTTGTCATACAGGCGATATACCTTTTTATAATGCGGGTTGGTGATTTTTCCGGGATTTGCACTGATCTTGATTTTCGGCACGATCGTACCGTCCGGCATTTCCTTGGCGCTGAGCTTATACACCCCGCCGAACACCGGCTCGCTCTTTGCGGTGATCAGCCGCTCGCCTACGCCGAAGGCATCGATTTCGGCGCCCTGATGCAAAATATCGCGGATAATATATTCGTCAAGAGAATTGGAAATCACGATTTTGCACTGCCCGACGCCCGCTTCCCGCAGCATTTTGCGCGCTTTCTTGGTCAGGTATGCGATATCGCCCGAATCAATACGGATAGCAAAAGAAGTGATGCCGCGCGGCAGCAAAACTTCTTTGAACGCGCGGATTGCATTCGGGATGCCGCTTTTCAGCACATCATAGGTGTCCACCAAGAGAGTTGCATCGTTCGGATAAATCTCGCAATAAGTACGAAACGCCTCATATTCGCTGTCAAACATCTGCACCCAGGAATGCGCCATGGTGCCGGTTGCGGGAATACCGTAGTCCCGATCGCTCATTGCGCATGCCGTGCCGGAGCAGCCTCCGATATAAGCTGCGCGGGCGCCGAGAATGGCGCCGTCCGCCCCCTGCGCACGGCGGGATCCGAATTCGGCAACGGGTCTGCCCTCCGCGGCGCGGCAAATGCGGCTTGCCTTTGTCGCAATCAGGGATTGATGATTGATGGCAAGCAAAAGATAAGTTTCGATAAACTGCGCCTGTGCCGCCGGGGCACGCACCGTCAAAAGCGGTTCCCGCGGGAAAACCGGTGTGCCCTCGGGAATTGCCCAAATATCGCCCGTGAAACGGAAAGAGCGCAGGCTCTCCAAAAATCGCTCGTCAAACTGACCTTTTGCGCGCAGATATGCAATATCCTCCTCGGTAAAGGAAAGATTTTTAATATAGTCAATGATCTGATCCAAACCGGCTGCAATCGCGAAGCCGCCGCCGTCCGGAATCTGACGGAAGAAAACATCAAAATATGCGATCTCTTCACTCTTGCCCGAGGCAAAATAGCCGTTTGCCATGGTCAGCTCATAAAAATCGCACAGCATTGTATAATTCTGTTGCATACGAAACACCTTCTTCTGTTTATGAATCAACGGTATTGTACCATATCGCACCCGAAAATGCAAGCCTTGCCTTGACAGTTTGCAAAAATGCGCGTATACTTGCTTTACAAATTCAATCTGTGAGGAAACCGATGAACTGTTATTTATGGGAGCAAACCCCGGGCTATCAAAGCGAATACGGACAAAAGGCGCCTTTTTTGGTGCCATACCTGTGCAAGGACGAAGAGAAACGCGGTGCCGTTATTGTTTTGCCGGGCGGCGGCTATGAAATGCTGGCGGAGCATGAGGGGGAGCCCTATGCAAAGATGTATCGTAAAAACGGCTTTCACGCGTTTGTGCTGCACTACCGCGTTGCACCGTATCATTATCCGGAAATTCTTTGGGATGCGCAGCGCGCGATTCGCTTTGTCCGCGCAAATGCAGAGCGGTTTCATGTCGACCCGGAAAAAATCGCGGTTTGCGGCTCTTCTGCCGGCGGGCATCTTGCTCTGATGACAGCCGAGCATTTTGACGGCGGCGATAAAACCGCTGCGGACAGCATCGAGCGGCAAAGCAGCCGCCCCGATGCCCTGATTTTATGCTATCCCGTGGTCACACTCGGGCGCGGAACGCATCTTCCCTCCCGCAATCGCCTGCTCAGAGACTGTGAAGACCGCGCTGCTCTGATCCGTTCCCTTTCCGGCGAAAGGGCGGTGCGGCGCGATATGCCCCCCGTGTTTGTATGGACGGCAGCAAACGACCGCTGCGTTCGCCCGGATAATTCTCTGTGCCTTGCAAATGCCCTGCAGCGCGCAAAGGTGCCGTATGAATTTCATTTGTTTTCCGCGGGGCATCACGGCGTCGGTCTTGCAAAGCGCTTTGGGAATATTGCCCTTTGGGCGCCGCTCTCCGTTGATTTTCTCCGCCTGCATTTCGGACAGAAAGAGGTATAAACACGCATTTTTCCGAAATTCCGCAAATTTGTACGAAAAAAGGGAAGCCCGCGCGGGCTTCCCTTTTTGTTCGTTCTTTGGGCTTTGCTTATTCGTAAAGCTTGCCCATCTTCTGCAGTCTTTCATAGCGTGCAGCCGCATTTTCCTCCGCCTTTTCGAACAGAACCTTTGCTCTTTCGGGGAAGGACTGCTCCAGGCGCGCATAACGGGACTCGTTCTCAATGAACTTGCGATAATCGCCCGTAGGAGCCTTGGAGTCGATCGTGAGCTTATTGTGCTCAAGGGTCGGGTTGTAGCGGAACATATTCCAATATCCCGCCTCCACTGCTTTCTTCATTTCGATCTGGCAGTTCTGCATGCCGCCCTTCTTAATGCCGTGCATTTCGCAGGGAGCATAGCCGATGATGAGAGACGGACCGTGATATGCTTCCGCCTCGGTCAATGCTTTGAGCAGCTGATTCTGATCCGCGCCCATTGCAACCTGCGCAACATATACATAGCCGTAGGACATTGCAATCTCTGCAAGATTCTTCTTGCCGATTGCCTTGCCGGCAGCCGCAAACTGTGCAACCTGACCGATGTTGGAGGCCTTGGAAGCCTGTCCGCCGGTGTTGGAATACACCTCGGTATCAAATACCATCACATTGACATCCTCGCCGGAGGCAAGCACATGGTCAAGCCCGCCGAATCCGATATCATATGCCCAGCCGTCGCCGCCGAAGATCCACATAGACTTCTTGGACAGATATTGCTTATCCTGTAAAACCTTCTTTGCAAGCTCGCAGTCGCATTTCTCAAGGGAAGCAATCAGCGCCTTGGTGGCATCGGCATTTGCCTTGCCGTCGTCATAGGTTGCAAGCCATTGCTCGCAGGCGGCGCGGCGCTCTGCATCGTCGGTCTTTGCAAGGATTTCTTCGATATAACCCTTCAGTCTCTCGCGCAGCGTCTTTTGGCCGAGGTAAATACCGAATCCATGCTCCGCATTGTCCTCAAACAGGGAGTTTGCCCAGGCCGGTCCGTGCCCGCTCTCGCGGTTGACCGTATACGGCGTGGACGGTGCGGAGCCGCCCCAGATGGAGGAGCATCCCGTTGCGTTGGAGATATACATTCTCTCGCCGAAGAGCTGTGTGATCAGTCTTGCATAAGAGGTCTCTGCACAGCCTGCGCAGGAGCCGGAGAACTCAAGCAGCGGCTGCTTGAACTGGCTGCCCTTGACGGTGTTGTTGATCAGTTCCTTTTTCTCGGAAACGTGCGCCACGGCATAGTCGAAGCCTTCCTGCTGCGGCATTGCCTTTTCCTGCGTGGTCATCTCAATGGCAGCCTTTTCGGGCGTGCCGTCCTTGATAGCCTTTGCGGTGACAGGGCAGGTCTTAACGCAAAGCGTGCAGCCCATGCAGTCCAGCGGGCTGACAGCCATAGTGAATTTATAATCGGTCTTGATGACCGGCTTTGCGGTAAAGGTCATGCTCTTCGGTGCATCTGCAGCTTCCTCTTCGGTCATTGCAAACGGGCGGATTGCCGCGTGCGGGCAAACGAAGGAGCACTGGTTGCACTGAATACAGTTTTCCGCATGCCATACCGGCGCGAACACTGCAACGCCGCGCTTTTCATATGCGGCAGCGCCCTGCGGGTAAGTACCGTCGGGCATATTCTTAAATGCGCTGACAGGCAGACTGTCGCCGTCCATACGGCCGACGGGGCGCACGATGTTGTTGACAAAATCAACAAGCTCTTTGCGCGTGCCGGTTGCAGGGGCTTCTGCCGGGGTTTGACCTGCGGTCTTCCATGCGGCGGGAATTTCAACCTTGATAAACGCGCTGCCGCCGAGCTCAATTGCCTTGTGGTTCTGTGCAACGACATCCTCACCGAACTTGGAGTAGGACTTTGTCGCCATGTATTTCATGTAGTTTATCGCATCCTCTGCGGGCATGATGTTTGCCAGCGCGAAGAATGCGGACTGCAGCACGGTGTTTTTCACCTTCATGTTGCCGACATCGTTCTTTGCGATGGAGGTTGCATTGATGATATAGAAATGAATATCATTATTTGCAAGATAGCTCTTCACGCTTGCGGGCAGGTGCTCATCCAGCTGCTCGGGCGTCCACTGGCAATCAAGCAGGAAAATGCCGCCCGGCTTTACATCGTTGACGATCTTGAAGCCCTTGAGCAGATATGCCACATTATGGCAGGCTACAAAGTTTGCCTTGGTGACATAATAGGGTGCCTTGATCGGCTTGTCGCCGAAGCGCAGGTGAGAAATCGTCACGCCGCCGGTTTTCTTGGAATCGTATTGGAAATATGCCTGAATGTATTTATCGGTATGGTCGCCGATAATCTTGATGGAGTTCTTGTTGGCGCCGACCGTACCGTCGCCGCCGAGCCCCCAGAATTTGCAGGCAATCGTGCCCTTTGCAGCCGTATCGGGCGCCGGCTTTTCTTCCAGAGAATGCCCGGTCACATCGTCCACGATTCCGACGGTGAAGCCGTTCTTGGGCGTGTCGCTTGCAAGGTTTTCGTAAATTGCGAACACGGACGCGGGCGTGGTATCTTTGGAGCCGAGCCCGTATCTGCCGCCGACGACCTTGATGGCTCTGCCTGCCTGTGCAAGCGCGGTAACAACATCCAGATACAGCGGCTCGCCGAGCGCGCCGGGCTCCTTGGTGCGGTCCATCACGGCAATCTTCTTCACGCTTGCGGGAATTGCCTCAAGCAAACGGTCCGCACGGAACGGACGGTACAGTCTGACCTTGACAAGACCGACCTTTTCGCCCTGCGCCGTCATGTAATCAATGACCTCTTCCGCAACATCGCACAAAGAGCCCATTGCAATGATCACGCGGTCCGCATCGGGTGCGCCGTAATAGTTGAACAGCTTATAATCGGTGCCGAGCTTTTTGTTGACCTTGTCCATATATTCTTCCACAACGGCGGGCAGCGCATCATAATATGCATTGCACGCTTCGCGATGCTGGAAGAAGATATCGCCGTTTTCCGCAGAGCCGTGCAGCACCGGGTGCTCCGGGTTAAGTGCCCTTTCGCGGAACGCCTTGACGGCGTCCATATCCACCATCTCTTTGAGATCCTCATAATCCCAAACCTCGATCTTTTGGATCTCATGCGAGGTGCGGAAGCCGTCGAAGAAGTTGATAAACGGAACGCGGCCCTTGATGGTAGCCAGATGCGCTACGGCGCCGAGGTCCATGATCTCCTGCTGATTGGACTCTGCCAGCATGGCAAAGCCGGTCTGACGACAGGCATACACGTCGGAATGGTCGCCGAAAATGTTCAGCGCGTGAGATGCAACCGTACGCGCGGAAACATGAAATACGCAGGGCAGCAATTCGCCCGCGATCTTATACATATTCGGGATCATCAGAAGAAGGCCCTGAGATGCGGTATAGGTGGTCGTCAGCGCGCCTGCGCCCAAAGAACCGTGCACCGTACCGGCGGCACCTGCCTCGGATTCCATTTCGGACACCTTAACGGTCGAACCGAAAATATTTTTCAGCCCCTGCGCAGACCATTGGTCAACATAGTCCGCCATCGGGCTGGACGGGGTGATGGGGTAAATGCCCGCGACCTCGGTAAACGCATAGCTTACATGCGCAGCCGCCTGGTTCCCATCCATGGATAGCTTTTTTCTTGCCATGTCGGTAATATCCTCCTACTATAAGTGATTCAGTATGATACTTCCAATACATACGGCAATATTCTATCACTTTTTGTGCGAGTTGTAAAGGTCGTTTCCCAAAAATTATTGAGTTTTTATTCCCCGTCGAGCCGTTTTTTCCCTCAAATGAGATATGCTGCGTTTTTTCGCGCGGTTTTTTCCCGTTTTTCTTGCAATATTTTCCATGTTCCTGTATAATATGTATATATCGGTAAGAGCCTTTCAAAATCCCTGCTTAAAAACTCTTGCCATGTGCTTGTGAGGTGTCGGAGCTATGTTATCCACGGTATACAGCGCGGGGCTTGTAGGCCTGGACGGTTTTCCCGTTACAGTGGAGGTCAGCGCGCAGCGTTCCATCCCGCAATTTGAGATCGTCGGGCTGCCGGATGCCGCAGTCAAGGAATCCAAGGAGCGCATTCGCGCCGCCCTTGCCAACAGCGCGATTCCGTTTCCCTCTTTGGCAATCACCGTAAATCTTGCGCCGGCTGACAAAAAGAAGGTCGGCTCCTCCTATGATGTTGCAATTTCCCTCGGCATTCTGCAATGCGCGGGAGTGCTGCCGCCCGAATGCAATCTCAGCGAATTTGCCTTTGTGGGAGAGCTTTCCCTCTCCGGCGCGATCCGCCGCGTAAACGGAGCGCTTTGCATGGCGCTTGCAGCGCGGGCAGCGGGAAAGCGTGCGATTTTCGTCCCGCGGGAAAACGCCAAGGAGGCATCCGTGGCAGAGGGCATCACGGTCTATCCCGCCGATTCACTGCGCGGCATTTTAGAGCATCTGACCGGCGTTCATGCAATAGAGCCGATGCGCTATGACAAGGCGCAGTTTGTGCAAAAGCTTCGCACCTGTTCAGTCGATTTTTCCGAGGTGCGCGGGCAAAAGCGCGCCAAACGGGCGCTGGAGATTGCGGCGGCAGGCCGGCATAATGTTCTGCTTGTCGGTCCGCCCGGCTCCGGAAAAAGCATGCTTGCAAAGCGCCTGCCCACCATTTTGCCGCAAATGAGCTTTGAAGAGGCACTGGAGGTAACCAAGATTCATTCCATCGCCTCACTGCTGCCGCCCGATGTTCCCATTCTCACCGAGCGCCCCTTCCGCGCTCCGCACCACACCATGAGCTCTGCCGGGCTTGCCGGCGGCGGCGCCGTGCCCACCCCGGGCGAAATTTCCATTGCGGATCAGGGCGTTTTGTTTTTGGATGAGCTGCCCGAGTTTCATAAGGACACCCTGGAGGTGCTGCGGCAGCCGCTGGAGGACGGCACGGTGACCATCACCCGCGCCGCCTGCAAAGCGACATTTCCCAGCTCCTTTATGCTTGTCTGCGCCATGAACCCCTGCCGCTGCGGCTACTACGGCCACCCCACGCACCCCTGCACCTGCACGGCGGACAGCATCCGCAAATATGTCTCCCGCATCTCCGGCCCGCTTTTGGACCGCATTGATATTCAGATTGAGGTGCCCGCCGTCAGCTATGAGGAAATTGCCTCGGAGCGCGCGGAGGAATGCTCCGCCGCCATTCGCGAGCGGGTGGAGGCGGCGCGCGCTTTTGCCCTGGAGCGCGCAAAAGAATGCGGAATCCCACCCATCCCGAATGCGCGCCTGAGCGCATCGCAAAGCAGACGCTGCTGCGTTTTGAGCAAAGAGGCGCAGCTCATC
Source organism: uncultured Eubacteriales bacterium (assembly GCA_900549725.1). Lineage (GTDB taxonomy): Bacteria > Bacillota > Clostridia > Oscillospirales > CAG-272 > UMGS1225. Next base: position 643 of record URPL01000019.1, on the reverse strand, counting down.
CTCGAAAACGCATTTGAGCGGCTGGGGCTCTCCGCGCGCGGTTACGACCGCATTCTGCGGCTCGCCCGCACCATCGCAGATCTTGCGCAAAGCAAAACCATCGAAAAAATCCATATTGCCGAGGCGATTCATCTGCGCTGCCTTGACCGAAAATATTTCCGCTGAGCATACATTGCCGCAGCATTCCAAAAACGAATCGCACACACCGGAATTTGTGCGGTTCGTTTTTTTGTGCTCTTGCTGTTTTCCACAGGTTTTCCGCGCTTTTCCACAGAGTTTTCAAGATTCTAAATTTTTTGAAAAATTTTTAGAAACAAGGCGCCGGTCATGCGACCGCCTTTCTCTCCGGGATCGTTGGAAAACGGCGCAAAGCTGTGGAAAACCCTGTTGAATGTGTTGAAAACTGCCCGTTTCATGCCGCCCGACGCTCGTTTTTGCACGGCATCCGCCTGTGGAAAGTCTCGAAAACCCTGTGGAAAACCGAAAGCGGCGGTTTTCTAATTTCGGCAAATTTCATTTTATGATTCCGCTTTTTCCGTCCTCGCCCGATTTTTCCACAGCACGGCCAAGTTTCCTTTTCAACAAGCCGCCAAACGCAGATTCCCGCGTTTTTCTGCAAGTTTCGCTCCTCACTCTTTCATAT
>URPL01000018.1 GCA_900549725.1 uncultured Eubacteriales bacterium | reverse complement strand
ACGCTTTTTTTCTTTTTTATTTGCGAGTTGTTGCTCAGCATCGGGGGAACCATGCTGTTTTCTCTGTACTTTAATCAATGTCGTGTAAAAATCATTGCGAGTGTGAACACGGAAATTTGTGAGCATATCAAATATACGGACTACAGGTATTTTGATGACCCGGACTACTATGATGAATATACTGTTTCATATGCTCAGTATGCAAACAAATCTATGGAAGCTTTTGAGCGATTCAGCGGCATGTTATCTACCGTTATTACAATCGGTACGCTGATAGGCTATATTATGTCGTCCACGATTTATGCTATCCTCATTACATTTGTTTCCGTTGTAATCAAGGTTTTGATTGATAAGGTCATAAACAAAATTGACATAAAGAAGGAAGAGGAAAGTGCCCCGGTTGAAAGAAGGAGTGGCTACTACCGCGGAATTCTGTGCAGCAGAGATGCTGCAATGGATATCAAGAGTACAAATATTTACCAAATTTTGATGGAGCATTATCGACGTTCAACGCAACAGGGGATTGAGATAAACCTGAAATACGGCAAAAAAACAACGCGTTGGTCGGCTGTCCAGGATTTTGCATTGCAGGGCTCCTCATTGGCGATTAGAATGATTGTTTGCGGGATGATTTTTGCCGGTAAAGTTGGTGTTGGAAGTTTTGTCTCCCTTTTGAGTGCCGCAAATTCATTGGCATGGAAAATCCAAGGTATCTCAAAAATCTATGCTGCATTTGATAAATTTGCATTATATGGCGAGAAAATCAAACACTTTATGAATCAACCCTGTGCAATAGAACAACAAGCAGTTGATAAAAAGAGAATTCTAATGAAGGAGGGGCAGCCCTTTTCCGTTGTGTTCGATAATGTTGGCTTTTCTTATGAAAATTCGAGTTTTTTAATCAAGCATCTGAGTTTTTCAATTAATAAAGGTCAAAAAATTGCAATCGTCGGAGAAAACGGTTGTGGGAAAACGACATTAACGAAGCTGTTGTTGCGCCTTTACGATCCAAATGAAGGTGAAATTATGATAAACGGAATTCCGCTGAAGAATATAAACCTTGCCACATATCGTGCAAATGTCGGAATTGCTTTTCAGGATTCTCTTGTCTACTCTTTGCCCTTGCGAGAAAATTTGTCTGCATATCAAATGCTGAAAAATTCCGAAGACCTTGGCGAATTTTCGGAATCATCTATCGGTGAGATATTAAAGAAAAATGATGCAACATTGGATACGGATGTGAGCAAGTATTTTTCCAAGGATGGGATTGTGTTGTCCGGCGGAGAAAAGCAACAGGTTGCGGTTTCCCGTTTGTTCACAAAAGAGTTTGGTTTGCTGATTTTTGACGAACCGTCCAGCGCCCTTGATCCGTTTGCAGAGGAAAAACTGAATCAAATGATCTTCGATAGAGCAAACAAGACGACAACAATACTGATTTCGCACAGATTGTCAAATGTTGTAAAAGCTGATTGCATCTATGTTATGAAGAACGGAGAAATTGTGGAAAAAGGAACACATGCCGAGCTGCTTGTCGCCGATGGTGTATACTCGGAAATGTTTTTATTGCAGGCTAAAAATTATCAGAAAAGTTGATACGGTATGTACATATGAAGAATAGGATTTTGTTGCCGTTTGAAGAGAAACCGCTGTCTGTAATGTATCGGCATATTGCATTCCCTTTGGGAGTAATTCAGGGAAATGCCAAGGGCGATATTATGCCATGGCTGTGTCATAGATTTGTCAACTGCGTTTTTTATCCGATTTCTCAAAATCATTTTTCTATCTCTCTTTCAGATCATTGGGGGATCGAAGAGGGAATTCATTACCGCCAGCAAATCCAGCTGTTTTACAGTACTTATAATGAGATCGGGATTGATGTTATTCAACTGTTGACGCAGATGCTTGCACAGGGATATTATGTTTGCGGAGATTGGAATGAGGAATATATTCCAGGAAAGCAAGCGTACAAGATTGAATATTTCCTTCATGACTATCTTTTAATCGGATTTGACAGCGAGAAAGAGGTTTTTTTGGCTGCAGATTCTTTTACAGATCGATTTTCTGTTACGGAAATTCCATATACAAGCATGAGGGATTCTTTAAAAACGCTTGCTGACGGAAAACCGGTATTGCTTTTTTATCGATTTAATTCGGAAGCAGATTTTTCATTTGATACTTTGAAAACATACACTTTCTTGAAGGATTATTTGTCTTCTTCAAATTCTTTACCTCAATATACAAAAGGAGCAGTTTACGGTTTGGAAGCGCTTGATGCTTTGCGAGAGCACTATGCTTCTTTGCACCAAAAAAAACAGTTTTGACCATCGATATTCGAAAGGGCTTATGGAGCACAAGCGTATTATGCAAATGCGAATCAATTATTTATATCAGAACTTGCATATTTCGAACAGTCACTGCGTAGCTTGCGCAAAAGAAGCATACGAGTTGTCTTGTGTGCTGCATAATATGGGGATTCGATTTAAAATGCTGGGCGATGATCACATATTAAAAGAAATAAATGTGATCATGCAAAGAATGAAGAGCATTGAGCTTTCCTATCTTCCATCCGTAAAGAATGAGTTGGAACGCAGGCTTTGAGGCATGAATGAAATGGAGGAAAAGCCGAAAAACTCAATGATGTTTTTCACAAAATAAGGCTGTGTTGAAAAAGGGCAGAGCGAGAAGAACATTCTTCTTGCTCTGCCTTGCAGTTTATGATTTGACATGCGCTGCCTGCTGTCATACTTCTGTAAGAGCTTCGCGCAGCGTGCGCCAGGGAAGCATGGCGCATTTTACGCGCGCGGGCATATGCGCAATATCGCTCAGCGCCCCCGCCTCCTCCAGCTCTTCAATTTCCTGCGGCGATGCCTCGCCGTGAATCATACGGGTGAAAAGATCGGCAAGGTGCAGCGCCTGCGCGCGCGTTTTTCCCTTGATCATGGAAAGCATAATATCGGTGGAGGCCTGCGAGATGGCGCAGCCGTCCCCCGTGAAGGCACCGTCCTCAATGCGGTCGCCGTCTGTTTTGAGCATCAGGCGGATCTCATCGCCGCAGGAGGGGTTCACGCCGTCCTTTTCGACGGTGGGGTGCTCCATGTGACATTTGCATTCGGGATAGAGATTATGCTCGGTTAAAATCTCATTGTAAAAATTATTGATTGCCATAGCCCATTTTTCCTCTGACTGTTTTAAGACTTTGTAAAAAGCGGTCGGCATCCTCTTTTGTGTTGTAAAAGGCAAAGGAGGCGCGCGTTGTGGAGCGCAGCCCGAGATGCTCATGCAGCGGCTGCGCGCAATGATGTCCTGCGCGCACGCAAACGCCGTCGGCTGCCAGAATCTCGCTGACATCGTGCGGGTGCACCCCGTCCAGCGTAAAGGTTAAAATACCGTGGTGCTTTTCGGGATCTTCGCTGCCCACGATGTGCACACCCGGAATTGACGCAAGGCGCGGCAGAGTATAGGCGCAGAGCGCGTCTTCCGCTTCTCTGACGGCATCAAAGCCGATTGCCTCAATGAAATCAAGCGCCGCGGCAAGTCCCGCCGCGCTTGCGGCATCGGGCGTGCCCGCTTCGAATTTATGCGGCAGTTCCGCAAAGACTGCGCCGTCGCGATGCACCGATTCGATCATTTCGCCCCCGCGCAAAAACGGCGGCATTGCAAGCAGCAGCGCGCGTTTTCCGTATAAGATGCCGATGCCCATGGGACCGTACAGCTTATGGCCGGAGCAGGCGAAGAAATCTGCCCCGAGCGCTTTGACATCAACGGGAATGTGCGGCGTGCTCTGCGCGCCGTCCACCACCATGACCGCCCCCACAGCATGCGCCGCATCGGCAACGGCGCGGACGGGATATTCCGCCCCGAGCACATTGGAAAGCTGCGTCAGCGCGACAAGCTTTGTGCGCGGCGTGACGGCTTGCACGGCTTTTTCCGCATCGAGGCTGCCGTCCTTTTCGCATTCCAGAAAACGCAGCTGCGCCCCTGTTTTTTCGCAGACCAGCTGCCAGGGCAAAAGATTGCTGTGATGCTCCATAATGCTCACAAGCACCTCATCGCCGCTTTGCAGATGGGACAGCGCATAGCTGTATGCCACGAGGTTCAGCCCCTCGGTGGTGTTGCGGGTGAAAATGATTTCCTCCGGGCGCTCGGCGCCCAAAAAGCGCGCTGCCGTTTCTCTTGCGTGCTCCAGGGCATCGGTTGCGGCAATGCTCAGCGGATAGAGCCCGCGCAGCGGGTTGGCATTCGCATCTTCATAAAACCGCCGCATTGCATCCAAAACGCATTGCGGGCGCTGCGCGGTCGCGGCATTGTCAAGATAGGCAATGTCGTTTTTTTGCAGCAGAGGAAATGCGGCTTTATATTCAGCTTGCATCGTTTTCTTCTCCCCCCGAGGCTTTCTGCAGCGCTGCGGCGCAGGCGTCATAAAACGCGCCCTGCGGCATTGCGTGAAGAATGCGCAGAATTGCGGCGCGCGCCAGCATGCGCTTTGCCTTTTCGGCATCGATTCCGCGGCTTGCGAAATAGAACAGGCTTTGCTCGTCCAGCTCTCCGATGGAGGCGCCGTGGCTGCCGTCCACATTTTCCTCCGCGCAAAGGATCACCGGCACGGTTTTGTTGATTACATCCTCTCCCAGGAGCAGCACCGTTTCGTTTTCCGCTGCGCGGGAATCCGCGCAGCCGCGTCTGAAATCAATGGTGCCGCGGAAGATTTTTTCCGCCCGGTCGCACAGGGCGCCGCGCGCGTCGATCTGCGCTGCGGTGCGCTTGCCGTGCTGCAAAACCACCAGGTTCATATCGATTTTTTGCGCCGCGGTGCCCAGATATCCGTATTCCGCGCGGAAAGAGGAACCGTCGCCTTTCAGGTTTACCTCGCAATCGGAATAAAGATCTCCTTTTCCGAGCAGAATCGTGTGCAGCGTAAGTAAAGCATTTTCTTCGCATACCGCACAGATTTTGTGCGCCAAAGAGGCATTTTCCTCAGCAGTGAGCAGCGCAAAAACATGCAGCCTTGCGCCTGCCTCCAGATGCAGCGAAAGAGCGGCATGCGTTGTTTTTTCCGCGGCGGCCGTGACAAAGAGCGTGCGCTCGGTGCCGCCGGCGACACAAAGCTGCGCCTCGGCGTTGCGCTGCCCGCTTTGCCCGAAGAAAAGCGCACTTTCTTCGGCGCCGACGCGATGCCGCGTTTTTTCTTCGGCGGGCGCGGGACATACGGCACCGTTCACTCCGAGAAATCCCCAGGTCGGGCTCGGAAGCTGATTGATTTTCATGGTTTGTTCCATTGTCTGTCCCCCTCTCAGCCGATGGCGCCCTTCATTTCAAGGCGAATCAGGTTGTTCATTTCCACGGCATATTCCAGCGGCAGCTCCTTGGAAACATTCTCCGCAAAGCCGCTCACGATCAGCGCCCGCGCGTCCTCTTCGCTCATGCCGCGGCTCATCAGATAAAACACGGCATCACGGCTGATCGCGCCGATTTTTGCCTCATGCCCGACGGCTGCATCACGGCAGCGAATGTCCATGGCGGGGACGGTGTCCGAGCGGGAGCGGTCGTCCACCATCAGCGATTGGCAGGAAACCGTCGATTTTGCGCCGTGCGCTTCTTTGGCGACGGTAACACAGGAGCGGAAGGTACTGATGCCGCCGTCTTTGCTGATGGAGCGGGTGTTCATCACCGAGGCGGTGTCTTTGCCGATATGCGCGACCTTGGCGCCCGTATCAAGATTCTGCCCGCTGCCCGCAAAGGTCACGCCGGTGAACTCCATGCGGGAACGGTCGCCGCGCAAAATGCTCATGGGATAAAGGCAGCCGATGTGCGAGCCGAACGAGCCGCTTACCCATTCGATCACGCCGTCTTCCTCCACCAGCGCGCGCTTGGTGTTCAGGTTATACATGTTTTTGGACCAGTTTTCAATGGTGGAATAGCGCAGATGCGCACCTTTTCCGACATAAAGCTCAACACAGCCCGCATGCAGATTTGCAACATTATATTTCGGCGCGGAGCAGCCCTCAATAAAATGCAGGCTCGCCCCCTCGTCCACAATGATCAGCGTATGCTCAAACTGCCCCGCCCCTTTTGCATTGAGGCGAAAATAGGATTGCAGCGGGATGGAAAGATGCACGCCCTTTGGCACATAGACAAAGGAGCCGCCCGACCAGACCGCGCCGTGCAGCGCGGCAAATTTATGATCCTGCGGGGGCACAAGCTTCATGAAATGACGGCGGATCATCTCGGCGTATTCGCCGTGCATTGCGCTTTCCAGGTCCGTATAGACGACGCCCTGCGCCGCAACCTCTTCGCGAACATTGTGATACACAAGCTCCGAATCGTACTGCGCGCCGACGCCCGCCAGGGATTTGCGCTCCGCCTTCGGAATGCCGAGACGCTCAAAGGTATTCTTGATATCCTGCGGCACATTTTTCCAGTCGTTTTGCATCTTGGTGTTCGGGCGGACATAGGTTGCGATATGGTCTATGTCAAGCCCTTGCAGCGACGGGCCCCAATCCGGCAGCGGCATCTTCTGATAAATCGCAAGGCTGCGCTGGCGGAATTCCCGCATCCAGACGGGGTCGTTTTTCTCATCCGAAATTTGGCTGACGATCTGCGCCGTCAGCCCTTGCTCCAGGCGAAAGGCGTCGGTTTCCTTGTCTTTGATATCGTATACGGAGCGGTCGATATCGGCAACGGTCGTTTTTTCTTTCATACGCCCTGCCTCAGCTTTCTTTCTGCACGGCGGAGAAACCCTGCGTGTTGATGGCGTTCACAAGCTCTGCGCCGCCGCTTTGCACGATCACGCCGTTTTCCATCACATGCGCGCTGTCGATCTGCAGCGCCTCCAGAATGCGGGTGGAATGTGTGATGATGAGCAGGGAGCCCTGCGTTTGCGCGCGGAAGAGCGCAACGCCCCTTGAAACGGTACGCACGGCATCTACGTCAAGGCCCGAATCCGTTTCGTCCAAAATCGCAAGCTTCGGCTCCAGCATCAGCATTTGCAGAATCTCGGCTTTTTTCTTTTCGCCGCCGGAAAAGCCGACGTTGAGATCGCGCTCGGCATAGCCGGGGTCCATATCGAGCAGCGCCATGGTTTCTTCGAGCTTCTTTTTGTAGGCAAACAGGCGCACGCGCCCGCCCTGCTTTTGCTCCAGCGCGGCGCGGATGAATGCGCTGAGAGAAACACCCGGGATTTCAACGGGGTTTTGAAAGGAGAGAAAAATGCCGCGCTTTGCGCGCTCGTCCACAGGCAGCGCGGTGATATCCTCGCCGTCGAAGAAAACGGAACCCTGCGTAACGGTATATGCGGGATTGCCCGTGATGGCATAGCCCAGGGTCGATTTTCCCGTGCCGTTTGGCCCCATGAGCACATGCGTTTGATTTTGTGCAATGGTCAGGTTCACCCCGTGCAGAATCTCCTTTTCCGCAGAACCGTCCTGCGCACCGACGGCAACGTGAAGATTGTTGATTTGCAAAAGCGGTTGATGTTTCATGGTCAGTTCTCCTTTTTCTCCTGCTGTGATGTTAAAAGATCCTGTAAGGTATAGGAATCCACATATGTGTTGATATGCTGCTCCAGCCCCTGCCAAAACGGCAGCGCAATGCAGCCGCAGGCACCGTCGCATTTTTTGCCGTCCGGGGTAACACAGGAAACGGGGGCAAGCTCGCCCTCCACCGCACGCAGCACTTCTCCCGCAGTATATTCCTCCGGTGCGCGCCGCAGACGGTAGCCGCCGTCCTTGCCGGTCTCGCTTTCAATCAGATTGGCTTTGCACAGCGCCGTCATAATGCTTTCCAGGTATTTGCGGGAGATATTCTGCCGCGCGGCAAGATCGCGCACGCTGATATTCTGCGTGCTGTGCTGCTTTGCCATGTCGAGCATTACGCGCAGCGCATAGCGCCCGCGGGAAGAAATCATCATAGGGACATTGTCCTTTCCGGCTATCGCCTATCGGTTCGATAGGTATTATAGCACATATTCCTACAATGTCAATAGGAATTTCGGAAATTCGTGAAAATGGACAAAATTTGTATAGGTTTAATCCGCTTTCTGACTGTCTTCCTCAGCTGCAAGGCGCCCAAGTGCCAGCGAAAGGGAGAGCAGATCGGCAAGGAAGTGCTGCGGTGCATCGGTGTCTATGCCGAATTCCTCGCGAATGCGCCGCAGACGGTATTGCACGGTATTGCGATGGGTGAAAAGAGCACCGGCTGTTTCCTTCAGAGAATGGTGGTTACAATAATAAGTATATAATGTGCGGCAAAGCTGCGTTTTGTTTTTGCGGTCACTCTGCCACAGAGCATGTACCGCGGGGCTCAAATAGCCGTAGCATTCTTCCAGGGCGGCAAGCTGCGCCGAGAGGGCATGCTCGGCGCTGTCGATGAAGAAGCCGCCGGAACGGATCGCGCGCTGCTGCCACAGAACATCGCGGCACAGCCGTGCGCTTTTTTCCAATACAAACAGGGAATCCAGCCCCCAAAATAATACGATCTGCAGCTTATATTGTTCGGCAGCGCGACGCAGAAGGGAAAGATTGCTGTCGTGCTGCAAAAACAAAAGAATATCACCCTCATAGAAAAAAGGATGCGATGCGGGAAAGCTGCGCGCAAGGCTCTGCAAAAAATGAGAGGGGGCGCCGCCGGGGCGGCTCTGCTCGGAAAAGGCAAGCAGGGCAAAGCCGCTTGGGGAAAAATGCGCAAGATAGGTACCCTCAATGCGGCGGGAAAACAGCTCTTCATTTGCAAAGCCCCCCTGCAAAAGCTTACACAGAATCGCCTGCGCGGTATCATGTGCGCCGGCTGCTCCGCCGCGCTGTGCATACAGTTGCTTTGCCAGAAGCTGCTCGGCATAAAGACAATCCTCCTTTCCGGGCAGAGTGGAGGCATCGTCGCATAAATACAGCAAAAAGCCAAGGCTTACCCCGCCGCTTGCAAGCGCGCTGACAAAGAAGCGGCGCGCGCCGTCCGCCACGGGAACGCGGCTGCCGCCTGCGGCGCAAAGGGCAATGGAGCGGCACAGGGAAAGCGGAAGCTCGCTGTGCGCGATGGCGCGATGGTATTCATCATTCAGATAGCCCCGTGGCGCGAAAAAAGAAAGCACGGCAAAGGCATTGTCCACAATTAAAAGCGGGCAGCCGATCGATTCTCCAACCGTTTCGCACAGGGCGGTGACGCTGTTGCCGGAAAAGAAAGCATTGAGAAGCAATTCTCTGTCCATAGTATACTCCTTTTGTGCTGATAGCACAGTTTGTGATACAACGATTATACCATGGGAATGTTGTCTTTGCAAGAGAAAAATGCTATACTATAGATGTAAGGGGAAGAAAGAAAGCCTTTACAGGTCGCCGCACCGATTGGCGTTGCGGCACAAACAATGTTTTATTTCGTACAAGGCCAAAAGGCCGCAAGGAGGTATGTTTTATGTTTGAACTGAAACCTTATTCCCGCAAGAACAATGCACTTTATAATCCGTTCCAGGCTGTGGATGAATTCTGGAATGACCCGCTCGGGTTCTTCGGCAGTGCGTCCCCCGATATTTTCAAGACCGATGTCAAGGATGAGGGCGATCATTATCTGCTGGAGGCAGATTTGCCGGGGTTTGAAAAGAAGGACATTCATCTGGATATCGACGGGGATGTGCTCAGAGTCAGCGCCGAGCGCCACAGCGAGCATGAAGACAAGGATAAGAAAGGCAAATATGTGCGCTGCGAGCGTTCGTACGGTTCGTACAGCCGCGAGTTTGATTTGTCCGGCATTCGTGCCGATAAGATCGGCGCAAAGTATGAAGACGGCGTGCTGAAGCTGACGCTTCCGAAGAAGGAAGAAAAGGTTCCCGCAACCCGTCGCCTTGAAATCGAATAAACGGTGCAGAGGGAAGGAGCGCCGCGACAGCGAGTGCCGCGGCGCTCCTTTTTTCCTCTTGCAAACAAATGCAATATCTGCTATACTGAAAGACAAGAAACGGAGAGTGAATTTATGGAACAGGAAAAGAAACCGGAAGAAATGAATACGGAGCGCGGCGGAATTTCCGTCGAGATCGAGCATATTTTTCCGATTATTAAAAAGTGGCTGTACAGCGAAAAGGAAATTTTTCTGCGTGAGCTTGTTTCCAATGCCTGCGACGCCGTGACAAAGCTGAAACGGCTGATTTCTTTGGGGCAGGCAAATGAGAGCGAGGAGCCTTTTCGTGTGACGGTGCGCGTGGATGCGCCTGCCGGCACGCTGACCGTTTCCGATAACGGCATCGGTATGACTGAGGAAGAGGTGCGCCGCTATATCTGCCAGATTGCGCTGTCCGGCGCTTTGGAATTTGTGCAGAAATATGAGGGCGATGCCGCAAACGACGGCATTATCGGCCATTTCGGGCTCGGCTTTTATTCCGCATTCATGGTGGCGGACCGCGTGGAGATTGTTACCCGCTCTTATACCGATGCGCCCGCCGTACATTGGAGCTGCGATGAGAGCGGCAGCTATGAGATCGGCGCGGGTGAGCGCGCCGGGCGCGGCACGGATGTGATTTTGCACATCACCGACGAAGAAAAGGAATTTCTCGGGGCTGCCCGTCTGCGCGGGATCCTTGAAAAATACTGCGCATTTATGCCGGTTGAAATTTATTTTGAGGATGCCGAAGAGGAGGCAAAGACAAAAGAAGCGCCCGCGGAAGAAGCGGAAGGGGGAGACACAAAAACGGCAGAGCCAGCCCCCATTAACGATACGCACCCGCTTTGGCAAAAGGCGCCGAGCGAATGCACCGAGCAGGAATATAAGGATTTTTATCACAAGGTGTTTCACGATTATCGCGACCCCTTGTTTTATATCCATCTCAGCGCCGATTACCCGTTGAACTTCAAGGGTATATTGTATTTCCCGAAGCTCAATCACGAATATGAGAGCCTGGAGGGGCAGGTCAAGCTGTATTACAATCAGGTTTTCGTTGCGGATAATATCAAGGAGGTCATTCCGGAATTTCTGCTGATGCTGCGCGGCGTTTTGGATTGCCCGGAGCTGCCCTTGAATGTTTCGCGCTCCTATTTGCAGAGCAACGGCTATGTTGCAAAAATTTCCGCGCATATTGTGAAGAAGGTCGCGGATAAGCTGTGCGGCATGTTCGCAAACGACCGTGCGGGCTATGAAGCGCTTTGGCAGGATCTTTCCGCTTTTGTGGAATACGGCTCTTTGCGGGAAAAGAAGTTTTTCGATCGCGTCAAGGGCGCCGTTTTGCTGCGCACCACCGCCTCGGAGGGCGAGCGCCGCTATGTTACGCTGGATGAATATCTGGAAGCGGCAAAGAAAACGAACGAAAACACGGTGTATTATACCACCGACCCGACCGCGCAGGCGCAGTATGTCGATATGTTCCGCGCGCAGGGCGTTGAGATCGTTGTTCTGCCGCAGATCATCGATACGCAGTTTATCACGCTGCTGGAGCAGGACCGCAGCGGGCTGAAATTTGTCCGCATTGATGCCGATGTTGCTTCTGCGTTGTGCCAGGACGGCGACGCGGCGGAAAATGAGGCTGTTACCGAGCTGTTCCGCAAGGTCAGCGGAAATGAAAAACTGAAAGTGGAATATCGTCGGCTTAAGGATGAGAGCGTCCCGGCGCTGCTCAATGTCGCGGAGGAAAGCCGCCGTTTTGCGGATATGATGCGGATGTATCAGCCTGGCGGCGCATCCCTGCCGCAGGAGGAATCGCTTGTGGTGAATGCGGCAAGCCCTCTGATTGAAAAGCTCAGCGCGGAGCCGCAGGGAGAAAAAGCGGAGCAGCTTGCCCGCCAGATCTATGCGCTTGCGCAGCTTTCGCAGCGCAGACTCAGCGCAGAAGAGCTTGCGGCATTTCTCAAAAACAGCTACGCGCTGTTGCTTGAGATGTAAAATGTGAAAAATAAACCGGTGCGGGACGCATTTTTGAAAAAGAGGGCGCCCCGCATTGCTTTGCCAATCAAACAAAACGGGAGAAGACAGCATGACGAGCGCACAATGGATTGCACAGGGCATGGCATTTTGCGGCTGTGTTTGCGCATGCCTGAGCTATTTGAGCAAAAAACGAACAAGTTTTCTGTGGCTGCAGATTGCAACCAACCTTGCTTTTGCCGCGCAGTATTTTTTCCTCGGGGCATATGATGCTTTGATCAACAACGGGGTAACGATTGTGCGCACGGGCGTTTTTCAGATCTATGCCTATCGCAAAAAAGCATCTCCCGTATGGATTGTGCCGGTGTTCTGCGCGCTTGCCGTTGTTTGCTGCCTGCCGGGATGGCAGGGCTTTTTGACCCTTGTGCCCATCGGCACGGCATGCATATTCACCTATGCGACCTGGCAGAAAAATCAAATCGTTGAAAAGATTTTGTTCATCGTCTGTTCGCTGATGTGGGTTGCATATAATCTGTATTGCGGGGCATATGTCAGCACGGTGTATTGCGTCGCGGAGATATTTGCCTCCGCGTTTGCCCTGGCAAGGCTGTGCAAAAAGGCGGGCGCGAAAAATTCTTGACTTTGCGCGGGATTTGTGCTATACTGAAAATCCCGCTTGGGGCCATTAGCTCAGTTGGTCAGAGCTACCGGCTCATAACCGGTTGGTCCGGGGTTCAAGTCCCTGATGGCCCACCAAAAAAACGACGATTTTCAAAAGAAGATCGTCGTTTCTTTTTGTTCTTTTCTCTCTTCTCTCATATCGTCGTTTTGGGAGAAAAAGAAAGAAAAGCTGTCAATTTTTATATACAAAGCAAAAAAGATTGGCGAAAAAATCATTGATATTTTCCGAAAAAACGGGTAAAATAATGAAAAACGGTTCAATTTGCAACTTAAGGTTGCGCAAAGTTCCGCGTTTGCTTGGTGGAAAGCGGGCGGTTTTTTTGATAGGATGATTTTTGTCGAAATGCGGCGTGCGATTGCCCGAATCGCCGCGGGAGAAAGGAGACAGGTCACAATGACGCTCGGAAAAAAGATTTATACGCTGCGCACGGCTGCGCAGATCTCACAGGAGAGCCTGGCGGAGCGGCTGGGGGTTTCCCGCCAATCCGTTTCAAAATGGGAGGTGGATCAGGCGCTGCCGCAGATCGATAAAATTCTGCAGCTCAGCGAACTGTTTTCCGTTTCCTGTGACAGCCTGATGCGGGACGATATCGATATTTACGGCGATGCGCCCGGCAGGCGTTCCGCAATCAACCAGCCCAGCGGCGGCAACAAATATTTCGGAACGGACGGCTTTCGCGGGGAAGCCAACGTTACCCTCACCTCGGAGCAGGCATACCGCGTCGGGCGGTTTTTGGGTTGGTATTATGCCTCGGCGCTCAGCGGATTCCATGCGCCCGGGTATCGCCCGCGCATTGTTATCGGAAAGGATACGCGCCGTTCCTCCTATATGTTTGAATATTCATTGGTGGCAGGGCTGACCGCCTCCGGCGCGGATGCCTATATGCTGCATGTCACGACGACACCGAGCGTTTCGTATGTCACGCGGCAGGATGGCTTTGACTGCGGCATTATGATTACTGCCTCGCATAACCCCTATTACGACAACGGCATCAAGGTGATCAACAGCTACGGAGAAAAGCTGGACGACCGCACCGCAGCCCTGATTGAGGCATACCTTGACGGGGATTTTGAAAAGCTCGGCTTGCGGGCGCAGGATCTGCCTTTAGCCAAGCGCGACCGCATCGGCTGTATCGTGGACTATGTTGCGGGAAGAAACCGTTATGTAGGATATCTGATTTCCCTGGCATCGCATTCCTATAAGGATCTGCGCATCGGGCTTGACTGCGCCAACGGCGCCTCCTGGATGATTGCAAAATCTGTATTCGACGCGCTCGGCGCAAAAACGGTGGTGATCGGCGCCTCGCCGGACGGGCTCAATGTCAATGAGGGCTGCGGCTCAACGCATATTGAAGCATTGGCGGCGCTGGTGCGGGAGCAGCATCTTGATGTCGGCTTTGCCTTTGACGGTGACGCAGATCGCTGCATTGCCGTGGATGAAAACGGAACGGTGACCGACGGCGATGAAATTCTTTATATTTTGGCAAAGCGCTTGCGTTCCAGAGGCATGCTGGACGGGAACACGGTTGTGACAACGGTGATGTCGAACACGGGTTTGTTCCGCGCGCTGGAGGCACAGGGCATTGATTATGCAATGACGGCGGTCGGCGACCGCTTTGTGTTTGAATGCATGGAGGAAAACGGCTATCGCCTCGGCGGCGAACAGTCTGGCCATATTATTCTGCGCAAATATGCAACTACGGGCGACGGCATTTTGACGGCGCTGACGGTTGCGGAGGAAATGCGCGATCAAAAGCTGCCGCTTTCCAAGCTGTGCGAAGGGATGAAGCTTTTCCCGCAGCGCATGAAGAGCCTGCGTGTTACGGACAAAGAAAAAACGCTCGACGATCCCGTTTTGCAGGAGCGCTATGAGCAGATCAATGCAAAGCTCGGGAAAAACGGACGCGCGCTCTTGCGGGCAAGCGGGACGGAGCCGGTGATCCGCGTGATGCTGGAATGCGAAGAAGAGCGGGATTGCGAGCGATATCTGGCGGAGCTTTGCGAGCTTATCAAAAAGAGAGGATATTGCTGTGAATGAAAAATTACGGGAAGAGGTGAAAACCGCCGCGCTGTATGCCTGCGAGGTGCCGTATCTGCGCGATTTTTTCGCGGCACACGAATATCCCTGGCAAATGCTTCCGAAGATCGGCGCGCTTTGCGCGGCATTGCTGAAAGCCCCGCCGCGCGGTTTTTCCGAACATGCGCCCGGCATTTTGACGGGCAAGGGCGTTATCATCGATAAAAGCGCCGTTTTGCTGCCGCCCGTAATTCTCGGGGAAGGCACCGTTGTGCGCCCCGGCGCATATCTGCGCGGCAATGTGATTACGGGGCGCGGCTGCGTGATCGGCAATTCGACGGAGCTGAAAAATACCGTTTTGCTGGACGGCGCACAGCTGCCGCATTATAACTATGCGGGTGATTCGATTTTGGGAAACCATGCGCACATGGGCGCAGGCGCCGTATGCTCCAATCTCAAGGCGGACGGAACGGCGGTGGTCGTGCACGGCGCGCAGGAATACAAAACGGGCTTGCGCAAATGCGGCGCAATGCTCGGCGACGGCGCTGACGCGGGCTGCGGCTGCGTATTAAACCCCGGCACGGTGATCGGGAAAGGCTCAAATATCTATCCCCTGACGGCGGTGCGCGGCGTTGTGCCGCCGCATGCTATCATGAAAGGCGCGGGATGCATTGTGGAAAAACAGGAGAGAGGCGTATGTGCGGAATAATCGGGTATACGGGAGAAATGGATACAAAACAGGTGCTTTTGCAGGGGCTTTGCGCCCTGGAATACCGCGGGTATGATTCCGCGGGAATTGCGCTTGCGGAGGAAAACGGCGCGGTGCATTGCATAAGGAGCGCGGGCAGGGTTGCGGGGCTTATCGAAAAGGCGAAGGATGCGCCGCGCGGCATCTGCGGCATCGGGCATACGCGCTGGGCGACGCACGGCGCGCCCACGGAGAAAAATGCGCATCCGCATGTTTCCGCCTCGCTCACTTTGGTGCATAACGGCATATTGGAAAATGCCGCGGGGCTCGGAAAAATGCTGCGGGAGCAGGGATATCGGTTTCGCAGCGAAACGGATACGGAATGTATCGCGCACCTGATCGATCTGGAATATCGCTATGTCGGTACGCCCGAGGGAGCGATTTATGCCGCAATGGAGCACATGCGCGGCTCCTATGCGCTCGCGATTCTGTTTCATGATCACCCGGGCGTGATCTATGCCGTGCGGCAGGACAGCCCCCTGGTGCTTGCGCATGAGGCGGGGCAGAGCTTTGTTGCCTCCGATGTGCCCGCGGTGCTTGCCTATACCAAAAATATTCTGCGCCCGCCGCAGGGGCAGGTGTTTGTGCTGCAGTGCGACGGCATTTTTTCCGTGAACCGCGCAGGGGAGAAAGCAAAGCAGCAAACCGAGCTGTTCACGGGGGATATCGCCGCGGTATCGCGGGACGGCTATGAAAGCTTTATGGAAAAGGAAATCGCGCAGCAGCCGCAGGTAACGGCACAGCTTGTGCGGCGGCATCTCGGAGCGAATGGGGTGCCGGATTTTTCCGCGGACGGTATTGCGGATGCATTTTTTGACGGCCTTGACGGCATTGAGCTTGTGGGCTGCGGTTCGGCAACGCATGCGGCGCTGCTGGGCAGGGTTTGGCTGGAGAGCCTTGCGGGCATTCCGGTAACGGTGAGCACGGCATCGGAATATCGGTATCGTGCGCCGGTGATGTACGGAAAAACACTTGTGATTCCCATTTCGCAATCCGGAGAAACGGCGGATACCCTCGCCGCATTGCGCCTTGCGAAGCGCAGCGGTAAAGAAACGCTGGCGATCGTCAATGCGGTCGGCTCCGCGGTTGCCGCAGAGGCGGACGGCGTTTTATATCAGGGGGCGGGCCCCGAGATTGCCGTTGCAACAACAAAAGGATATACCACGCAGGCGGTGCTGCTTGCGCTGCTTGCCGTAAAGCTCGGTTTTTTGCGCGGGCATCTGAACGGTACGCGCACAGCAGAGCTGACCGGGGCGCTTTTGCGGGATCTGCCCGCAGCCATGGAAGCGCTGCTTGGACAAAAGGAGCAGCTTTCTCAAATCGCCGCGCTTTTGCGCGGGCAAAGAGATGTTTATTTCATCGGGCGCGGGGCGGACAGCTGCGCCGCTGTGGAGTGTTCCTTAAAGCTGAAGGAAATTTCATATATTCACAGCGAGGCATATGCCGCAGGTGAGCTCAAGCACGGCACGCTCTCTCTGATTGAGCAGGGGACGGTGCTTATCGCCCTTGCAACCGACCCGCTGTATTATGCAAAAACCTCCGCAAATATTGCCGAAGTGCGCGCAAGAGGCGGCATGGCGGTGCTGCTTTGCGCTCCGGATTTTGAAAATGCGGAGCAGGCGGCGGATAAGGTGTTCCGTTTGCCCCCGCTGTGCGCCGAATTTGCGTCGCTTTGCGCAGTGGTCGCCATGCAGCTCATCGCCTGCGAAACCGCGCGGCAGCGCGGGTGCGATGTGGATCATCCGCGCAATCTTGCAAAGTCTGTTACAGTGGAATAAATGAACGGGGCTGTATAATATTCAGTTTATACGGCATATATATGGAAAAAACAGAAACCGTTTTTAAAAAAGACACGCTGCGCCGGCACTGCCTGCTGCGCCTTACGTGTCTTTTTTGTGTAAAAACAACAAAATGGCAAACGGAAAAGCTACGAAATGTACAAAAACGACAAAAGTGCAAAAACATGTATAAATATTCGAAAAAACGCTTGACAAATGAAAAAACAGACAGTATAATAGGCGTATAAGTTGCATGAAGGTGCATAATTATTCACCGCAAATGCGGAGCAAAACGCATACGGCGGCAAAGAGAGGAAAGGAAGAAACCGAACATGAAAAAGATGACAAAATGGATTGCACTGCTCGTTGCAATGCTGACGCTGTGTGCAGTATTTACCGCCTGCGGCAAGGATGCCGAAACAAAGACGAGCGATGACCAAAGCGCCTCTGCCGCGCAGAACGCCTATGAAAAGGTGATTGCCGCCGGCAAGCTGACCGTTGCAACCAGCCCCGACTTCCCCCCGTTTGAATCCATTGCGGATGACGGCGAATATGTCGGAATTGAGATGGACCTGATCAAGAAGATCGGCGAGAAGATGGGCGTTTCCGTCGAGATTGTGCAGATGGACTTTGATACCGTTTTGGCGGGTGTGCAGGCGGGCAAGTTCGACTGCGGCGCAGCCGGTATTTCCGTTGACGAAGACCGCCAGAAAAATATGGACTTCACCGATGCATATTGCCTTGCTGCGCAATCCATTGTTGTGAAAGCGGACAGCGCGATCAAGAGCAAGGCAGACCTTGCGGGTAAGACTGTCTCCGTGCAGAGCGGCACAACGGCGGATAAATTCTGCCAGCAAAACGGCTATACCGTCAGTGCATTTGCCGCAAACAACGATGCGCAGGCAGCGCTTGTTTCCGGCAAGGTAGACGCCTGGGTCATTGACGACCTGACCGCTGCCGAGATGGTAAAGGCATATAATGACGCGCATGACGACAAGCTGGTTGTTCTCTCTGAGGCGATGACAACCGAACCCTATGCGTTTGCCTTTGCAAAAGGCAGCGATGCGTTGGTGGAAAAGGTTAATGCGGCGCTCAAGGAGCTGGAAGCGGACGGTACGGTCGCCGCGCTGTTTGAAAAATATGACGCGCCCTTTACCGCACCGGACGCAGAGTAAGATACACGCTTTTGAAACAATGGCAGGGGATAGGCACTTTTCGGAGCCTATCCCCCGCCGCAGTATCGCAGAAGGAGAAAGAATTTGAACGCCTGCTTTTTCTTGCAACTCTGGTTTGACAAGCTCTACGAGACCTTTATCGCAAAGGGCTACTATAAGCTTTTGCTTCAGGGTTTTGGCAATACGATCATTATCACGCTTGGCGCGCTCTGTATCGGCGTTATCATCGGCACGCTGATTGCCGTGGTCAAATATTTTGCAGAGGACACAAAATGGCTGCGTCCGTTTGCCGTGATTTCCGATATTTATGTCACGGTGATCCGCGGGATCCCGGTGGTTGTGCTGCTGCTGATTTTCTATTTTATCATTCTTGCTTCCGCGCAGGGAACGGTTGTCGCCATTATCACCTTCGGAATCAACTCCGGCGCATATATGGCGGAGCTTATCCGCGGCGGCATCGGCGCGGTGGACCGCGGGCAGATGGAGGCGGGGCGCAGCCTCGGGCTTTCCAAGCTGCAGACCATGCGGCGCATTGTGTTTCCGCAGGCGCTGCGGCATATTCTTCCCGCCATCGGCAATGAGATGATCGCACTGATCAAGGAGACCTCCGTTGCTGGTTATGTCGCCGTGATCGATCTGACGCGCGCGGGCAACATGGTGCGCAACAACACCTTTGACGCGGTGAACCCGCTGCTGCTTGTGGCACTTGTTTATCTTGCGCTTGTGGTGGCGCTTTCCGCACTGCTGAAAAGCTTTGAAAGGAGGCTCGGAAAAAGTGATAAGCGTTGAACATCTTTATAAAAATTTCGGAAAGCTTCCTGTTTTGCAGGATGTGAATCTGACGATCGACAAAGGCGATGTTGTCTGCATTATCGGCCCCTCAGGCTCCGGCAAATCCACTTTTCTGCGCTGCCTCAATCTTCTTGAAAAGCCGCAGAAGGGCAAGATTATTTTTGAGGGTGAGGATCTGATGAACCCGAAGATCGATCTAAACCGCCATCGTCAGAAAATGGGCATGGTATTTCAGCAGTTCAATCTTTTTCCGCATATGACGGTGCTGGAGAATCTGACCTGCGCCCCCGTGATGCTGAAAAAGTGCACAAAGGAGCAGGCGAAGGAAAAGGCGCTGATGCATCTTGAGCGCGTCGGTCTTGCCGACCGCGCCGGTGCATACCCCTCTCAGCTTTCTGGCGGGCAAAAGCAGCGGGTTGCCATTGTGCGCGCGCTTTGCATGGAGCCAGATGTGATGCTGTTTGACGAGCCGACCTCCGCGCTGGACCCGGAAATGGTGGGTGAGGTGCTCGATGTTATGAAGGAGCTTGCGCACGAGGGCATGACCATGGTGGTTGTTACGCATGAAATGGGCTTTGCGCGCGAGGTTGCAAGCCGCGTGATTTTCTTAGATGACGGCAAGATCGCAGAGCAGGGCACCCCCGCGGAAATTTTCGGCGCGCCGAAATGCGAGAGGCTGCGTACGTTTCTTTCCAAGGTGCTTTAAGAGAGGCTTAACTGCTTTTTGCAAAACCTTTCATACTAAAAATAACAGAAGAGCCGAATGTAGCGATGTGCATAAAATCGGGGAAAAAGATTTTTTTCATTTGTCCGTTCTTTCTCTTGACAAAGGTAGGGTACTACGATAAAATATGTAGTACCCTACCGATTTATTTTGCCATGGGGCAGTTTTTAAAAAAGGAGGGAATCGTCATCAAAACGGAAAAAGAAGACCAAAGACAAACCGACTCGGATTTGGCGCAAAGAAAGCCGCCGTGTGGCGCACGCTTTTCCATGCTGAGCCGTGCCTTCAAGCGGCGGATCGACGAGCGGGTCGGGCAGATGGGGCTGACAGCGGCGCAATGCGACGTGCTGGGGAATTTGCATCGCCTCTGCTTTACGCGGCAGGAGGTTTTACAAAAGGATCTTGAAAAAATGAGCCGCGTGACCCACCCAACCATGACGGACATTATAGCAAGACTTGAAAAAAACGGCTTTGTGCGCTGCGAGCCGAGCAAAACGGACCGCAGGGCAAAGGCAATTTATCCCACCGCAAAGTGCGAAGAGGTGCATGCCGCCATTCAGACAGCGGAGGCAGAGGTATTTACCGCGATCAGCCGCGGGCTGACCAAGCGGCAGATTGAAGAGTTTTTCCGCATCACAGACATTATGCTGGAAAACAGCCGCCAGATGCACTGCTGCGCGTATGCGGGAGAGGGGAAAACGCAAAGAAAGGAACAGGACTTGTGATAACCTTATTTAAAAAGTGTATCAGGGAATATAAGGCGCCTTCGATTTTCACCTTGCTTGCCATGGTCGGCGAGGTGGCGATCGAGGTGCTGATCCCGTTCATCACGGCGAACCTGATCAATGAGATTAAAGCGGGCGCAGCACTCGGCGGTATTGTGCGCCAGGGGCTGATTCTGGTGCTTATGGCATGCGTTTCGCTCGGCTGCGGGACGCTTGGCGGCGTACTTGGCTCCCGTGCCTCCGCCGGATTTGCCAAAAATCTGCGGCATGATATGTTTGCAAAGGTGCAGAGCTTTGCATTCTCCAATATTGATAAATTTTCCTCTGCCTCGCTGGTGACGCGTCTGACCACGGATGTTACCAATGTGCAGATGGCATATATGATGGTGATTCGCATTGCCGTGCGTGCCCCGCTGATGTTTTTGTTCTCCGTGACCATGGCATATGTCATGGGCGGCGCATTGGCGACGACATTCGTCATTGTCATCCCGATTCTTGTCGTCGGGCTTTTTCTCATTGCACGCAAGGCAATGCCGGCATTCCGCGCGGTTTTCCGCAAATATGATAAGCTTAACGAATCGGTGGAAGAAAATGTGCGCGGCATGCGCGTTGTCAAGGGCTTTGCCCGCGAAGAATTCGAAAAAGAGAAATTCGCAAAGGCGTCCGACAGTATCCGCGCCGATTTTACCAAGGCAGAGCGTATCGTTGCGCTGAACAACCCGCTGATGCAGCTGTGCGTTTATTTTAACATGGCGTTCATTCTCACCGTCGGCTCGAAGCTGGTGATTGAAAGCCATGCAACGCTTCTGGATGTCGGGCAGATCAGCGCCATGGTGACCTACGGCGTTTCGATTTTGATGTCGCTGATGATGCTTTCCATGATTTATGTCATGCTCACCATGTCGGCGGAATCCGTGCGCCGCATCCGTGAAATTTTGGAAGAGGAGCCGGCACTGGAAAATCCGGCAAACCCCGTAATGACCGTGCGCGACGGCTCGATTGATTTTGAAAATGTCTCCTTCAAGTATCAGAAAGAGGCGAAAAAATATGCCCTGCGGGATATCAATCTGCATATCCGCTCCGGTATGACCGTCGGTATTTTGGGCGGCACGGGCGCAAGCAAAACGACATTGATCCAGCTCATCTCCCGCCTGTATGATGCAAGCGAGGGCACGGTGCGCGTGGGCGGCGTTGATGTGAGAGAGTATGATCTTGAAGTGCTGCGCTCCGCCGTTTCGGTGGTGCTGCAGAAGAATCAGCTTTTTTCCGGCACAATCAAGGAAAATCTGCGTTGGGGCGATGCAAACGCAACCGATGAAGAAATGGTTGCAGCCTGCCGCCTGGCGCAGGCGGACGAATTTGTGCGCTCCTTCCCGGATGGATATGACACCTATATCGAACAGGGCGGCACCAATGTTTCCGGCGGGCAGAAGCAGCGCCTTTGCATTGCGCGCGCGCTTTTGAAAAAGCCGAAAATTTTGATCCTGGACGATTCCACCAGCGCTGTTGATACGCGCACGGACGCTCTGATTCGTGCCGGCTTCCGCGATTTTATTCCGGATACGACGAAAATCATCATTGCGCAGCGCATTGCCTCCGTGCAGGACAGCGATCTGATTTTGGTGATGGACAACGGGCAGATCGTCGCCATGGGGCAGCATAAAACGCTGCTGCGCGAAAGCCCGATCTACAATGAAGTTTATATGCAGCAAACACAGGGAGGTGAGACACATGACCAAAGCGCAGAAGATGCCGAGTAAGGGCGCGCAAATGCCGCACGGAGCCCCTGCCGGCACATCGGGAAAGCCAAAGCGCGATATGGGCGCGCTGTGGCGCGTTTTCAAACGGCTGTTTCGATATTATCCGGTGCTTGCCCCGCTGACGACGGCTTGTATTTTGTTTGCCTCCGTGGTTTCCGCCATTCCGTCGGTTTTCATGCAAAAGGTGCTCGAATCCATTGACAGATGGTATCAAAGCGGAGACTGGGCAGCTGCCAAAGCGGAGATTTTGCCGAGCGTTGCGATTTTGGTGGGGCTGTATCTGCTCTCCATTGCCGCAATCACCGTGCATACACAGCTCATGGCGTATATGACGCAGGGCTATCTTGATAAAATGCGCCGCGAAATGTTTGACGGCATGCAGAATCTGCCGATCAAATATTTCGATACGCATAAGCACGGCGACATTATGAGCTTTTATACCAACGATATCGATACGCTGCGCCAGCTTGTTTCCCAATCCTTCCCCGCATTTATTCAGTCCGGTGCCATTGTGCTCTGCGTGCTCGCCATTATGCTGTATTACAGCCTGTGGCTGACGCTTGTGGTGCTGTTTGGCGTGGTGCTGATGATCCTTGTCACAAAGAAGATCGGCGGCGGCAGCGCAAAATACTTTATCCGCCAGCAGGCAGCCGTTGCAAAAACCGAGGGCTTTGTGCAGGAGATGATGAGCGGGCAGAAGGTCGTTAAGGTATTTTGCCATGAGGAAAAGGCGCAGCAGGATTTTGATGCGCTGAATGAATCGCTTTGCCATGACAGCACGCATGCGCATGCCTATGCAAGCATTCTCGGGCCGATTATCGGCAACCTCGGAAATGTGCTTTATGTTCTGATAGCGCTGGTCGGCGGCGTTTTGCTGCTGAGCTCGGTTCCTTCGCTCTCCTTGTCCGGCAAGGCATTCAGCATTGCCATTATGGTGCCGTTTCTCAATATGGCAAAGCAATTCACGGGTAATGTCAACCAGCTTTCCCAACAGATCAACTCCATTGTTATGGCAAGCGCCGGTGCTTCCCGCATTTTTTCCCTGGTGGATGAAAAGCCGGAAACGGACGACGGCTATGTGACCCTGGTCAACGCAAAGATCGCGCCCGACGGCACGGTGACCGAGAGCGCGGAGCATACAGGGCATTGGGCATGGAAGCACCCACACGCCGACGGCACGGTCAGCTACACCGAGCTGCGCGGAGATGTGCGCCTTACAGGTGTGGATTTCGGCTATGAGCCGGGGAAAGAGGTGCTGCATGATGTCAGCGTGTTTGCGGAGCCGGGGCAAAAGGTTGCCTTTGTGGGCGCGACGGGTGCCGGAAAAACAACCATTACCAACCTGATCAACCGCTTTTACGATATTGCCGACGGCAAGATCCGCTATGACGGAATCAATGTCAACAAGATTAAAAAGGCAGATCTGCGCCGCTCGCTCGGCCTGGTTTTGCAGGATACTAACCTGTTCACGGGAACGGTGCTGGAAAATATCCGCTACGGCAGACTGGAGGCAAGCGATGAGGAATGCCGCGCGGCGGCGGCGCTTGCGGGCGCGGACGACTTTATCACACGTTTGCCGCAGGGCTATGATACCATGCTGGAAAACAACGGCGCAAACCTTTCCCAGGGGCAGCGGCAGCTTATCTCCATTGCGCGGGCAGCCGTTGCAGACCCGCCGGTGATGATTCTTGACGAAGCGACCTCCTCTATCGATACGCGTACCGAGGCGATCGTGCAGCGCGGCATGGATCAGCTGATGCAGGGCAGAACGGTGTTTGTCATTGCGCACCGCCTCTCCACCGTGCGCAATTCTGATGTGATCATGGTGCTTGACCACGGGCGCATCATTGAACGCGGCAGCCATGAAAAGCTGATTGCCGAAAAGGGCGTGTATTATCAGCTCTATACCGGCGCATTTGAGCTTGAATAAGCAAAAAAATTCGGGGGTGCCCTTTTGGGCACCCCCGCTTTATATGGGTTCAGGCCTGCGGCTCGGTCGGGTTCGGTTTTGCGGCGGAAAGCTGCTGGGTGCCGACGAAGCATACAAGCGAGAGAATGAGAAGCATTACGCCGAGCGTAACGGAAGAATCGCAGGAAAGTGAAAGCGGCGCAACCTCGGAAAAGCGAAACGAAAACAGGCTGTGTACGCCTGCGCAGATTGTTTGCGTGCCAAGAGGAATTGCAATGGTGAGAATTCCGAGGCGCATCAGCTCTTTTGCGGTTTTGCGGCAAAACGGCGTTTTGTTTGCAAGCGCATGTAAAAAGGTCAGCTCGGCAAATTTTGCAAGAACCCCCGTCCCGGTGCACAACAGCGCACCCACGGTCGCCGCGGCATACAGCGTGCCTGCGGAGACGCCCGCATTTTGCTGAATCAGGCTATGGATGCTGATGCCGTGCAGACGCAGTGTGCCGATGCCGAGCAGAAGGCTGAGCAGGGCACAAAGGCAAATGGATGTGCCGACGATTGCGCAGATAAAAATGATTTTGGAAAGAATGCGTGCAATTTTGGTGAGAGAGGCAAGTGCCTTGGCAGATTTCATAAGAAGGTCTCCTTTTTACAGAATAATGAAAGCGGTTATCGGGCAGAACCCTCGCTGCGCTTTTGCATAAGGCGCGCATTGAGCTGCTCTGCCTCGCGCAGATGTGCTCCGAAAAAAACGGTGCGTACACCGAAGCTGACGGCAAGAATCGCAAGGAAAAACAGCGCCGCGCCGCCAACGCCGCGCGACGTATTGCCGCGAGATGATTGCCTTTTCTCAGTTTTCCGGCAGCGTTTCAATGCGGCCGGAGAGAACCGGGCGAACTGATTTGATCTTATCAGCATTGAGAATCATGGATTTGCTACAGCGAAAGAGCATGCTGCCGCTGCAAAGCGCTTCAAATTCATAAAGCTTCTTCCGGCTGCTCCGCCGGAATTTCTTTTACATGCAATTTCACACAGGCGGCCTCCCTTTTTTATCATACCATATGCGGCATGGGATTGCCATGGCAGCGGGGGTAAGTTGCGATTTTCGGCGGGTAAGCTGCTTCTTTTCAGTGTTTTTGGCAAAAATCGCGCAGCGAGGACGGTGTGTTTTTCACCAAGCCGCGGTTGACGGCGAGATATGCCGCCTGCAATGCCTGTCCGATTTCGGCGCCGCGCAGACCCATGGCCAAAAGCTCCCTTGCAGACAGTGCAAGCTGTGCGCGCGAGGGGCAGAGCAGGGAGAAAAGCGCATGCAGCGTAGTTTGCGCCGCGGGAGAGGTGCACGGTGCAAGCGCTTCTTTTACGGTTTCTTCTCCGAAGCGATAACAAAGCTGCGCCGCATCCGCTTCTCCGCGAAAAACGGCGGCATGAATTGCGCAAAGCGCCTCGGCTTTGCGCAAAAGCCGCTTTGGAAGAGGCAGGGCAGCGTGGGGCGGCAGCCCGTGCGGAAAGCACAGCGCAAGCGCACAGGCAAGAGACGGCTGCCCCTTCCATGCGGCGGGGGCTTCCATTTGCGGATAGCGCACGCGGAAGATCGGAAGATATTCCGAAAGAATTGCAATCCCCGCAGGGGCACAAAGCGTTTTGCAAAGCTCGGCAGCGCAGCGCTCCGCGCTTACGGCTCTAAGGCGTTCCTTTTCCGAAAAAAGCGCATCCCTTGTCTGCGCCTGCGGCACAAGCGAAAGCGCGGCGCAAAAGCGAATGCCGCGCAGAATGCGCAGAGCATCCTCCGCAAACCGCTTTTGCGGAACGCCGACACAGCGCAGAACCCCGTTTTTCAGGTCTGCTTTGCCGCCGTATGGATCGATTAACCCTTTTTCCGGGTGCAGCGCCATGGCGTTGACCGTGAAATCACGCCGTGCAAGATCCTGCCCGAGTGTTGGCACAAAGGTGACGCTTTGCGGATGACGGCTGTCAAGATAGGTGCCGTCGCTGCGGAAGGTAGTGATCTCACACGACTTTTGCCGCCACAGAACCGTAACCGTCCCGTGGGCGATGCCGCTCGGAATCACGGTGTTCTCCGAAAAAAGCGGCAAAAGCTGCTGCGGAAGGGCACTGGTGCAAAGATCAAAATCCGTCGGCTCGACCCCGCGCAAAAGGTCGCGCACGCAGCCGCCTACGGCATAACACAAAAAGCCTGCGCGCTCAATTTCGGCAATCAGATCCGCAACGTCTTCGGGCAAGCCCATGCCGCTCCCCCCTTTCTTCTGTATTTATTATACCATGCGCCTGCAAAAAAGCAAGATGAATCAGCAGCGCCACTCTTTGCATTGACACCGCACTTGCCGCATGCTATAATGGTGCGAAGAAAAGGGGACGATAGCTTTGATCAGAGTGGAAAGCGGCGTATTCGGAATATTGCAGAACAACTGCTATTTACTCACCGAGGAAGAAAGCGGTGAATCGGCGCTTGTGGATTGCGCCGTATATGATGAGCGCATGCAGGCGTTTGTGCGCGGCAGAAACTTGAAATACCTGCTGCTCACGCACGGGCATTTCGATCACATCGGCGGGGCGGCTGCGCTGCGCGCCGCAACGGGTGCAAGGGTCATTGTGCAGGGGGCGGATGCGCCGATGCTTGCAAGCGGCACAAAAAATCTCGGCGCATATTTTCGCATCCCGTGCGACGCGGTGCCCTACGACGGCACGGTGCGCGACGGCGATATTCTCCGTCTCGGCAAAACGCCGATCACCGTGATCGAAACCCCGGGGCATTCCCCCGGAAGCTGCTGCTATTTGTGTGAAAACGCGCTTTTTTCGGGAGACACGCTGATGTGCCGCAGCATCGGGCGCACGGATTTTCCGGGCGGAGACAAGGCGGCAATGGAAAGCAGCCTTGCAAAGCTGCGGGTGCTGGGGAAAGGGGTAAAGGAGCCGATTTTGGTATATCCAGGGCACGGGGACAGAACGACCCTTGCAGCGGAGCTGCTCGAAAACCCCTATTTTTCAAGACATGCATAAAAAACGCAGGATTTTTGCGGGAAAGCAAAAAATCCTGCGTTTTGTTTTAGCATTGCTATCAGCTGTTTTTCTTTTGCGCAACGGCGGCTTTTGCCTTTGCGGCGATATGTGCGGCGGTGAGCCCGTACAGTTCCATGAGTGCGGGCACCGTGCCGCTGCGGCCGAACGAATCCTCCACGCCGACGCGCTGCATCGGGCACGGCAAATTCTCGCACAGCACCTCAGCCACGGCGCTGCCGAGCCCGCCGATGATGTTATGCTCCTCCGCGGTGACAAGGGCGCCGGTTTTTGCAGCGCTTTCAAGCACAAGCGCTTTGTCGAGCGGTTTAATGGTTGGCATATCGATAATGCGCGCGGAAATGCCGTCTTTTGCAAGCAGCTCTTTTGCAAGCAGCGCCTGCTCCACCATCACGCCGTTTGCAATCACGGTGCAATCCTCGCCGTCGCTCAGCACGCGCCCCTTGCCGATTTCAAAGCGATAGGAGCTGTCATACAGAACAGGCGTTGCATAGCGGCCGAAGCGCAGATACACCGGGCCGACATATTCAATTGCCGCTTCAACGGCTGCGCGCGCAGCGGTGGCGTCTGCCGGGCAGATGACGGTCATGCCGGGAATCATGCGCATGGCACCGAAATCCTCCAGCGCCTGGTGCGTTGCACCGTCTTCGCCGACGGTGATGCCGCCGTGCGTTGCGCCGAGCTTGACATTCAGATGCGGGTATCCGATCATATTGCGCACCTGCTCAAAGGCGCGCCCCGCCACAAACATGGCAAAGGAGCTGACAAAGGGGATTTTGCCCGTTGTGGACATACCGGCGGCGGCAACGACCATATTTCCCTCGGCAATGCCGCAGTCAAAATGGCGCTGCGGATATTTTTTCTTAAAATAAACGGTTTTTGTCGCCTCGGCAAGGTCGGCGTCAAAGACGACAAGGTTTTCATATTTTGCGCCGAATTCCTCAAGGGCACGGCCGTATGCTTCTCTGGTTGCAATTCTGTCTGCCATCGAACCATTCCTCCTCAGTTCCAAAATTGTTGATTCAGCTCGGCAACGGCAAGCTCATACTGCTCTTTTTTCGGAGCGGCGCCGTGCCAGTTGACCGCGTTTTCCATGAAGGAAACGCCTTTGCCCTTGACGGAGTGTGCAAGGATCACCGTGGGGCGATCCGTAACGGTTTTGGCTTCTTCGCAAGCCGTTTCGATTGCATCCAGGGAATGCGCGTCGATATTGATCACGTGCCAGCCGAACGCTGCGAATTTTTCGGTCAGCGGGGCGGAATTCATTACATCCTTTGTGGCGCCGTCAATCTGCAGCCCGTTGACATCGACAAAGGCAAGCAGATTGGAAAGGCGGTAATGGGCGGCAAACATGGCTGCTTCCCAAACCTGTCCCTCTTCAATCTCGCCGTCGCCCAGAATCGTATAAACTCTCCAGGAGGCATTGTCAAGCTTTGCGCCGAGCGCCATGCCGCAGGCGGCGGAAATGCCGAGGCCGAGCGAGCCCGTGCTCATATCAATACCGGGAATGTGCTTCATATCGGGGTGTCCCTGCAAATAGCTGTCGATATGGCGCAGGGTTTTTAAATCTTCTGTGGGAAAATAGCCGCGCAGGGCGAGCGCCGCATACAGCGCGGGGGCGCAATGCCCTTTGGAAAGCACAAAGCGGTCGCGATCCGGATCCTTTGGGTTTTTCGGGTCGATATGCATTTCTTTGAAATACAGGTATGCCAAAATCTCTGCAATGGAGAGGGAGCCGCCCGGGTGTCCTGAGGAAGCGTTGTAAACGCCTTCCAGGGCGCCGAGCCGAATGTTTGTCGCTGTATTGTGCAGCGTTTTTTGAAGCTCTTGGTTCATGAGTTTGTCCTTTCTTTGGGGTGAATTTATTTGCGGTCCGCGCGGCGTGTCGCACCGCGGCGGGGGGCAAAACAAAAAGCTACAGCGCGCGGATGATCCCGCGCGGGCAGGCATTTGCACAGGCGCCGCAGCCTGTGCAGGCGTCATAATCGATTTTTGCCAAAAAGCCGTCCGCGCGGATTGCCTGCACGGGGCATTTTTTCTCGCACAAACGGCAGCCGATGCACCCTGCCGTGCAGACGGAGCGGGTCAGCGTGCCCTTTTCCGCAGAGGAGCAGCCGACGACATACTTTGCCTCCCACGGAATCATGCGGATAATGTGCTTAGGGCAGACATCGGCGCACAGACCGCAGCCCTGACATTTTTCGGCGTTTACCGCGGCGATGCCGTTCTTTATCTCAATTGCATGGAACGGGCAGATCACGCTGCAGCTGCCAAGCCCGATGCAGCCGTTTGGGCATGCCTTTGCGCCCCCACCGATGCGGTTTGCGGCGGCACAGTCCTGCGCGCCTACATAGCGGTATTTCAGCTTTGCGGCATCGCTCGTGCCGCAGCAGAGAATCTGCGCGCGGCGGCGCGCAGCCTTTTCCGCGCTGACGCCCATCACGGCGGCAATCGCATTTGCAGCAGCTTCGCCGCCCACGGGACAGGCGTTCACCTTTGCCTGTCCGTTTACAATGGCCTGTGCGCAGGCGGCGCAGCCGGAATAGCCGCAGCCGCCGCAGTTTGCGCCGGGCAGACAGTCGATAATTTTGGGAATGCGTTCATCCTGCTTTACGGCAAAGAGGCGGTCGGCAATCGCAAGCAGTATGCCGACGACCGCGCCGAGCAGCAGAAAGAAGAGGGTTGCGCCGAGGATATTTTGCCAAAGCTGTGCAGAGAACATACATCCACCTCCCCATCAGGCAAAGCGGATTCCGGAAAAGCCGGAAAACGCCATGGCAATCAGCCCTGCGGTGATGAGCACAAGCGGCAGCCCTGCAAAGGCCTTGGGCGGGTCGGCAAGGCGCAGCCGCATCCGAACGCCCGCAAACAGGACAATGGCAAAGAGAAAGCCGATTGCGGATGCAAAGCCGTAGGCAACGGAATAGACAAAGGTATATTCTTTTTGAATGTTGAGCAGCGCTACGCCGAGCACGGCGCAGTTTGTCGTGATCAGCGGCAGATAAATGCCAAGCGCCTGATACAGCGCGGGAATATACCGCCGCAAAAACATCTCAATGAGCTGCACAAGAGCTGCAATAATGAGGATAAAGGCGACGGTTTTGAGATAGGCAAGCTGCAGCGGCAGGAGCACATAGGTGTAGATCACCCAGGTGGCGGCGCTGGAGAGCGTGATGACAAAGGTAACGGCAAGCCCCATGCCCAGCGCCGTATCCGGCTTTTCGGAAACGCCGAGAAACGGGCAGATTCCGTAAAACTTTGCAAAAATGAAGTTTTCCGCAAGAATCGCCGTGAACATCAAAAGCAGAATGGAAATAAATTCATTCATATGCGCTCACCCTCCTGTTCCGTTTTTTCCTGTGTGGGGGCGATATTTGCCGCCTCAGCTGCGGCGGCGCGGCGTTTTTGCGCGCGGGCGCGCATCCATTGAATCAAAGCAAGGAGCATGCCAAGGGTCAAAAATGCGCCGGCGGGCAGCACGAAAATCACTGCCGGCTCATACAAAGGAATTTTGAAGCCGAGCACGGTGCCGTTGCCGAGCAGTTCACGCACAAAGGCGATAATGCACAGCGCGCCCGTGAAGCCGAGCCCCATGCCGAGCCCGTCCAAAACGGAGGGCAGGGGCTTGTTTTTGGAGGCAAACGCTTCCGCGCGGGCAAGGATGATGCAGTTGACAACGATAAGAGGAATGTAAATGCCGAGCGCCGAATACAGCGCGGGCAGATAGGCATGCATCAGCAGCTCCACCGCCGTGACAAAGCCGGAAATGATAATGATATAGGAAACGATGCGGATCTGCTTTGGAATAAATTTGCGCAAAAGGGAAATAAACAGATTGGAGCAGCACAAAACCGCCGTTGCGGCAAGCCCCATGCCGATCGCGTTGGAAACGGAGGTCGTCGTCGCCAGAGTCGGGCACATGCCAAGCAACTGCACAAAGGTCGGGTTTTGGTCGACGGCGCTCTCTTTGAGCTGTTTTAAGTATTTATTCATGCTCCGCACCTCCGCTTAGCTGTGCATATGCCGCGCAGGCCTTGAGCGCATCCGCCGCGCCCGCCCGGACGGCTTTGGAAGAATAGGTTGCGCCGGTGATGATGAGATCATTCGCATCGGTATTTGTCTTTCCCTCATATTGCGCAAGATATGCCCCATCCTGTACCTTTAACCCAATGCCGGGCGTGTCGGAAATGGAAAGGATTTTGACGGAGGCGACGGAAAGCTGCGGCGTGATGCCGATCATCATGGTGATCTGATCGGAAAAGCCGCTTTCCGCAACGGTGCAGCAATAGCCGAGCAGCGTTTCTCCTTCGGAGACGACATAAAGCTCGGTAACGCCTCCGCTTTGGTAATCGCTCAGCGTTGTTTTGTCCGCCGAAGGGAAAATCTCGGCGATGGCGGCGGTTTTTTCCGCCTGCTCATTCTTTTCGATCACAGGCTCGGTCACTCCGTTGACAAAGGCAAGCAAAAACGCAATGACGGCGGAGATGATGAGCAAAACGGCTCCGGTTTTCAGAACCGAGCGTGCGGCGTCAGACTTTTTTTCCATGGGTCCGTCCTCCGAATTTCCGCGGTTTTGTCGCTTTTTCCAGATAGTAGACAAAGGTATTCATGATCAGAATTGCAAAGGAAACGCCCTCGGGATAGGTGCCGAAGTACCGAATCAGCACCGTAATGGCGCCGCAGCCGACGCCGAACAGAATCCTGCCCATAGGGGTCAGAGGGGTGGTGGCATAATCCGTCGCCATATAAACGGCGCCCAGAATCAGCCCGCCGCAGAGCAGCTCTGCCAGCATAAAATCAAGTCGGTCGGCATTGCCGCGCGGGAAAACATAGCAAAGTACGGCGACCGTGCCGAGAAAGGCTGCGGGGGTGTGCCAGGTGATCACGCGGCGGATCAGAAGATAAACGCCGCCCGCAAGCAGCAGGAGCGCACTGACCTCGCCAAGGCACCCGCCCATGTTTCCGAGAAACAGATCAAGCAGCGATTGCTGCGGCAATGCTCCGCTTTTCAGCGTTTGCAGCGGGGTGGCGCTCGCCGTGACATCCACAAGCGTGACGGAAAGCGGGGAGAGCCTGTCCCGCAGGGGCGTTGTGAACAGCGCCATATGGCTCGGCCACGCCAGCGTGAGAAACACGCGGGCGCACAGCGCGGGATTCATGATGTTTTTGCCGATGCCGCCGTATAACTGCTTTGCGACCACGATCGCAAAAAACGCGCCGATGACGGGCATCCACAGCGGGACGGAGGCGGGCAGGTTAAATGCAAGAATCAGCCCCGTGACCACAGCCGAGAGATCGCCGATTGTAACGGGGCGGTGCAGGAGCTTTTCAAACAGAAATTCAAACAGCACGCAAAAAACAACGCAAAGCAGCGTTACGCTGGCGGAGCGCAGCCCGAACGCATAGATTGAAAAGGCAAAGGCGGGCAGCAGCGCAATGATGACATCCAGCATCAAAGAGCGTGTGGTATCCGTATTTTTCAGGTGCGGGGAGGAGGAAACGGTGAGCAGCGCGGGATAGGAAATTTCCGCGGTTTGCTGCGGGGCTGCGGAGACGGTTTGCTCTGCCGGTGCGGTTTTTTCGGGCTCTGTCATGCTTTGTCACCTCCTGCATCGGTCTGTGCCGCGCGCAAGGCGGCTTCGCGCGCCTTTTTTTGCTCGCGGATTTCCGCTTTTGCTTTGCGGATATACTGAACTAAGGGAACATTGCCGGGGCAGTTATACGAACAGGTGCCGCATTCCACGCAGCTCATGATATCATAGCTTTGTGCCGTTTCATAGTCGCCGAGCTTTGCATAATGCGCCGCGTATACGGGCATCAGATGCATCGGGCAGCCGTGCACACAGCGCCCGCAACGAATACAGCAGGCGTGCGCATCCTCCCGCGGGAGCATCTTCTCGGAAAACACCAAAACGGAGGAGGTGCCCTTGGTCACGGGGGAATCAACATCCCAAAGCGCCGCGCCCATCATCGGTCCGCCGCTGATGATCTTTTTGGGCTTTGAGCAAAGCCCCCCGCAAAATGCAATCACATCGCGCAGCGAGGTACCGATGGGCACCAAAAGATTTTTCGGTGTGCGCACACAGTCCCCGTCACAGGTGAGGATGCGATGCGTCAGCGGTGCGCCGACGGTAAATGCCGTGTAGACGGCGGCGCAGGTCTCCGCATTGAAGATCACATAGCCAAGGTCCGCCGGCAGCCTGCCCGCGGGCAGTTCTTTTCCGCTCAGAGCATAGATGAGCTGGCGCTCGTCGCCCTGCGGATATTTTGTTTTTAATACGGCGATGCGCACCAGAGGAGAGTCTTTTGTCATATGCCGTAGCTTGCGGATTGCGTCCGCCTTATTGTCCTCCACGGCGATCACGCCCTGCCGCACGCCGAGCGCGCGCAGAAGAATCTTCAGCCCGCCGATGACCGCCTGCGGGTTTTCGAGCAGCAGGCGATGGTTTGCCGTGATAAACGGCTCGCATTCCGCGCAGTTGACAACGACATGCTCCGCCTTGCCAAGCGCCGAGGAGAGCTTTGCGTAGGTTGGAAACATGGCGCCGCCCATGCCGACAATGCCTGCAGAGCGAATTTTTTCGATAATTTGCTCCGCCGAAAGATCACGCAGCTTTTCCTGTGTCGGTGCGATTGCGGGGTCCGAAAGATCCGCGCCGTCGTTTTCAATTTCAACATAGCGCACCTTGCCGCCGTTTGGAGCGGTTTGTTCCGAAATTGCCGTCACCTTACCGCTGACGCTTGCATGCACGGGGCAGCCGAGCCCACTCTCAACAATGCCGATGCATTGCCCGCGCAAAACGGTATCACCGACCGAAACGCAGGGGGTGCAGGGGGTGCCGATGTGCTGGGACATGGAAAGACGAACTTTCGCGGGGGCGGGCATGACCTCAATCGGACAGGCGCGGGTGTTTTTATATTCCCGCACATGCGTGCCGCCTCGGAATGTCAGAGCCATCCGTGACTCACCTCTCTTTTTCAATGGATGAATTTTGGAAGATGCTGTCGGAATGCTTTGCAGAAACTGCAATTTTGTCCTGATACGGCTATTCTACCATATAATATGAACGAATGCAAGTAAAAAAGTGGATTGTGCAGGAAACCGCAGCGGCAAAACCGGGGCAAAAAAGTCGGCGCGCTTTTACGGCGCGCCGACTGAGAAGAGAGAATCAGTAATTTTTTGCGTTGATTTCAAAATAGCTCTGCGGGTGGTTGCAGGTGGGGCAGACCTCCGGCGCCGCCGTGCCGACGACGATATGACCGCAGTTGCGGCATTCCCACACCTTGACCTCGCTTTTTTCAAACACGGCTGCCGTCTCGACATTGTGCAAAAGCGCGCGATAGCGCTCCTCATGGTGCTTTTCGATCGCCGCCACCAGACGGAACTTTCTTGCAAGAGCGGGGAAGCCCTCCTCCTCCGCGGTTTTTGCAAAGCCCTCGTACATATCCGTCCATTCGTAGTTTTCGCCCTCGGCTGCCGCAAGCAGATTTTCCGCCGTATCGCCGATGCCGCACAGCTCCTTGAGCCAAAGCTTTGCGTGCTCCTTTTCGTTGTCTGCCGTTTTCAAAAACAAGGAGGCAATCTGCTCATACCCCTGCTTTTTCGCAACGGAGGCAAAAAACGTATATTTGTTGCGCGCGCCGGATTCCCCCGCAAATGCCTGCAAAAGGTTTTCCTCTGTTTTGGTTCCGGCATAAGGATTTTTCTTTTCGCTCATGTGCATGGTTCTCCTTTTTTGATATGATTTTGCGGCATGCGCCGCCGTTTGCTTTCAGTATAGCACACCGCATAAAAAAGTCAAGGGCGGCTTCTTTTTCGGCTTTTTTCGCGTCG
>URPL01000017.1 GCA_900549725.1 uncultured Eubacteriales bacterium | reverse complement strand
CGATGTGCAAAATATTACGAAAATACGTGTAAAAATGTAATTTATAAACACTTAGAATCGCAAACGGCTGCTTCCCCCGTTTTCTTATTTATTAAAAAGCGGAACAACTGAAAATTCTCCGCACCCAAAACGCTTTTTTTACAAAAAAATACTTTTCCGACGCCTTTTTGCCGCGGGACGACAGCCTTGACATTCATTTTTTTCTGTGATATGATATCCCTATGAAATTATGGGGTATTGTTTCCTTTTCGATTTCTTACCTTATAATTAAATCTCCGTCGCGGCAGGGATGCGGCGGAGGCAGAGAGCCGCTTTTGACTCTTTGCGAAGAATTTCTGGAGGAAAAAACATGAAACACCTTGAATTTAAGAGGTTGCTTGCGGGTTTTCTGAGCGTGGTTATGCTGTTTGGCACTCTCAGCCTCGGCGTGCTTGCCGCGGACGATACCGATGCGATACAGCCGGCTGCGGATGCGACCGCCGATGCGGATCGGAAAGACACGCAGACAAACAAGCACAGCAGCCTGGATCGCGTAACGGAGATTCTTTCGTCGCTGGATTATAATGAATATCTCGCGCAGTATCCGGATGCGAAACAGACGACCAAGGAGATCGTAATCGATTCTGCGGATTATCTGACCGATGCCGATAAAACGACGGCGCAGGTTGAGCTCGGCACATACGGCAACCGCAAGGATGTTCTGTATGTCGGCGCTTCCGGCTATATCACATATCGCTTCGAGGTGCAAAATGAGGGGCTGTATACGCTCTCTTTTGACTATCTCACGACGGAGGATTCCACCGCGGATATCGAGCGCGTTCTGTATCTTGACGGCAAGGTGCCTTTTTCCGAAGCGAGATATCTGACGATTCATCGGATTTGGGACGATGAGTACCAATATGATGAAAACGGCAATGTTGTTTTTGAAAAGGATTCGACCGGCAGCGATTTGCGCCCCGGCAAAAAGCAGATTTTTGAGTGGAGCAATTACCGCATGGTCGATTCGACCGGCTATGTGACCTCCGACCTTTCTCTGTATCTGACAAAGGGCACCCACGAGATTCGCTTGGAGTCCACGCGTGACCCGATCGTGATGGACGATATCACGCTCGGCTATTCCGAAAAGCTGCGCAGCTATGCGGAGGTTGAAAAGGAATACGAGCGCAAGGGGTATCAGCAGGCGCCCGAGGATGCGGAGGTTCGCATTCATGCGGAAAAGCCGTATCGTACCTCTACCAACACCATCACCGCAACCTACGACCGCACCTCTGCAATCACCGACCCGCAGCACTATTCGCAGATCCGCTACAACACCATCGGCAACGCTTCGACCTGGAACAAGGTCGGGACCTGGGTCGAATGGCAGTTTGAAGTGGACCAGGCAGGGCTTTACAACATTTATACGCGCTTCCGCCAGAATGTTTCCGTGGATATGTTTACCTCCCGTTCCCTGACGATTGACGGCGAGACTCCGTTTGAAGAGGCAAAGAGCATTCGCTTCCCGTATAAGGACGACTGGCAGGTGCAGGCGCTCGGCTATACGGACGATACGGGTGAATATCACACCTTCCAGTTCTATTTTGAACCGGGACACACCTATACCATCCGCCTGGAGGCGGCGCTCGGAGATATGGCGGAGCTTACCTCCGCAATTCAGGAGACGGTTACCCCGCTGAATAATATCTATCTGAAGATTCTGCAGATTACCGGAGCGCAGCCGGATCAATACCAGGATTACAAATTCATGGATTTGATTCCGGATTATATGGATATGATGGTTTATCAGTCCAATCGCATTATCGATGTCATGATCCGTTTTGCGAAAATCAATGGTTATTACGATATTGCGGAAAAAGCGCAAAAGGCAAAGGACAACGGCGAAAAGGTCGATACCGATGCTTTTGCGAAAATGTCCGGTATTTCCACATTGACCGAGCTTGCAAATCTGCTTTGGAAAATGGGGACGGATGAGGACGAGATTGCAAAGGGCTTTGCAACGCTGAAAACAGATATCGGTTCGCTCGGTACCTGGGTGCTGGATGCGAATGAGCAGCCGCTGGAGCTCGACTATCTGCAGCTGCAGAGCGCGCAGGCAAAGGAACCGCAGTGCGACGCCAACATGTTCCAGGTGCTTGCCTACGAGTTTAAACAGTTTATCGCAAGCTTCTATTCCTCTTACAATACCTTTGACGGCGATGTGACCGACAGCACCAAAGAAGCGGATACCGTTACCATTTGGTATACGGGCGGCCGTGACCAGGCGCAGATCTACAACCGTTTGCTGCGCAACAGCTTTACCGCCAAGACCGGCATCAACGCTGATTTGAAGCTGACGGTGCAGGATGCAATTCTGCCCGCAGTCCTCTCGGGCACCGGTCCCGATGTGACAGAGCTTGACAGCGAAAATACGATTACCTGGGCAATTCGAAACGCCCTGATTCCGCTGGATTTTGACGATCTGGACGAAGTGAAGCAGCGTTTCTCCGACCAGGCGCTGGCGCCGTTTACGCTGTATGCAAGCTCCGTCGATCTGGCGCTCAACGATGTGCGTCCCGAGGGAGAAAAGGTCGCGGCGGAAACCGTTTACGGCATTCCGACCACGATGAACTTCAACCTGATGTATTACCGCATGGATATTCTGAAGGAACTCAACATG
This sequence comes from uncultured Eubacteriales bacterium, assembly GCA_900549725.1. Lineage (GTDB taxonomy): Bacteria > Bacillota > Clostridia > Oscillospirales > CAG-272 > UMGS1225. Next base: position 34,665 of record URPL01000017.1, on the reverse strand, counting down.
GAGATTCCGGAAACCTGGTCCGATCTTCGCGCGATGCTTCCGGTGCTGCAGATGCGGTATATGGATATCGGTCTGCCGGTATATTCCACCATGTATATGCTGTTCCTCTATCAGTCCGATGATAACAGCACCTATTGGAAGGATAACGGTCTTGCCTTCAACATCGACGATTCTTTGAATCTGTCCTGTTTCCAGGATGCCGTTGAAATGTTTACGCAGTATGCCTTCCCGGTGACCTATGAATTTGTCAACCGTTTCCGTACCGGTGAGATGCCGGTCGGCTTTGCGGACTATACGCAGTATACCTACCTCAGCGTGTTCGCAACGGAAATCAGAGGTCTTTGGGACTTCTCCGAGGTGCCCGGTCTCTACCGCGAAGACGGCACCTATTCCAATGTTGACACCTGCTCCTTCAAGGGAATTTCCATCCTCAGAGGCGCTGAGTATCACAAGGATGATGTCTGGACCTACATTAAATGGCTGACCGACGAACCGACGCAGACCGCATACGGCAATGAGCTCGAAGCGATTATCGGTACGGGTAACCGTTATGAGACGGCGAATAAATATTCGCTGCGCAACCAATCCTGGACGACTTCCGAGGCAAATGTCATCTTCAGCCAGATGGAAAAACTGCGCGTGACGCCGCAATGCCCCGGCAGCTATATCGTCACAAGATATATGGACTTTGCATTCAACAACGCCTATAACAACGGGGAAGACCCCACAGAGCTGATGCTCTCCTATCTGCCGGCGATCAACAAAGAGCTGTCGCGCAAGAGAAAAGAGTACGGCATGGCATATCTTGAAACCAATGAAACCCTGGAGCAGTGCGAAGCGCGTCTACGCGCCGAGCTGCTTGACAGCCAGGGAAAATGAGTGGCCGTGTGATCCCCGACCGCTTGCGGTCGGGGGAGCGCTTGTCCCATTGAATCAATCATAAAAAGGAGTGAGTCTGCATGTCACAAAGCACGGCCGCAAAGGACGGAGCTGTGGTGCGCCCGGTGTCCCGCAAGGATATGTCCCTTATGAAGTGGACCCTGAAAGAGATCCGGCGCAATTACCTCGCCTATCTGCTTTTGGCACCGTTCTATATTCTGTTTTGCATTTTCACCATCGTTCCCGTGGTTTCCTCACTGGTGATCAGCTTTACCGACTTTAATATGCTGGAAACCCCTAATTTCGTCTTCATGGATAACTATATTCGCCTGTTCCTTGACGACGATCTGTTCCTGACAGCATGTCAGAACTCGTTTATTTTCGCACTTGTTACCGGCCCGCTGAACTATATGCTTTCGCTGTTCATGGCTTGGTTTATCAATGAGCTTGAGCCGAAGATCCGTGCGATCGTTACCCTGATTTTCTATGCGCCGTCCATTTCCGGCGGCGGTCTGATGATCTTCCAGCTGCTCTTCAGCAGTGACTCTTACGGCTATATCAATGCAATTTTGCTCAAGCTCGGAATCATCGATACGCCGATTCTGTTCTTTACGGATACGGCATGGATCAAACCGATCTGTATTATTGCCGCGGTTTGGAGCTCGCTCGGCACCGCATTCCTTTCCTTTATTGCAGGTTTGCAGGGGATTGATAAGTCGCTTTACGAAGCGGCGGCAGTGGACGGCATTAAAAACCGCTGGCAGGAGCTGTGGTATATCACGCTTCCCGTTATGCGCCCGCAGTTGATGTTCGGCGCGGTGCTTTCCATCACCGGCGCGTTCAACTTCAGCGGTATCACCGGCGCATACGCAACGGACTATGAGTCCTATACGCTGGTGAATCACTTGCAGGAATACAGTACAACGCGTTATGAGATCGGATATGCCTCCGCAATCTCAACATTTATGTTCCTGTTGATGGTGGGTTCCAACCTGCTTGTCAAGAAAATGCTTTCGAAGGTGGGGTCGTAAGATGAAGAAACTACGCGTCAGAAACCATCAAGTCGTCCTCAACCGTTCTGTCGGAGGCGATACCGGGATCACGATCATCCTTGTGCTGTTCGGGGCATTCATGTTCATCCCGATGTACTATACCGTCATTCAGTCGTTTAAGCCGTATGACGAGCTGTTCCTCTTCCCGCCGCGGTTTTATATCAAAAACCCGACGCTGAAGAACTATACGGACCTGTTCCGTCTGATGAGCACCTCCTGGGTGCCGTTTTCCCGTTATATTTTCAACACGGTGCTTATCTCTGTGGTCGGCACGCTCGGCAACCTGGTGCTCTCCTCTTTGGCTGCATATGTGCTCTCCAAGATGAAATTCCCCGGGCGGGAGTTCTTCTTCCAGACCATTGTGCTTTCCCTGATGTTTTCTTCCACCGTTACGGCAATTGCCAACTTCATTGTTATGGCAAAGCTGCACTGGATCGATACCTATTGGGCTGTCATTGTGCCGACCTTCGCCTCAACCCTCGGGCTATACCTGATGAAGCAGTTTATGGAGTCCTCCGTTTCGGATGCGGTGCTGGAGAGCGCACGAATAGACGGCGCCTCCGAGTTCCGAACATTCCTGCAGATTGCAATGCCCATGGTTAAGCCCGCATGGCTGACGCTGATCGTGTTCTCTTTCCAGGATCTGTGGAAATCCGGTCAGTCTATTTACATTCATTCCGAGCAGCTGAAAACATTCAACTATGCCATCAGCCAGGTGCTCAACGGAGGCATTCTCCGTTCCGGCGCAAGTGCCGCATCCACGGTTATTATGATGATCGTCCCGATTATCGTTTTCGTTGTTTCTCAGAGTAATATCATGGAAACGATGGGCTCTTCGGGTATGAAGGACTAAGGAGGGAAGAACATGAAAAAAATCATTCGTTTTCTCTCCCTGCTCGGTGCTCTGATCATGCTGCTCGGTACGGTTTCCGCATTTGCGATGACGCCGTACACAACGTATACCTATTCCATGGACGGCTTCATTGCCTATTCACCGGATGCGTATACGCCGGACAGAGTGCTTGACTATCAGGCGATGCAGCTTGACAGCGTTCTCAACGACCCGCGCGACATGTTTGTCGATCAGGACACAAATTATGTCTACCTGGCGGATACGAAAAACAACCGTATTGTTGTTTTGAACCAATATCTGCAGTTCGTCCGCTCCATCAGCAACTTTGTTAACGATCAGGGCGTGCCGGACTCTCTTCTGCAGCCGCAAGGCGTTTATGTCCGCGAGGGCAAAATTTATGTTGCCGATACGCAGAACAACAGAATCGTCATCCTGGATGAGACGGGGAACTTCCTCTCTTTGCTGGAAACGCCGGAATCCGATGTTTTCCCTGAGGGATCCGTTTATACGCCGGTCTCCATCGCGGTGGATGATGTCGGGCGCGTCTATGTGGTTTCCTCTACAACGTATCAGGGCATCATCGTGATGAACCCTGCCGAAAAGAGCAATGATCCCTCCAAGGTCTTCGTCGGCTTTATCGGCGCAACGGAGGTTAACCTCACCGTTTGGGATCTCATGTGGAGACGTTTCCAAACCAAGGAGCAGCGCGCTTCCGGAACGCAGTATGTCTCTACCGAGTATAACAATATCGCGATTGACTCCGGTAACTTTGTCTATGCAACGACAAGCTCTATCGACAGCGCTAAGCAGCAGGAATCCACGCTGAACAACACAAAGAAAAATGCGCCGGTGCGTAAATACAACGCAAACGGCATCGACGTTCTCAAGCGTACGGGCTTTTTCGGCCCGGGTGGTGAGGTTCAGGTTGCTTCCACGCTTTCGGTAACAACGGAGAATACAACCGCAGGGGCGCCCACGGGCGCATCGGAAATCGTAGATGTTGCGCTCGGTCAAAACGGCGTGTGGAGTATTTTGGATGCAAAGCGCTCCAAAATCTTCACCTACGACAGCTATGGCGAGCTGCTCTATGTTTTTGGCGACAAGGGGCAGCAGCTCGGCAATGTCGACGCAGGCTCTGCGCTTGATTATCAGGGCAGCAATATCCTGGTGCTTGACCGCACCAATGCCACCATCACCGTTTACCGCCGCACGGAATACGGTGATTTGCTGGCAACCGCAATCGAAAACAGGGAAACCAGACAGTATGAAAAGACGGTTTCCGACTGGGAAAGCATCAAGCAGAGAAACAGCAACTTTGATGCTGCATATATCGGTATCGGTAATGGCTACCGTAACCAGTCCGAATATAAGGAAGCGATGCGCTATTACAAGTACGCATACGATGTGACCAACTATTCCGCAGCCTTTAAAAACCTGCGCCAGGATTGGATTACGCGCTTCCCCTGGGTGGTGCCGATTGTAATCGTTGCGATTGTCCTTGCTTATTATTTCTTCTTCCGCTATGTCGGCAAGGTGAATGTGAAAGGACATACCAAAACGACCAAGCGCACCTTCTGGGAGGAAATTCTCTACGGTTTCCACCTTATTTTCCACCCGTTTGACGGGTTTTGGGACCTCAAACACGAAAAACGCGGCAGCATTCGCGGCGCGGTATTCTATATCTTCATCACGATTATTGCCTTTACCTATAAGAGTGTCGGCAGTTCCTACATGATGAACCCCTCCGGAAATTACATGAGTATTTTCTCCGTGATCGTTTCCGTTGCGGCTCCGCTGCTTTTGTGGTGTGTTTCCAACTGGTGTCTGACGACGCTCTTCGACGGCGAAGGAAGCTTCAAGGACATCTTTATTGCAACCAGCTATGCACTGGTGCCTCTGGCGCTGATTCTCATCCCCACCACCATTGCATCCTATATTGTCATCGAAAGTGAAATTCAGGTAATCAATTTCCTGTGCGGTATTGCTTACGCATGGACCGGCTTCCTTGTATTCTTCGGCTCCATGGTAACGCATGACTATTCGTTCGGAAAGAACGTCCTGATTTGTATCTTCACTTTGGTCGGCGTTGTGTTTATCGTATTCCTGGCGCTTTTGTTCGTCAGCTTGATCAACCAGATCATCAGCTTCGTTCTGAATATTGTTCTGGAATTGACGTATCGCGTCTGAGAAGGGAGGTAATGAAAAATGAAGACAAACCGTTTGATTGCGATGCTTCTTGCTTTCATTATGCTTCTTGGTGCGTTGACTTGCCTTAGTGCCGCTGCTGCGAATGAGGAGGATACCAAGGATTCCTCCGCCGAGCAAGCGAGCGACAGCAGCGATTCTGCGGACGGGCAGGATCCTTCCGCAGACGACGAAGACACAGAGCAGGGCGGCGGAGAAGACGTCTCTCTTTCCTGGCTGAACAACGACGGCACCATCAACTATCAGGGCTATGTGTATTATACGCAGGAAGAAAAGCTTGCGGATATGCAGAAGGTTCTGACCGATGAAAACGGCAGATATTCTCTTTATATTGAGCCGACCTCCGGCGAAATTGCCTACTACGACAATAAAACCGGAAAAGCACTGTTCTCCAACCCCTATTTTCTCAATGATACCGAGCAGCGCGGCATGCCGACTACGGTGCCGAAAGATCAGGTTTTGTCCCAGCTCAGCCTGGAATTCACGCAGAACGGGGCGAAAACGGTCTATAACAGCTATAACTGGTGTATCGCCCGCAATCAGATGACGATCAAAAAGATCGCCAACGGTATCCGTGTGGAATATGCGATCGGCCGTATTGAGGCGCGCCGTTTGATGCCGTATCTGATTGAAAAGAGCAGCTATGAAGAAAATATCATAGCGCAGCTCAAGGCAAACTGCCCTCCCTCGGGAACGAACAGCTATAACTTTTTAAGCAAGAAGTTCAACGGTGCATATACGCTGAAGGACCCCTCCGACCCCTCTTTGTCCGAGCGTTCCTTAAAGCAGATGTATGCCGACTTCAAGATCACGCAGAAGATGGCGGTCTATGTGTTCAACCCGACCGCTACCGAATCGGAAAAGGACCGTATCGAAAATGCAATTCGCGCATATTGCCCGAATTACACCTTTGAAAAGCTCGAAGCGGACCACGACCTCACGGAATATACCGGCACGGAAAAGGCGCCGCCGCTGTTCCGTATCTCCCTTGAGTATTATCTGGAAGACGGCTCCCTCAAGGTGCGCATGCCCGCAAAGGATATGCGGTATGTCGAGGCGGACTACGCGTTGACCTATCTGCGCGTGCTGCCGTATTTCGGTGCAGGCGCAAGCAGGGATAAGGGTGCAATGTTCATTCCGGACGGCTCCGGTGCATTGATCGACTATTCCGATTTTGTGAGCCAGCCGCAGAGCGTTATCACGCAAAGAGTATACGGTCAGGATTTTTCCTACTATACGCTGGAAAGCGAGCACCAGGAGGTCGCGCGCCTGCCCGTATACGGCAACTATGATAAAAGCGAGCAAACCGGCTTCCTCGCCGTGATTGAATCCGGCGGAGAGCTCGCAAAGATCTCCTCTATGACCGGCGGTAAAACCGACGGCGTGAACACCGTGTATACGGCTCTGTATCCCCGCGCAAACGACTCCTATGATATTTCCGAATCCATCAGCGCTGCTTCCAGCGCCATGGTCACCGTCACCTCCAACAAGAAGTATACGGGCGATTATGTGCTGCGCTATTTCCTGCTGAATGATGAAGAAAATGCAAAGGCAGCCGGGCTGAAAGAAGACGAATACTATACCAATGACTTTAACGGTATGGTTTCCGTATATCGCAATTATCTTTGGAATCAGGGGCTGCTCAGCCGCATGAACGCGGATGAGGTTAAGGATGATTTGCCGCTGTATATCGAATCCTTCGGAACGGTTGAAACCGAAACCACTGTGATGACCTTCCCGGTCACCGTTCACACGCCTCTTACCACCTTTGACGATCTGCGTACCATGTATCAAACCCTTTCCGATCGCGGCATTTCCAATGTGAACTTCCGCCTGAGCGGTTTCTTCAACGGCGGTATGAATGCAACGATTCCGTATAAGGTAAAAACGGAGAGCGCAGTCGGCGGCAACAAGGGCTTCCGCGAGTTTATGAGTTATGCGGAGGAAAACGATATCGGTGTGTTCCCGGATTTCGACTTTGTGTTTGTGTCCGGCTCCGCCGCAACGATTGCATCGGGGCTGAACAAACGCGACGATCTTGCCAAGGCAGCCGACGACCGTTATGCCTCCAAGAGAGAGTACAGCCCGCTGTATCAGACTTATCAAAAGGTGGATTATCTGCTGCTTTCTCCCTGCGTCTATGAAAAATTCTATGAGAAGTTCTCTAAGAATTACGCAAAGCTGAATCCCAATGCCATTTCCGTTGCAACGCTCGGCAGTTATCTCAACTCCGATTTTGACGAGGAAGACACAGATCTGCGCGATGCAACAATGCAGTATACAAAAGAGCTGCTCTCCCAATTTAAAAACGATTATTCCCGCGTTATGACCGACAGCGGAAACGCCTATGCGCTGCCGTATGTCACGGACATTCTGAATGTCCCGCTGGATAGCTCGAATTTCAACGACGCAAGCTACACCGTTCCGTTCCTCGGCATGGTGCTGCACGGCAGCGTGAACTTTGCGGGCACGGCGCTCAACACCGTCGGCGATATTGATTATTCACTGCTGCGCGCGATTGAAAGCGGTGCAAGCGCATATTTCGCATTGTCCTATCGCAATGTGGAAGAAATGAAGAAGAGCGAGGAGCTTTCCAAGTACTACTCCGTTTCCTTTGACATTTGGACAGACGATGTCGTGGATGCATACAATACGCTCAACGATGCAATCGGGGACCTGCAGGATAAGCTGATTTTGTCCCACACGTTTCTCTCCGGCATGCGCCATTATACCGAGGAAGAAAATACGGCGCTGGAAGAAGAGCGCCAGCGGATCATGGAGCAGTTTGAAGGCATTTACCAGATTGCAGAGCTGCAAAAGCTTGAAGCACGCCGCGTTGTTGATAACGGCAGAATCGTCAAGGTCGTATATGAGGGCAATGTCACCTTCTATCTCAACTTCAACAGCTTCGGCGTTGAGGTGACGGATAACGGTCAGACCTACACTCTGGAGTCTTTGGGATTCGTCCGTGTAAACTGAGGGGAGGAGGAAACAGAATATGACAAACCAAAAGACAAAAGCGGCTCTTACGGCTGTTTATAAACCGAAGCGCCGCAAAAAAGCCTCTTCCTTGGATCGCAAGAAAGCGAGGGCAGGATGGATTTTCGTCCTCCCTTTCCTCATCGGCTTTGTTTTGATCTATCTTCCCATCATCTACAACTCCGTTTTGTACAGCTTCACGCAGATCCGCCCTATGGCGGGCGGCGGGTTCCAGCTGTCCTGGGTCGGATGGGAAAACTATTACAATGCTATCAACGATACCAACTACCTACAAACTCTTACAGACGGGCTGAAGCAGATGGTGCTTGATATTCCCGCAATCGTTATCTTTTCGCTGTTCATGGCGATTCTTCTGAATCAGAAGATGATCGGGCGCGCTGCGTTCCGCGCCATCTTCTTCGTGCCGGTTATTTTGTCCACCGGTATTCTGACGACAATCGATATGAACAATGCAATGCTGGACAACATGTCCTCCGGTGCGATCGACATGGGCGACGGCTCAAACAGCCTTGTGAGCGCGATGGATATGCAGAATCTTCTCTCCAATGTCTCGCTTGGGGAAGGTGCCATCAAGTGGGTCACGGATCTTGTCAATAATATTTATGATATTGTCAACCGGTCCGGTGTTCAGATGCTGATTTTCCTGGCGGCGCTGCAATCCATCTCTCCTGCAATTTATGAGTCCTGCCAGATCGACGGTGCCACCTCATGGGAAACCTTCTGGAAAATCACGCTTCCCATGATTTCCCCGATGATTCTCGTCAACACGATCTATACGGTCATCGATTCGTTCACCGCGTCCGATAACAGTGTCATGGTGTATATCGATCAGATCTATGAAACCGCCGGGGGCGACGTGCTTTCCTCGGCAATGGCGTGGATCTACTTCCTGATCGTGTTTGTGGTGATTGCCCTGGTGGCGGCAATCTGCAGCTTCTTTGTCTTCTATCAAAGACGCGATTCTTAAGAAAGGAGGAATCTTCCATGCAAGCACAACCTTCCGTGAAAAAACGCAATCAAAAAAGGATTCGGGTTGATTTTGAAAGAACCTCCTTCCTTGAAAGAATGAAGATCAAGTTCCTCTCGGGCAGCTTCTTCACAAAGATCATCTGGTCTTTCTTCCGTCTGGTCCTGCTGCTCGGCATTTCGTATGTTATTCTGTTCCCGTTCTTCTCCAAGATCTCGGCCTCTTTCATGAGCTCCGCGGACATGAATGATGTAACGGTGCGCCTGATTCCGAAATATCCGACGTTGGACACTTACAAAACCATCATTTCCAACAGCGGCTATTTCACCGCACTGTTCAATACCTTTGTGCTCAGTGCACTGTGCGGTGTTGTTCAGACGCTGGTGTGCTCCTTTGTCGGATACGGATTTGCCAAGTTCAAATTCCGCGGCAGCAAGATTCTGTTCCTGCTTGTCATTTTAACGCTGGTCATTCCGCACCAGACGCTGCAGCTCTCCATGTATATGCAGTTCCGTTATTTTGACCCACTGGGGCTGATCGGATTGCTCGGCGGCGGCGTATTCAAGGATATTTCAATCCTGCCGGTCACGAGCATCAACCTGACAAACACCTACTGGCCGCTGGCGTTGCTGTCGTTGACAGGGCTCGCCTTCAAGAACGGGCTTTATATCTTCATGATGCGCCAGTTCTATCGCGGCGTTCCCGATGAGCTTGAAGAATCCGCCTATATCGACGGTGCAGGCTCTCTCTACACCTTCTTCAAGATTATCATTCCGCTGTCCATCCCGATGATGGTGACCATTTTCCTGTTCTCCTTCTCCTGGCAGTGGACGGATCAGTTCTACACGAGCCTGTTCTTTACGGATGCAGGTCCGAAGCTGATGCCGAGCCTGCTTACCACATCCTCTGCCGGTCTTGCAAAAGACATGAGCGCCGCTGCCTATAACAGCACCGCCGGTCTTTTGATCATTGCTCCGCTGATCATTCTGTACCTCTTCGGGCAGAAATTCCTTGTGCAGGGCATTGAGCGGTCCGGTATCGTCGGCTGATTTTCAGTCTTTTTCGAGCGCCCTCCCCGTTTTTCGGGGAGGGTGCTTTTTTTCGTTCCGTGCGGCACGCTGCGGAAAGTTCATATTATGTTCACAAAGAAACGGCGATAATATGCTATACTGATACTATGATTTTAGCAGGAAAGGGGAGCTTTTGTGAATCAGCCGCTATCTCCGTTTGAAAAAAGACAGCTGCAAAAGCAGCGCATTGCTGCACGCCGCCGTGTGCGGATGCGGCGCAGAATTTTCAGCGCCGCCGTGCTGCTTTTGGTTTTGATGGTCGTGGTAACCGCCGCTGTTTTCGTGGTGCGCTCCATTGATTGGGACGGTCTCCTCGGAAAACAAAAGGCAGCGCCCGGGCCGACAAGTGATGGCAATGTGCTCTACGGGCCGGAGCTTTCCTATTTTGATCCTCTGGAGGCAACCACCGATTATGTCACGGTTTCCCGCGATGCAATTTTTCAGGGGGAACTGATTTTGGTTAATCCGGATACACCGTTTCACTTTGAACTTTGGGAAGAACCTGTCAGCGTGTTCGATTATAAATCTTCTTCCTATTCCGTGCGTAGCAAGAACATCAAGCTTTCCCGCGCAACCATTGATGCGCTGAACGATTTTCTGGATGCCTTTTCACAGGCGACCGGTATCGGCGATCTGATGGTGAACAGCGCCTACCGCTCCAAGGAAGAGCAGCAGGAGGTTTGGGATGATTATATGCGTGATTACGGGGAAGAGTATACGAAAAAATATGTCAGCGTTCCCGGATACAGCGAGCATCACAGCGGGCTTGCCCTTGATCTTGCAATCTATAATTCCCGCGGCATCACCGCAGTGCGCGATGAAGGAAATTATGCATGGCTGTATGATCATATGGCGGAATACGGTTTTATTTTGCGTTATCCGAAGGGAAAAGAGACCGAAACCGGCATCAGTTTTGAATCCTGGCATTTTCGCTATGTCACCGTGCCCCATGCAATCTTCATGCAGAGTCAGAACTATACCATGGAATACTATTTAGAGAATATTCGCATATACACCTATGAAGGCGTGCATGCGAAGGTCGCCTCGCCCGACGGCACGCAATACGGGATTTATTTCTATCAGGCGGACGACGCAGCGGAGCAGCAGGTGCCCGTCCCGAAGAACACGGAATATACCATCCTCGGCAATAACAGCGACGGATTTCTGATCTCTTATCGGATTCCCTCCGAAGCGGAGTAATAATTTATGAACACTCTCAATTCAGAAAAGCTTACGGCGACCGTTCTCACGCTCGGCTGCAAGGTCAGCCAATATGAAAGCCGTGCCATTGAGCAGGGGCTGCTGGAAAGCGGCTTCACGGTCGTGCATGATGCGCGGCATGCTGATTGCATTGTCGTCAATACCTGCACCGTCACGGCGGAAAGCGACCGCAAATGTCGCCAGCTTTTGCATCGGCTGCGCCGCGAAAACCCGAACTCGTTTTTGGCGGCAACGGGCTGCTATACTCAAGTCGCCACAAACGATGTGCAGGCGCTTGGAATTTGCGATTATCTGTGCGGTTCCCGCAATAAGCTTTCCGTTGTACATGCGGCGGAGCAGTTTTTCAGGAGAGAAAAAAACACGCCGCAGGTTGCGGTCTGCGCGCCCGATGCTCTGCCGTTTGAGCCGATGTGCGTAAACGGCTCGGAACGCACCCGCGCCTACGTCAAAATAGAGGACGGCTGCGAAAATCGCTGCAGCTATTGTGCCATTCCGCTGGCACGCGGCGGTGTCGTCTCAAAGCCGAAGGAACAGGTTCTGGCAGAGGTGCGCGGCTTGGCGGCGCGCGGGTACCGCGAGGTGGTTCTTACCGGCATTGAAGCCGGTTCCTGGGGAAAAGATCTCGGCGCAGAGCGCCTGGTCGATCTGTGCGAAGCCGTGAACGAGATTCCGGGCATCGCGCGGATTCGCCTCGGCTCGCTCGACCCTTCGTATATGCGTTCCGCCGTGATTGAACGCATGGCAAAGCTTTCGCATTTGGCGCCTCATTTCCATCTTTCCGTGCAGAGCGGCTGCGATACGGTGTTGCATCGCATGCGCAGGCGGTACCGTGCGGAGGATGTGCTCAGCACGCTTGCTCTGATGCGTGAGAAGATCCCGAATGTGCAGTTTACCACGGATCTGTTGGTCGGCTTCCCGGGAGAAACGGAAGAGGAATTTGCAAAAACACTTAAATTTATCGATTGCGCCGGTTTTCTTTATATACATATTTTCCCCTATTCCCGCCGCCGCGGCACGGAGGCTGATTGCCTGCCGGGGCAGCTGACAAAGCTGCAAAAGGCAAGGCGCGTCCACATTGCGTCGCAGCATATGCAAGCCGCACGCATGGCACTGCTTTGTGACCGGCTCGGCAAAACCGACACGGTTTTGTTTGAAACCTTTGAAAACGGATTTGCGCAGGGACACACCGCCTCTTTTTTGGAGGTCAGAGTCAAAAGCGACACAGATCTACATAATACATTTGCCGAGGTTTTGCTGCGCGAGGTTTTGCCGGACGGTGCTTTACTTGCCGAGCTGTGTGGGACGGAGCGCATGAAAGGGAGCAATGTATGAAGCGAACGAGACAAACAGTGTTTACCGTACTCCGGATTTGTGTCATAGTGCTGTGCGCGTGCGTATTTTGCTACAGCGCATTTCAGCTCGGCAAATACGGGCTGATGACTCTGAAAGAGAAAAAAACGGAGCAGGATCTTTTGCAGTATCGCCCGCCTATTGAAGATGTTTCGTCCACAGCCGAGAGAGACGGCACGCAGGCTTTGCCCGGCGAGCCTCCCTCTGCCGATTCGGAGGAAAAGCAAGAGAGCCCCAAATACACAGGGCTTGCTGCATTGCAGCAGCAAAACCCGGAGATTATCGGATGGATCAGCATTCCGGACAGCCGCGTGGAGTATCCCGTTTTGCAGACAGGGGATAATGCGTTTTATCTTACACATAATCTCTATCGGCAGCCGCTTGCTTCCGGTTCGGTATTTATGGATTATCGCTGCAATTTCGAAACCGATTTTCAAACGATTCTTTACGGGCATCATATGAAAAACGGCACGATGTTTGCAGATATCCGCGCCTGCCGCAATGAAGCGTTTTTCCGCTCTCATTTAACCGGCTACTATACGACGCCGCAGCGGCAATATCGCCTGGAATTTTTTGCGTTTTTGGTGGTGGATGCCTCCGCGCCGATTTTCACCGTTTCCTTTGAGGATGCTGCGGCACGTGAAGCATTGCTGCGCTATATCGATGAAACTGCGATGTATCGCACGGAGCTGGCAGTAACTGCGGATGCGCATCTGTTTTCGCTTTCCACCTGCACCTATGAATTTGACGATGCGCGTGCGGTGCTGGTCGGGGTGGTTGCCCCGTAAGATTTGTTCCCTTTTTCTCATTTTTGCATATAGTAAGAATGAGCATAAAAAAAGGGGGGGAACGGTATTTTGAAAAAGGCGATTCAAAACGGGGCATTTTTACTTTGGTTGCGCGCAGCGGGAGTTCGTGCCGCGCGAACGGCGGCGCAATCCGCACTTGCGGCAATCGGTGCCGCTGCCGTATTTTCCGCCGTTGATTGGCGCATGGTGCTCAGCACAGCGGCGCTTTCCGCGGTATTATCCGTGCTGACCTCTGTGGCGGGCATTCCGGAGGTCGACCGCGCGCTTCCTGCCGAATCGACATCTCCCAGGCATACCGAAAACTGATTTTTTGAATGATTACCTCCGTTTGCGGGGAAGGACACTTTATGATACTTGAAACATTTCATCCGCTCCATCTTTCTCTTTTAGCCGTAACGGTTCTGCTGCCGTTTGCCCTGCATTTTCTGTTTCGGAAAAAGAGCGAGGTATGGAAAACAAATTTTCTGATTGTGCTGTGCGCGGTCAATCTTCTGATTTTTTTCGTATACAAGGCGTTTTTGTCCGTGGATGCCGAATTTCTTCGCATCGACGGGGCGGAGCGCTTCAACTGGCTCAATGAGCTGCCCATTCAGCTGTGCAATATCAATTTGTTTTTGATTCCGATCGGGCTTTTGACCAAAAAGCGCTTTTTGCTCGGCTTTTCTTTCATCATTGCGCCGCTCGGCGCAATGATGGCGCTGCTTTTCCCGGAGCCCGCATTTCACGGCTTTTCGCTGCTTGTGCCGCGTATTCTCGGGTTTTATCTCACGCATGCGCTTATCTTTGTCTGCGGCATGTGCCTGGCAACGCTGGGCTTTTATCGGCCGGCGGTGCGGGATTTTCCGGGAATTGTCGCTTCCTTTTTTGCTATTTCCGTCGGGGCGCATCTTGTGAACCTGCTTTTACGTGCAACGGCATTGTGCGATCGCGCCAATTATTTCTTTACCTATGGCGCGGATATCAGCATTCTGAATCTTTTTTGGCGGTGGATTCCGTACCCGTTTTTCTACGAATTGCCGTCTCTTGTGATCCTGCTTTTCTATATGGCGCTTGTGTACGCCGTATTTTGGCTGCTGGACAAGCTCAAAGCACACAGATCCGCTGTCGACAGCACTCATGTATCCGAAAATATCGGTTTAAACGAAGGGAGGACCGGCTGTGCGGAAAATGAAGAATAAGGGCAAGGCGATTGCTCTGTTGAGCTTTTGTGCGCTGCTGTGTTTACCGTTTCTCGTTGGGTGCAAAGACAAAGCGCCGAGTTTTGCGCCCGGTGAGGTTGTACATGCGCAGATTACGCTCGTGGATGAGCGAACCATTTCTCTTGAGCTCTATCCGGATATTGCGCCGAAAACAGTCTCCAATTTTGTGAAGCTCTGCAATGAGCAGTTTTATGACGGGCTTCTTATTTATCGTGTGGTTCCTAATTTCCTGATTCAAACGGGTGACCCGACCGGAAAAGGGTACTACGGCTCCGAGCAGACTATTGAGGGAGAATTCTCCGCAAACGGTTATAGCGGCAACACCCTGCATCATGAGCGCGGCACCGTCTCTATGGCGCGCAAGCCCAATGGCTACAATACGGCGTCCTCTCAGTTTTTTATTTGTCTTGAGCAATGCAAAAAGCTGGACGGAGAATATGCGGCTTTCGGCAAGGTGACAGACGGATTTGACGTGCTGGATGCCATCGCTGCGGTGCAGACCGACGATGCGGACCGTCCCGTGGAGGATATTGCGATTCGTTCCATTCGGATCGTAAAATAAAAGGAGGAAGCTATGAAAACAAAACGATTGCTTTGCGGCTTGCTTGCGCTGCTTCTTTGCGGCGCGCTGCTTGCCGGATGCAAACAGACAGCGCAAAATGACACGGAAAATACAAAAACAAATGATAAAGGAGAAAATGTAATTATGATTGAAATCGAAATGCAAAACGGCGGCGTGATGAAAGCGGAGCTTTATCCCGATATTGCGCCCAAAACCGTGGCAAACTTTGTAAAGCTTGCAAAGGAAGGCTTTTATGACGGGCTGATCTTCCATCGCGTGATCCCCGGCTTTATGATCCAGGGGGGCGACCCGCAGGGCACCGGATACGGCGGATCAAAGGAGACGGTCGAGGGCGAATTTACGGCAAACGGCGTCAATAATACGCTTTCGCACAAAAGAGGCGTTCTCTCCATGGCGCGCAGCCAAAACTATAATTCCGCATCTTCGCAGTTTTTCATCTGCGTTGCAGACGATGATTTTCTGGACGGGCAGTATGCCGCATTCGGTATGGTAACCGGGGGAATGGATGTCGCGGATGCGATTGCCGCCGTGAAGCGCGACGGTAACGATAAACCGTATGAGGACCAGGTCATCAAGACCATTCGTGTGGTTGATTAAACGGCAAAAAATCGGCGTACTGTATAGCTGCCGGCGTGTGATGCCCGAAAACAGGCTATGGGCGGGAAGAGAAATCTTCCCGCTTTTTTTGTTTTTCTCTTGACAAAGCCTATACTTCGTGATATGATGTATTACATGATGGGAGGTATTGTATGGATGTCCAATTAAAACGGGGACTGCTGGATGTCTGCGTGTTGGCTGCGATCAAAGACGAAGATTCCTACGGATATAAGATTATCAAGGATCTTAAGCCCTGTCTTTTGCTTTCGGAATCGACTCTGTATACTATTCTCAAGCGCCTGGAGGGCGCAGGCATGTTGACCGTGCGCACCGCGGAATATGACGGCAGGCTGCGAAAATATTATCATATTACACAGGCGGGGCTTGCACGGCTCGATGCTTTCCGCAAGGAGTGGGAAGAGATGGTTTCTGTTTATCGCTTTGTGACAAAGGAGGAGAATCGGCATGAATAAAGAGGAATTTCTTGCGCAGCTGCGCGGTGGCTTGGGCGCGCTGCCGCTTACGGATACGGAAGAGCGCATCGCTTTTTATGACGAAATGATCAACGACCGCATGGAAGAGGGGCTTTCCGAGGAGGAAGCCGTGATCGCGGTCGGCACGGTGGATGAAATTGTGAAGGGGGCGCTGTCGGACACCTCGCTTTCAAAGCTTGTTCGCGAAAAGGTGAAGCCGCGCAGAGCGCTGCGGCCATGGGAGATTGTCCTGCTTGCCGCTGGTTCTCCGCTCTGGCTCGCCCTGCTCATTGCCGCTGCGGCTATTGTGTTTTCGATTTATATCGCTCTGTGGGCAGTGATTGTCACCTTGTGGGCACTTGTGCTGTCCTTTGCCGCAGCGCTTCTTTGCGGAATTGTGCTCGGCATTGTATTCTTTTTGCGCGGCAGCGCGCCCGCAGCGCTCGGAATGTTTGGCTGCGGCATGCTTTGCGGCGGTTTTTCGATTTTTCTTTTCTTCGGCGGCATGGCTACAACAAAGGGAATTTTGCATCTGACCGCAAAAACGATCCTTCGGATAAAAACAAGGCTTGTCAAAAGGGAGGCGGCACAATGAAAAAGGCAACGAAAATTTGGCTGACCGTTGCTGCGGCGTTTGTCGTGCTCGGCTGTGTTTTGGTCGGCTGCGCGTTTGCGGCGGGTGGATTTCGTTTTGATGCATTTGCAACGGAAAGATATGAAACGCATACCTATACGGTGGAAGAGCCGTTTTCAAACCTTTTCGTGGAGCTGACAACGGCAGAGATCGAATTTTGTCCCACCGATGAAATGTGCCGCGTCGTCTGCAAGGAAACAAGCTCGGTGCGCTATTCCGTTGCGGTAGAGAACGATACCTTGCGCATCACCGAGAGCAATACGCGCAGCTGGTATGCATATGCCGGGATATGGTTTGAATCGCCGAAAATCACTGTTTTTCTGCCGGAAAAAGAATATCGGTCACTGCAGCTGAACACAAAAACAGGGGATATTGCGATTCCCGCCGACTTTACATTTGAATCGATACAAATCGACGGCACCACCGCATCGGTCCGCTGCGCCGCGACGACGCTTTCGGAGATTGCGGTTCGTCTGACCACGGGAAATTGCAGCCTTGAAAATTCCGGAGCAAAGCAAATCAACCTGACAACAACCACCGGAAATCTTACGATACAGAGCCTCAGCTGCGAAAACCGGATATTTGTGAAAACGAGCACCGGAAATATCAATTTGACCTCTGTGCGCGGCGAGGCGCTTTCCGCAGAAAGCAGCACAGGTATCATTGCTCTCGAGAAGGTGCTTATTGATGGTGAGATGGATATTCGAAACCGCACGGGTGATGTCCGGCTGCAGCAAAGCGATGCCGCGGAGATTGCAATCGAAACCACCACAGGAAGTGTCCGCGGAAGCCTTTGCAGCGAAAAGCTTTTTTCGGCACAAAGCAAAACCGGGGCGGTCAGCGTGCCAAGGAGCACCGCGGGCGGCAAATGCGAAATCATAACGAAAACGGGCGATATCAAAATCACATTGCAATAAATTATGCCAAAGGGCGAAAAAATGAATGATTTTTTATCAAAGCGGTTGCGTTTTTCGGAAAGATATGGTACAATAAATCAAACGATTTTATCATAGTTCATGTTCGTATTCCAAAATTGAAAGGAGACACCCATGAATCTGCAAAAAAAAACGCCTGCTTTGTTGCCTGTTTACCCTGGCGCTGCTGCTCTCGGCATTTGTTTTGCCGGGAAGAGCCGAAGAGAACCGCGTCGCGCTTTCCTTTGATGTTATTGTGAATATGGCGCAAGGCGGAGAAAAAGAGCCTGATTTCCCGCTCACGGTTGAAGCGTTTGATTTTTCGAGCTCCGCTGAGGACGATGTGCGGATTGAGAGCGATACCGTGTATATCCGCGGGGCGGGGGAGTATCGCATTTCCATGCAGTTCAGTGTAAAAAAAGAATATCTTCGCGCATTCGGTGAGGGCTTTTCGCTTCGGATGCAGGCGGCGAATATTCCAGGTCTTACACTGAGCGAGACGGTGTGGCGTGTTCTGCCGATGCTCACGGAGACCGATACCGGAGTGCACGAATATTGGCAATTTACCGCACAGACCGCGCAGGGCGCAATTGAAGCGAACACCCCGTATTTTGACAATTCCTATACAGCGCAGTACGGCATGACGACCGTCGAAATTCCGTTTACCAAAATTGTTGCTAAGGTGGATGGCTCAGCCGCCCCGACGGCACGCACCTTTGCACTTGAGGTATATCGCTTCGTCAATGAGGCAGCCGCGGAGAAAGTGCAGATTGAAGGCGCTGTTGCGACAAACGGCGTCGGCGACTATAACGGCATGCTGAAGCTTACTTTGGATGAGCGGGATCTTATGCAGGGCATTTTGGAGGGAGGCTTCTATGTGCGCGAAAAGGCGGAAGAAGCAGACGGCTGGACCTTTTCCGATGCGACCTATTTTATTTACCCAATGCACATTGAAACGCCGGAGAATCCATACGGCGAGGTGATTTATATGGTTTATGACGGCTCTGCCGATCTTTCCTCGGATCTGCCGCAGCCGCTGAACGGTATGTATTTTACCAATACTTATTCTGCGGCAGAGCAGCCGCCGGAACCGACCCCGACGCCTCAGCCGCCAAAGACGGACAAAACGCCGGAAGCTCCGAAGCCTGCCGCTCCCAAAACAGGGGATGCCTCTGCACCGCTTTGGTATGCGGCTGCCTGCATCGGCAGCATTGCTGTTTTCGCAGGTGCTGTGCTTTTCGGAAAGCGCCGCCGTTTTCATTAAGTTTTTATGCTGCGGCAAGCAACCGCTTGCCGCAGCTTTTTTCTGCCTGCTTGCAGTTTTTGCGGTTTTATGATATACTGGAAATATCCCAAAACGAAGGAGCTCTGTTATGCACGGCGAACCCGAAATTCAAATCCGCCCGTTGACCTTTGCGGATTTTCCCTCTGTCTGCACCTTAATGCAGGTGCTGCATACCAATCATATTGCACTGCGGCCGGATCTTTACCGCGCGGTTGACCCTGTTTTGTCAGCGGAAGAGTTTTGTGAATATCTGCATCACGATATGGCATATGGGGCGGTGTCCTCGGGGGAGCTTTGCGCGCTTTCGCTGTTCCGCACATTGCAGATCGATGCGCCGGAGCAGGTCCCGCGCCGCATTTTTCGGCTGGATGCGCTGGTTGTGCGGGAGGAAGAGAGGCACCGCGGAATTGCCCGCGCCCTTTTGCAAAAGGGCAAGGAGCTTGCCGCAAAGGGGGAGTATACCTCCTTTGAGCTGCAGGTAAACGCCGCAAACGAGACGGCGAAAAAGCTTTATGCCGCCTGCGGTTTTTCCGAAAAATCGATCAATATGGAATATATTCTTTGAGGCCGCTTCGGCGGCGGGGAAGCAAAATGAAAAATGTCTATGTTCTTATAACGCGCGCCCAAACGGCGACCTCTGCGCTGATTCATCTTGCAACGGGAGATTTGTATACGCATGTTTCCCTGGCATATGATGACTCTCTCGAGAGTCTGTGCAGCTTTGCAAGGTTGTATTATTCTTTTCCGTTCCCGGGCGGGCTGATCCGCGAGGAGATTCGAAAGGGGCATTTTTCGCATTTCAAAAATGTGCATTGCGTATTGCTTTCTCTCCCCGTTACGGATGAGGTACATAGAAATATCAAAAATTGCGTGCAGGCCATGGTGCGTGACCGCGGCAGTCATCGCTATTCCTATCTCGGCGCTGCATTTTGTCGCGCCGGCATTGCAACCAGGCGCCGCTCCAAGCGCTATTTTTGCTCGCAGTTTGTCGCGGAAATCCTGCTGCAGCAGGGCGCTGTTTCTCTGGCGAAGCTTCCGTGCCTGATGCGACCGCAGGATTTTTTGAAGATGCCGCAATTCCGCCTTTTATATCAGGGGCCGATCGACCGGGTATTCTCTGCGCCCGAACAAAAGGAAAAAAGCGAAAACCTTATTGAAGGAGAGCGCCGTGCAACTGATTATTGCTGAAAAACCATCCCTCGGCAGAAATATTGCTGCGGGTATTGAAAGCGCCACCCATATTAAAATGCAGAAAAGCCGCGGCTTTTTGCAGGGCGGAGATTATCTTGTCACATGGGCGTTCGGGCATCTGTTTTCCTTAGCCGACCTTGACTTTTATGCCCCCAATCCCGACGGGAGCACGCGCTGGACCATGGAAAATCTGCCGTGCTTTCCGCAAAAATATGTATTTGAGCTCAAGCATGAAAAGGGAAAGGCACCCGATGCTGGTGTGCGCGAGCAGTTTGAAACGATCAAGGCGCTTTGCAACCGCGAGGACGTGACATCGATTGTCAATGCGGGAGATGCCGACCGCGAGGGCGAGATTATCGTACGGCTGTGCATTGATAAGGCGCAGGCATCAAAGAAGCCGCAATATCGCCTTTGGCTGCCCGACCAGACACCTCAAACCATAGCCGCCGCCCTGGCAGATCTGAAGGAGGCGCAGGAATATCGCACCCTTGCCAACGAGGGATATGCGCGTACCATAATCGACTGGCTGTACGGCGTAAATCTGACGCGTTATGCAACGCTGAAAACGGGTACGCTGCTGCGGGTCGGCAGAGTGATTGTGCCGATTGTGCGGGCGATTTACGAAAGAGATATGCTAATCCGCAATTTCACACCGCAGACCTATTATGCGCCCGTTTCCAAAACGCAGACGGGCGATGCTGCGTTGGAGCTTGTCAGCAAGAAAAAATTTGACAAGGAGCAACGCGCCGCATGCGAGGCGCTTTGCGCTTATTATAATGAAGCGGGCGGGCGCGTTGCGGGCGTAAAACATAAGAAGGATACGCTTTCCGCGGGCAAGCTGTATTCGTTAACAAAGCTGCAGAATGCCCTCGGCAAAAAGTATAAAATGCCCATGGAGGAGAGCCTTGCGGCG
Source organism: uncultured Eubacteriales bacterium (assembly GCA_900549725.1). GTDB lineage: Bacteria > Bacillota > Clostridia > Oscillospirales > CAG-272 > UMGS1225. Next base: position 13,470 of record URPL01000017.1, on the reverse strand, counting down.
CTGCAAAAGCTGTACGAGGCAGGCTATGTGACCTATCCCCGCACCAACTCCGAATATTTGGCGACGGCGGAAAAGGACAAGATCAAGCAGATTCTCGGCGGAGTAAAGGCGCTGGGATATCCCGTTACCTTTAAGGATAAAAAAACGATTTTCGACGATTCCAAAATCGAGGCGCACTCCGCATTGACGCCGACCTATAAAATTCCGAAGCCGGGTACACTGAGCGAAACAGAAAAGAAGGTTTACAGCGCGATTATGAGGCGCTTTGTCGCTGTTTTTTGCGCGGAGGAATGTCGCATCGACCGCACGGAGCTGACCATTGATATTGCGGGCGGAGAAGCAAAAAAATCTCCCGACGGCACCATGAGCGGAGAGAGCTTTGTGCTGAAGGGTACTGTGATTTTGGAAAAGGGCTGGACGGCTTATGACGATACCACCGCAAAGGACCGCATCCTGCCGCAGCTTGAAAAGGGGCAGGAGGTCGAGGTTGCATTTACCGCTGCGGAAAAACAGACCTCGCCGCCAAAGCATTATACCATTGAAACGCTGAATAATTATCTGGAAAATCCGTTCCGCGAAGAAAAGGCGGCGCTTTGTGCCGAAGGAGCGGAGAACCAGACAAGCGATGAGGCGGAATATCGCGCGATGTTTGAGGGCATTGAGCTCGGTACGGAGGCAACGCGCACGGGCATTATCGATAATGCCCGCAAAAGCGGCTATATTCAGCTGAAGAAGGATGTTTACACCATTCTGGACGGCGGAATTTTTTTGGTGGAAAGCCTCGATCGCCTCGGAATCCGCATGGATAAATACAAAACAAGCGAAATGGGGCGCGCACTCAAGGCGGTTTATCACGGAAAGCTGACGGTTAAGGGCGCAATTGAACTGGCGCAGCGGGAAATTGCGGCGGTTTTCCCGGAAAAGGGGGCTGCGCCCGAGCAGGACCGAGACGACGGAGTTGTCGGTATGCGTATCGGTGCCTGCCCGCTCTGCGGCGCGGATATTGTCCGCGGGCGGTACGGGTATTCCTGCGCCGCCTATAAGAGCGGATGCAAATTTAGCATCGGTAATTATATCTGCGGCAGGGTGATTCCTGTTTCTGCCGCGCAAAGTCTGCTCAGCGACGGCACGACCCCGCTTCTGCGCGGTTTTGTTTCCAAAGCAGGCAAGCCCTTTGATGCGGCGCTGCGCCTGGAGGGGGAAAGGGTTGTGTTTGATTTTTCCGCGAAAAGCGCTTCGCCGGCAGAAAAAGTGGATGAAATCAACAAAAAATAAAAATATTTTCAAAAACCACTGTACAAAATGCCGACGGTGTGGTATACTGTACGTGCGGGGAGGAATCCCCACAGGCATCATGGCATGACAGCTCCCCGCAAATTCAAGCAAAGGGTGGTTGTTTTATGAAAACATTGGTTCTCGGAAGACAGGTCAACGTAACGGAAGATCAAAAAGCGTTGATTGAGAAAAAGCTTGCAAAATTCGATAAATTTTTCGAAGAGGGACAAGCAACGGTTACCCTGCGCCGTACCAAAAGGATGGAGGTCGTTGAGGTTACGATCTCAAACAAGGGGACGCTCTACCGCGCCGAGGTAGAGGATGAAACCTTCCATAACGCTTTGGATCGCTGCATTTCTCGGATCGAGGGACAGATCCGCAAGAATAAAACCAGACTGGAAAAACGCCTGCGCAGCGGCGCATTCCGCGATGAAAATGCCGAAGAGGAGGTGCCCGAGGAGGGCAGCTTCCGCATTCGTACAAAGACATTTGCCGTTCGCCCCGTAACCACGGAAGAGGCTATTTTACAAATGAACCTCTTGGGACATAATTTTTATGTGTTTGATGATGTGGAAAGCGGAAAGATCAGCGTCGTATACAGACGCCATGAAGACGAATACGGCGTGATCGTCCCGCAATAATTTGCTATCTCCTTTTCTCTCTTTTTCCAAAGGGCATGGGGGCGTTCCGAGTGAGCGCCCCTATGCTCGTTTTCGATCGCTTTAAAATTTTTGAAAAAGGCGGGCTTGGCTATGGAAAAAACGACCGACAGAACCACATGCGACCCCATGCAGGAGAAAATCAGAACGAGCGGCACAACGATTTTGCCTCGCAATCTTTGCTGTGCGGAGCTTTTATGCCAGGGCGCAACGAAATGCCCCGGCAATGTAACCGTGCGCGGTCAGGCGCGTTTTTCCGGTTCTGCAATTGTTTGCGGCGACTTTATTTGTACCGCTTTGCGCAGCGAGGGTTCGTTTCATGCGATGGGGCAGCTTGGAGCCGAGGAGATTGTCTCAAGCGGTAATTTTTTGTGCGACGGTGCACTGTTTGCGGACATTGTGCAAAGCTTCGGCAGCTTTTGCGCAAAGGAGGCGGTCAGGGCGCACAGCATCACGGCGCAGGGCAGTTTTTGTGCCGGAGGGGAGATCGTTGTAAAAGAGCTTTTAAAGCTTAATATGAGCGCATGCGTGCAGCTTGGAAATATCACCGCAAAGACGGTGATTTTAGAGCCGCAGTGCAGTGCAAAGCGGCGTCTCATTCTCATGGAGCGCGTGTTTGCAAGGAAAATGGCGCCGATTTTCACCGTGGGGGAAATGACTGCCGATGCGGTGCAGCTTTCTTTTGCCAAGGTCGGTGTCATCCGTGCAAAGCGGGTTGAAATCGGGCAAAATACGGTTGTGGATCGGGTGTTTTACAGTGATACGCTTCTCATCGACCAAAGCTCTACGGTGAAAGAGGCGCATCGTGTTTCCCCGGAGGATACTATGGAGGTCGGCTGAGCGTTTTCTTGTCAAAATGCGGCGCAATATAATAGGATAAGGCGCAGCGGTTTTGCAAAAACAAATATTGAAGGAGAAATCACCTTGAATGAATGGAGCATTGAGTGCCGTCGGCTTTCCAAATGCTATGGGCATACCACGGCGCTGCGGGAACTGACCTTTGGGCTGCCGCGCGGAAAAGTGATCGGGCTTTTGGGGCCGAACGGAAGCGGAAAAACAACGCTGATGAAAATTCTCGGCGGTGTTTTGCGGCAAAGCAGCGGCGAGGTGCTGATTGAAGGGGAAGCACCCGGCATTGCAACAAAGCGCATTGTTTCTTATTTGCCGGAGCGTTCCTATTTTTCAAATTGGATGCGCGTTTGCGATTGTATTGACTATTTTTCCGATTTTTATGAGGATTTTGACCGTGCGCGTGCGCTTTCTCTCCTTGAAATGCTCTCTGTCCCGTGCAATGCCAAGCTGAAAACGCTTTCCAAGGGCACGAAGGAAAAGGTGCAGATTGTGCTCGTGATGGCGCGCCGTGCGCGGCTGTATTTGCTGGATGAGCCGCTGGCGGGGGTGGATCCTGCCGCACGAAATCAGATTCTCGATCTGATCATTAAAAACGGGAATCCGGAAGCGACCGTTTTGCTTTCCACGCACCTGATCTGTGATATTGAGCAAATTCTGAATGAATTTTTATTTTTGTCGCAAGGGGCAATCGTGCGCTATGATACGGTGCAGAATGTGCGTCAGAACGAAGAAAAGTCGCTCAATGCGCTGTTTTTGGAGGTATTCGGATGCTAAGAAAGCTTTGGAAATATGAATATCGCTCCACGGCGCGGATGATGTGGATTTTGGTGGCATGCCTGTGCGGCGTTATCGCGCTCACCGGGGCAATGGTGTTTTTTTCAAGCCGTTTTTTCGCCGCCCGGAATACACTTCTCAGTGAGGAGCTGCAGGGGCTGCTCGGCGGCTGCACGGCTCTGATTGCGCTGTTCCTTTTTTATATCATTACCGCCGGCAGCATTTTATGCTCTGTATTCCTTTTTGTCCGGTTCTATCAGGATGTTGCAACGGATCGGGCGTATCTCTATTTCACAACGCCCACAACGGGGGCGCAGAAGCTTTCCGCAAAGTTGCTCTGCGGGTATTTCTGGAAGTTTTTGATTTGTCTTTTGACCGCAGTGGGGCTGCTTTGTATTGCGGCGCTCGGTATTTACGGCTCAGGCGTTGATTTTTCGTTTTTGAGAGAGCTCACGGCGGCGCTCGCCTATGGTTTTTCCGGGGCGCCTCTGCAGGCGATGGTTTTTGCCGTGGTTGCCGTATTGCATCTGCTTTTGCAGCCGCTGTATCAACTTTTGGTATTTTATTTTGCCATTTCGCTCGGTGCTGTTGTTGCGCGGCGGATGCGGCTGCTCGTTTCTTTCGGTTTTTTGTTTGCCCTAACCTCGGTACAAAGCTTTCTCTATCAGATAGGCTATTTCGCCCTGTTCTTTGTCATCGGAGACGGCACCGTGAAAACGCCGCAGACATGGCTAACTCTTTTGGCAACGGCAGTTTGCTTCTCGCTGATTTTTCATTTGCTGCTCGGCATTATTTTCTTTGTGCTGATTCGATGGTTTTTGGAAAAGAAGATCAATTTAATCTGAATTCTTGTCAGCGGTGCGGCGGTGCTCAGCCGTGTGGTTTTTCCGCTCCTTGCTGATGGGAGCCACATTCTGATCACCACAAGCGAGCTTGCCCCGTTGCCCTCCTTTCCGTTTACGGGGATTTAAGCCGTAAGTAAGGCGGCGTTGGATTGTTATGCTATGCCATGCATATGGAACCGCAGTTGCGCGGCATTTCCGTCAGCGTTTTGCGCGAAAACGAAGCTTTACCGATGCAATGCCGCACGGTTTCGCTCCATAGTCAGTCATGTAGAGGCGAGGCATGTTCCGCCCGAAAAGCTTGCATGCCTTGCGGCAAGAATTCTGCGGAGAAAACGGCCGCTTTTTTTCTGTACGCTAAACCGGAACCTGCTTCTTTTGCTGTTTGCAGCGTAGCCGTTACAGCTCCGATTTTTTATCATTCGCAAAATCCTAACTTGATTTGCCTGCCGGCGACCGTGTTTTTCAAAGACACGGTTTTCCGGCTTTTTTTGTTTTATTTTTCTGTGTTTCGGCAAGATGAATGAACGCAATTTAGAGGAAAATGGTAATTTTATGGGATTATTTTTCCTTTTTATCTTGACTGATGTTCGAATCTGTGATATAATCAAACAAAAATGAACGCGAGGAGTGCTTATATGCAGTATTTTTCCGTAGTGGTTGTTGGAATTATGACGGTATTTGCCATTGTTGGCATCCTGGATTCCCTGTTTTTGAAGGACAAGCTCGGGCTGGGCGCGGAATTCCGCAGCGGAATTGAAATGATTGGCCCACTTTGCCTTGCCATTGTCGGCATTATTTCGCTTGTTCCGGCGATGAAATGGGGCATTGAGCATACGCTCACCCCGCTTTATGCGGCAATCGGGCTGGATCCCTCCATGGCGGTCAGCACAATTCTCGCCATTGATATGGGCGGGTTTCAGTTGGCTTCTTCTGTGGCACTGGATTCAACCATCGGTCAGTGGGCGGGTATCGTATACGGTTCAATGATGGGCGCAACCATAGTGTTCACCATTCCCGTCGGCCTGGCGGCAATCAAAAAAGAGGATGTCACGGCGTTTTCCAAGGGCGTTTTGTACGGCATCGCGGCGATTCCGCTTGGCACCTTTGTCGGCGGGCTATGCATGGGTATTCCGCTGCGCCTTGTTGCGCTGAACCTGATTCCGCCCGTGATTTTTTCCGTAGTGATTATTGTGTGTCTCACGCTTTGGCCAAAGCAAACGACATCGGTTTTTCGCGTGTTCAGCAGGATTGTCAACGGCGTTGCAATGATAGGGCTGGGGCTTGCAATGGTGCGCGATCTGATTCTCTCTCCGCTTGCGGGCTCGGGATTATTTTCGCTGGATGCTCTGCCGGTGTTCAACATGGTCGACAGCACATCCGAGGGCATTGCGGTTGCAGGCTCGGTCGGGCTCGTGCTCGCGGGGGCGCTCCCGTTTGTTTCCTGCCTGAACCGTTGGCTGAGGAAGCCTCTTTCTTCTCTTTCCGCACGTTTTGGGTTGACCGAAGCCGGCGTGACGGGCTTTTTGCTCAGCAGCGCGAATAACATGGCGATGTTTGCAACCATGTCCCGGATGAAAGAACGCGAGAAAATCGTCAATACGGCATTTGCTGTTTGTGCGGCATTCATCATAGGCGATCATCTGGCATTTACGGCAGCCAACGCTCCTTCCGTCATTGCACCGATGATGCTTGCCAAGGCAATTTCCGGCGGCGTCGCCGTTTTCCTTGCGATGCTTTTTACAAAGAATAAAAGCACAAATTCCGCTACGGAGGTAAAATAAATGATGACAAGACATGAATTTGATTTACTGAATGCCATTCGGAAAAGCGGCAGAGATACCACGCGCAGGCTTGCCGAAGCGCTGTCGCTGTCTGTCGGCTATATTTCCGAAAAAATGCGTGCATTTGAGGCGCAGGGACTCATCGATGCAAATGGCCTCACCCCCGCGGGGCTGGAAGCTTTGGCGCCTTATAAGGTGAAAAATGCGTTGATTATGGCGGCGGGCATGTCCTCGCGCTTCGTACCGCTTTCTTTGGAAAAGCCGAAGGGGTTGTTGGTTGTGAAAAATGAGGTGTTGATCGAGCGGCAGATCGAGCAGCTGCAGGAGGCGGGTATTCATGACATCGTGATCGTTCTCGGTTATAAAAAAGAGTCGTTTTTCTATTTGGAGGATAAATATAAAGGGCTGACAATTCTGATCAACCCGAGCTTCCATCTCAAAAATAATATTGAAACGCTCTATCTTGCGCAGCAGTATATCGGCAACACCTATATTTGCTCCTCCGATGATTATTTTACGGAAAATCCCTTTACCGATTATGTATATCAGTCCTATTATGCCGCGCAGCATGTAACGGAGAAGAGCCAGGAATGGTATATGATCAGCGATAAAAAGGGCAATATCACCAAGGTGCAGCGCAGCGGCGATGAGGGCGATATTATGCTTGGGCATGTGTATTGGGATACCGCCTTCAGCCGCGAATTTCTTAAGCTGATCAATTTGCACCATGATCTCGGAGACTATGACGAGGAGCTTTGGGAGGCTCTGTTTGCCGACAATATCGCAAAGCTGCCGCCCATGGCGGTCAAGGTTTATCCAAACGGCACCATTTATGAATTTGATTCCTTGGAAGAGCTGCGGCAGTTTGATAATTACTATGTCAAGGATACGCACAGTAAGATCATGCGCAATATCTGCCGCATTCTCGGCTGCCGCGAGGAGGATGTCAACGGATTCCGCGCTATTAAAGAGGGTTTGACCAATACCTCCTTTGTCTTTGAGGTCGGCGGTAAGAAATATGTCTATCGCCATCCCGGAGACGGAACGGATGCGATCATTTCCAGAAAAAATGAAAAGCGCTCTTTGGAGCTCGGAAAAGCGATCGGCGCCGACCCTACCTATATCTACATGGATGAAGAACAGGGCTGGAAGATTTCCGCCTTTGTGGAAAATATCCGCATTCCGGATTATAACAGCTTTGAGGATTCAAAGCGCGTGCTTTCCGTTCTGCGCAATCTGCACGAGAAAAATCTTTCAGTGGATTGGGGCTTCCGCCCATGGGAGGACGCCTGCGACATCGAGAAATTACTGCGGGAAAAGGGCGAGATTGCAGTCCGCGATTTTGACGAGCTGAAAGAAAAGGTAAAAAAGTGCTACGCTGCTGTGCAGGGAGACGGAGTCACAATGCGGTTTTGCCATTGCGACACCTATGCACCTAACTGGATGCTCACGGAGGATCAAACTATACTCATCGACTGGGAATATGCGGGCAATGCCGACCCTGGCTGCGATATTAGCTGCTATATCATGGATGCCATGTGGGAAGTCGATGTTGCAACCGAATTTGTCAAGGAATACTGCCAGGATACCTATAATGAAACTCTGCGATTTCATTATCTTGCCTATGTTGCGATCGTTTCGTATTATTGGTTTGTGTGGGCGCTGTATCGCGAGGCGTGCGGCGGCGTAATGGGCGAGTCGCTTCATAATTGGTATGTCATGGCGAAGCGATATTCCGATTATCTTTGCAAAACATTCAGGCTCTGAGGGACAGCAGAGAGGGAGCGCCCGTAAAAGGCGCTCCCTTTTTATTTGCCGCGGTGCATTTTTCCTATGTTTCCGTTGTATCATGAAGTATGACCGCATCTCCGTAAAGATATGTTTTGGGCCAGTTGCGCACGCCGGGTGCCGTGATTTCACCATGCCAAAGGTGATATTCGATGGTGCTTTCCATCCATGCCTGTGTTTCAAACTCCCCGCCGCTTAAAATAAGGCTCGGAGACAGTGAGGGCGCTTCCTCCGAAAAGCTCCAGCCGTCTTTTACGGATACTAAGCCGCCGCGGCACACAAGAGTTGCGCAGTCAAGCAGCTGTCCTGCATTCAGCGCCCCGCCCGCGACACAGGCATCTCCGTTTACAAAGGTGTTGCCCTTGCTTTCCAGGGAGCCGTTCAGAACGACGAGATTTGCCGTTTTTTGCGGCGTCTGATTGGCGATGAGTGCAAGGCCCGGAGTGCTGACCAAAGGCCCGTCAACAATCAGCGCGGGAAAGGGCCGCTCCCCGGTGCCGCTTTCTATGCTCTGCGCCAGGCGTAAGGTGCCGCTGCCGGTCAGGATGACTGTGTCAAACCCGCCGAACATGCCGATGCCTCCCTCGGTACCGTTGTCGGCATAGCAGTCTCCCATGATCTCAATCCACAAAATACCGCCCCCAATACTGACAAAATCGGGCAGAAAGCTATCCTTTGCCTGCACATGGATGCAATGATAGAGCGTATTATCCCAACAGAATCTGCCGTAGTCTCCCGCTTCGGTTGCTTTTCCGCCGGTCAGCTCTTCCATGGTATCCCCTTCGCCCCCGGAAGCAAGCTGGGTATATTCTCCGTTGTGCCAGATCGGAATATAGCCCGGCGCGCCGCGCTTTGCATCGGCGCTGAGCGGCAAGGTGCTGTTTTCGGGTGCGATGACCGTCAGCGCCCGATAATCATAGTAAAGGCTGCAGGCAGGCGGTATTTCTTCGGCGGAAGAGCTCTCGACGGGGCTCGATATCCCGTTTGGCGTCTGTTGATCCGAGTACACACACGCGCAGAGCAAAATTGCAGCCAACGCAAGGAGAAACGGAAGTTTTTTCATGGCTTTGCATCTCCTTTGATGAATTTGATATCTCATTATACCGTATTTTTTCGCATTTGGCAACAATTGTTTGCTTTTGGGGCGCAGTATTGCTTTTTTGTCGAAACTTTGCTATAATACTTTTATCGTGTTTTTTTTGCGGTAAAAATGCGGAGAGGAGGGAAGCACCGATGATACGCTTTTTTATCAAGCGTGCCGCTGTATTATTTTTGACGGTTGTTGTCGTTCCCGCGGCGATTTTGCTGCTTGATTCGTTTTGTCGGGATGAGGACTCCGCTTTTGCAAAAGCTGTTTCGTTGGCGGTGCAGGCGGAATCATTCACCGATGCCGTTCCCGCCGTAAAGGCGAGCGAAAACAATGTGCCGATTCAATCCGTAACGGCAGCGAAGCGAAGTGAGGCAGACCGCATCGGCGGTGTGGTCTATTTTTGCACCAGAGAAAAGCCGTGGTCCGACGGAATGTACGGGTCGGATACATTGAAGGATTATTCCTGCGGGCCGACGACTATGGCAATGGCGGTCTCCACTTTATCAGATGCGTATGTTGACCCCATTGAAATGTGTCAATGGAGTGTCAGCCATGGCTTTTGGCGCCCCGGCGGCGGCACTTATACCGCTTTTATGCGGGAAGCGCCGAAGGCGTTCGGGCTTTCCTGTAAAGAGAGATATTGGTCGCTTGATGTGATTCGCGAGGAAATTGAAAACGGCAACCTCATTATCTTCACCGTCGGGCGCGGCGCCTTTACAAACGGCTCGCATTTTCTCATGATCCGCGGCGTTTCCGAGGACGGTGAGCTCTTTCTCTGTGATTCTTACAGCAGAAGCTTTTCCGAAAAAGAATGGAGCTTTAGCGAGATTACGGCGCAGCTGCAGCGCCCCTTGATCTGGGTAATCGGAAAAGAATAAGACAAGCGAAAGTCATCCGTTGCGGATGGCTTTTTTTTTCATATTTTAGCAAAGACAGGATTCCGCCGCGGCCGTGTTGATTTGCCGAGGGGGACATGTTATAATACAGCCGACTAAGGACGAAAAGGGCTTGCGGCGGTAAAGGAGGGCTTATGAAAATTTTCAGGAGAATTATTTCATTTTTACTCAGTATGCTCATAGCTGCCGGTATTCTGCTACTGCCGCTCTCCGCAGCGGACAGGGGCAATGCCGATGCAAAAACCGACACTGCGATGCTTCCCTCTGAGGATACAATCGCTGCAATGCCGAAATTTGACGGGCGTGACTATGGAATCATAACGCCGATTAAGGATCAAGGCTTGACCAACCTCTGCTGGGCATATTCGGCGGTTGCGGCCTCGGAAGCTTCGATTTTGCGCAGCGGTATCAATCCATTGGCAACGGCAGAAACGCTGAATCTGAATCCCACGGCGGCCGCCTACCGCGTTGCAAACCGCCGATCGGACCCGCTCGGAAATACCGACGGTGAATTGATTGCGGGTAATTTCACCGATTTTACCGGCAACCCCGGAAAAATTGCGACGCTTTTTTCCCTTTGGTGGGGTCCCGTGAGCGGAACATCTGCCGCAGCAGATCCCTTTGAAAATTCAGAGTACAGACTTGAAAATGCTGTTTATATTCCGGAATATAAGGGCGAGCCTGCCCTGCACATTGCGGCGATCAAGCGGGCTATCGCAAAATACGGCGCAGTTACCTTTCAATACAACAACGCATCAAACCAATACTATTACAATCCGAAAAACGAGACGGGGGCGGAATCCTATCCGCATGCCTGCACAATCATTGGCTGGGATGACAGCATTCCCGCTGACCGCTTTCTGCCGGGAGGAGCAACCCAAAGCGGCGGCTGGTTGATTAAAAACAGCTATGCCTCACTGCCGGACGGATATCCGTATTTTTATATTTCCTACGATAATACGTGCTCGCAGACTTACGCATTTTCCTATGTACCGCGCGAAAAATATGACAATAACTATTATTACGACGGGGCGATGAACGATTTCCCACTCAGAAACGACAGGGTTGTCGCAAATGTTTATCAGGCAGCGGGAGCCGATGAGGCGGGAAAGGCCGAGGTTTTGAAGGCGGTCAATGTGGGCGTCAGCGGCACGGATTTCACCCTCGAGGTTGAGATATACACCGGCCTTTCTTCGCCGTTTGGCGCACAGGATCCGCCGACTGCAGGGGGAAGCTGTGCGGCAAAAGCAACCGGGCATTTTGAGTTCGGGGGGTATGTCACCCTCGCGCTTGACAGCGCGGTTCCGCTTGCGGCAGGGGAATGGTTTTCGGTGATCGTGCGGGTCACGGAAGGAAATGCAAAAATTCGCCTCGGCGAGAAAAACGGAAAAGATCTTTCCTATGCGGGCACCTCCGGCGGATTCACAAAGCTTGGCAACTATGTCGGGCGGATCAAAGCGCTGAGTGCATTTGAGGACACAGCGCCCGAGTGGGACGATGCGGAATCTACCTTTACAAATCTTGTGGTACTCGCAAATTTCAAGGATGAGGAATCATTTGCACAGGATGTGTATCAGGGTGCCACCGTTCTGCAGATTCTTGATAACACCTATAACCGTGCCGAATATTCGGTGCGGGATTACCTAAGCTCCGTATCAAACGGGAAGCTAAAAATGCAGACGTTGTTTTTGCTTGACGGGGATCAATCGCTCACGCTTTCAAAGCCGCGCGGCTATTATGCGGAAAAGGACGATTTCAATCCGGGCGGGTATGAGGCAGGAGAGGAGAATCTGCGCAGCGCAGAGCTCCGGGAGGATTGGGCAAATGCCCTGAGTGCTGCCGTTGCTGCCGGGAATCTTCCGATTGACCGCAGCGGGAAAACACATTCTCTTGACGAACTTGACCAAAACGGCGACGGGAAAATTGACTGTATCACCGTAATCTATAAGCCGACAACGCAGAATATCAGCGTCGGCTGGGGCTCTCCGCTTTGGGATTATAAGTATTATAATTCTCTTGTCACATTTTCAACGGCAAAAGGCGAGCTGCGGAGCGATGCCTATGTTCAGCTTACGCTTTCGTATATGACTGCCGACGGCAGATCAGCTTTATATCAGGCCTCGGATGCTCTGCCTATTGTATCTCTCGGTAAGATATGCCATGAAACGTTGCATGTGCTCGGCTTAAAGGATCTCTATCGCACAGATTTTTCCGGTGAGGTCTATTATATGTCGGCAATGGGTAAGCCTCTTTCACCCGCCGTGCAGTTTATTTCCGTCAAAGAGCGGGAGGCGCTCGGTTTTCTCACGGAGGATGAGGTTCTCACTCTTTCGCGCGACGGAACGTATTCGCTTTCGGTTTCCGCCCCGTATTCCGAAGGGGTGGTTGGCTATAAGCTTTCGCTTCCGCAGCTCGGAAAAACACTGTATCTTGAATATCGTCGGTTTGACGGAGCACTTAATAAATATGACACAAAAGAAAAAGAGCTTTATGCCTGCAGCACGGGCGAGCTTGTCCGCGGACAGACGCTGAAGAGCGGTCTTGTCTGTTATCTTGCAAAAAGCGGTGTGCGTTTCCCGTCCAATCTCAACGGCACGGATGAATATGTTGTGCTTTCCGGCGGTATTTATCAGACAAAATCCGATGCCGCAATCGCGCCCGGGGAAAGCATCGATATAACGAATGAAATTTCCGTAACGGTGACGGAAATGACCGACGAAAAACTGCAATTTTCCATCAGCGGAATCACCGGCGCAACTCCGCCGCATACCCATACGCTTATTTGGTCGGACGAGGTTGCGGCAAGCTGCATCAACAGCGGTGTGCGTGCGCACTATCGCTGTGCTTTCTGCGGGGAATATTTTTTGCCGGAAGATAAAACTGCGCCTGTTTCCTATTCCGCGCTGGTTCTCCCGATAAATGCACAGGCGCATTCCCTGCGGCACGTGAGCGCCGTTGCACCAAGCTGTACCGAGGGCGGCTGGGATGCCTATACCGTATGCACGCTTTGCGGCTACACTACAAAGGTAGAAAAAGGCGCGCTCGGGCACGAATATGTGCACCATGAAGCCAAAGCACCGAGCTGCACCGAAGCGGGCTGGGATGCATACGACACCTGCAAGCGCTGCGACTATACCACCAAGGTGGAAAAGCCGGCGCTCGGCCATGATCCTGTGCATCACGACGCAAAGGCGCAGACCTGCACCGAAGCAGGCTGGGATGCATACGACACCTGCATGCGCTGCGACTACACCACCAAGGTGGAAAAACCGGCGCTCGGCCATGATCCCGTGCATCACGACGCAAAGGCGCAGACCTGCACCGAAGCGGGCTGGGATGCATATGACACCTGCACGCGCTGCGACTACACCACAAAGGTAGAAAAGAGCGCACTCGGGCACGAATATATCCATCATGAAGCCAAAGCATCGAGCTGCACCGAAGCGGGCTGGGATGCATACGACACCTGCACACGCTGCGACTACACCACCAAGGTGGAAAAGCCGGCGC
>URPL01000016.1 GCA_900549725.1 uncultured Eubacteriales bacterium | reverse complement strand
TGCCGACTGCGTCAAGCAGATACAGAATAAACAGTTTGATATCTTCCTCTTTTTTGAAAGGAACCTGAATAAAATCAGCCAAAGCTTTCTCCCCTTTCCAAATCAGCTTTCCGTTATTTAGGAAAGATATTGCGCAAGTGTCTGTGCGCAAACAGCCTCGTAGGCGCTTTGCAGCGAATCGCACCCCGTGAACTGCAGCAGCTGCTGCGGTGTTCCGATTGCACCGAGCACTCCTCCCACCAAAATCAACACCTTCGCTGCCAGCTGCTCCGCCGCCCGCGGTCCGTGCCAGGAAAAAATCACGGTGCAATGCTCAGCCAAAGCGGCAATTTGCCGCTTTGTATCCGCGCTGCCGATCGGGTCAAGCCCGGCAAACGGCTCATCCAGCAGCAAAAGCTGCGGCCGATGGACACAAGCCATCGCAAGATCAAGTCTTTTTTGAAATCCGCCGGAAAGCGCTCCCGCGCGCACATCTAAATAATCGCAAAGGGAAAACTGCGCCAGGAGCTCTTCCACTCTCTGCCGCGCCGCTCTGCCGCGCAGCCCGTGAATTTTTGCCGTATACATTAAATTTTGAGAAACGGTCAGCCCTGCCGCCGCGCAACCGCCCTGCGGCGCATAGCCGACAAGAGTGCGCAGCGCCTTGCAATCTTTGCGCACGGCGACATTTTTGCCAAGAATCGTCACCGTGCCGCCGTCCGGTCGGTCAATTCCGCCAAGCACGCGCAGCAATGCGGATTTTCCGCTGCCGCTCTCCCCCAAAAAGGCAATGATGCCGCCGCGCGGCAAAGAAAAGCTTACATCGCTGAGCAAAGCCTTTCCCGCTCTGCGCAGCATAAGGTGTTCGCATTCGATAAAATCCGTCATTACTGCTTATGACTCCATTTGCTTTTCAATCAGTGCATTATAATAGGCATCGTTTTCCGTATGCCATTGCCTGAACCAGGAATCATCCTCAAGCCCGGCGCGCTTGCGGAACCAATGCCGCATGTAGGCGCCGGTAAAGGTCATCTGTTCCTCGCTCCAGCCGCTGCCCTGCCGCTCACTGAGGCGGTCGCGGCGAAACATGGTACGATAATCGTTGTCCCCGCCACGGGCAAGCAGAAAATAGATATAATTTACATCATAGCGCTCCACGAAGTTCTCAAAATAGCGCTCCTGGCTGGAATGCAGCCAATAAATTGCGTTTTCAACCGTATTTGGGAGCCCTGCATCATAAAATCCGTTTGCCTCATCCGGATAAAACCCCGCCTCCGTTGCAAACATTGCAATATTGCCAAGACGCTTTGCGCGCAAATAAAGCTGGGTTGTGACAGAGCGCATATGCCCGTCGGAAAACGGGTGAACGGCATACATGACATTATCGGCATCAATCGGATACAGCGCCGCAATTTCCGGGTGCTGGTCCGCCTCAAGCGTGTTGACAATCACAACGGCATCCGGGTCGTTTGCGCGGATGATTGCAAGCATGCGCTCGGAATAGGGCCGCAGCACATTGTTCCACATATCCGCATAACCGCGCAGATAAGGAATGCCCCGCTCCGTTACCTCCTCCGCGGAAAACCAAGGATAGGATTTTCCGCCGCTCGGCTCGTTATAAAGCTCATAAAATATATTTTCATACGAGGCGAATTTTTTGGAAAAGCGTTCAAAGAACAGCGCCGCATCGTCTGCGAAAATGCGCGGGTCTGCCCAGGTATATTCCGTGTCCGTGTTGCCCGGGCCCTCTTCATAGCCATGCCAATCCAGGATAACATACAGCCCCACCTTGGCGGCATTTTCGAGGAAGAAATCCATGTTTTGCAAAATCTGCGCCTGCGTTTCGGGGGAATCCTGACGAAAATACAGCGGAATCAAACCTAGCCGGATGCAGTTAATCCCGAAATCGTCGCGCAGCCATTTCAGCTCCTCATAAGAGGTGAAAAACTGATGATCCGTTTGGCTCGGCGAATAGGAATCGGCAAACAGATGCACACCGCTCATCACAACGCTTTTCCCGAAGCGATCGATCAGAGTGTCCCCGGCGACGGTAAGCGCCCCGTGCAGCCCGAGCGGGCTTTCATCAATCAGCCGGTACAGGCATGCGTCGCTTGCGAAAATACCGTCAAGAGAGATAAAGGTTTTGCTCGGCACCTCTGTAATGTTTTGATAGGTGAGCGCAATTTCCGCCTGCTGCTCCGTTTCATGTTCGATCGGAGTGCGTGCACGGCCGTAGACACCGACCCGGCGCCCGTCGCAATAAAACAGAATCGCACTGTTTTCAAGCTTTACTATATCATAGGTGTGCTCTGCGCTGTCCGGTGCAAAATAATCGGCTGCATCCAAAGAAAGCATACCACTGTCCGCAGCATTCGGCGTGCGGATGAGGATGGAAAAGCCCTGCGGTAAAACAGCCGTAAAAGAAAAGCGCCCAAGAGCAAAAGAAACCTCCGTCGGCACCACGGCAATCGTGAGCGGAGAAAAAGCAACACAGGGCAGCTGCGGAGCACTTGCTTCCTCCGGGCGCAGCAGCGTATAAATCCGGCGGCAAAGCGAAACGGCAGCCCCGCGCTCGGTATGAGCCTGCGGGGAAAATGCGCCGTTTTCGTCTCCGACAAAAATACCGGCAGCTGAGAGCTTTGCGGCAGCTTCTTTTGCATATGCGGAAATGCTCTGCCCGTCCGAAAAGCTTTTTGCGCCATCCTGCCCGACGGAACAGCCGAGCGTAGCGGTGAGATAGCGATACAGCATTGCAGCGGTCTGCTCGCGCGTGATCGGCTGCTGCGGCGCAAAAACGGCTTTGCCGCCGACGGTTTCTACCCCTGCAACGATCCCGTTTTCATATGCCCAAAGCGCAGACTCATAAAACCATTGCCCCGGAGAGGCATCGGAAAAAGGAGAAGCCGCCGCTTCGGCTTTGACACTGTCGCCGACCAGGCGCGCCGTGCGATACAAAAACGCAACGAACATCGCGCGCGTCAGAGAAAGGCGCGGCGCAAAACGATCACCCTCCATACCGGCGGCAATTGCATTATCATATGCCCAAAGGATATCATTTTTCGCCCAATGCCCCGAAATATCCGAAAAAACAGCATCGCTTTCCTGCGCCGCAGGGAAAATACTTACCGTGCCGAGCACAAGACAAAGCGCCAAAACCCATGCCAAAAACCGTTTCATACATCACCCGTGAAAAAATAAAAAATCTACATCTTATTATACCGAACGGCAGGGATACTGTCAAGCATATTCTCATCCTCCCGACTTTGGCACTCTCTATTGATGAGTGCTAATTTTACAATGAGTTCATAAGTTATAGCATTAAAATTCACATAGTGGGAGTACAATACAAGATGAAAGGTGGGATGTTTATGAATCTTCAGAAATATACGCAAAATTCAATTCACGCACTGGAGCGCGCAAGAGATGTTGCGCAGGAGCATCAGCACCAAATGATTCAGCCTTTGCATGTATTTTACGGTCTGCTTTCCGACACAGAGGGGCTGGTCAGCGGTCTGCTTGCAAAGTGCGGCGCGGAGCCTGCTTCCCTGTTGGCTCAGATTGAAGCCGAGCTGAATGCTCTGCCGAGTGTTGTCGGCGCCTCCGCCTCCGTTTACTTCGGAAACGAAACAGAGCTGCTCTTGAATGCTTCCGAAAAAATCGCGCAAACCATGCAGGACGAATATGTCTCCGTTGAGCATATATTCTTGGCATTGCTCGACTGCGGAGACCGCAGCGTGAAAAAGCTTTTACAGCAGCACGGAATCACAAAGGATGCGTTTTTCAGCGCACTGAAGGATGTGCGCGGAAACACGCATGTGACAAGCGATTCTCCCGAGGGCACCTACGATGTGCTGAAAAAATACGGACAGGATCTTGTTGCGCAGGCGCGTGCGCAAAAGCTGGATCCGGTCATCGGACGGGATGATGAAATCCGCAATGTTATCCGCATTCTTTCCCGCAAAACAAAAAACAACCCCTGCCTCATCGGAGAGCCCGGTGTCGGAAAGACGGCGATTGCGGAAGGTCTTGCGCAGCGCATTGTCAAGGGAGATGTGCCGCAGCAACTGCGCGACCGCTCCATCTTCTCTTTGGATATGGGCGCGCTGATTGCGGGCGCAAAATTCCGCGGAGAATTTGAGGAACGCCTCAAAGCCGTTTTGGAGGAAGTGAAGAAGAGCGAGGGCAAGATCATCCTCTTCATTGACGAGCTGCATACCATCGTCGGCGCCGGCAAGGCAGACGGCGCCATGGACGCCGGCAACCTGCTCAAGCCTATGCTGGCACGCGGTGAGCTGCATTGCATCGGCGCAACCACGCTGGATGAATATCGCAAATATATCGAAAAAGACGCGGCGCTGGAAAGACGATTCCAGCCGGTTATGGTGGATGAGCCGAGCGTTGCCGATACCATTGCCATTCTGCGCGGGCTGAAAGAGCGCTATGAAGTATTTCACGGCGTTAAAATTCATGACAGCGCGCTTGTCAGCGCGGCTACGCTTTCCGACCGCTATATCACCGATCGATTTCTGCCGGACAAGGCAATCGACCTTGTGGATGAGGCATGCGCCATGATCAAAACGGAAATGAACAGCATGCCGACGGAAATGGATGAAATTTCCCGCAAGATGATTCAGCTGGAAATCGAAGAAGCAGCGCTTTCCAAAGAAACCGACCAGCTTTCCTTGAAACGGTTGGACGATATTCGCCTGGAGCTTTCCTCCCTGCGCGATACCTTCGGCAAAATGAAGCTTGCTTGGGAAAAAGAAAAGGAGAGCTATGACCGCGTTGCCAAGCTGCGCGAACAAATCGAAAAGACCAACGCAAAAATCGAGGCGGCGCAAAACGCCTATGATTTGGAAGAAGCGGCAAAGCTGCGCTACGGCACGCTGCCGCAGCTGCAAAAAGAGCTGAAAGAAGCGGAAGAAAAGGAAGAAGGCGGCAAGGAAAATTCCCTGCTGCGCGGCTCGGTCACCGCAGAGGAGATCAGCAAAATCGTTTCCCGCTGGACCGGCATTCCCGTTTCAAAGCTTTTGGAAAGCGAAAGAGAAAAACTGCTCAGTCTGCCGAAAATCATTCATGAGCATGTGATCGGGCAGGACGAAGCGGTGACAAAGGTTTGCAATGCCATTCTGCGTTCGCGCGCAGGAATCGCGGACCCGCAGCGCCCGATCGGTTCGTTCCTTTTCCTCGGCCCGACCGGTGTCGGCAAAACGGAGCTTGCCAAGGTCCTTGCCAAAACGCTGTTTGACGATGAAAAGAACCTGATTCGTATCGATATGAGCGAATATATGGAGAAATTCTCCGTGTCGCGTCTGATCGGAGCGCCTCCGGGATATGTCGGATACGATGAGGGCGGGCAGCTGACAGAAGCGGTGCGCCGCAAACCGTATTCCGTTGTTTTGTTCGATGAGATCGAAAAAGCGCATCCCGATGTGTTCCATATTCTGCTGCAGGTTTTGGACGACGGGCGCATCACGGACAGCCAGGGCCGCACGGTTGATTTTAAGAACACCATCATTATTCTGACTTCAAACCTCGGCTCGGAATATATTCTCGGCGGCATTGACGAAAACGGCAATATAAGCGCAGAGGCCAAGGCATCCGTGGAGGCACTGCTGCATCGCAGCTTTAAGCCGGAATTTCTCAACCGCCTGGATGAGATCATCATGTATCGCCCGCTGACAAAGGACAACATGAAGAAGATTGTAACGCTGCAGCTTGCAGGGCTTGCAAAACGCCTTGAGGACAGACAGCTGCATCTCAAGGTCAACGAGGATGCCAAAGAGGTTATCATTGAGCAGGGCTATGACCCCGCCATGGGCGCACGCCCGCTGAAGAGATATATTCAAGGTACCCTTGAAACCGAGGTTGCCGCCTATATCCTGCGGGAGGACCCAAGCCCCGATACCACAATTGAGGTATACGCAAAAGACGGCGCGCTTGCAATTCGCGCCACCGCAAAAAAAGCATAAAAATTTCCCCTCTTTTCGCCATAGCCGATCCAAAACATCGGCGGACGGGAAGAGGGGCTTTTTTGTCAGGAGAGTTTGTTTTTCAGGCGAAGATTATCACTGATCATTGCAATAAATTCGGAATTGGTGGGCTTGCCGCGATTGTTCTGTACAGTATAACCGAAATAGGCATTGAGCGTATCGATATCGCCGCGATCCCACGCGACCTCTATCGCATGGCGAATGGCGCGCTCCACGCGGGAGGAGGTCGTCTGGTATTTCTTTGCGACGGATGGATACAGCATTTTCGTGACATAGTTGATAATTTCCGTATCATTGATTGCCATGATGATCGCTGTGCGCAGATATTGATATCCCTTGATATGCGCGGGAACGCCGATCTGGTGGATCACGCTTGTCACCTGCGCCTCAATATCATTATCCAAAGAGCGCAGCACGGAGCGCGCAGGCACCGCGTCCTGGTTTTTCACGCGATTATAAACGCTCTTGATCCTGTCGGCAAGGACCGGATAGTTAAACAGCTTGTACATGCAATATGCCGCGCCTGCTTCCGTCGCCTCAGGGAAAAGATTGGCGGAGCCCTCATAGTTGACATAAATAAATGCGGGACGCACTGCATATTCATGCCCCATGCCGCGCACGGTTTTAATCAGCTGAATACCGTCGAGCTTTGAGAGCCATGCATCCACCAAAACAACATCGGGCTTGTACTTCTTGATCAGATGAAGCGCCTCTTCCCCGCTGGTGGCATCCTCAATCAGTTCAATCCCCTGGCGGGAAAGCTGCTCGCGGCAGCTCCCTCTGAGATCCTGATTTGAGTCGGCAATCAAGACACGAACCTTTTGTTCCATGATTATTATTCTCCTTTAAACTTTATTTTTGTTCAGCTGCAACAACAGTGCGCTTGAATTTCGTTTCCTTATTTTACCATATCTAGAGAAACGATGCAATAGACGGTTTTCACAAGATTGTACAAGTCGTTTTGGTCGTTTTTTCCATAAATATCCGTATTCTAAGATTTTGTGTCGAATTCGGCACAAAAGAGGAGCCCTCCCCTCGTCACAACTTTATGGTATCACACGAAAATCGCTTTGTCAATATAAAATTTAACATAATTATTCGATTTTGTTCCGTTTTGTTCGACATATTTTCCTTTATATGGCAGATATGTCGAATTTCTATCGACTTTTTGAGGAAATTCACATGCAGCACATGGGCACCTTGCAATCCGTCTGCACCTTTGTTATAATAAAGAAAAACACTTCGAAAACGGAATAACCATGAACTATAAACTGTTTTTTCGCGAAGATCTTTTTGTGTATGCCGGGGTACTGTTGGTTTTGGCGCTTTGCTGTTTGCCTCTTTTCGGTCGTGCAGGCGGAAACACCGTTCTGATCCAAACGCCCGAAGAACAGTTGTCCTTTTCCCTGGCGGAAAACCGCACCGTTACACTTGATAAAGGCGAATATCCCCTGACAATCGAGATAAAAAACGGAAAGGCTTGCGTGATTTCCGCCGCTTGCCCGGACCGCATCTGTATGCACACCCCCGCAATTTCAAAAAGCGGAGAAAGTATTGTCTGCCTGCCCGCGCGGGTGTCCGTTCAAATTCAGGGGGAAAGGGGCGATGGGCTTGACGAAATTGTCGGTTAAACCGGCAGCGCAGCGCCTTGCGCACATGGGGCTTTGCCTGTGCGCCGCCATGCTGCTCTCCTATCTTGAAAGTATTCTCCCGCTCAGCGCCGTGATTCCGCTGCCCGGAGTAAAGCTCGGGCTTTGCAATTTGGTGATTTTTTTGTGTGCGGCTTTTCTTTCTCTGCGCGATGCAGGCGCGGTTTCGCTTTGCCGCACTTTGCTCACGGCTCTTTTATTCGGTACCGCCGCAAGCTTTTTCTTTTCTCTATGCGGCGCGCTTTTTTCTTTTCTGATTCTCCTGCTCACGCGGCGCGCATGGTTTGTCCGCCTTTCCGCGGTTTCGGTCTGCACGCTCAGCGCCGCATTTCATGCGCTCGGGCAGCTTGCGGCGGCTGCGGTACTGTTTTCGCCGTCGGTGAGCCTTTCCTATGCGCCTTTTCTGATCGCCGCATGCATTCCCTGCGGCGCCCTGTGCGGCATCGCCGCAACGCTGCTTTTGCGCTGTTTTCCGCGCCGCGGGACATCGCCGGAGGTTTTATGAAGCGAAAAATTGCAATTTTAACAGCCCTAATGGCAGTTCTGCCGCTGCTGCAGGGCTGTCAAACAAAAACAAGGCAGCATACATTTTTCGCCATGGATGCCGTGTGCTCCGTACAGCTGCCGGATACAAAGCAGTCACAGGAACTGCTTTCCCGCGCGGAGGCGCTTGTCCGCAAAATCGAAGACGAATATTCCAAAACCAAAGAAAGCGGTCTGCCGCAACAGTTAACCGCAGCGGGCGGAATCATCACCCTTGACGATGAGCAGGCAGCGTTTTTTGCGCAGATACTTTCCGTATGCGAAATGACCGACGGCGCCTTTGACCCAACCCTCGGCGCGGTAAGCGCGCTGTGGGATTTCGGCGGAGAAAACGAAAAGGTGCCGACCTCCGCGGAGCGGGAGGAGGCGCTGCTGCATACCGGATACAAAAAGCTGCACCTTGGCGGCAGAACCCTGCACTGCGACGACCCGTGGCTCCGGCTTGACCTCGGGGGCGCTGCCAAAGGCTATGCCGCACAAAAACTTTTCGAGCTGCTGCAGGGGCAAACGGACTATGCCGTGATCAATCTCGGCGGAAACATTGCTCTGCTCGGCGAAAAAACGGACGGCAGCCCCTTTACCGTCGGCATACGCTCCCCGTTTGACGGCGATAAGCTTTCCGGCACATTGACGCTTGCTGCACCGGCATTTCTCTCCGTCAGCGGAAATTACGAACGGTTTTTTGAAAAAGACGGAAAACGCTATCACCACATTCTCTCCCCAAAAGACGGCATGCCGGCGGAAAACGGCGTTGCAAGCGTCTGCGTTATTTCAAGGGACGGCGCGCTCTCCGATATGCTTTCCACCGCCCTTTTTGTCATGGGCGCGGAAAAAGCCGCTGCCTTTTGGAAAGACAACGGCTCCTTGTTCGATGCGGTGATCATGCTGCAAAACGGTGAGGTCATTTGCTCCGACACGATTGCGTCCGCCTTCCGAACGGCGGACGGCACGGCGGCCGGCACCTTTTCCTCAATGCTCAATGATCTTGAGGTTGGCGGGTAAAATTCCCGCAGTATCATAAACGATCTCCTGAATCTGCGCAATTTCATTTTCCAAAAGCCCCGAGGATTTTACAACCACCGAGGCGCCGCCCTCGGATATCACGGCGACGCATTCCTCAAAGCCTTTGCTTTTGATCAAAGTTTCCACCGCCGCCTCTTTTTCGATGTCCTGCGCAATCGCACTGATTTGCGCCAGGGCATCTTCTTTTTCCGGGCTTTGCTCCGCAGCGCCGTCCGCAATCGTTTCCAAAACGGCGATTGCCTCGTCACGCGCACGTTGCCTGTTGATGACGGAGGCGGAAAAATAATCGCTGCTTGCATCTTTTTCGCCGGCAGTGCTTTGCTCGGTCGCCTCTCCCTCGTTTTTTACCGCAGGCACATCCGTGCGATATAAATACCAATTCAGATAAACACCGAGCCCGATAACAAGGACCGAGGCGGCGACGATTGCGCCTTTTCGGTTCCTGCGCAAAAAAGGAAGAATTTTTTGATACCATTTTTCCGGGCATTCGCAAGGTACTGCATCTTCCTCCGACCCGTCGCCGAGCAGCCCGCAGCTTTCCTCCGGCGGAAGCGCCGGGGGGTCCTGTTCAAAATAATCTTTTCCGAGTAACAGCATGTTCTTCTCTCCTTCAATTTGTTTTGGGGCCGATGTAGATGCGGTTGGTTCCGATCTGCAAAGCCGTGCTCAGCACCTCAAGCAGATTTTTCTGCACGCTCGGAAGTTCCCCGCCCCGGCAAAGAACGACCGCCGCGCTCACCGTGCGTTCCTCGCGGCTCTGCGCAGAGCCGAAAACAGACTGCGCCTCGCTCTTTGTTGTCTTTGTTGCGTAGCTGAGAAAGACCTGCGGCTCCTCCCCGGTCAGCGCACCGACGATCTGCTTTATTTTATGCTCCGTCTCGTCGGAATATGAAACACTGTCCTCTTCCGATTGCGCGCCCCGCACCGTCTGCCTTTTTCCGATCAGCATAAGTACGCCGCCGCACAGCGCCGCCAAAAGCAGCACTGCCAATAACCGTTTTTCTCTCGGCAAAATTTTCATACGCTTCCTCCCCGCACGCGGCAGCTGCAACGGCACAGCAAAGTGTCCTGCACATAGCTTTCGATTTTTCGGGACAGGATTGCGTGCTCGCGTTTACACAGCATCACCTCTGCGGACTCCACGGTGACGGCGCCCGTTTGATCTTCCCCGTAGGAAAGCGTAATTTCCATATCCGCAGCCTCCATGCCAAAGCGCGCCGCAATAGCCGCTGTAAGTTCCTTCGAAAGGCTTTCTTTAGTAATACGGAGCACGCTGGCATTCGCCGCCGACGCATGTTGCTCCGCTCCCGCGGCTTCAATATCCGGCAAAGAAAAATCCGCCTGCAAAACAGCGGAAGCAAACGGGAACATCACAAGCGCCAAAGCACACAGCCCGATTGCACCGCGCAAAAGCTTTTCAAGCGGTCCGAAGCAATCACAGAATTGCTGCAGAATTCCGAGCGCAACGGCGCTCGCCGCCAACGCAAGCACAGCCTCTTTCATAAGATCCCCCCAAGCGCCGTGCCGCTGCACAAAAGCAAAATCATATGCAAAAGCGCCACGACCGTAAAAAATCCATCGGCCGCAAGCAGCAGCGTAATCGCCGCGGCGCTTTGCTCAAACACGGCACCGCAGCGGCCGAGAGAAAAAGAAGCACACAGGCTTTTCCCCACCGAAAAAAGCCAAAGATATAAAAACAAAAGCAACAGCGGGGCAAGCGCAACGGCAAACACGGCAAGAATCCCGCCGCTGCCGACGATACTTTTCGCGGCGCCGACACCGCCGATGACCGTGCGCACCGCTTCGGAAAGCGCCCCTCCCACCAAAGGAACGGAACGGGCAAGCACAAAGCGAACCGTCCGCGCCCCGATGCCGTCCTTGCTTTGCGCGAGCTGCTGCTGCAGGACAAGCATTGCGCAAAACACCGTGCAAAGACCGCCGAGTGCGAACTGTATCGTGTTTTTGAATAATTTTGCAAGCCCTTCAAACACCGAGACACCGCTGATTGCAGCACTGAGCCCAAGACAATAAAAAATACCGATCGCAGGCGCCATTATCTCGGATGCTGCGCCGGAGAGGGCGGAAAGCGTTACGGAAAGGCCGGCGGCACTTGCGGCAGCGGTCAGTTCGTTTCCCCCTGCAATATATAACCCGGCAGAAACGACCGAAAAGGACGAAAGCAGCACAAAGAGCCGCTCAAGATACGCGCACACCGCCCGCAGCGCCGCCATTACCGCCTCCCCCAGCACCAGTGCAAAAAGAACGGAAAAGGCAAAGGAAAGCGTCTCCTTTTTCCCTCCCTCGAAAAAAGAACGGCATAAAAACGCGACAAGCAGCAGCGCAAGCAGGAGCCCCGCCGTCGGCGCAAGCCCGCTCGCCCGCGCAGAAAAGCTCTCCCAAATCCATTGCAAAACCGTTGTCGGGGCAGCGTCCTGCAAAAGCACAACGGAATCAATTGCGGCGGCGCCGTCTTCCCCGAGCACTTCCCCCAGCCAGGAATTATCCGCGGGAAGCGGCTCTTCCTCTTCAAGCGCACCGCAGGGCAGCAAAAACAAAAGTAACACAAGCACCGCCGAAAACAGCCGCATCGCCCTTTTCATGAAAGCAGCTCCTTCGCCATGGACAAAAAGCGGGAAAGCAGGGGAAAAAGCAGCGTCAAAATCACACAGCGACCGCACAGGGAAAGCTTTTCGGCAATTGCCGCTTCTCCCAAATCCCGCGCAAAATCGCAGCAAAGGCGTACCAAAGCGGCGCAGCCGACGCAGCGCAACGCAACGGCGATATAGCCGTCATACGGCTGCGGCACGGAAAACGGGCTCCCCGATGCCGAAGCAGTAAAAGAAACCGCAAGCTTTGTCAGCAAAAGCACACCGCCCGCAGGCGCAATAAAACGGCCGAGTGCGGGGTTTAGCTCACGACAGATCACCGAAAGCAAAACGATCAAAAGCGCCATGGCGCAAAAAACAGCAATGTTCATAAGCCGAACAAAGTTTTAACGCTCTCAAGCAGCGTGCCGATTTGTCCGAGCAGCATCGTAATTACGATGAGAATGCCGCCGACGGTGACATAAAGCGCCTGCTCGTCTCTGCCCGCCTTGCCGAGCACCTGGCAAAGCACCGCAACCAAAATTCCGACGCCCGCGATCTTGAACAGCAATGCAATCTCCATTTTAAACCGTCCTCTCTTTTTTCTTCTATAAAAGCAACAGAACCGGCAGCAATGCCGCGCAAAATACGATTGCCCGCTGCGCATTCGCCTTTTTCATAAACGGGGAAAAATCAGCCGGAAAAATCAAAATTGCTTTTTCCAAAATTTCGAGCGCCAAGGAAACGCTCTGTGCGCAAAACGCCTTGTCAAATGCAGAAAATGCTTCTTTTTCTTCGGCAGTCAGAAGCACCGCCGCCTCCTCTGATTTTTCAAGCGCCGCAACGCTGTCCGCGCATGGTTGCTGCGCGCATAACAGCTTGTGCAGGGGATTTTCTTCTTCCAGTGTTTTTAAAAAGCCCTGCTTGTCTCCGCCCACATTTTTGATATAGGCGCCGGCACTTTCCAAAAGCGCGCGCCCCTGCGCCAAAAGACGGCAGCGCCTTCTTGCCCTTTGATACCACCATTGCCCGCCGATGCCGCCGGCGCCGAGCAGCAGAGCCGCTCCAAACCAAAACATCATGCAAAGACTGCCTCCGTTTCGCATCCGATGCCGCCGGCGCAGCGGAATAAACGCACAAGCGAAGAAAAAACACCGTCCCGCCAGAGCGCCGCAATCCCGGGGCGGCGCAGCAGCTGCGCGGCGCTGTCTCCGTGCGCCGTGGCAATCAGGGCAATGCCGCTGTGCTGCGTGCGCAGCAGCGCTTCGCTGTCCTTTTCATCTCCGATCTCATCGCATACGATCACCTGCGGCGCAAAAAAACGCTGCGCACATACAACGGCATCATACCGCCTGTATCCCGTAAAAAAATCGGCATGGCAGTCGGGCGCCGCGGCACAGGAAAGCTCCCCCGAAAAATCCGCAACGCATAGGCGCAAATGCTGCTCACCGACGGAAAGAGAGCGTATCAGGGCGCGCAGCAGCGTTGTTTTTCCGCTGCCGGGAGGACCGAAAAAAAGCACGGAACGCAGCGCCGCCTTTCCTGCCGATTTTTGCATAGCATCACCTGCAGCGGCAGTTTCTCCGCGCAAAGCGGCAAGCGCCGGCGCAATATTGATTTCTCCCTGCTCGGCGGCATATCGCAAACAAAGACCGCGCAGCCCTGCAAAAGAATGAATTTCCCCGTCCCGATACACAGGGCTCCCCAAAATGCCGACCCTGACCCCGCTCTGCGTTGCAAATCCGCCGCAGGCAAGCTGCTCCCGACGCTGATATAAAGAACCGCCGCAAAGGCGCGGCAAAAGCGATGTGAGCATCTCCTCCTCCACACGAAACGGTGTACCGTCGGCGCGAAGCAGTGTTGCGCTTCCCTTTGCGCCGACCGCCTCGGCGGCTCCGCCGCAGCGTAAATGGATCTGCTCAATCCTCCCGCTGTTTTTTTCCGCGCGCAGAAGCGCCGCACGCAGCGGCTCATCAAAACAGAGCGCGCTTGCCGCAAACTGCCCGTCCGTTCCGCATTCCTCCCCGCCACCTGTTTTGCTTCATTCTATGCTCCGCCCCAAAGAAAAATACCGCCCTGCAAGAGAGCGATATAAAAAACACCGCCCCAGGCGATATGCACCCGAAAATTGAATCGCTTTTGGGATGCATATCGCAGAGAACGGTGTTTTTGAAAGCTTGCGCTTTATTTTGACAGCGCCTGTGCCAGTTCCGCAATTTGCGCGCGGTTTTCCTCCGTCATAGCGGAACGGATCGTAATGCTTTGCGGCAGAATCTCAAGATTTTTGCTCTTTTCCAGCATGGCGAGGATCACCCGCTTTGCCGTCGGCGCCCAGGTTCCGTTTTCGATAACCGCAAGCGTGCGGTTTTGGAAGTTGCGCTCGGTCAGGTGTTCGATAAATGTTTTCATAAACGGGAAAATATCGCCGTTATAGGTGGTCGTCGCCAGGACAAGGCGATCATAGCGGAACGCATCCTCCACCGCCTCTGCCATATCGCACCGCGCAAGATCATGCAGCTGTGCCTTTTGCCCGTTTTGCCGCAGCTTTTCGGCAAGCAGTTCTGCGGCGGCTTTTGTATGCCCGTAAACGGAGGTGTAGCAAATTGCGACCCCTTCGCTTTCCGCAGAATAAGACGACCATGTAGTATAAAGCCCAAGATAATATGCAAGATCTTCGCAAAGCACGGGGCCGTGCAGCGGGCAAATCGCCTCAATTGCAAGCGCAGAGGCCTTTTTGAGCAGGGCTTGCACCTGCGCGCCGTATTTGCCGACAATGCCGATATAATACCGCCGCGCTTCGCATGCCCAGTCTTCCTCGCAGTCAAGCGCGCCGAATTTTCCGAATGCATCTGCGGAAAAAAGCGTTTTGGATGCTGCGTCGTAGCTGAGCATTACCTCAGGCCAATGCACCATCGGCGCAAAGAGAAACCGGAGCGAATGCGCCCCGAGCGAAAGTGTTTCTCCGTCCATGACGACAAGGCGATTTTTGCAGTGCCCCGCCCCGAAAAACTGGTCGATCATGGGGAAGGTTTTGGCATTCCCCACAATTACCGCATCGGGATACCGCTCCTCAAATGCGGCAATGCTTGCGGAATGGTCCGGCTCCATATGCTGCACCACCAGGTAGTCCGGCTTGCGCTCGCCGAGCACGGCGGAAAGATTTTCCAGCCATTTCTGCGTAAAATGCGCATCTACCGTATCCATCACGCAGATTTTTTCATCCGTGATCACATAGGAGTTATATGCCATTCCATTCGGAACAACATATTGCCCCTCAAACAAATCAACCGCATGGTCGTTCACGCCGATCGCGTGAATATCCTTTGAAAGCCCCATTTTTTTTATTTCTCCTTTTCTCAAAACAGTCCGGTGATTTTCCCGGTTTCGTCCACATCGATCCGCTCCGCCGCAGGGTGCTTCGGAAGCCCCGGCATCGTTAAGATTTCCCCGGTCAGAGCAACCAAAAAACCGGCACCGGCGCTCATGGATACCCCACGAACCGTGACGATAAAATCCTCCGGCGCGCCGCGGCGGTGCGGGTCGTCGGAAAAGCTGTATTGCGTTTTCGCAATGCACACGGGCAGCGCGCCGTACCCACCGCTTTCATATTCGTGCAGCTTTTGCAGCGCCTGCGGCGTAAAGGCGACATCGCGCCCGCCGTATACCTTTTGCACCACGGCGCGTATCTTTTCTTCATACGGCGCATCGCTTTCATAGGCAAAGCGGAATGTGCCGCATTCCATGCTGCAAAGACGAATCACTTCTTTTGCAAGAGAAAGCGCGCCCGCACCGCCTTTCTCGAAAGCCTCGGATACCTCCGCACGCACGCCGAGCGCCGCGCAATACTCCTGCACTGCGGCAAGCTCCTGCGGTGTATCTCCCGGAAAACGGTTGACGGCGACGACGCAGGGCAGCCCGAACACTTTTGTAACGGTGTGCACATGGCGCGCAAGATTGGGAAGCCCCGCGCGCAGCGCCTCCCCGTTTGGCAGAGAAAGCGCATCTTTTGCGGCGCCCCCGTGCATTTTCAGCGCGCGTACCGTCGCCACAAGAACCACGGCGCTCGGCGCAATGCCGGCGCTGCGGCACTTAATATCAAAAAATTTCTCCGCGCCGAGATCCGCTCCAAAGCCGGCCTCTGTAATCGCGTAGTCACCAAGACGCATCGCAAGGCGCGTTGCAATCACGGAGTTGCAGCCGTGCGCAATGTTTGCAAACGGCCCGCCGTGCACAACGGCAGGAGTCCCCTCCAGCGTTTGCACCAAATTCGGCTTCAGAGCATCCCGCAAAAGCGCTGCCATGGCGCCCTGCGCATGCAGCTGCCGGCAAAGCACGGGTCGACCGTCATAGGTATAGGCGACGATCATGCGCCCAAGCCGCTCTTTCAGGTCCGAAAGCGACTCGGCAAGACAAAGCACCGCCATGGTTTCGCTTGCAACCGTGATATCAAAGGAATCCTCCCTGGGAACGCCGTTTGCGCGTCCGCCGAGGCCGTCCACCAAAAAGCGCAGCTGGCGGTCATTCATGTCCACACAGCGATGCCAGGTGATGCGGCGCGGGTCGATGCAAAGCGCATTGCCCTGATGAATATGGTTGTCAATCATTGCGGCAAGCAGGTTATTTGCAGCGCCGACGGCGTGAAAATCCCCGGTGAAATGCAGATTGATATCCTCCATGGGGACAACCTGCGCATATCCGCCGCCTGCCGCCCCGCCCTTAAGCCCGAATACAGGACCGAGCGATGGCTCCCTCAGCGCGACAACGGCGTTTTTTTCAAGACGGCGCAGCGCATCTGCAAGCCCGATGGTCGTCGTTGTTTTTCCCTCGCCCGCTGGCGTCGGAGTGATTGCCGTGACAAGGACAAGACGCCCCGCGGCTTTTTTCTGCGGCAAAAGCGCGGAAACATCGATCTTTGCTTTATATTTTCCGTATGGCTCCAGTGCCTGCTGCGGAATTCCGGCGCGTGCGGCAACCGTTTCTATTTTGTCAAGTGTGCAGCTTTGTGCAATTTCAATATCGCTCTTTTGCATAAATGCCCCTTTCATTCCTTACAGAATTTTTCCGGGTATGCATCCATTATAGCAAACCGGCGCTGTTGCGTCAAGAATCCGCAGACTTTTCCTTATCGCAATATGCGCAGTAAATGCCGTTTTGCGTATGTACGGAAAGCTGCGGCAGCGTCGGCTCAAAGGCGGTAATGCAGTTCGGATTTTTGCAGAGAATACCGTCTGACTGCCCCAAAAGGGGCGTTACCGTATTGTCCTTTGGGCAAAGCAGCAAGGAAGCGATCAGCGCCATGCGGACATAGCGCCCGTTATGCGCCTGCCTGAAATAACAGGCGCGCGAATCGGCATCCACCACCGTTTCGATCTCTCCGACGCGCGGCAGCGGATGCAGCACGCGAAGCGTTTTTTTGCCGCGCCTCAGAATCTTGGGCGTGAGTACAAGATGCGCCCCGTAGCGCTTTCCCTGCTCGCCCGCGGAAAAACGCTCCTGCTGCACGCGGGTCATATAAAGCACATCCAAAGAAGGAACGGCTTCCTCAATGGTATCGCAATAGGCATAGGGCACGCCCGCGCGCTCCATCTCCTCCTCGCAAAAGCGCGGCAGACGAAGCTCAGGCGGTGCGATAAGCACAAACCGTATCCCCGGATAACGAATCATTGCGGCAATGAGGGAATGTACGGTTCTGCCGTATTTCAAATCCCCGCAAAGGCCAATGCAAAGCCCGCTCAGAGTGCCAAGCTCCGATTGTATCGTGAATAGATCCGTCAGGGTTTGCGTGGGGTGAAAATGCCCGCCGTCGCCCGCGTTGATCAGCGGAATCACGGCATGCGATGCGGCAAGCGCCGCCGCTCCCTCGCCCGGATGGCGGATTGCGATAATATCGGCATAGCCGTTGACCATTTCAATGGTATCTCCGAGCGTCTCGCCCTTGGCGGCGGAGGTGGTTGCCGCGGCGGAAAAACCGAGCACCCGCCCGCCCAGGGAGAGCATTGCGGATTCAAAGCTGAGCCTTGTTCGCGTGGACGGTTCAAAAAACAGGGTCGCTAAAATTTTGTGCGCGCAGGCATCCTGATATTGCTCCGGCGCATTTTTCATATCCTGCGCAAGCTGCAAAAGCGTTTCGATTTTTTCGCAGGAAAGATCCGTAATATTGATCAAATGCTTCATGCCTGCCCTCCGATCCAGCTCTCATCTGCCGGGTTATCACGAAATGCCAGCAGGCGCTCAACATCCCCGCGGCGGATATATTCCATTTTTGCAGCAACCTGCGCCACGGTATCAAAATCGGTAAGGCTGACATTTTGCACCTGCGCCGCCGCAAGGCGCTCAAGCCCTTTTTGCATTCCGTAGGTAAAGATGCTTGCAATGCCGAGCACCTGCGCCCCTGCCTCGCGCAAAACATTTACAACCTCCAAAACGCTGCCGCCCGTGGAAATCAAATCTTCGATCACAACGACCTTCTGCCCCGGCAAAAGGCGGCCTTCGATTTGGTTTTTTCTGCCGTGGTCCTTTGCGCCCGAGCGCACATACCCCATGGGGAGCCCCAGCAGATGCGCCGTAATCGCCGCATGCGCAATGCCTGCGGTTGAGGTGCCCATCAAAACCTCGGCGCCCGGATACGCTTCCCGCACAAGCTCTGAAAGCCCCTGCTCGACCTCATCGCGCACCGCAACGGAGGTGAGCGTAAGGCGGTTATCGCAATAAACGGGGCTTTTGATCCCGCTCGCCCAAATAAAGGGCTCATCCGGGCGGAAAAACACCGCCTTGATCTTCAAAAGATCCTGCGCAATTCTCTCTTTCCTGTTTTCCATCTCATTTTCTCCCTTTCTCAATAACCGAGTTTTTGCAGCGCCTCCGCGACTGCCTGCGGCGTATCCGCAAGCGCGAGCGCCCCCGCATCCCGCAGTTCTTCCTTGCTGCCGAATCCATAGCTCACCCCGATGCAGCCCATTCCGTTTTCTCTCGCCCCCGCAACATCAAAGCATCTGTCTCCGACCATCACGCAGTCCCGCGGGGAAAGCGCAAGGCTTGAAAGCGCATAGGCAATTACATCCGCCTTATGCCGCCTGCGATCATCCATGGTAGCGCATCCGAGAAAATCAAATTCATGCAAAAGATCAAAATGTGCAAGAATGTCCCTTGCAAATTCTTCCGGCTTTGAGGTCGCAAGCACAATGAGCCTCCCCTGCCTTTTCAGGGCGCTCAGCAGTTGCGGCACGCCGGGATACACACGGTTTTCGAACATGCCGCCCTGCCCGTAATAAACGCGATACAGGCGAATTGCCTCATTCGCTCTTTGCGGTGTCATCCCCAGCACGCGAACAAAGCTGTCCGCAAGGGGCGGCCCGATAAAGGAACGCAGCACCGCTTCTTCCGGAATTTTTTCCCCGAGACTCCCGAGCGCATAGCGCACCGAGGCAAGCACGCCTGCGCTCGGATCCGTCAAGGTGCCGTCCAAATCAAAGAATACGGCGCGCTTCATCCCACAAACTCCGCAATGCATTTCTCATATGCCGCCACAGGGTCCGAAGCTGCGGTGATAGGCCGCCCGACCACAATATAATCCGAGCCGGCAAGCTTTGCCTGTGCCGGCGTCATCACCCGTTTTTGATCGGCATGCTCGCCGCCTGCAAAGCGTACGCCGGGCGTTACGGTCAGAAAATCCGCCCCGCAGCTTTTATGTACCCCCTGTGCCTCCAGCGGGGAGCAAACGACACCGTCAAGCCCCGCTGCCTTTCCCGTTTTTGCATAATGCGACACCACCGCATCGATCGGTTTTTCAATTAAAAGATCTCGTTCCATGATCGTCTGATCCGTTGAGGTCAGCTGGGTCACGGCGATGAGAAGCGGGCGCGTTCCGTCCGGGCGCCGCAGCCCCTCCAGCGCCGCCTGCATCATCGGGGCAGCGCCTGCGGCATGCACATTGACCATATCGATCTCAAGGCGCGAGAGCACCTGCATCGCGCGCTTTACCGTGTTCGGAATATCATGCAGCTTCAGATCCAGAAAAACGCGGTGTCCGCGCTGCTTCAAGGTGCGGACAATATCAGGGCCCTCCCCGTAAAACAGCTCCATGCCGATTTTGACAAACGGCTTTCGACCCGAAAACCGATCCAAAAATGCCAGGGTTGCCCCGGCGTTCGGAAAATCGCACGCAATAATTACATCTTTTCCCATGGTTTCACTCCTTTGATAATATCCTGCAGGCGGTCAATACCGTATTGATCCATCACCCGCGGCAAATCTTCTATAATGCGCTTGCATGCATACGGATCCACAAGGTTCTGCGCGCCTACCTGCACACAGCAGGCGCCGGCAAGCATCATTTCAATCACATCCTCCGCGCAGCTGACCCCGCCGAGCCCCACCACGGGAACGGAAACCGCCGAGGCAACCTGATAGACCGCGCGCAGCGCCGCCGGAAAAATTGCCTTGCCGGAGAAGCCGCCGATGTTGTTTTTCAGAATCGGGCGGCGCGTCTTCAGATCAATGCGCATGCCGATCTGCGTATTCACAAGGCTGATACCGTCCGCGCCCGCCGCCTCGCATGCCCGCGCCATTTCGGCAATATCCGTGACATTGGGAGAAAGCTTGATCAAAACGGGCTTTGTCGTTACCTCTTTGACCGCGCGCGTGACCTGCGCCGCCATTTTCGGGTCCGTGCCGAAGCTGAGCCCTCCGCCGTGCACATTCGGGCAGGAAATATTCACCTCAATCCAGCCGACGATTTCCTGGCGGTCAAACTGCTCCGCACAGCAGCAATACTCTTCTTTTGAAAATCCGCCGACATTGGCAATGATTTTTTTGTGATATACGCGCGCAAGGCGGGGCAGCTCGGTACTTATCACCCGCTCGATCCCCGGATTTTGCAGCCCGATGGCATTGAGCATTCCGGCGGTGCATTCCGCAATGCGCGGTGTGGGATTTCCAAAGCGCTCCTTTGCCGTTGTGCCTTTGCAGGAAAAGGTTCCGAGCATATTGATATCATAATATTTTGCAAATTCATAGCCGTAGCCGAAGGTACCGCTGGCAGCAATCACGGGGTTGTCCAGTAAAATGCCGCACAGGCTTGTTTTCAGTCGTTCCATAGAATTTCCTCGCTTTCCAAAACCGGCCCCTCGCGGCAAATGCGTTTGGAACCGTTTTTCGTTTGGCAGGAGCAGCCCATGCATGCCCCGAAGCCACAGCCCATGCGTTCTTCAAAGCTGTACTCGCCCTGCCCCTTGATCACCTTATGCAGCGCGCGATACATCGGCATCGGCCCGCAGGTGTAAAAATATGAATACGAAAGCCCGTCAAGCGCCTCCGTGACATAGCCCTTTTCTCCGGCGCTGCCGTCCGCCGTCATAAGGACCACGCGGGCGCCGAGCTGTCGGAACCGCTCCGCATAAAATACCTCCTCGGCTGTATTGAACCCGAGCACAGCGCAAACGGACGCGCCCTTTTTCAGCAGCGCTTTGCAAAGAAAATACAGCGGCGGCACACCCACACCGCCGCCGATGAGCAGCGGGTTCTCTCCGCTTTTTGCCGTATTAAAGCCTCTGCCAAGACCGGTTAAAACAGAGAGACGCGCGCCGGGCAGCAGCTTTGCCATTTCCTCCGTGCCGTGCCCAACGACCTTATAAATCAGCGTCAGGCGGTCCCCGGCGGCATCGCACACGGAAATCGGGCGGCGCAGAAAAAATCCGGGGAGCGCCAGATTTACAAACTGCCCAGGCATTTTAATTTCCGAAATATCTCCCTGCAGCACCATTTCATAGGTGTTTTTTGCAATCGGTTCGTTTTCAAGGATCTGCATCATTTCTTCTTTCATTTCTTTCCCTCCCGATACACAATCTTCCCATTTGCAACGGTTAAAATACATCTGCCGTATACCTGCATTCCCTCAAACGGCGTTGCGCGGCCCATGGAGACAAATTCCGCGGGGTCGATGCGATACGGCTGCGCGGTTTCAAACACGGCAAAATCCTTCCCCGTGGAAATGCCGAAGCGTTTTTTCGGCGCGGCCGACATCAGGGTGAGCAAGCGCTCCATGGAAAGAATGCCGCTTTTTACAAGATGCGTATACAAAACGGCAAACGCACATTCCAGCCCCACAACGCCCATGGCGCTGCCGGCAAGCCCCTTTGCCTTTTCCGCGGCGCTGTGCGGCGCATGGTCCGTTGCTATCATATCAATCGTTCCGTCCGCAGTGCCCTCAAGCAGCGCCAGTCGGTCTGCTTCTTCACGCAGCGGCGGGTTCATCTTAAAGCGCCCGTGCTCCTGCAGATCCGCCTCGGTGAGCACGAGATAATGCGGCGCCGTTTCGCAGCTGACATCCAGCCCGCTTTTTTTCGCATCCCGTATCAGTGCGACGCTTTCCTTGGCGGAAATATGGCAGGCATGATAAGCGCAGCCCGTTTTTTGCACCAAGGCAAGATCGCGCGCAAGCTGCCGATATTCCGACTCGGAGCAAATTCCCGCATGCCCGTGCGCCCGCGCATATGCCCCGCTGTGAATATAGCCGCCGCGAAGAAGAGAATTGTCCTCGCAATGGGCTACGATCATTTTCCCAAGCGATTTTGCCCTTTTCATCGCCCGCTCCATCATCGCATCGCTCTGCACGCCTCTGCCGTCATCGGAAAAAGCTATGACCCGGGGCGCCAGCGCCTCCATATCGGAAAGCTGTTTGCCTGCCTCACCGCGCGTGATCGTGCCATACGGATAAATGCGCACACGGGCGTCACGCTTAATCAGAGAAAGCTGCGCCCTCAGGTGCTCCGCCGTATCAGGCGCGGGACTGAGATTTGGCATTGTGCAAACCGCCGTATACCCCCCGCGCGCAGCCGCAGCCGAGCCGCTTTGAATCGTTTCCTTATAAGAAAAACCCGGTTCTCTGAAATGCACATGCACATCACATAAACCGGGAATCACACTGTATTGTTTTCCGCGCTCGGGAAGAAAGCCGCTGATTTTTAAAAACGGAGCGGCAACGGATGCAAGCGCGCTGTTCTCCGCATCAAAAAAACGAACCTGCTCCATTGTGCCACCTCATAACAAAAAAGCCTTACCGGCGACGGTAAGACGCAAAACGGCAGCGCGACGACAGCCGTGCGGCTTTCATTTTGCAATCTTTCCGACATCCGGTGCCGAATTAAAAATTGCCTACGGGTGTAGTATAGCATAACTCGGCACCGCTTGTCAACCGCCGCCGTCGATTTTTGCGCAATCTTTTCGCAGGAAGAGCCTTTGCCGCGCCGATGTTAAAACGGCGGCAGATCCCGATGAAAGTAGCATCTCTCACACAGAAGGCGCTGTTCTTCAAGCTGCGGATTTTCCGTTTGTCCTCCGAGGGAAAATGTAAACAGCCTGCGCTGCAGCTGTGTGCAATGTACCGCATCCGTCTCCGTACCGCTCACGGGGCAAGGGCGCACGGCATACTCCGGGTCAATGCAAATGCGCAAAGCGCTGCGCAGCTTTTCCGCAGGCAGCGGCAAAAGATGCACCGGATATTCCTCAATGGCGATGATGCGCGCGATGCGCTCTTTTTCCCCGTATTTTGCAACGGGCACGACCGCAAAATCACCCGTCTTTGCGCCGATGCCGTTTTCAAGATAGAGATAGCTCTTCTCCGCGCGCGGCTCAAATTCCACGCGCAGACAGCGGCAGACACGCTCGCCCGGAAGCGGCAGCATACGCTCATACAGCGGGGGCTGCCGAAATATGCTTTGGAACTGCGGCGCAAGCACCTGTGCACGCAGCGCAGCATTTTTCTCATAGGGTAAAGAAAAGCACGCCTTTGCTCCGTCCGCATAGACCAGTGTCACGGCGGTCGCAAGCAGGCGCTGCCGCTCCGTTTGCGGCACAAAGGCGTCCCGCACACAAAGCTGTGCCACAGTGCAAAGCAATGCCTGCATTTGCAAAAACGCGCAGGGATAGCGTTTCCCCGAAAACAGCACCGTCCCCGCCGCCGCATCGCAGATAATTTCACGGCGCAAGGAAGCGGGCGGCTTCTTCATTCCGCTGTCAAGATACGCATGCAGGGGGAGCCCGTAGGCAGAATCAATTTCCGCATGCAAAATCCATTTTTTGGGAAGCAGGGCGCAAAACGGAGAAAACAGCTGCAAAAATGCCGCAAAATCCCGCGGGAAAGCATTTTGCCCCGCGGAATACAGCTTGCCGTTGCAAAAAAGCGAAAAGCCGCTCTCACACATATCGTTTACAGGCGTCGTCCGATACGCTTCACACCATCGCGCAAGCGGAAACGCCCGAATCTGTGCAAGCAATGCCTGCGCCGCATCCTGCGGGAGAGCGCACCGCTGCCCCGCGGGCGAAAAAAGGAGCTCTGCGCCCGCCGATGTGCGCTGCAGAGACAGCGCACGCTCCGCCTCCCGCGGCAGGGTATACCGCAAAAGCAACGAATCGATCTGCACAAAGCTCCCTCCCCTCAAAGCGTGCCCGGAATTTTTCAGTCGCGGATAAAGTCGGTGCGCCGGCGCGCTTCAGCCGCTGCGGGGGTGACCCCCATCTGCCTGCCGCATGCCTAATTTTGCAGCCAAAGCGCCATGTTTTTGCCTAAGGTGCGCATGGTTTGCATGCCCTCCAGGTCTTTGCGTACCTGCTCGGGCGTTGAGCCGTGTACCTGATTCCAATATTGCGAGGAAATCACGGGCATGGAGTTGATCGTAAAATACTTATTGAGCCGATCAAACGCAGCGCTTGCCCCGCCGCGGCGGCAGGAAACAACGCATGCCGCGGGCTTTCCCGCAAGATGCGCCCCGCCCGCATAAAACAAGCGATCCAAAAATGCGCAAAGCTGCCCCGCGGGCCCCGCGTAATAAACGGGTGAGCCGACCACAAGCGCATCAAATTCGTCCAGCCGTGCAATCAGCGTGTTTACCCCGTCGTCAACGGCGCATTTTCCGAGTTTTGCGCAGGCATGGCAGGCAATGCAGCCGCTGATGGGCCTTGTGCCGATGTGATAAACCTCCGTTTCCAGTCCGCAGAGCTCAAGCGTCCCGCAAAGCTCTGCCAGGGCTGCCGCCGTGCAACCGTTTGCATGAGGGCTGCCGTTGATGAGTAATACTTTCATCACAAAAACCTCCCGTTTTATGTTGCTTTATTACCGTATGCCAAAGCCGCTTCCTTTATTCTGCCAGAATCGCTGCCAAAAATCGCTCAGCAACCGGGTTTTCAAGCCGCAGATCCACCGTGCAGACCACGGTGCGCTGCCCGTTTTCTTCGAATTCGGCAGCGGCAAATGCAGGACCCCAGTTCCCGTTTTCATCGGTGTTGCAGGAAAGCAGAATCGGCTTTGCCCCTTCGGCGGTAAAGGTGCGATCGCAAAGGGGTGCAATGCGGTCAAGCTTTGCATCATAGAAAAAGCGGAAATCATTCGGCGCAAAGCCCTGCACCGCCTTATGGCCCGTGCGGCGCGAAACAAAATGCACAGGGAGCATTGCGCAGTTTTTCACATGCACGGTGTGCCCTGCAACGGTATGCTCCCCGGCCGAAAGCCCCGTTAAAAGCGTTACCTTCTGGTTCTGCGGGATTGCAACATGGCAAAATACGTCGAATTCAAAGCTGTTTTCATTCAGCGCCTCTCCGTCCACGGTAAGTAAAACGGCGCGCAGCGTATAATGCGCCCTATCCGCAACCTGCGGCGCGGAGAAAACACATTCGCCGGCATATGCCGCTTTATTCTTCTGCAAAGCAGCCGCCTGCTCACAGGCGCCGATGCACTTTCCGTCTTCATAAAGCTCATAGCGAATGCGGCAGGCATCCTCTCTGCATGTATCATTGCACAGATAGCTCTCAATACGTACCTGTTCGCCGCAATAATACGCAAAGCGATCCGAGCGCAGGCTCAACAGCACGGGGGAAAGTGCATGACGATAGGCAAAATAAGCCTCCTTCGGAATGCGGTCGCAATCCATAATGGTCTTCATCCAGCCGCTCGGGAAGGCATCGATGAAAAGATGAATTGCAAAGGTCGCCATGCGGTCATCGCGGCGGAATGCCTCGGTCATCAGCTTAGTGGCAAGCGCCTGATAGCGCTGGCTCTGCGCAACCCAATCCGCCCTGGTATTCTGCGCATCGTAAAACATGCCGTAAAACAGCCCCGTCTGCGCGCGGACAATATTGTTCGGGTCAAACGGCTCGCGCAGCCATTCCTTCGGATAGTATTTTGTCATCACCTGCTCGCTGTCCAGCCCCTCCGAGCCGAACTCGCCGCAGCCGTAATACCAGCCGGGCTTCACGCTGAGCCATTCGCCCTTATTCAGCCGCCCGATATCAATCCCGTGCCCGTTATACCACATGGGATAGCAATGGTTATCCGGCATGCTCTCGCAGGGCGGGTCATAATCGCCGTCGATATGCTTGATCACCCTGTCCGGGTTTTGCAGGTGCACCACAATGTCGCATGCCTTAAAAAATTCCAGTAATTCTTCGCGGCGCAGGTGGCGATGCGGCTCGTTGTTGGCATTGGGGAAAGGCTCGTTGACATAGCTGATGAGCACCGCGCTCGGATGGCTGCGGATATGGCGCTCCATCTCCTCAGCCTGGCGAATCCCTTCCGGCACCTTGGTGCGCCGCATCACGCCGAACAGCGGCAGATCCGTCTGCACCAAAAGCCCGAGCATATCGCAATGCTCGTAAACTGCCTGCTGCACGGGGCGCTGCGTCAGACGCAGAAAATTCATATTACAAAGCTTTGCAAGCAGAATATCGTCGATCAGCTGCTCAAAATCACCGCGCAGCACATCCTGCTGCTCAAAGCCCATGGTGTTTGCCCCGCGCAGCCTCAGCGGTGTGCCGTTGAGATAAAACATGCCCTTTGGCTCCTGTTCCGTGTCCTGCGTGAAGGTACGCATGCCGAAAACGGTACGGCGCTCGTCAAGCCCCTCTTCTTCAACGCGTACGCGCGCCGCATATAGATACGGGGCGCTTTGCGTCCAGGTGCGAAAGTCTCCCATGGGAACGCGGAAAGTATAGACATTGATACCGTGCCTGCACAAAAGCGGAATCTCTGAGCCGAGGCTGCCGGCAAGCGCCGATTCCGTCAGGCTGTCGCCCCTGCCCACATAAAGAGAGGTCACTGGCATATAGGCGCCGCTTGCAACGGAATCCCCCTCAAAGTTTTTCGGCTCCACGGTATACCAAAGCTTGATTTGGCGCCCCGCGTAATCATCGCTGTAAATCTCGGCGCAAATCTCCGCTTCGGCGCTTTGCGGCAGCGGGCGGACAAACACGTCGTTTACAAAAATGCGCGGCCTCTCCTCAACGGCGACCTCGCCCCAAATGCCCATGCCAGGCGGGCAATGATGCCATCCCATGTTCGGGTCATCCCAGCCAAGCCCCGTTGCGGCATAGAGCTTATCTCCGGCAAAGCTGCCGCCCTGATCATTATCGTTACCTTGAAAAATATAGTCATTTTTCACGAGGATGACAAGTTCATTCTCTCCGTCGCGCAGCTGATTTGTAATCTCTCCCTCAAATGCTGCAAAAAAACCCTCATGGCAAAGCACAAAGCTGCCGTTGAGCAGCACCTGCGCAATATAATCAACCCCTTCAAGGCACAGATATTGCAGCTTTCCCGGCGTTTTTTGATACGAAAATGTCGTTTTATATATCTGCGTTGCAGCGCCGACGGGCGCACCGTAATGCGGCAGGGTAATTGCTTTTCCATCCAGAGTAAAATCACGCAGCACCGTGCGGCGGCGCGGCTGCGGCAGCGCGGAAAGATCCCGCAAAAACGGCGCCATATTCTTTCTAAGCGTGCAAAGCGCCTCCTTCAGCTGCCCGGCATCCGAAAGATCGGGTACGGGGGCAAGCGGTGTTTCCTCACCGAAGCAAAGTGTGCAGGGCGCGGGCGTGTGCGGCACGGGCAGGGGGTCGCAAAGCAATGCGGCATTGCCGCCGATTCCTTTTGCGGCAATTCCCGCAAACTGGTCCATAGCCATATCGTAATTCCTTTCAAGACATGCTGTATATGATAACACTGCCATTTTACCATATTCACCATAGCTTTTGCAATGATTTCGGCAGGAAAAATCAAAAAATGCCGCCGTGCAATTCACACGGGGTTTGCACAGCGGAAATTTTGCATTCATAATTTTATGGTAAACTGAACAGAAGAAAATACGGCAATGAAAGGATGGAAAGGATGCAAGCTATGAAGGACAGAGATTTTTCCCGTGTGACGCCCGCCATTGAAACCCTGGCAAACGAAGCGCGCGTCAACGGCGGAATCGACCCCGCCCTTTACGATACATATTCCGTCAAGCGCGGTCTGCGCGATTTGCAGGGCAACGGCGTTCTCACGGGGCTGACCGAAATTTCCGAGGTGCATGCCAAAGAAAAGGCGCCGGACGGCACAATGGTGCCCTGCCACGGCAAGCTGTTTTACCGCGGCTATAATGTCGAGGACCTGATCAACGGATTTATTGCCGACAATCGCTTCGGCTTTGAGGAAACGACCTATCTTTTGCTCTTCGGCGCATTGCCCAGCCAAAAGGAGCTTACGGCGTTCCGCCGTATTTTGGGTACCTATCGCTGCATTCCGCCCAATTTTGTGCGCGATATCATCATGAAAAAGCCGAGCCGCGATATTATGAACGCCATGGCGAGAAGCGTTTTGATGCTGTATACCTACGATACGCGGGCCGATGATATTTCCCTGCCCAATGTGCTGCGCCAATGCCTGCAGCTGATTTCGGAATTTCCGCTGCTTGCCGTTTATAACTATCAGGCATATCATCATTATCATATGGGCGGCAGCCTCATCATTCATGAGCCCGACCCAACCCTTTCCACCGCGGAATGTATTCTGCATCTTCTGCGCCCGGACCAGCAGTATACCGCACTTGAAGCACAGCTGCTCGACCTTGCCCTGATCTTGCATGCAGAGCACGGCGGCGGCAACAATTCCACATTTACTACGCATGTCGTCACCTCCTCCGGTTCCGACACCTATTCCACCATGGCTGCCTCCCTCGGTTCCCTCAAAGGGCCGAAGCACGGCGGCGCGAATATCATGGTCGTTAGAATGTTCGAAGATATCAAGACAAATGTGAAGGATTGGAGCAATGAGGCGGAGCTGACCGCCTATATCGATAAAATTCTGCACAAAGAGGCATTTGACCGCACCGGGCTTGTTTACGGCATGGGCCATGCGATCTATTCCCTTTCCGACCCGCGCGCGCAGATTTTCAAGCGCTTTGTGGAAAAGCTCTCCTGCGAAAAAGGGCGGCAGGCGGAATATCGCCTGTATGCCGATGTGGAACGCATTGCGGCACGTCTTATTGCCGAGCAACGCAGCATTTATAAAGGCGTCAGTGCCAATGTTGACTTTTACAGCGGCTTTGTTTACAGCATGCTCGGTCTGCCGCTGGAGTTGTTCACCCCACTGTTTGCCACGGCGCGTGTTGTCGGCTGGTCGGCACACCGCATGGAGGAGCTGATCAATGCCGGGAAGATCATCCGCCCCGCCTATAAAAATGTGCAGCAGCACCGCGACTATATCCCGCTCAAAAAGCGCCATCCCCACGCGCCGACCCACGGCATCCCGCACGAATAATCCCGCTTGCAATTGACAGAACAAGGAGTGACGGATGATGAAATATTACGAACAGGCAAGCACAAGCAGCCGCGTTTTGTCCTGCGCTTTTTCGGCGCTTTCTTTGGGATACGCCGCGGTGAGCCTTGTGTTGCATCGCATTCCCGATGCCTGCATTGCGGGCGTTGTCTTTGCGATTGCTGCCGTGATTGCCTTGCAAAGCTTCGCGGTCGTTTGCTTTGACGAGATCGCCGTCTCCTATCGGCAATTCTTCCGCAAAAAGACAATCCCGTGGGATAAGCTTCGCACATGGTCGCATCGCACGATTCGCGCGGGCGGCGGCTCGGCGCAAATGGTCGAGCTTTTCGGAAGCGACGGCACACATTTTACGCTTTTGCAGCGGCGGGAGCTTATGCAAGCGCTGCAAAAATATGCAAACTCCGCATATGACCCCGCGCCCGAAAATGACACTGCGAGGAAATCAAAATGAAATATCACCCCCTAAAGCACCTGCGCACGATCTGCCACCATCGGCATTGCGTTTTCTGCCATTGCGTGCGCGCTGGCATTCCGTGGCGCGGGCTTGTGCACGATCTTTCCAAATTCTCTCCGACGGAATTTTTTGAAGGCACCCGCTTTTATACCGACGGCTCTCACTCTCCGAACGAAGATGCGCGCCGCAAATACGGCTATTCTTCGGCATGGCTGCACCAC
Source organism: uncultured Eubacteriales bacterium (assembly GCA_900549725.1). Taxonomy (GTDB): domain Bacteria; phylum Bacillota; class Clostridia; order Oscillospirales; family CAG-272; genus UMGS1225. Next base: position 8,362 of record URPL01000016.1, on the reverse strand, counting down.
AAAGGGCGCAACCGCCATCATTTTGAATATTGGTCCGACTATGTGCCGGGTGGGCCGGGGCTTGTACCGGTGCCGATGCCGCAGAAATATCTGTGCGAAATGGTGTGCGACCGCATTGCCGCCTCTAAAACCTATCTCGGCAAAGCATATACCGACGGGGCGCCGCTTGCCTATTTTGAACGCCGCCGCGACCGCATCCGCATGCATCCCGACACCGCAAAACAGCTGGAGGACTATCTCACTTTGCTCCGCGACGCAGGCGAGGACGCGCTTTTTGCCGCGCTGCGCCGCTCTTTGAAAAAGTAACGGGTAAAAAATACAGCCCCTTGGCGAAGAGACGCCGAGAGGCTGCATTTTTGCATATGCTTTATTTTTGTTTTTCTGCGCGATACAACCGCGCCATATCGGATAAACCGATAGAAAATCCGCGGGCTGTTCGCTGTGATCTTTTCGTTCGGCGCAAATTTTTCGCCGTCGAAAAAAGCAGCATAGTTGTAAAGAATCCGCGCGTCATGGTTGTATACAGAGCAAGCTCACCGTTGCTCCGGAAAAATAGCCGTTTCGGCACACAAACCCAATGCCTTCATGCCCCTGCCTGCCGACCTGCCGAATATCCGGAGATTCACCGTATACATCATAAACACCCTCCCGGAAGATCATCGAGATAAAGGTCGCATCTTGTACAAATTCCGTCAACATAGTTGTGTCCTGTTGCTTTGAGAAGCCTGCTCTCGTTGTATCCGCATCCGGAGCAGGTGTATGTGCGGATTCTGATTCTTGTACAGGTTGCGCTCCCTACGGACAACATAATTGTATTCAAAACGGTTGGTTTTTTGTCCGGTTTGTAAACCATTTTCAGGCGTTTGTAAATTCTTGCGCAGCGCAATTGACGCCCCAGGGGAAAAAGGGTATAATTCCGATATTACAGAAAGGAACTATGCAATGCTGGAACTGAAAAATATTTGGAAAAGCTATCGCGCGGGCGATACGGTCGTGCAGGCGCTGAAGGACATTGACCTTTGCTTTCGCGAAAACGAATTCGTGGCAATTCTCGGGCCTTCCGGCTGCGGTAAAACAACGCTGCTCAATCTCATCGGCGGGCTGGACCGCTATGACAAAGGCGATCTTAGCATCAACGGTATTTCGACCGGGCAATACAAAGACGGCGATTGGGATGTTTACCGCAACCGCTCCATCGGCTTTGTGTTTCAAAGCTATAATCTGATTCCGCACCAAAGCGTTTTGGCAAATGTGGAGCTTGCAATGACGCTCAGCGGCATTTCAAAAAAGCAGCGGCGACAGCGCGCGGAAGAGGCGCTGAGAAAAGTCGGTCTTGGTGATCAGCTGCACAAAAAGCCCGGTCAGATGTCCGGCGGGCAGATGCAGCGCGTTGCCATTGCCCGCGCGCTTGTCAATAACCCGGATATTTTGCTTGCCGATGAGCCGACGGGGGCGCTTGACAGCGCAACCAGCGTGCAGATCATGGATCTTTTGCGGGAAATCTCCAAAGACAAGCTCATCATTATGGTGACCCACAACGACGCGCTCGCAAACGAATATGCAGGCCGCATCGTGCGCCTGCTCGACGGGCAGATCGTCGGCGATACAAACACCTACACTCCGACCAAGCCGAAAGAAGCGCCCGTGCAGAAGAAGCAGCGAAAAAAAGCACTTTCGCTTGCAACGGCGCTCGGGCTCTCCTTTCAGAATCTTCTGACAAAAAAAGGGCGCACCCTGCTCACGGCGTTTGCGGGCAGCATCGGTATTATCGGCATTGCCCTGATTCTTTCCCTTTCCACCGGTGTGACACAGTATATCACCGATGTGCAAAAGGACACCATGTCGTCCTATCCCATTGAGATCACGCGCCGGCAGACCGACCTCTCCGGCATGATTACGGCACTGCAAAAAACGCATGACTCGGCACAGGACGCATCCGATTATCCCGACGGCGCCGTATACAGCAACCCCGTGATGTACGAGCTGATGAATTCATTTTTGAACACAAATCAGACCGAAAACAACATGGAAGCCTTTTCTGAATTTCTCCGCCGCGAGAGTGATGCGTCCACAGCCACAACGGACCTCTATCAGCATGTCAGCGACATACAATACGGCTACGATCTTGCTTATGACACCTATGTTATGGATGCCGACGGAAAATACCGCCTGTGCGATCTTGCCGCAAAATTTCAAAGCACGCCCGCTGCCGAAGAAGGCACTGCACAAAACGCAAGCACACAGATGATGGGGCAGCAGTTTTCCTCCTATTCCGTGTTCGGAGAGCTGCTCAGCGGAAAAGAGGGCGATGCCTCCGTCAGCGATGCGATCACCTCCGCCTACGGCTGCGTATACGGGCGCTGGCCGCAAAGTGAGGATGAGATGGTTTTGGTGCTGAACAAAAACAACACCGTGACCGACCTTGCGCTGTATGCCATGGGACTGGTCAGCGAAGCGGAAATGAATGATATCATGGCAAACGCCTACTCCGGAAAGCCCATTGAAATTACGGAGCGCTCCTTTTCCTATGATGCGATCACCGAAGTCAGCTTTCAGATTCTGCCGCGCGTTGACCGCTATACGGACGCGAACGGCGACGGCATTTTCGACTATGTCAAAGAGGGCGACGACCTGCTCGAAATGCTGATCAAAAACGGGATAAAATGCCGCATTGTCGGCATTGTGCGCCCAAGTGAGGGCGCTGCCTCCGCCCCGCTGACCGGGTCGCTTTACTATACGGCGGCGCTGGGGAAAAAGCTGATCGACCACACCGCAGCCTCCTCCGTCTACAAGGCGCAAAGTGCAGCGGAAAACGAAAATTTCGACGTGCTCAGCGGGCTGCCCTTCACGATCGATACGCCGAAAGAACTGAGCGACGCAGAGAAAAAAGAAGCGTTTCTTTCCTATGCGAAATCGCTGAGCGATGAGGATAAAACCGCGCTGTATGAGTCGATTCTTGCAACACCGAGCGAAGAAACCTTGGAAAAAACGCTGGAAGAATATTTGGCGCCCTATCAGACGCGCGAAGCAATGGAGCAGCTCATTTCGCAATACTACGGCTCCAACGCCGCAAGCGTTTTGAGCTATCTTTCCTCTTACAGCGATGAAGAGGTGCAGAAACTTTTACGCGATACCGTGCGCGAAACGGTGCTGGCGCAATATAAAAACAATGCCAAGACAACGCTTGAGGAAATCCGCACAACGCCAAATGATGCAGAATCCGACCGCCTCGTTGCGGCAATTCTGCAGAATCTGCCGACAAAGCAGGCGCAAATCGGCTATATTCTAAATGCCTGGACGCAAAAAACCTCCATGAGCCAACAAGCGGCAATGACCTATCTCTCTTCCCTCTCCGATGCGGCGCTTCAATCACAGCTGCAGGCAACCGCAAAATCGGAAGCGGCCGAGCTGTACCGGAAAAACTATGCGGGCGGCAGCGCTGCCGAGGAAAATGCAAAAACCGCCGCAGCTTTTGATCAAATGCTCTCTGCCGCGGACGATGCAACCTTGGTTTCCTATTATGATACGCAAATGCCAAGCGGCACCTCCTCCTCTACGCTTGAGGATAACCTTGCGCTCTTCGGCGCTGCAGACACCGCCTCCCCTGCGGTGATTCGCCTTTATGCCGACAGCTTTGCGGATAAGGATGCGATTGCAGACGCCATCAGCGCCTACAACGAAAGTTCCGCTGAGGAAGACAAAATCGAATATACCGATTATGTGGCGCTGATCATGTCCTCCGTTACCACCGTGATCAATGCGATCTCTTATGTGCTGATTGCCTTTGTGGCAATCTCGCTTGTGGTATCATCCATCATGATCGGCATTATCACCTATATTTCCGTTTTGGAGCGCACGAAAGAAATCGGCATTCTGCGCGCAATCGGCGCCTCCAAAGCCGATGTTTCCCGTGTGTTCAATGCGGAAACCATGATGATCGGGCTGACTGCAGGCGCAATCGGCATCGGCGCAACGGTGCTGCTCTGTCTGCCGATCAATTTAGCGGTCCGCTCTTTGACCCACATTGATTCCATAACCGCCTATCTGCCGCCTTTGGCAGCGCTGATTCTGGTTGCCGTTTCCGTGGGACTGACGCTCATTGCCGGGCTTATCCCCGCAAAAATTGCCGCGAAGAAGGACCCGGTTGTCTCCCTGCGCAGCGAATAACTAAATCCGAAAAGAGGGCCTTCCCGCAAAAAGCAGGAAAGCCCTCTTCTTTTTATCATCGCTTTTTCAGACGGTTTTTCCGTCGGCACAAAGCCGCTCCGCCCGCAAAACATCGGCATACTGCGCCCATTTTGCAACCTCTGCGCCTCGCGGCGGCAAAAATCGATATTGGCGCTTTTCCACATAGCAATCAAACCATTTGCCCGTGGTCAGCGGGAAAGTGCCGACCTTTGAAAGCGGCAGAGAAAATGAAAACGGTTTTCCGAACGCCTCGCCCGCAAAGGAAAATGTCGTCTCATCCATGCGAGCCTCGCCTTTGCCGATGCCTCTGTGCATGTTCCCGTCATCTCCGACGGCGTCCAGCGTCATATGCGCCTGTAAAACCGGGTGCTGTGCCGCAAGCTGCTCACCCTGCCATGCATACCAATCGATAATATTGTTAAAATGTGCGCCGTCGAGATATCCTTTGGCGTCGATTGAAGCGGAAAAGCCGCAGGCGGAGCAGAAAATACGGTCGTCTTCGGTTTGTATGGTATATTCCTCATTGCAATGCGGGCAGTGATAAAGAATATTTTCAGCGCCTTTGGCACATGCTTTGGCATGAAATGCAATGTCTTTGCAAAGCGCAAGCTCGTCATGGCGCAGTGCTGCGCCGACGGCACTTTCAATCTCGGCATCGGTCATATCCGCAAGCTGCTCCGCATCAAACAGCTTTGCGCCACTGATATGAATTTCTCCGCGGCGCGGATGCTCCGCCCATTTCGGAAATGTGAGCGCAGCGCCCGCGGCATGCACCACATAAACGGGAACGCAAAGTTTACGGATAAGCTGCGCCGTCCCCTCGGTGACGGGATCCGTCACCGGAACGCAGGGCAGCCGCCCCTCGGGAAACAAAACGATGCTGCAGCCTGCCTCCCTGGCACGCATGATGTTCAGAATGGTGGAAAGATCCGGGCAAAACATTTTTTTGGAGATGCAATGCATCATCCGAAGCACGGGCCGCAGCTTCGGGTTTGCCATGAAATGCGCCGAGAGAACAAAGGTCGGCCGATGCGGCAGCATGGCAAGCCCGACCAGCCAATGATCCTGATCGGATAAATGCGGAGAGAGCACAAGGCAGGGGCCGCGCATACCTTTTAAGCCCGTGCGGTCGATTTTCACGCGGTATTTCAGCTGAATCATCAGCCGTGCATACAAAATTCCGATGAAATATAAAAAGCGCGGCGGCTTTTTCCAGCGCATCGGGCGGCGTTTTACAGTGTTTTTCTTCATGGCTTGCAGTTTCCTTTTTCCCTATGGGGCGTTTTTACTATTGTAGCAAAGAAATCGAAAAAAAGCAAGAGAACCGCGCAGGCGATTCTCTTGCATAGTCTCCCCGGTTTCGCTCAGTCGCGTTTGGGGCGGATGATCTTATTGCTGGTGGTCTTTTCAAACGGCTCGTCGCGCACAACCACCTTGGAAATCTTTTTATAGGTCGGCTGATCCTGCAGCTCCTTGGCAATGAGATCTTTCACCTCTTTTTCCGGCGTCGGCGTATTGAGATACACCTCCGCACCGAGGGAATGCTCATCCCCCTTTTCGTTCTTCACGCCGAAAACGACAACCTCCTGCACACATTCGACGCGCATGATCAGGTTTTCAATCTCTTCGGGATAAACATTTTTTCCGTTATCAAGCACGATGAGATTTTTCTTTCTGCCGGTGATCACAAGCTGATCGTCCGGCGTGATATAGCCGTAGTCGCCCGTGTGGAACCAGCCGCCGCGCATTGCCTCCGCGGTCTGCTCCGGCATTTTATAATAGCCGAGCATCACAACATCGCCCTTGACCAATATCTCGCCGATGCCCTCTTCGTTCGGCTCATCAATAGACCATTCAAGGCACGCCAGCCGGTGACCGACGGTGTGGTAATCATTGCAGTTTTCATCGTTGACGCTCACAAGCGGAGAGCATTCCGTAATGCCGTAGCCACCGGTCAGTGCAATGCCGATATCCCCGAAAAATTCACCGATCTCCGGGCGGATCGGCGCGCCGCCGCAGACGATCTTGCGCAGCCTTCCGCCGAAGAGCACATGCAGCTCGCGGAACAGCTTCGGCCGCAGATCAATGCCGAGTTTCAGCGCAGCGCGGGAAAGCTTCACTCCCTTTTCAAAGGTTTTGAGCTTATCCTGCTTTTTGAGGTTGCGCATGATATTGGAATAGATAAATTCCGCAACGGCAGGCACCATATAAATATTGGTCGGATGATACAGCTGCATATCCTTGACAAGATCCTTCATCACCGCATTGATACAGATCGTTGCATGAAAATGAATGTTGACCAAAATATCACAAACCGACTCATAGGTGTGGTTATACGGCAAAATGGAAAGCCCGGTATCATAAATCTGGGAAACCTGAAGACCATAGTATACGCTGCTGCAAAGATTGTGCTCGGAAAGCATGACCCCCTTTGCAATGCCCGTTGTGCCGGAGGTATACACCAGCATTTTCAGCTCCTGGGGATCGCTGTGCAGAGCATCATATGCCGTTTTATCAAGCACCTCGCCCTTTTGCAAAAGCTTTTGATAAGAAAGAATCAGCTCGTCGTCCTCTTCGGCATCAAAGCAGATATAGCATTTCACGCCCGGCATTTTTTCATGATTCTCACGCACCCATTGCGCCTGCCTGCCGCTGATGAAAACAACCTCGCTTTCGCTGTTGTTCACCAAAAAAACCTTGTTATCAGCCGGTAGCTCCTTGTCGACCGGCACATATACTCCGGCGGACTGCAGCACCGTCAGATATGCGCAGATCCAATCATAGCGGTTTTCGCTGATGCAGGCAATGTGGCTCTTGCCGTATCCCATCTCGGCAAGAGCTGCGCCAAGCGCTTCCACGGTATTGTAAAACCGGCGATAGGAAACCTCGGCAATGCTGCCGTCCTTCTGCTTGAATTTATATGCGATTTTGTTGCCGTCCTCCGTCACGGCAAGGCTGAGCATTTCCCGAATGGAGGAAAACGGGCGAACCGGTGCATGCACTACTTTCTTATGAAACATCTCATTTCTCCTTTTTTTCAAAACTAAGCTATTTTAATAATATCGTGCGGTAAATGTCGGAAAGGCACGTCTGGGATCCCGTGCTCAAAGAACGGGGCAATGCCGCCTTTCGGAAAAAGTGCGGCGCGGCGGATTTCACAAAAAGCAAGTCCCGCCTGCCGATTTTCGGAAAATAAGCACCAAAACGGCACAAAACAATGGCTTGCAATTTTGCACGGAATATGCTATACTGACGCTGCGGCACTTACGAAGCGGAAAAAAGCGCGCAGCCTCCGTCAAAAAGCAGAGCAAGCGGCTCTGCCCGAAGAGCAACGCAGCTCACCCCGCCTTTTTTCGGCGTTTTTGCAGCGCATTCGCAACATCTTCCGGAAATCAGTATAATCCGTTTTTAGTAAAATGCAAGAAACCGCGCCATCGATTTTGTAAACAGAAAAGAACCGTCCAAGTAGAGGAAAATTAGGCAACTCTACCGGCGGTAGAGAGGAGAACCGCGCCGAAAATGAAGGATATTCGTCAAAATATCGGAAAAAATATCGTCCGCCTGCGCAATGCCGCGCACATGACACAGGCGGAATTTGCCGAACAGCTGAACTACACGGACAAAGCCGTCTCCAAATGGGAGCGCGGAGAATCGGTTCCGGATATTGTTATCCTGAAAAAAATTGCGGATCAGTTCTCCGTTACCGTTGATTATCTGCTGGAGGAACACAGGCCGGAGGAGGCTGTAAAAACCTCTGAAGAAATTGCCAACAAAAAGCGCAATCATCTCATTATCACCCTCATGGCAATTGTCATTGTGTGGTTTTTGGCAGTGTTTGTGTTCTTTCTCGGCACCTCCGTTTCCGGCAAAAATCTGTGGCAGTCGTTTTTGGTTGCCGTGCCTGTTTCTTCTGTGGTTGCGCTTGTATTCAACTCGATTTGGGGCAAGGGGAAATGGAACTATATTATTATCTCCGTTTTGATTTGGTCAACGCTGATCACAATTTATATTCTTCTTTTAAAGTATGATATATTCACCATTTTTCTGCTCGGCATTCCCGGGCAAACATCTGTAATTCTTTGGTCGCGGCTGCAGATCGGCCGCAAAACCGGAAACATTGAAAAGGTAAAAACAAAAAAGAAGAAAAAAACAAAAAACGAGGCGGCGCAGTCGG